>NZ_CP061205.1:1744166-2350833 GCF_015240255.1 Kordiimonas pumila
TCGCAGTACCCTTTTAGCCCGGTATGTGAAATAACTACAGGGCGCGTGGTAAGGCTGAGCACTTCCCATGCAGTGGCTTCTGATGAATGGGCCAGATCAATGATGATGTTCAATTCATCAAGCCGTTTAACAACAGCACGGCCAAAATCTGTTAGGCCGGCTTTTGAAACGCCGTGCAGGGAACCAGCAAGCTTGTTATCAAAAAAATGAGTCAGGCCAACCATACGGAAACCCGCATTATACATAATATCAACATTTTTGATGTCGCCTTCAAATGGGTGGCCGCCCTCGGTGCCGAGCATAACGGCAATAGCACCATTATCGCGGTTGCGGTGGGCCGCAAGGTCCGCTTTGTTTTTCACAAAAACCATCTGCCCCTTTGATTTGGCGACATAGGTATGCAGTAGGTCTGACTGATAGAGTGCGCGCTCAAGCAGGCTGTTCCATGTGCGCACGGGCCAGCCTTGGGCAATGGCAAGCTTGGTTATACTGTCGCTCGAACCCGTATTTTCTTCATAATTTTGGCCTTCTGGCGATTTGGTAACAGTTGTCATTACCTGCAGGTTTATGTTGCCGTCTTGAAGGCGCGGCAGGTCAACCTGCCCGTAATCAGAGCGTTTCAGAAAATCGCGAGACCACAAAAGGCTGTCGGCATGCCAATCAACAATTTTAAGGCTGCTGTGTAATTTGTCAGCGGCGGGTGACACGCTGTAGTCAGAGACATCAACAATTTTGTTCATGCTTTTTTCAATGATAGGCGGCACGATGATGCGTTCAGCAATAACCAGAACAACCACAATAACCAAAACAGATACCCATATTTTTGCAGTACGCATAACCAGCCCCCTTTTCTTGCAAGAAAAGTTTATACACTGAAAGAAGGAAGGGAATAATAAAATTACAGTTGGGAACAAGAAAAAGGGGATATTGCCTGCTTTGTGGAAGCGTGGCTCCAGAGCTGTCCATGCTCTATTTCATGGCTGGCCTGTCTAGGCCTGCGGGTTCAATACGTCAGACGGCGCTTCTTATTAGAAGTTTTCAAAATACATCTTGCTTGCAAACAGGGTGATATACAATAAGGTGGTCCTGCTGTTGTAGAGGGATCGCTGTGGCACTTGATATACCAACTTTGTCTATTGCTGTCATGCTGGTGATGCTGCTTTCGTCACTTGCGCTGTTAGTAAACTGGCTTGCGAACCGTGTGATAGACGGGCTGCTATATATTGCCTTCGGCATTATTTTGGTTTCCTTTGGAACTTGTGTCAGCTTTGAAAACCCGTTAGAGACTGAGCCTTTGGCCTATCTGGCTGGGCAAAGTGTTATTATATTAGGTCACGGTATTCTATGGCTTGGGGTTACTGATTTTTGGGCCATGCGGTCAAAGCGTATGATGATCGCTTTGTGGCTTATCAGTGTGCTTTCCATTGGCATTATGGCCTATCTTATGCTGTTTCATGACGGTGGGTATGTGGCTGCTGTCCGAGCCTTATTTGAAGGCCTTGTGTCGTTTGGGATTGCTTCAACGCTTTTAAAAGCCATTGGGGGGCGCAAAGGGCTTTATAAAGGGGTAATACGGCGTGCAACAGTGGGGGCAGCCCTTGCTTTTTTGCTGTTCATTGTACATGGGTTTTACGGTTTTTACCGTGCGATGCCGCTTGATTTCCTTCAGCTTACAGGTAACTTCTTTCTCAATTCCATAGAGATTTTATCCTATGTGGAGATGGTGGTGTTCTCCATGTCGATCGCGGTTGTCATTATTATTATGACAGCCGAGCGTTTGCAGGCTGAATTAAAGCTGCATGAAATGCTTGATCCCCTTACAAAAGCGCTTAAACAGCGTGCCTTTCTGGAGGTGGTAAAAGCTGTTTTAGCGCGCGCGAGGCGGAATGCCGAACCTGTTTCCCTTATTATGATGGACATTGATAGATTTAAAAAAATCAATACAGAGCATGGCCGTGCGGTTGGGGATGCTGCACTCGCGGCGTTTGCGGGTCTGGTCGTGGAGGGCAGGCGCGCGCAAGATGTGTTTTGCCGCTTTGGCGGCGAAGAATTTGTTTTGCTGTTGCCCGGAACCGCTGAAGAGGGGGCTGATCTAGTAGTGCGGCGGATAAGGCAGAAAATTGCGCACACTGCCTTGAAGCCGCTTGGTGTGCCCATTCAGCTAACAATCAGTATGGGCGTTGTAACAGCGCGCGGCGATGATCTGGATGCAGACGGCATGCTGGATTTTGTAAACAAGCAAATATCCAATGACCAAAAACTCCAGTTTGAAATTATTCAAACCGGTAGTTAGAGCCGCTCCACTTCAATGTAACCCGCAGAATAGCTGGCCCCAAATGAACATATGAGGCCAAGATCACCTTTCACAAAGTCTGATTTATATTTATGAAAAGCTATCATGCAGCCTGCGCCGGCGGTGTTCGCATAATCATCCAGAATGATGGGGGCATCTTCCTGGCTTGGGTCTCGCCCCAGCAGCTTTCGTGTGGCAAAAATATTCATGTTGATATTGGCTTGGTGTAACCACAGGCGTTTGAAGTCTTCAATTTTTCTGCCTGTTTCAGCCATTTGGTTTTGCACAATTTCAATAACCTTTGGCAGAAGCTCTTTAAACACCACACGGCCATTCTGTACAAAGCGCATGGCAGGGTCGTTTATTTTGTCGCGTTCAATCATGGCTCTGCTGCCAAAGCCAGCCTGAATATTGGTTGAATATTCAGTGAATAGTTTGCGGCTGTTGATGCGGAAAGCATTCTTGGATGTTGTTTCAGTCTCGCGTTCCAGCACCATAGCAACGGCGGCATCACCAAAAATAAAATGGCCGTCGCGTTCTTCAAAGTTCAGCAGAGGTGAAAGATATTCAGCGGTAACAACAAGAGCTTTGTTTGCCATGCCGGATAAAAGGGCGTCTGTTGCCGTTGAAATGCCGAAGGTGGCGCTGGAGCATGCCATTGACATATCAAAGGCAAAACCTTTTGCGCCGAGTATACTTTGCAGTTCTGTTGCCATCGAGGGAATGAAGCGCTCCCATACAGAAGCCGAAATGATCACAAGATCAATGTCCTCGCCGTTAAGGTTAGCTTCTTCGAGGGCCGTTTTTGCAGCGGCAAGCGCCATCTGAACCTGAACTGGCGTACCCATCAGGTTGTCAGGCGCACCCTCAGCAAGGTAAGGCCGCATGCGGCCAACTTCGGTGGGGCCTTTGCCGTCCATAAGGTACCGGTTTTTGATGCCAGAGGCTTTTTCAATAAAAGCTGAGGACGACATCTCCCGTGCGGCAAGGGTCCCTGCTGCTATTTCGGCGGCATGCTCATTATTCCATGCTTCGGAATGGGCATTATAGCTTTCAACGAGCGCATCGTTCGAAACGGCATGTTTGGGGGTAAATACCCCCGTGCCGCTGATAACAATCCCCCCCATACTATTCCCCTATAGTTATTTTACCTTTTCTACCAGCAAGCTACCAATTGAATAGCCTGCACCAAACGAGCAGATGAGCCCCTTATCCCCAACTTTAAGGTCATCATGGTATTTGTGGAAAGCAACAATAGAGCCTGCACCCGCCGTGTTACCATATTCATCAAGAACAGTTGGTGCTTCAAGCGCTTCGGGTTCCCGGCCCAAAAGCTTTTTAGCTGCAAACATGTTCATATTGATATTGGCCTGATGCAGCCACATGCGGCTTAGGTCTTTTACTTCAAGATGTTGGCTTTCAAGCTGCGCCCAAATAAAATCGGTTACAAGCGGTAGAAGCTCGCGGAAAACCTTGCGGCCTTCCTGCATGAAAAACATGTCTTCGCGGAACATGCTATTATCATCAAGCCGTGTCATTGGGCCGTAATGTGAGCGAATGTTACTGGAAAATTTGGTTTCTGCTTTGGTATTTGTCACTTTCCAGAGGTTGTTGCCTTTGGCAAGGTCTGCCCGCTCAAGGACCACGGCAACGGCAATATCCCCAAAAATAAAGTGGCTGTCGCGGTTGCGGAAATCAATAACAGTAGAGAAAATTTCGGGGTTGATCATGAGCACCCGATCAGCAGCACCTGACTTGATAGCGTTCACGCCAGCAATAAGGCCGTATGTGGCGCTAGAACAGGCCATAACCATATCCATGGCGGAGCCTTTTGTGCCCAGATGATGCTGCACTTCAATGCCGATTGCCGGAAAATAGCGCTGTAGCAGTGCAGCGGAACATACCAGATGGTCAATATCTTCTGCTTGCAGTCCGGCATTTTCAAGGGCAGCTTTCGCGGCTTCAATTGCCATTTTAGCCTGAAAACAAGGCTCTTCGTCTGTGCCGTGGCCGCCTTCAGGCATTTTAGACATCATCCGGTCAAGGTCCATGACCCCTTCCACGTCAACAAGGTGGCGCGCCTTAATGCCAGATGCCTTTTCGATGAAAGCAGCACTTGAATGTTGTTTTGCCGGAATAATACCGGCGTCTATGTCGGCTTTATTTTCGGCATTAAATTTATCAACAAATGCATTGAAGGTTTCTACAAGCTCCTCATTGGTGATTTTATGCGGAGGCACATAAAGGCCAGTTCCTGAGATAACAACATCAACCATAAAAGCTTATCCTTTTATTTACGCAAAGCTACCGGGAAATCTTTTTGGCCCACCGCCTAATTATGACAACCCGGTTACATCGGCGGACAGGTATACTGCCTTTTATCCTTTCCGCCAACCGTTCATTGCGTTATTTAGCCGCAATATTATAGCCAGTTTCCTGTATAACAACACTGGCTGCTATGCTAGGAATGCGTCATGTCTATTTGGGGTAAAATAATTGGCGGTACAGCAGGGCTTGCACTAGGCGGGCCTATCGGTGCCCTTATTGGCTTAACGGTGGGTGCTGCCGTTGATGCGGGGGTTGATGCAACCCGCCGCGAGCCTGATGATGCAACCCGCAGTATTACCTTTACTATTGGTGTGATTGCGCTGGCAGCCAAGATGGCAAAAGCGGATGGCCATGTCTCCCGCGCAGAAGTAGAGGCCTTTAAACGGGTCTTTCAGGTGCCGCCTCATGAAATGGCCAATGTGGGCCGGGTGTTTGATATGGCACGCCAGCATACTGCTGGCTTTGATGCGTATGCACATCAGATTGCGGGCATCATGAAAGATAACCGCAGGGTGCTATCTGACCTTATAGAGGCATTATTCTTTATTGCGAAAGCTGATGGTTCTGTACACCCTAATGAACTGAATTACATTCGCGCTGTGGCTAAAATTTTTGGTTTCAGCCGCGCTGAAATTGAAGACAGAGTACATAGGCATGTTGGTGCAGACCCGTCATGCCCTTATTCTGTTCTTGGGGTTGAAAGATCTGTAGATAATGCGACACTTAAGCATAAGTACCGGGCATTGGTTCGCGAGCATCATCCAGACCGATTGATCGCGGCTGGTGTCCCAAACGATATGATTGCCGTGGCGACAAGGCGTGCCGCAGAAATTAATGCAGCGTATGACCAGATTATGGCAGAGCGCACAAAAGAGACAGTGAATGAAGTTTCGTGATATTGTACTGGCCGTTGTTATTGCCGCAGTTTGGGGTGTGAACTTTATTGCGGTGAAAGCGGCAGTAGATGCTTTCTCTCCGTTTCTTGCTAATACCCTGCGGTTTTCATTTGTTTTTCTGGCGCTTTCGCCGTTTTTGAAGTGGGTGCCGGGCAGAATGAAAAGCATGCTCGCGGTTGCTGTCATTCTTGGGGTGGCCCATTTTGGGCTGATATTGTTTGCCATGCAAGTTGCAGACGGGGTGAGCGCTGTTGCGATTGCGAGCCAGCTTGGGGTGCCGTTTTCAACAATTCTGGCTATTATCGTTTTGAAAGAATCAGTTGGCTGGCGGCGTATTGTTGGTATTGCATTAAGCTTCTCCGGGGTAATTGTTTTGGGCTTTGACCCAGTTATTTTTGCATACTGGCAAGCACTGGGGCTTGTGACTTTAGCCGCGTTTATGTATGCGGTCAGTACCGTTATGATGCGCACTCTCAAAGACATTCCTGCCGTTACCACACAGGCATGGGTGGGCTTCGCCGGTGCCCTAGGGTCGCTGTTGTTTTCTTTTGCTTTTGAAAATAACCAGCTGGAGATGATAAAAGCCGCCAGCAACGATGCGTGGCTTGCTCTCTTATATAGTGCGATTGGTTCCTCGATCATTGGGCACGGCGGCGCTAATTATCTGTTTCGTAAATATGACGTATCCGCTGTGACGCCTTATTTCCTTGTTATGCCACTTTTTGCAGTTATGGCAGGGGTAATGGCACTTGATGAAACAGTGTCGTCAAAAGTAGTTCTTGGTGGTGTACTAACTATTGCGGGGGTTTTGATTGTAACCCTCAGAAACCGTAAGAAGCATAGCAAAATGGCAGATGTAGCAAATGCTGAAGGGATGACATGATCACCTGTTCTTCACCGAACTGGGATGAAAGACCGGACGGTAGCCAGATTGATCTGGTCGTACTCCATTATACGGGTATGGAAACAGGGGATGCAGCACTCTTACGGCTCTGTGATGCGGAAGCCAAGGTTTCTGCTCATTATATGATAGGGGAAGAGGGCGCTGTTTATGCTTTGGTGCCGGAAGAAAAGCGTGCATGGCATGCAGGTGTGTCTAGCTGGCTTGGACGTGACAATATAAATCACACATCCATCGGTATAGAGCTGGTGAACCCCGGTCATGAATTTGGGTATCGGCCATTTCCTGCTGTGCAAATTGATAGTTTGCTTGCCCTTTTATCAGGCATTAAAGCCCGACATAAAGTTCCTTATTATGGATATGTAGGGCACAGTGATATTGCGCCGCTGCGTAAAACAGACCCGGGTGAATATTTCCCGTGGCAGCAATTGGCGGTAGCAGGGTTTGGTTTACATTCAGCGGTTGATGGGGCTGACACAGCACTTTTGCCGGTTAAGGGTGCTGACGGGGTTTTGTTACAGGAACTTCACGAAAAATTATCTATCCTTGGCTATGCTTTTACTGATAGCAAGGCCGTGGATTCTGAAACGTTTATGGTATTAAAAGCCTTTCAGGCGCATTGGCGTCAATCGGCGGTAACAGGCTTTTATGATATAGGGACGCGTGCACTTCTCACCGATTTGGCACGTCAAATGTCGACAACCGGGGAAACTCAATGAATAAAATTCTTTTTGCTGTGTGTTTACTGTCTGCAACAGTGGGTGTCGAAGCGCAGCAGGTACCTGTAACATCAGAGCATAAACCTAATAGCTATACGCTTGCATGCCTTGCATCGCTTACTAAGGACTGCGCCGTCAAGGCCGCTATCCAAACGGTTATCGATGAAGATTTTGGGGCTGAGCGGGCTAAGGTCTTGATAGGTGTTGCAAGGGCAATGCTGGGAACGGGCCAAGCAGAACAGGCTGCAGAAACCCTTATACTGGCGCTGGATGAAGCGCGTTCTGTGAATATTAGCCTCGTTACGCAAGAAAAGATCACGTCTATTGCGCCGCTGCTGGCCGAGGCAGGTGATGTGGCAGGTGGGCTTGCGCTTGTACAGGAGCTTTCACAAGATACAGTGCGCGATAAAACGCTTATCAATATTGCGGAAAAGCTTATTAAGGCTGGAAATATATCGGGGGCAAAAGTTGCACTTGATCAGGTGACAAACGAGTCGCGGGCTTTTTGGCGCTTTTTAGGGCTGTTACCACTGGCGCCAAACGGTGCCTTAACCTCTCTTGAGTTTGACGAGCTGGAAGTAAAAGTTCAGGCCCTAACTGATAAGCCGCAACAATATCGTGGCTTCATTAGGCTTGCTGTTATTGCAGGTAAAGCGGGCGATGAGGCAAGAAGTACTGCGCTCATCGCCGTGGCCGATGAAATGTTCCCAAGTGTTGTGGGTATGCAGGCGCGGGCCACGGTAACGGGCGAGCGTGCGCGGCTTATGTATCAGGCTGGGCTTGATGCAGCTCTTGTGGAAACCAGCTATAATCTTGCTATTCTGCATGGCACCCGCGTGCAAGGGCAGGATGCCAGAATCGAGCTTGCTCATAATGTTGGGCCTATTGAGGCTGCAACCGGGAAGACAGAACTAGCGTTAAAACGACTTGAGTATTTTACAAATGAAACCGAGAAAGCAGGCTATCTTGCAAGCCTTTCTGTTACAGATAATGCAGGTCAGGTAGCTGCGGCTATTACAGACTTCTTGGGTGCGATTGAAGATGTTGAAGGCGCTTATGACCGCGATATTATCCGGCTTACCCTTCTTGAGGGTGTTTTAAAAAGCAAAAATAAGGCGCTTGCCATTACCATCATCAAAAAGCTTGAGGATGATGATAATCAGGCATATGGGCTCGCGTTGCTGGCACCCCTTTTAGCATAAGAGAAAAGTGTGGTACTTTAGGTTGCTGTAAAGTGGCTTGGTCACGCTGCATGCTGAGTGCTGCCTTATACAATTTTTACCGTTCTTGATATGTTTGGTGGTATTACCTTATGGCTTTTTTATCTGGTATGGCGCCACAGTAGATATTGTGAAGGCCATAAAGGCAACTGACCTATAGTGAATACTATAGATATGTCCGTAACAGGACTGCCTTATGTTTGACAGTGTTCATACTTAGGACTGTTGTTTTATAGTGGCTGGTATATAACTGTGTAGTCTGGAAACACCCTAAGGTCTTGATGTTGCGCCTCTTAATTTCTGTCATTTTGCTGTTTTTTTGCTTGGGACGCCCTCTCTCAGCGGCGGATTCGTGTTCGTCTGGTGGTTTTAGAACTCATTTTACGCTTGAAATGACGGAACCTAACGAACGCCTGCGCGATATCCTTATGTCGGTTTCGGTTTTGAATGAAAAGACCGGGCAGTGCCTGCGATCTATCGCCAGAGTGGAAAGTAACCTTCAGTCAGATGTAGACAGTTTTCAGCGTGTTCTGCGCTCAGAGGGGTATTATGCCGCGTCGGTTGATTACAAAGCCTTGCGGGGTGATAAGTCGGTCGATGTCAGCGTGGCGGTATATGCGGGGGTTCTTTATAAAATTGACAGTGTTAGTTTTTCTTTTGCGGGTGCAGAAAAAGGCGATACCGAAAATATCCAGCTTGAAGCGGTTCTAAAAAAGGGTGAACCGGCAAGTGCGGCAGACATTGTAGCTACAGAGCAGGTCTTGATTTTTGGGTTGCTTGAACAAGGCTATCCGTTTGCGGAGGCGGGTGAACGCAGTGTAACCGTGAACCATGCTACAGCGAGTGTTGCGGTAAATTATGTGCTGCAAAACGGACCTAAAACAAAGCTTGGTGAAACTATTTACGAGGGGCTTGACCGGACAGAGGCTTCGTACCTTGAAAGGTTAAAGCCGTGGCAAGAGGGTGATCTATACACCCGCAGTGAAGTGGATGAGTTTCGCTCGCGCCTGATGGCAACGGGCCTGTTTCGCTTAACTACCGTTACCTTACAGCAGCCGAATGAAGGCACAGATATTGCCCCAATAGTTGTCAATGCAGAAGAGGCCCCGCCGCGTAGGATAGAGGCAGGCGCAGGCTATTCAACAGGTGAAGGTTTTGAGCTAGAGACATCGTGGACACACCGTAATACATGGGGCCGGGGTGAAAATCTCAAATTTTCCATGAAGCTTGGGGAAAGCGAGCAAACGCTAGAGGCTGACCTTAGAAAACCTCAGTTCAAGCGCTACGGCCAAACTGCTATTTTTAATGCCCGCACAGGCCGTGAAAGTACACCTGCTTATAAATCTCATATTTTTGAATCGTATGCCGGGTTAGAGCGCCAAATAGGTAAACGCTGGATCGGCTCGCTTGGTGTTTCTGGTAAGGCGACACAGGTGCGGGAAGACGGCGAGCATGATGAATATGTGCTTCTTGGCACGCCCCTCGGCCTCAGCTACGACACCTCTGATGTGCTGCTTGATCCAACACGCGGTATCCGCCTTAATTTGCGGTTGGGGCCAAACATGTCACTGATCGGGGACAGGTTCTTTTTTCTGACCAGCGAATTAAAAGGCTCTGCATACTGGCAGCCTGATTTTATGTCGTCAGTTACCTTTGCTGTTAGGGGCCGCGCGGGCATGACCTTTGGCCCAGATCAGGACCGGATCCCCCTGACAGAGAGATTTTTTGCGGGCGGCGGTGGGTCTGTCCGAGGGTATTCTTATCAGGGCATAGGCCCTCAGGATGAAGACGGCGACCCTCTTGGTGGTAGATCTGTGCTTGAGGTGGGGTTTGAGGCCCGTGTGCGGGTTAGTACATCCATAAGCATTGTTCCCTTCCTTGATGGCGGTGCGCTTTATACAGACCAAATTCCGACATTTAACGGGTTTCGCTGGGGCACAGGGCTCGGTCTTCGCTATCACACTTCTATTGCCCCGGTCCGGCTTGATGTTGCATTCCCGCTTGACCGGCGGGAAGGGGACAGCGCTGTTGCGGTTTATTTGAGCATAGGGCAAAGCTTTTGACTGAAACAGCAGACATAAAGCCATCAGGCAGCCTAAAGGCTTTTGCTAAAAAGCTGCTGACAGCGCTTTTGGGGCTTGCTGCTGTTGTGGCGGTTACCGTGGGTGGTGCTTTGCTATGGCTTTCATCGGACACAGGAAAAAACTGGCTTGCGGGGGTTTTGTCAGAAAAGCTGGATAGTCCGGGTTTTGATATTTCGCTTGCCTCGATAGAGGGCTCGCTTTTTTCAAACTTTAGCGTGCACGGGCTAACTATTGCCGATGCTGAAGGTACATGGCTGGAAGCCCCTAAGCTTGATGTCACATGGTCACCTTCTGCGCTATGGGGAGGGACTATAGCTGTTGAGCAGGTAGCTGGTGACACTGTTACCGCCCATAGAATGCCAACTGTGCCGGCTTCTGAGCAGGCAGGTGATACTGGTGGAACTGCTTTTTTACCGAGCCTCATAATTGGTGATGTTGATCTGCAGGTTGTTTACGCAGAAATGCCCTATAGGCTTTCCCTTTCAAAGGTGGCTTTGTCGCCCGAAAGGGCAGAGGGCGCGCTGGTGTTTACAGATCAAGGCCAAACAGACAGGGTGCAAGCCAGCGTACGCTGGGCAGCAGATAACGCAGGCAAAGCCAATAAAAAATTTCGGTTAGCTGTTGATCTTCTCGCCCAAAAAGGTGGGATGCTGGGTGACATGATAGGCCTTAAGGCGCAGGAACCTTTGGTGGTACGCCTCTCTGGCGGTGGTGTGCCTGATAAATGGCAAGGCACCATAGACGCTGCAATGGAAGGCGCGCTTCAGGTGTCGGGAAATGCCTCTGGCAACAGGGAAGAATTGACCCTGACCTTGAAGCAGGCACAAAACAGCTTTCTACCCGCAGAGGTTTGGGCGCTGTGGGGGGCTGAAGCAGAAGCTGTTATTCAAGCCAAGATAGGTGATGTTCGGGAGATCACTGTAGAAGTAGACAGCCGTGTAAGTGGAGCGGGGGCAAAACTCTCTGGAGTTCTGGAAACAAAAGATGGATGGCGGCTTGAGAATGCTAATCTTACCCTTGATGTGCCCACGTTTAAAGGCGCTGGGGTTGCGGCTGAAACTATTCGTATTGAGGCCGGTGGTTCACTTGGCCTGAAGAATGGCCACGTAAAATATTTGCTCACGGGTGCGAGCCTGCAACAAGGGGCAGCAAACCTGGGTGCGATAGATACCCTTGGGGTGCTAACGTATGATGCAAAAGGTGTTTCTGGCACTGTTGATACGGCAAAGTTTGCTGCATTTTATGAAGATACTGCTCTTGAAAGTGTGGTGTTATCTGGTGGCTGGGCCTATGACTATGAGGGTAAAAACTGGCAGGTGGATGTTAGCAAAGCGGTTGCTGATATAGCATCTGCAAACAATGTTACAGTGAAGGGAACTGGCGGGCAGTTCGAAATGGCAAGCGGCCATATTGAAAGCTCGGTCAGTGCACTGGCGCCTTTCCACGATGGGCGCTTAACCGGGGGGAATTTAAAGCTTGATGTTGAGTCGCACGGTGACGGTGAGGCTGTGGAAACTGATATCACCCTGACCACTGCGAGCATGGCATATGCCGATGAAAAGCTTGCATCTCTTTTAGGGCTGGCACCTCAAGTGAATGCAAAAATACGCCAGACACCGGAACAGATAAGCCTTCAAGGTCTAAAAATTGATGGTGCAGCTCTTTCTGTTACAAGCGAAGGCAGTGTGAAGCCAGATGGTACAGGCTTGGATATTGAAGCCGCAGTGAAGCTTGCTAACATAGCGGCCCTTACTGGTAATAAAATGACAATGACCGGCTCCTTAGATGTTATGGCCCATGCTACAGGAAGCTTGAAAGCACCCGCCATCACCCTGGAAACAGCGCTTGCATCTCTTGATGGTTACGGCGTAGCGCTAACAGACCCCACTTTAACGGCAAAGCTTAGCCCTGACCCTGCTCTTGAAAATGCATGGGCGGGAACCGTGGATTTGCACACAGAAACAACCGCGGGCACGGTTACTATTAACACCAGCCTTGCGGTTACACCTGAAATATTGGCGTTAGATGAAATTCATGTGGCCTTGCCGGGGATTGGTGGCACTGGGGCAATGGCCTTGGCATTTGATGGCCCGGTTGATGGGTACCTCAATTTAAAATTACAGGAAACCACGCTTGAAACCGTGCAATTGCAAGGCATGGCTGAACTGGATATGCAGCTAACAGGCACTACGGACAATTTTCAGGTCGCGATTAATGTCAGCGCGGATAATGCGGAGTTGATCCGTCAGGGTGCTTTTCCGCTGCGTATGGAAATAGCAGCAGGTGCGCTTGATATTGGCTGGTATGCGGGAGAGCTGAATTATAATACGGATATTATTATAAAGGGCATATCGCAAGGGTCACAGCATATTGATGTGATACATATTGCAGGTGTTTCCGGCAGTAATGCACCGCTTACCCTTGAGGCAAACGGTTATCTTGGAAATAGCTTTACGGTAGAAGCTGGCCTTACATCGCAGGATAAAAAGGCAGAGTTGAGCTTTTCTCTGCTCTACGGTGGGGTTCAGGCCGCTACCACTGACACGGTGAAGCTGGATTGGGCTGACGGCTTTTCCCTTTCAGCGCCAGCGTTTACGCTTGCGGGCGGTGAGGGCAGCTTGGAGGCATCCTTGCAAGGAGATACAGAAAAAGCTTTATTGAAGCTTGATACGATAGATATGGCGTTTCTTAATATTTTACGCCCGGGCACGGTGTCTGCAGGTTCCCTTTCTGCTGATGTAACTTTCGAGCGGCTTCACGGCGCTGAAACAGGGGTTGCTAATTTTCATTTTAACAATACAGAATTTGCAGGTGGTTCGTTTCTGGAGGAAAAGTCGCAGTATTCAGCGGACCTGAAGGCCACGCTGAAAGATCATATTATATATATTGACGGTGCGGCGATTAAAGCGGGCCAAACTTTTGGTACACTCGTGGCAGAGCTGCCTTATGAGCGTGCCGATGGCCGTAAATTCAAGCTCAAATCTGGTGTGCCCTTGAAAGCTGATTTGAACTGGGAAGGGGATATTGCACCCATATGGGTGCTTGCGCGGCGACCAAATCATATTCTTTCGGGGTTGCTCGACGGCCAGTTACACCTTGAGGGTACACTGGAAGCCCCAGTGTTTGACGGGCAGTTGGAAATGAAAAATGGCCACTATGAATACGAGCCGCTTGGGCTGGTGGCGGACATTGCCCGGTTGGAGGTGAGCGGTAATCAAGAACGTATCAAACTGGCAGCCCTTGAGGCGACGGACGGCGCTAAAGGCACTTTGTCTGGCACAGGGTATGTTGAGTTGGCGGAGAATTTATCTTTCCCCGGCCAGCTTAACTTTACGCTATCTGATTTTCAGGTGGCCCGGCAGGACCATATGAACGGGACCGCATCGGCAGATCTCTCATACGTGCGGGAAAAAGGCGGCGCATCTACACTTAAAGGCAGTGTGGAAACCGGGCGTATTAATGTAGCTATGCCGCGCGAGTTGCCGCGTAGTGTTGTGGAAATCGATGTTACTGAAATGAATGGGTTTGACGATGACGATGCCGCGCTAGACCTGAAAAAGCCCACCAAGCAAGTGCCGGTTGTGCTTGATGTTGCGGTTTCTATTCCGCGTGCTTTTTTCTTTGAAGGACGAGGGCTTACAAGCGAATGGCAGGGAAACTTGCATATGGGTGGTACGTCTGATGATCCACGCCTGCTGGGCAGCATGACCATTCGCGAAGGAAACTTTAAGTTCGGCAGTAAAGATTTTAAAATATCAGATGGGTTGCTGTCGTTTAAAGGCGGGCGCGGGTTTGACCCAGACCTTGCTATAACGGCAGAATATAATGAAGGCAGCCTTGCCGCACGTTTGCAAATAAGCGGCCCGGCATCAGCGCCTGTTATCAAGCTGTCATCTGTGCCGCCGCTGCCAGAAGACGAGATAATGTCGCGTATTTTGTTTGGTCGGTCGGTTACGGAAATTTCTGCTTTGCAGGTGGCAGAGGTTGCTGTGGCAATTGATACACTGCGCGGCGGCAGTAAATTTGATATGGTTGGGCAACTTAGGCGTAAATTAGGGCTTGATACGCTGACGTTTGGCACGAGTGACACTGAGGAAAGTGCAACCCTTATCAGGGGGGGTAAATATATTAGGGATAATATTTATCTGGAGGTTGAAACCTCTACAGCCAGTAGTGAAACATCAACGAGACTGAAAATTGATATTACCAAAAACCTGCTTGCAGAAACCGAGGTTGGCCCACGCCAAGGTAGCAGGTTAAGTATAAAATGGTTCTGGGATTATTAAATAGCTACCATGTTGGCAGGGTGTTCAGTCAAGCATTACTGTTTTGATAGGTCGCCCGTATCAAGAATGGGGGAAGCGTCTAGCCCCTCTGCATCCATCATGGTTGCAATACGTTGCAGCGAACTGATGAGCATGGTGCGCTCCCAATCTGGCAGCTTACGATATTCTCTAAGGAAACCAGCCTGCATAAGCTCTGGTGCATCTTTTAAACGCTGAATGCCTGTTTCTGTGAGAGAAGCATATATGCTGCGTTTGTCAGTAAGACTTCGCTCGCGCTTAACGAGATTAGCTTTTTCCAAGCGGTCCAGAATAGAGGTTATAGTTGCTTGGCTTAACGACACTGTTTTTGCAATCACTGAAAGTTTGATTTTGCCCTTTTTATGTAGCGTTTGCAGTACCACCAACTGCGGTGCTGTAAGGCCAGAGGTTTTAGCAAGCTTTTTGGATTGCAGGTCAACCGCACGAATAATGCGCCTAAGCGAGATCAGGATATCATCATAATCAGTCATGTAGATCACAGTGTAATTGAAAGCAGTATTTGGCTTACAGTCAAACACTGGCATATGCAATGCCTGTTGTATCCTTAAGACTTTCTGCTGGTTTTTTACGCATAAAAGACAATAAAATTTTAGCATATGATTATTTTTTATGCAGCTATCATTTTTTATGCATTTTATGCAGCAAAGTGTGCTGGGGCTTATTGCTAAAGTGGTTTTGATGGTATCTAATAAAGCTATCAAGGGAGTATCGATTTGACATTATTTGATGAAATGATGATCGGTGATGAAACGGCCCGACGACCCTATAAAGAATATTATAATTGGTTTCAGGCCCAAGATCCCAGAACGCTCGCTGCAAAATGCCGGGATGCTGAGAGAATATTTCGCCGAACGGGTATTACGTTTGCCGTGTACGGGCAACAAGACGCCTCTGAACGGCTTATCCCATTTGATATTATTCCCCGGATTATATCTGGCAAGGAATGGCGCAAGCTGGAACAGGGTATTGAGCAACGTGTTGTGGCGCTGAATGCGTTTCTGGATGACATATACCACAAGCAGGAAATTATCAGGGCAGGGCGTATACCGAAGGAACTGATCACCCAGAATGATGCCTTCTTACCGCAAATGATCGGCATGAAGCCGCCGAGCAAGGTTTACACGCATATAACCGGCATTGATATTGTGCGAACTGCAGAAGACCAGTTCTGTGTACTGGAAGACAATGCCCGCACGCCGTCTGGTGTTTCTTATATGCTGGAAAACCGCGAGACCATGATGCAGATGTTCCCGGAACTATTTGCCCAAAATCGGGTGCGTCCGGTTGAGAACTATCCAGCCTTGCTGCGTAAAAGCTTGTCTGCTACGGCACCAGCCTGCACAGAAGGCAAACCTACGATTGCAGTGTTAACGCCGGGTATTTATAATTCGGCTTACTATGAGCATGCCTTTCTTGCGGATCAAATGGGGGTTGAGCTTGTAGAAGGGTCAGACCTGAGGGTGGTTGATGGCCGGGTGGCAATGCGCACAACGCAAGGCTATAAGCCCATTGATGTGCTCTACCGCCGTGTTGACGATGACTATTTGGACCCGCTGACATTTAAGCCGGATTCTGCGCTTGGTGTGCCTGGTATCATGGATGTGTACAGGGCGGGGCGCATTACAATTGCCAATGCGCCCGGCACGGGCATTTGCGATGATAAAGCCATCTATTCATATATGCCTGAGATCGTGGAATTTTATACGGGCAGAAAAGCTATTCTTCAAAATGTGCCAACGTGGCGCTGTTCTGAGCCAGATAGTCTTGCTTATGTGCTTGACCACCTCTCAGAGCTGGTGGTGAAAGAAGTGCATGGCTCTGGCGGGTACGGCATGCTGGTGGGGCCAGCAGCCAGCAAGAAAAACCTAGCAGAATTTACCCGTAAGCTGAAAGCAAGGCCGGGTAACTATATTGCTCAGCCAACGCTGTCGCTTTCGACTGTTCCTATCTATGTCAAAAAAGGTATCGCGCCGCGCCATGTCGACCTTAGGCCGTTTGTGCTGGTGTCTGATAAAATAAGTATCATTCCCGGTGGCTTGACCAGGGTTGCCATGAAGGAGGGATCACTTGTTGTAAACTCCAGTCAGGGTGGGGGCACCAAGGACACATGGGTGCTGGAGGATTGATGTATGTTAGGTAGAACCGCGAATGGCCTATACTGGATGTTCCGCTATATTGAGCGGGCTGAAAATATTGCCCGCCTGATTGATGCGGGCCTGCATATGGCCCTTACAAGTTATGACACCGCCGATGATGAATGGGCGTCTGTTTTGAAAAGCGCCGGTGTTGCGGATGCTTATTACCGAAAGCACGAAGAAGCGAGCGAAGCGTATGTGGTGGATTATTTGCTGCGTGACCGCGATAACCTGTCGAGCGTTATGTGTGTGGTAGAAGCTGCCCGTAATAATGCCCGTATGGTGCGCACGGCGCTTACGCGTGAAGCATGGGAATGCACCAACGAATTCTGGATCGATATGAAGCATATATTGGGGCGTGCTGTAAGGGATGCCAGTTTACCTGATGTGCTTAATGCGATTAAGCGGCATGCAGCCCTTATTCGAGGTAGCTTTCATGGTACCATGCTGCGGAACGAGATTTTTGATTTTTCAAAAATTGGTGTGTATGTGGAACGTGCCGATAACACAGCGCGTATTCTTGATGTAAAATATTATGTCCTGCTGCCTTCGGTGTCTTATGTGGGGTCTTCCCTAGATAATGCGCAGTGGGAATCTATTCTTCGTTCTGTATCTGCTCATAAATCATATCGCTGGATGTATGAAGCCGATCATAGTTCAGCCAATATCGCAGATTACCTTATTTTGAATGCTCGTATGCCGCGGTCACTTTCTTTCTGTTATGATAAAATCACGGGCAGCCTGAATAATCTGGCACGGGATTACGGGCAGCGCCATCCTGTGCACGACACTGCAAATGAAATTCAGGCATGGCTTTTTAATAGAGATATTAATGATGTTTTTGATGAGGGTTTGCATGAGTTTTTGCAAAAATTTGTGAAACGCAATAACTGCCTTGGAGCAGAAATTGCTGAAGCATATGGGTTTTATTGATGAACTTAAAAATAACCCACACCACAGATTATGTTTATGATGCGCCGCTGCATTATGCTTTGCAACGCCTTCGGCTTACACCGCAGGATGGCTATGGCCAAAAGGTTTTGTCGTGGCAGCTTGATCTGGAGGGCGCGAACGCAGAAGTGCCTTATGAAGATCATATGGGCAATATTACCACCCTGATCAGTTGTCACGGTGATAGCCACACAATCCGTATTCGTGTGTCTGGCGAGGTGGAGACGATTGACAGAACAGGGGTTGTAGGGCCGCATGCTGGATTTGTGCCTTTGTGGCTCTACCTTAGGCAAACCCCTTTAACTACCCCGGGAAAAGGTATTCATAAGCTGGTTAAGGAAACGCCGCCTGCCGAGTCTCTTCCCATGCTGCATGACTTGATGGGTCGAATCCATAAGCAGGTTATTTATAAAATTGGCATAACCACTTCAGAAACTACTGCGGAAGAGGCACTGGAACACGGCGAAGGCGTTTGTCAGGATCACAGTCATTTGTTTATATCAGCTGCGCGTGTGTTGGGCATACCGGCGCGTTATGTAAGCGGCTATATGCTGCTTGAAGGCACAGCCGAGCAAGCTGCAAGCCACGCGTGGGCTGAGGTTCACATCGAGGACTTAGGCTGGGTTGGTTTTGATGTGGCAAATAATCAGGCGCCAGATGCGCGGTATGTGCGTATTGCAACCGGGCTGGATTATAGTGATGCAGCACCGATTTCTGGCATTCGTCTTGGAAATGCAGAAGAATCGCTTGCTGTTTCCATTCGGATCGAGCAGTAATATGGGGTTGTTTGACTAAAGGTTTTTACATGACATACTGTGTTGGTCTTCGCCTCAATCGTGGCCTTGTTTTTATGTCTGATACCCGCACCAATGCCAGTATCGACAATATCGCTTCGTTCAAGAAAATGTACACTTGGGAACGCCCTGGCGATCGCATGCTCACACTTTTGTCTGCTGGGAATTTGGCGACAACGCAGGCTGTTATTGGCCTTCTTGAAGAGCGCAGTAAAGCCGCAGATAATCGCACGCCTAGTATATATGATGCGCCGTCCCTGTTTCAGGTTGCGCGGCTCATCGGTGATACAGTGAAGGAAGTTATTCGTATTAGTGCCGACGGTGGCCAAAAGGGTGAGGCAACTTTTGGGGCCTCCTTCATTCTGGGTGGGCAAATTAAAGGCGGGGAAACACGGCTTTTTCAAATTTACCCGGAAGGTAACTTTATTGAGGCGACGGTTGATACGCCTTTCTTTCAGATAGGCGAGCATAAATACGGCAAACCTATTTTGGTGCGTGCGTATGATGCTGATATGAGCTTTGAGGAAGCAGCCAAGCTTTTGCTGGTTTCGTTTGATTCAACGCTGCGGTCCAACCTTTCTGTTGGGTTACCTCTTGATATGCAGTTTTATGAGGCGGGTAGCTTAAAGCGTGGTTATGAACGCCGAATAGAACAGCATGATCCCTATTTTAGCGCTATATCTGATGGATGGTCAGATGCGCTTAAGGTTGCTTTTTTAAGCCTGCCGCCGTTTGATCCAAACGCCTAATCTGTTGCCAGATCAATAAGACAGTCAAGCAGCACATTCGAGCCGCGCTCAATATCTATCCAGTGGGTCCATTCGTCTGGTGCATGGCTTACACCGCCTACACTGGGGACAAAAATTAGGCCCGTTTCAGTAATTTCTGTGAAAAACTGGCAATCATGACCAGCGCCAGAGGGCATGCGAATGTAACTATAATCGCGGCTTTTGGTTTTCTGTTCAATCATGTTTACAATATTACTGCTGCAATATTTTGGCTCCAGCCAGCTCATTTCTTCATATTCGAACATTAGGCGGTGTTTTCGGGCAATGGTGGAAAGTACCCGGCGGCATGCGTTCGCAAGCCCTTTCATAACATCTTCATCAAGGTCGCGGCCTACAATGGTGAAATCAACTTCGCCGGGAACTGTATGCGGAAAGCCGGGTTTTAGCTCAACGTGGCCTATGGTGATGCGAGATTTTTCAGTGCCTTCTTCATCAATGATACGCTGTATTTGGTGTGCAAAATCGGCAAGCCCCAAGAAGGCATCGCTGCGCATATTCATAGGGGCAGTGCCTGCATGGTCTGCCTTGCCTATAAGGCGCACAATCCATTTAAACACACCAGAAATACCATCCACTACGCCGATTGTCTTTTTTTCGGCCTCCAGAACTGGGCCTTGTTCCACATGGAGTTCAAGGAAGGCTTTTAGCTTGTTTCTGTCGTGGTAGGCATGCATTACACCGTGATAGTCAAGCCCGTGGTCTGCCATGGCATCTTTTAGGAAAATACCGTTCTCATCCTTGGCATTCTCAAGCCATGCAAGGGTAATATTGCCGGTAAGGGCCTGTGATCCTAGCATGCCGCCAAAGCGGCCTTCCTCTTCGCTGGTGCCAACAATTTCAATGGGATAATCAAGCTGAATATTATTATCTCTAATTGTGCGAACACACTCAAGCCCGCTGATAACGCCGAGGGCACCGTCAAAAATGCCCCCTGCTGGCACGCTATCAATGTGTGAACCAGCCATAACAACGGGTTTATCCATGCTGCCATAACGGCCTATAACATTGCCTGCGCCGTCCATGCGGGGGGTAAGGCCTTCTTTTTCAAATAGCTCCATTAGCCAGCGCCGTGCGGCCATGTCAGCTTCGGTAAAGCTTTGTCTGTACACGCCTTTATTGGTTTCGTTGAAGCCGAATCTGGAGAGTTCAAACAAATCCCGTTCAATTCTTTCAACTGAAACATTTGGCATGTACGCTACCTTTAATTGTTAACCTGAGATGACTTTATAGCATCATGACAGAAAAATATTGAGAATAAATAGTTTGAATTCAAAAAATATTTCCCTATGATTGACTGCCAAACACGACAGGAGGACCCTGTTGATGCAACATAATACAGGTATTATACGGCGGCTGGTAACGGCAATTTTTTTCACATGATTATTAGGTTTATTATAGTATTGGTGCTTTTTTGCGCGCCAGCGTCATATGCTTTTTCGGCAGACTTATATGTATCTGATGATGGCTCTGCAGCTGGCTACGTAACTCTTGCGTGGCCAGATGTTTCTGGTAAGTCCTTTGTTCTCGAAGAGAAAAAAGGCCAGGTGTGGCAAGAAGTTTATGAAGGCCCTGACCGCGCAACAACCCTAAGTGGCTTACCGAACGGAACCTATGGTTTCAGGCTAACTGCGGATCAGGGTACGCATGCTATCGAGGTTTCCATCCAACATCATTCACTGGCACGGGCATGGCTTTTCTTTGCTGTTGGGGCAGGTATGTTCCTGCTTCTTGTTGGAATGTTGCTGGTTGGCACCAGAAAAAACACAGAAGCATAAAGGCATAGAAGGGACCGAACCATGAATGCTAATGCTGTTCTCCCAGCGTCTTATGCTTGGGCTATCATTGCCGGTTTTTCCATTTTGTGGATTTGGCTTGGCTGGTGGCTTGGTAAAAAGAATGACAGCCTAGAAGACTACATGCTCGCCGGGCGCAAAGTAGGAATGGGTTTTGCAATAGCAACAGCCATGGCGACATGGGTGACAAGCAATACCACCATGACCGCGCCGCAGCTTGCATACCAGCTTGGTATATGGGGCATGGTTGGCTATTCGCTTGGTGCTGTTGGGCTGCTTTTGTTTGCGCCGCTCGCAAAACGTATCCGCGAGATGATGCCGCAAGGCTATACCAGTGGCGACTTTATCAGGCTGCGCTACGGCAATGTTGCATGGCGTGTTTTTCTGGGTATTTCATTTTTCTACAGTCTTGGCTGGCTTGTTAGCCTTGGCATGGCAGGTGGTTTGCTGATTAACGCTCTATCCGGCATTCCCTATGCGTACGGCATGACAGTGATTGTTGCCATTTGTACCCTTTATACAGTGTTTGGTGGCTTGCGGGCGGTGATAAGTACCGATTTTGTGCAGACCCTTCTTATTCTTATTGGGGTTATTGTACTTGCAATCATGGTGATGAATGAAGTGGGTTTTGATACTATTCATGACCGCCTGCAGGAAGAGCGCCCTGAGCTTCTAAACCTGCTGCTGCCTGCCTCAATTATGTTTTTGTTCAATAACCTGTTTTTTGGTGTGGGTGAAATTTTCCATTCTAACGTTTGGTGGTCTAGGGCTTTTGCTTTTGCACCGGGTGTGGGCTTTCGGGCTTATATTCTGGCGGGTGTGTTTTGGCTTCCTATCCCTATTGTTGCGGGTTTTATTGCTCTGGCGGCACCCGCACTTGGCATTAATGTGCCGTCGCCTGATATGGTTGCGCCGCTGGTTGCTGGAAAGCTGTTTGGCCTTTTCGGGGCTATTGTGGTGTTCGTTGTAGTGTTTTCAGCGCTTGCCTCCAGCCTCGATAGTGTGCTTGCGGCCACCAGCGACCTGATTGTTAAAGACATTTATAAGGGGCATATGCGCCCAGATGCAACGAATGCAGAACTGCGGCGTGCCGCTGTCTGGATTATTCTTGGGCTTGGCGCATTAACATGGGCATTAAGTTTGCCGAAGCTGGCAACCTTGGGCTCGCTTTTGCATTTTACCGGCGCTTTTGTTGCCAGCACCATCTGGCCTATTGCTATTGGCTTGCTGTTCAGGCGTGGTAACGGCCTGCAGGCAACTGCCGCCATGCTTTTAGGCACAGCTTTGGGGCTTTATGCCTATTTCACTATTGGTTTTTATGTGGCGGCACTTGTTTCTGCCGCGGTGTCAATGCTTGTTATGGTAACTGCTTTCTGGACAAAACCATCGTTTGAATGGGCAACGCTTCAGGGTGCTTCCCGTACTAAAAATGGAGAAACAACATGATTTCTGCCACTGGGCTTGCCTTGTTCGTGGTGCCTGCTTTGGGTCTTACCTGTCTTGCGCCTGTTGTTTTGGTGTATTTTGTTCTGCGCGATGTTAAGGAGAAAACCCTATGGTAGTTCAGGGGGCTGAAAAGGCCATTGTTGACGGCGCTGGATCGTTTGAACCGTCACGACCTGATGTATATGGGGCCGCGCACCCAAAAGACATGCTGCGTGCTATCCATGAAGAGCACGAGCACCTTTTGTCGCTTGCAAATAGCCATATCGTTTCTGCGGCGCAGTTTAACCGCGACCTGCTGTTGCAGCTTTTCAGGCTTGCCGCAAAATATGAAGCCAACCCGGAACGGTTTTCTACTCCCATGAAGCCGCTTTCTGGCAAACTGTTGATTAGTGCTTTTTACGAGCCTTCAACACGCACGCGTTTAAGTTTTGAAAGCGCATGGCACCGGCTTGGCGGCGATATTATGTCGATCACAGACCGGTCCACCACAGGTATTGCCAAGGGGGAAAGCCTTTCTGACGTTGCTGAAATGTTCAATAACTACGGTGACTGTGTTGTGCTGCGCGATAATAGTGAAGATTCTGTTGTAGCTATGATGGACACATTGCGTATCCCTATTATAAATGCGGGTAATGGTACAGACGAGCACCCGACACAGGCACTGGCAGACCTTTATACCATTTTGAAATGGCGTCCTGATCTGATTGCAGATGAACCGGCTGAGCGTATAAAAATAGGCATTATTGGTGTTCCTAAGCGCATGCGTACGGTTAGAAGCCTCTTGATGTTGTTAACGCAGTTTTCAAGCGCGATTGACGAGGTTGTCGTCATTCATGATGGTACAGATACAGACCTTTTTGGTGCGGGCCAGCGTGAAAAGCTTGAAGCTGGTGGCCTTGTTATCAGCGAAAGTACCAACCTTAATAAAACATTGCCAGAGCTTGATGTGGTTTACATTAATGCGATCGCTTGGGTGAAAGATGATTTTGAGGTTATGGGCGGCAGTTTGAAGCTTGATGCCCAGTCGCCTTTAAAGCCAACTGCAATTATTTTGCACCCACTTGCACGCGGGGAAGAACTATGCACCTCGCTCGATAATACATTGCACAACTGGTATTTTGCGCAGGCACGCGGTGCAGTCTTTATGCGCATGGCCCTACTTACTTGTATTGTGCAGCGAACTGATATGGTCATGGATGTGCTTTAGGTCGTTTGCCTTTCACTCCTATCCATTCCCCCAGACTTTAAGAAAGCAGAAAATATTATGTGCGGCATTGCCGGAATTTTTTACAGAGACAAACAACGCCCCGTTGATCAACAGCTTCTCGCTAATATGGCAGCAATACAGTATCACAGGGGCCCAGATGGTTTTGGTGTGGAAGTTCTGGACGGCAAAGGTGTGGGATTTTCGCATGCCCGGCTTTCAATTATTGATTTGGATGAAAATCGTGCGCGCCAACCTTTTAAAAGCGCTGATGGCCAAATGTTGCTTGCTCATAACGGCGAGTTTTATGATTATCAGCGTATAAGAACAGACCTCACAAGCAGGGGTGCCCGGTTTCAAACCAAAAGTGACAGTGAAATTATCCTGCATCTATTTCCGCGTTTTGGTATGGCAGAAACGCTGCGCCGGCTGCGCGGCGAGTTCGCTTTTGCATTGTATGATGCAAAAGAAGATGCCTTGCATCTGGTGCGCGACAGGTTTGGCGTGAAGCCGCTGTATTATTACACCACCGATGACGGGGTTGTGTTTGGGTCTGAAATTAAAGTTGTGATGGCGCACCCCGGTGTACCGCGCGAGTTTGACAGTGAAGGCTTACTCCACCAGTTAATGCAGGTTATGGTGCCGGGCACCACGGCCTATAAAGGCATTCATCAGGTGAAGCCAGGGCATGTTGTAACCTTCCGCAGGCAAAGCTCTGGTTACGTTATTGAAGATAAACCCTATTGGGATTTTGAATTTCCTGATGCCGCTTTTCATAAGGGCGAAAAAAGCGAAGAAGAAAGCATTGAAACTGTTCGCGAAGGCTTAACCGAAGCTGTACGCCTGCGTTTGGAGGCGGATGTGCCGGTTGGGTGTTATCTCTCAGGCGGGGTGGATAGCTGCTCCATTCTTGGGCTTTCTGCTGCTATGCGCCAAAACCCGGTGAAAGCTTTTACCATTGGTTTTACAGATGCCGCATACGATGAAACACCTATTGCACAGGAAATGGCGCAAGCAACCGGGGCTGATCAGGATATTCTACGGCTTGATGCGAACCAGCTTTATGGCCATTTTGCAGAGACAATCTGGCATACAGAGCGCACGGTTTATAATACGCTTGCCGTCGCCAAGTTTTTAATGAGCCGCCATGTGCGGGGAGCGGGCTATAAGGTTGTGGTAACAGGCGAAGGTTCAGACGAATTGTTTGCTGGCTATCCGTCTTTCCGCCGAGATCTTTTCCTGCACGGGCTTGATGATCTGGACCCAGCGGAGCGTGCACGCTGGGAATCAATGCTGGGTGAAAGCAACAAGCTGTTTAAAGGGGCAATGCTTGCTGAAAATGAGCATAATGACCTGTACCTGACCGACCGGATAGGATTTACGCCAAGCTGCTTGCAGCCTTGGCTTAGCTGCGAAGATACGGCTCGCACCCTTTTAAGCGGCGACAGGCGTTCAGCGCTTGCGGGCTATAAACCGGGCCTTGCCATTGCAGAAAAGCTTGATCGTGCGATGATGGACGGCAGGCACCCGCTAGACCGTGCACAGTATGTTTGGTCTAAAACCATGCTGGAAGGGCAGATTTTAACATGGGGCGGTGACAGGGTTGATATGGCAAATTCAATGGAGGCTCGCCCAGCGTTCCTTGATCACCATTTGGCAGAGGCTGCGGTGAAAATTCCACCCCTTCACAGGATTAAGGACCGGAAAGAAAAATATGTCTTGAAAGAGGCTATGAAAGGCCTGCTTCCAAAAACACTTTACGAACGTGAAAAGTTTGCCTTTATGGCACCGCCTGCTACCACAAATTCAGACAAATGGACTGCTATGATGGAGCTTTCGCGGGAGTATTTGTCAGACAGCATGGTTGCGGATGGTGGCTTGCTTGATAAGCAAGGGGTGGCTGATGTGCTAGCAGAAGCGCAAAGCGATGCAACGCCGCGGGCGCGCAAGGTGCAGCTTGATGCCATGATCAACCATATGCTGGGTGTGCAGATGCTGCATAAGCATTTTATTGCTGAGGATATTCCTGCTCTTGCTGCGGTTCGTGCACAGGCTCTGGGATGGGTTGTTCACTAGCCTGCGACAATTATACACCTTTTAAAAGCCCCCCAAAGCGGGCTTTTATGCCAAACACTGCTGTAATTTTGTGAGACTTAACGATTAGTAAAGGCTTGTAAGAATACTTTGCCTGTTGCGATTGAAGCAACTGATTAAGCTGTTTAAGGGGTGTCTAATGCTGGAAACTAGCGTTCGTCCAGTTAATGAAGAACTGCATTTTGTCGAAGATGAGGTCATTGTCTCGAAGACAGACCTTAAAGGGCGCATTACATACGCGAATGATGTTTTTTGTCGTTTGGCTGAAATGCCCACATCTGCGTTGATTGGAAAACCTCATAGTATTATCCGTCACCCTGATATGCCCCGTACAATATTCCGTTTTTTATGGGAGCGCCTTGAAGCCGGGCACGAGATTTTTGCTTATGTGAAAAATATGTCAGCGACAGGGCGCTATTACTGGGTGTTTGCACACGTTACCCCAAGCTTTGTTAATGACTCGGAGATTATAGGGTATCATTCCAATAGAAGGTTCGCGAATAAGGAAACTGTAAAACAGATTGCTGCTCTATACAGGGAAATCCTTACCCGTGAAGCAGACTTCACAAGCCGTAAAGACGGGATGCAGGCGGGCTATGAGCTGTTTCAGGCAAAGATTGCTGCAACAGGCATGAGCTATGATGAATTTATCTGGTCGTACGGGGTGTAATCATGTTTGAAAAGCTAACAGGAAAAAAGGCCCTTCAAGACCGTATTGCCAAGCTCGAAGCTGAATTGGAGGCACAAAAGCAGTATACTGAGCAATATAAAAAAGCCTTTACCGCACTGGAAGAAATAACACCGCGTATTAAAGCAGGCGACCTTGAAGCCCGTATTACAGACTGGGACACATATGGAGATCTGTCTGAAGTTTTCTGTGGTATCAACCACATTCTCGATTTGAATGATGCTTTCATTCGGGAAGCAACAGCTTCTTTGAATGCAGCCTCTGCGGGCAAATATTATCGACGGTTTTTGACAACAGGCATGGTTGGTGCTTACAGGCAAGGTGCAAAGCTGATCAATGAAACAGTTGACAGAATGCAAGGCATGGAAAAGCAGCAGACAGAAGACAGAGAACGGATTGCGAGCGGTTTTGAAGCAACTATTATGCATATTGTTACGGAACTGATGGTCGCAGCCACACAGACTAGGGATACCGCATCACAGCTAAAACAATATGCCTCTGATAGTCAGGCTATTGCGCATGAAGTTGCGGCAATTGCCGAACTTGCAACACAGAATGTACAAACAGTGGCTGCTGCCTCGGAAGAACTTTCTGCCTCGGTTGAAGAAATTGCCCGTCAGGTGAGGGTGTCGTCTGAGAAAACATCGTTCGCAGCAACTGAGGCTAAAGGCGCTTCAACAACCATAGAAGCTTTGCAGGAGGCGTCTGATACAATTGGGCGCGTAGTAAGCTTGATTAATGAGATTGCCGAGCAAACAAACTTGCTTGCCTTGAATGCCACGATCGAGGCCGCGCGTGCTGGGGAAGCAGGCAAAGGCTTTGCTGTTGTCGCGAGCGAGGTGAAATCACTGGCACAGCAAACTGCTAAAGCAACAGGCGAAATTGCCTCGCAGGTGCAGTCTATTCAAAATAATACAGATACAACAGTTGATGCGGTTTCTGGTATATCCACTATTATTAATAGCCTGAATGAAATTGCATCAAGTATTGCCAATGCTACTAGAGAGCAGTCTGCCGCGACACTGGAGATTAGCCAGAATATTCAGCAGGCTTCTGAGGGAACGAGTGAGGTTTCAAATAATATTGCCAAGGTTGGCGCAACCGCTAGCGAAACAATGGTGCGGGCGGAAGAGCTGGATAACGCAGCATCGAGTCTAGAGCAGCAGGTGGGTATCTTGCAGTCACAGGCTGAAAAGTTTTTGTCGGATATGCGACTTTAGTAAATCAAAATCAGGTTATTTTGCCACAGTAGCTGCTTTTTTAGCGCTGTGAGCGTTTTTTGCTTGTAACTAACTGACTGGTTAGTTAGTTATGCGGCATGACGAAAAAAAACCAAAGACGCCCGAGTGCGCGACCCGAGGAAATATTAGATGCAGCCCTTGCTGTTTTTACAGCAAAGGGTTTTGCTGCATCTCGTATGGATGAGATTGCAGAAAAAGCTGGCCTCACCAAAGGTTCGGTTTATCTGTATTTCAAATCAAAAGAACAGCTGTTCGAAGAGCTGATAACGCGTTTTTCAAAAAATTTCGTTGGCGTGATGGCTGAGCGAGTTGGCGTGATGGCAGAAAAAGACCCTGAAGAGGCCCTGAGAACGGTGATAAAGACGGGTATTATGATGGCTGCCGACCCTGCCATATCTGCGGCACCGCGTTTGGTGTTGGCGGAAGCGGCACGATTTCCTGACATGGCGGCAATGTACCATAAAAAGGTAATTTCGGTTGGTCAGGCGGCTATCGTGTCGCTTTTGCAGGTGGGCGAGCAAAAAGGTGTTTTCCGTGCGGTGCAGCCCGATGTTGCTAAACGCGTGATCTTTGGACCAGTTTTAACGCATATACTGCTGACCCATACATTTGGCCAAAAAATACAGGATCTAGAAACCTTGGCAGATAGCATTGCTGAAAACATTTTGTGTGGTTTCAGAATTAAGAAGGATATTTCATGAGGTCTTGGTACGTATTGCTTGTTGTGCCCTTTATGCTTTTGGGGTGCGATAAAACGGAAGACGGCGTTTTTTATGGCTATGCTGAAGGGCGCTTTCGCCTTATCGCCCCAGAAGCTGCTGGTCGTATAACTGAAATCAATGTTCAGGAAGGGCAGGTCGTGGAAAAGGGCCAGATTCTAGCCATGCTTGATAATACCATTGAACTTGCAAGCCTTGCAGAAATGAAAGCTAAAGCCCGCGCAAGTGAAGCCCGCGTGCAGGACGCATCGCTTGGGGGGCGCGCGCCTGAAATTCAGGCTGCAAAAGATTTGCTAACACAGGCAAAGGCCTCAGCAAAAGCAGCAAAAGATGACTTTGACAGGGTTAAACCATTGGTCGAGCAGAATGTGTTGCCCCGAGCAAGGCTTGATAGTGCTGAAGCAACCATGTTAGCTGCAAATGCCCGCGTTGCTGAAATGCGCGAGCGTTTGGCTGTTGTGGAGCTACCTGCCCGCGAGTATGCGATTAAAGCCGCAACAGGCGAGGCGGAAGCAACAAATGCATCAATTACAGCGGCAGAGATTGCGCTTGAGCGGCGGGCTATTAAGGCCCCTGCTGGCGGTGTGATCGAGCGTCTGGTACGCCGTGCTGGCGAAATGGCGGGGCCTTCGCAGCCTGTGGTCCGTTTCCTGCCAGACGGCGATATGGTGGCGGTGTTGTTTACAGAAGAACCACACTTGGCCTCTTTCAGGCAAGGGCTTGTTTTAGATGCTTCTTGTGATAGTTGCCCGGCAGGGCTTACCGCGACAGTCAGCTATATTGCCAATAGGGCTGAGTTTACAGCGCCGACAATTTTTTCAGATAAAGAACGAGCAAAACTTGTATACCGAATAGAGGCACGGCTATCAAAAGGGGCCCCGCCGACAGGTACACCCATGACCTTTCGCCGACGCTCATAGCGGAATTTCATGATGGAAAACACCGTTATAGATGTTCAGCACTTAACAAAACGGTTTGGCGATAAAACCGTTGTTGATGATTTTGAGATCAAGGTGCCAAAGGGCGCGATATATGGCTTTTTGGGGCCAAATGGCTCTGGGAAAACGACAACAATTCGCATGATTTGTGGCCTTCTAAGTGCCGATTCGGCTGAAGGAACCTGCTTGGGTTTTGATGTGCTGACAGAAAGCGACAAGATCAGGGAACAGGTGGGCTACATGACCCAGAAGTTCTCGCTTTACGGTGACCTGACGATCAAAGAAAACCTGATTTTTATGGCTAGGCTGCGGTCCCTTAAAAATTACAGGCAGGTTGTTGATGATGCGCTTGAAGAGTACCAGTTAGCGCCGCGTGCGAACCAGTTGGCGGACCAGCTCTCTGGTGGCTGGAAGCAGCGGCTTGCACTGGCTGCATGTTCGCTTCATTCACCGGCATTGTTGCTGCTTGACGAGCCAACAGCCGGGGTAGACCCTAAAGCCCGACGTGACTTTTGGGACCGTATCCGCAAGCTTGCCAATAGCGGTGTGACTGTACTTGTTTCCACGCACTATATGGATGAAGCTGTCCAGTGCGATAATATCGCTTTTATTGCTTATGGTAAAAAACTGATCGATGCCCCGTCAGGTGAACTGGCGTCGCGTGTTGGCCTCACCACGTGGCGTGTAGAAGGTAAAAAGCTAAGCCCGCTATACAGCGCCCTTCAAGGTGAGAACGGCATTAACCAGATTGCCCGCTTTGGCTCTGCCTTGCATGTAAGTGGTATTGATGCAGGCAAGCTGGAGGCAGCGATTGCGCCGTACCGCGACGACAGTGCTTATGACTGGAGCCTTTCAAAAACCGGGCTTGAAGAGACCTTTATCTATCTTATGACAGGGTCAGAGGATAATTTTCAATGATAGGATCGTTCAGCTTCTCGCGCGCCTTTGCCATTTTTAGCAAAGAAATTATCCAGATGCGGCGCGACCGGATTACGCTTTCAATGATGCTGGGCATTCCGTTGATGCAGCTTATTATGTTTGGCTTTGCCATTAATACCGACCCGCGCCATTTGCCGACATTGGTGGAATTGCATGATAATGGACCTGCGGTACGGTCTATTATTCACGGGCTGGAAGCATCAAGGTATTTTACTGTTAAGGGGATTGTTGCCGGAAAGCCAGAGGTGGAGACCGCGTTTAAAAAAGGCGAAGCGCTTTTTGTTGTTTCTGTCCCTGAGAATTTTGAACGGGATTTACTGCGGGGCAGCCAGCCGCAAATTTTGCTGGATGCTGATGCAACGGACCCGGTTGCCACATCTGCGGCAGCAGGGGCTTTTTCTCAGATTTTAGATACTGCTTTGAAACCTGTTCTTGAAGGGTCTGGGCTTGAAAGTATGACATCACAGCCTGTAACGCCGGTTATACACAAACGCTATAACCCTGCTGGGCGAACGTCGGTAAATATCGTGCCGGGCTTGCTGGGTATTATTTTAACCATGACCATGACCCTTATGACATCTATTGCTCTTACGCGTGAAACCGAGCGCGGCACCTTAGAGGCACTGTTGTCTACACCGGCTAGGCCTGCCGAGGTGATGGTTGGTAAAATCACCCCTTTTGTTGTTGTGGGTTTAATGCAGACAGCCTTAATGCTGGTGTTGGCCCGGTCATTCTTTGGTGTCCCATTTGTTGGTAGCTTTATAGCGTTTGGCGCTGCAGTAGCCTGCTTTATTCTGGTTAACTTGGCGATTGGTTTTTTCTGTTCCACAGTGGCGCGCACACAAATGCAGGCCATGCAGATGACATTCTTCTTTTTTCTGCCGTCTATTCTGCTTTCAGGATTTATGTTTCCCTTTGATGGTATGCCCAAATGGGCAAGAACAATCGGGGAAGGCTTGCCCACAACCCATTTTATCAGGGTTGTGCGGTCGGTTATGTTGAAAGGGGCTGAACTGCGCGAGGTGTTGCCTGAACTTGGGTCTCTATGCATTATTTTGTCAGTTGTTACCTGTCTTGCAATATTTCGGTATCGGCGCACCCTAGATTAAATAGCTTTTAAAAGAATAAGCGTCCCAAAAGTGTAACGCAAAAATGTCAAATAAAGGCCAGCAGCAAACGGGTTTGTTGTTGGCTTTTATTTTGAGGTATATTTGATGCGTATAGTGTTTGTTCTATTTTTGGGTTTTACGGGCTTTATGCACACTCTTGCAGCCTCTGAAACGCAAACTGAAACCGTTATATTGGTAACCATTGACGGTGTGCGGTGGCAGGAAGTGTTTACGGGGGTTGATCAAGCATTTTTTGATCAGGATGCTTATATTGCCTACAAAAAACATCATGCTGACTTTAAAGAACAATATGGTGCAGAAACACCAAATGCGCGCCGCACTGCACTGATGCCGTTTTTATGGGATGTAGTGGCAAAAGAAGGCCAGCTCTACGGTAACCGAAACAAGGGAAGTGTTGGGACGCTCACAAACCCATACCATTTTTCCTATCCCGGCTACAGCGAGATTTTAACGGGCATAACTGACGACCGGATTAACAGTAATGATAAGGTTTTAAACCCGAATAAAACGGTGCTGGAATGGCTGAACGAGAAGCCTGAAAACACAGGTAAGATTGAGGCTTTTGCATCGTGGGATGTGTTCCCCTACATTATTAATTCAGAACGCAGCCATGTGCCGGTAAATGCAGGGTTTGAACCTTACAAGTTACCGGGTAATAAAAAAGTTGCCTTCCTGAACGAGATGCTGGCGGCAGTGCCAAGCCCATGGGATACAGTGCGTTTTGACGCATTTACAATGGGCTATGCAAGGGCGGCGCTTGTTAGTAAAAAAATGCGCTTCATTTATATTTCCCTCGGTGAAACAGATGATTTTGCCCACGATGGCCACTATGATCAGTATGTGAATGCGCTACATAGAAGTGATGCAATGTTGGCAGACCTGTGGGCATGGTTACAAAAAGACCCACGTTATAAGGATCATACAACGCTTTTGGTTACAACAGATCATGGCCGCGGGTCTGATAGTTTTGAAACATGGAAACATCACGGCCGGTTCCCTTATGTGAAAGAAGATGGCACCAAAGCAGTGAGTGACTTTGCGGGCGACGACCAGATATGGATGGCGGTTATTGGCCCTGATACACCAGCGATGGGTGAAGTGACAGGTGGCCCGCCTGTTGCCTTAAATGAAGTGGCGGCCACAGCTGCGAAGTTTCTGGGCTATAGCTATGAAAGCGACAATCCTGTCATGAAAGCAGGCAAGCCGATTGAAAGCATGATGAATAAATAAAGTTAGGCAGCGGTTTTTTGCATGATAAAGGCGGGTGAAACCCCGCCTTTTTTGCCTATAAACTATAGCCTTACCTGAAGGAAAGCTGGCTTAGAAGCAGAGATTTCTCAAAAACAGGCTGACCGTCTACGTTCCGCGCCTGCATCACTATATGAGGGTCCGGTACATGCCAGTCTATCTCCAGAATGCCAAAGTTCGCCTTGGTATACATACAGTCGGGCAGGCGGTAGGCATTTGGGCTCATATTGTGCCATGTTTCTGTAAGCCCGCTTGAGGTAAAGTCATACAAAGGGTAGGGCACATGGTAGCTTTGGCGCGAAATTTCAGCCCAGTGTGTATCGCCGCTGATAAACAGAACGCCTTCTGCACGGGTCTTTGTAATCAGCTCAATCATACGGGTGCGCTCCCGCGGGAACAGGCTCCATGCTTCCCAGCCCGGAAAAGTGGAAATAAATTGCAAGCTGGAGCCAATGATACGTAGCTTTGCAGGTTTTTGCAGTTCGCCTTCCAGCCACTTCCACTGTTTTTCGCCCAGCATCGTGCTGTGGGCATCATCTTGCGGCAGGTAAGGGCCAAAGGCCATTTGGTCACGGCGGCGTGCCTCTTCCTTTGAAACATGAATGAGGCCAGTTCTGTTCCAGCGCAGGTCAAGCATTATGACCTGTACACGCTCATTTGGTGGGCCGTACATGTAAGATGTGTAAATTCCGTCATCAGGCCTTCTGCGCGGGCTATCTTCTGGCTCATTCCAAAAGTCAAAGAACAGTTCTTTGGATTCTTTTTTCATGGGGTATTCCATGCCAGCATCATTTTCGCCGAAATCATGGTCGTCCCATGTTGCTATAACAGGTGTTGTGGCTAACAGCTTTTGAAAGCCGGGTTTGGCCGCAAACTTTTGATATTTAGCGGCGAGTACAGCCATATCACGGGTGTCACCGTATATACTGTCGCCGAGAAAGATAAAAAGTTCGGGGTTTAGAGCGGTGATAGGTTCCCATATCGGTTGATCTTTGTCTTGGTGGGCGCATGACCCAAATAAAATACGGGATAAGCGTTTGTCTGATACTTGCGCGGTGACAGCGGGGGTTGAAAAGGCAGGTAACCCTGCTGCGGCTATGGCACCTGTAGCCCCGATCATTTTGAGGGTTGTGCGGCGGTTGATCATGTTTCTATCCAGTACTGAAAGGGGAAACGGGCGGCTGAAGCCACCCGTTTGTGTGTTTTAGAATGTAAGGGTCAGGTTTGCAGTTGCCTGACGCTCGGAACCGAGGAAATAAGAACCCGGTGTGCCGCCGCCGAGGTAGCGTTTGTCAGTAAGGTTAGAAACATTGAGGCTAATATCAATGCTACTAATACCTGGAATTGAGCCTTCATCCAGTGTGTAGCCAACCCACGCATCAACAGTGGTGAAAGCTGGTAGTTCCTGTGTGTTTGCAAAATCGCCGTACCGTTCGCCGACATGTTTTGCAGATACACCCGCACGCACACCGTCGCGGAAGTAGCTAAGCGTGCCAACAAGCTGGAATTCAGGTGCGAGAGCAACCTTGTTACCTTCTACAACCTCAGCCGTTGTATCAGAATATTCAGATTTGTTGATCGTTAGGGATGAATAGAGATTCCAGTAGTTTGCAAAATCAGCAGAAATACTGGCTTCAATACCTTTTGATTCAATACCGCCAACGTTCAGGTATGCGCCTTCACCTTCTTCAAGGTAGTCAACGCCGCCAACCGGGTCACCCGCTGACACGAAAGTAATACGGTTATTAAACTTGATATAATACCCCGTAATTGTCGCATGTAACCAGTTATTGCTGTAACGAAGACCAAAGTCAAAGTTGTCTGCGGTTTCGCCCTCAAGATCAGGAATATCAGGGTTTACAACAGAAGCAGTACCTTCAATGATCGTATCTTTGATGGCCGCATAGTTCTGCGAGAAACCAGCAAATATCTCAAGGTTTTCTGTTGCTTGATAGAGAGCACCAGCCGTGAAGAGGATGTCTGAATCAGACTCTAAGCTTTGGTCTGCTTCATTACCCAAATTGTCACTGCGGTCCAGATCAACCATGAATTTCTTGATGCCACCACGAAGGCTAAGATCACCAAGTGTAAACGTGTCTTCTGCATACAGCATCAGGGTTTTAGTTGTGAAATTCCGGTCATACTGAACCCAGTAAGGGATGTTGTCGAAATTGATGCCGGAGAGTGAATCAATCACTTTATGCCAGTCGCGAGATTCGTCGCGGTCACTGTCTTCCCACCACAAGCCTGCACGGATTGTGTTACTTTCGCCGATTGTATAGGCCGCATCTGCCGTTACACCAAAGCGCTGCTTTTTATAGTGTGTGTGCCGGTAAGACCCAACAGGAACCGCACCGTCTGCATAGCAGGCTGGGTTATTGGCTGGGGCGCCGCCGCCGTATGGGAATGTTAGGGTAGCCGTACAGCCTGCGATCGGCGCAAGGGGGGTGCCGTTGCTGTCTGTATAGGTGTAAGACCCAGCAGCAGAACCACCAAACATAGTGCCGTTCGCGTCAACGTCGCCGCCAGCAGTTGCTACAAGATAAGGCGGTATCCAGTCACCACGGCCAGAGTTTTTATGGAAGTATGGCGCAATCGTGAATTCCAGATTGTCACTTTTGTATTCTGCTTTTGTATAAGCAAACCAGTTCTCGCGCAAAGTCCCCCAACCTGGGCGGTAAACCTGATCAACGTATGGAATGCCAGTGATTGTATCTGTCAGGCGGTCCCAGTCTGGGTTTTCTTCAAACTGAGCTATGGAAATACGCTGATAGTTGTTTTCCCATGTGTCATCCCATGACAGGCGGCCCGTAAAGGTCCAGTTGTCCTGCTCGGATACGATCTTAGCTGCGAAGTGATCGCGGTCAGTGCCGCCAGCATTACCAATCCATGCGTCGTTTGTTGTTGTGGAATAGCTAAGGTAGGCTGTTGTGCCTTCAGCAATTTCGCCTGTGTCGTAGCGGAAGAAATAGCGCTGTGCGTTATTTTCACCAATGCTGAGGCCAGCGCGGAATTGTTGTTCTTGTTCTGGGTTGCTGGTTACAAAATTGATAGTACCACCAAGGGCTTCATGGGACGGAGAAGCAATATCAGCCGTGCCTTGTGAAACTTCGGCGCGCAGGAGGTTTTCTGAATCGATATAACGGTTTGCTTTAGCGCCGCCACCGTAGTTTGAGTTGCCGTTTGGCAGGCCGTCAATGGTCATACCAATTTGTTGCTCTGAAAGGCTAACAGCAAAACCGCGAATGGAAAGTGTTGTTGACCAGTCGTCAGAACCAAAGGGGCCGCCTTCAGCTACAAAAATGCCAGGCAGGTTATCAATAACAGAAAGAACGCTTGATGCATCTGGTTCTTGCTGGAGCATAATCGCGTCAGTCGCGTTGTTTGAGAAGGTGGTTTTCTTGGCAGAAACAATAATTTCTTCTACACCTGCATCTGAAGCATAAGCTCCTGCTTCAATCGCAGCTTCCTCCGAGATGGCCGCAGCAGATACAGCAAATAGGCTGCATGTTGCCAGTAGCGCTTTGTATGATGTTGTGAATTTCATTTTTGAGCCCTTGATCATGGTTGTATCGGGCGCGTAAAAACGCCCGCAAATCCGTTTGACTTGCTGGCAATGTGATGGGCTTCAAATTTTAAGGTTTCTTGACAGATATGTGAGTGTTTTGAAAACTTTTTAGGTCAGAAGTAAACGGGTTTATAAAAAGGCATGCGGGCCCAGATAATAACAAGTATTCTTGCATGGCTTTTTGATCAAATAGTCGATAAAATCATCAATTACCGATAAGATGATGCGTTTGCGATCGTGTGTTTTTTGCTTTAAAGCCTAAGTATAATATCGCAAAAATGATGGAATGTTCATGACACTAACCAGCAAGATATACGATGATTTAAGTGAAGCTATTCTTGCGGGCCAGTTTAGGCCAGACGAAAAACTGAAGGCAGAACATATCAAAGCGCGTTTTGGTGTAAGTGCGGCGACAGTACGTGAGGCGCTTAACCGCCTGTTGGCCGATGGTCTTGTGCTTGTGCATGATAGGCGCGGGTTTACTGTTGCACCTTTTTCCCCCTCTGATCTAGCCGATATTATTAGGTCGCGCCTGTTGATTGAAGTTGAATGTGTTGCTGACTCTATCAAACACGGCGATGATACATGGGAAATGAATTTGGTTGCAGCCTATCACCGTTTAGGGAAGGCCGAAGCAAAGGCTGATCTTGGTGATGACGACAGCTTAAAAGCGCAGGAAAGTGCTAACAGGCATTTTCACGATTGTTTGGTGTCGGCGTGTCAGTCACCAACCTTGCTGGGGTTTTATAGAAACCTTTTTGCAAGGCACTACCGCTATAGGCGGTTTGCTCTTCGCAATAAAATAATTGTCTCTCAAGCGGCTGTTGACCATAAAAACCTACTTGAAGCAGCGCTTGAACGCGATATAGACAAGGCGCGATCTATTATCAATGATCATATCATGCGGACACAGGTCCATGCCGAAGCTTTGCTGGAAGATTTCGAAAATCAACTTAAATAAACTATTTCATGACCATGATGATACAATAAAATCTTTATAATTTCGAAATTATTTGAAATATATTCGCTTTTGCGTATGCTCGGTTTATTGCTGTTTCAGTACTAAAGCCAAGCGGGGAAAGTATGGTAGTTCATAGGCGGCACATCCTTCAGGGAATAGTAGGGACTATGGCTATGCCGTATGTTAGCAAGCTTGCATTTGCCCAAAGTCCTGACCGGCCCTTCATGCCCATCCCTGCCTTGGTAAACGGAAGTGACGGCCCTGTGTCGCTAAAAATGCAAACAGGGTTATGGTCGTTTGACGGCAAAATAAAAACACCAACTTGGGGCTTGTCGCAGGATTATATGGGGCCAGTGGTACGCACGCGGCGAGGTGCCGAGCTTGCCCTGCATTATGAAAATACTCTTGCTGAAGCTGTTAGTATTCACGGCCATGGTTTGCATGTGACGGGCGAACTGGACGGTGGTCCACAGCGCGCGATCAGGCCCGGTACAAGCTGGTCACCGATTCTGCCAATTGTGCAGGAGGCTGCAACGCTTTGGTATCATAGCCATACCCATAAACGCACTGGGCCACATGTCTATAATGGCCTTGCCGGTATGATTGTGATTGATGATGACAACAGTGATAGCTTGCCTCTGCCGCGCAGGTACGGCATTGATGACTTGCCTTTCATTGTACAAGATAAGGATTTTAACCAAGACGGCACGTTGCTGTATAATAAAGTTGGACTTGGCCGTTTTTATGCAGAACACATGACGGTGAATGGCATTATCCAGCCGCGTGTTGAGGTGCCCAAAGGACTTGTTCGCTTGCGGCTGCTCAATGGTTCAAATGGCCGTTTTTTCAATTTCACTTTTACTGATACGCGCGTTTTTCATGTGATTGCCGGGGATGGTGGTTTCCTTGAAGAACCTGTGGAGGTGACAACCCTTTTTGTTGCCCCTGGCGAACGGTATGAGCTGTTAGTTGATTTTTCTGATGGCCTACCAGCGACACTACGCTCCGTACAAGCCGAACGCGGTGAAGGCACTTCTCCGGCTTTTAATCCTATTCAGGGTGAGCAGACCATATGCACATTCGAGGTAAACCCCCGTATTGCGCCTGACTTAGATGTTAGAGTTCCGCCGCGGTTGAATGATATTGCGTGGCTTGACCCAAAGGAAGCTCATATTACCCGGCATTTTACAATGGCGACAATCAACCGCAAAATGGTGATCAACGGCAGGATGATGGATATGGCCCGCATTGATCACCGCGTTCAAAAAGGCGCTGTGGAGATATGGGATCTGGACGGCGATGTGCATAATTTCCATGCCCATGGCTGTTCATTTCAGGTGTTATCCATCAATGGAAAAACACCCCCAGCCCATATGAAGTGCTGGAAGGATACGGTTATTACAGACGCAAAAGCGTCTTTTATCGTGCGCTTTGACCATACTGCATCAGATGCATTCCCCTATATGTTCCACTGTCATTTGCTAGAGCACGAAGACATGGGCATGATGGGGCAGTTTACCGTTGAAGCCTGAGAGGCAGAGATTACTCTGCCTCAAAAACAACACGGCCATCCATAATTGTTTTTAGCACCTTGGTGCCGCCAATCTCGGTTTCCTTGCCAGATTCTGCAAGGTCTACGATATTGCGGTCTATCACAATAAGGTCTGCAAGTTTGCCAGCCTCTAAGCTGCCGAGCTCGTCTGCACGGGCCATCAAACCAGCGCTATTGATTGTGTAGGATGCGATAGCCTCATGAATGTTTAGTTTTTCAGCCGGGTTTAACACCACACCATCATCACCTTCGCGGGTTAGTGCCTGCTGCATGCTTTTAAAAGGCCTTGGGTCACGGCTTTCAACTGGTGCATCGCTGCCAAACACAGGGATAACACCGTAGTTCATGGCTGTTTTCACGGCATAGGCGCGCTGCATGTAGCTATGAATGGGGTTATAGAGGTCATCAATACCGTCTACTTTGTCAGTGAACGGAATAACTGTCATTTCATACTGGGGTGTTGGCTTAATCCAGTGGTATGTGTAAGCCGCATATACGCCCAGTTTTCCAAGGCGTTTCAGGTCTTCATCTGCTGCTATTTGTACATGGGCAAGGCTCTGTGTAAGGCCCTGTTTGTCAGCAGATGCCTTGGCTTCTTCAAAGGCTTCGGTGGCTACATGAATAGCCTTTTCTGCAATGGCATGAACATGGACATGGAAGCCTGCATCAGTTGCGCTTTTGATGTAGGTTTTAATAAGCTCTTCAGAATGCTCAAGAGTGCCAGACCATACAAGGCACTGTTTGGGCAAATATCCGTTTGCTTCTTCAAATGTTTTCTGAATTTTGCTATCGCTGTATGCAGCCGGGGTGTCTTGCACTTTTCGGCAGGTGTCGCTGTCTGTATTCACATACCCGATAATATCAAGAGCACCGGTTTCTTCATTTTCGCTAAAAATTGGCTGGTTATATGGCTCTAGCATGGCAGCTACAGGCATGCTTGGTGGGTGGGCGTGTGGGTTTCCTTCCATCACACCGTCAGCAAATAGCTTGGTTGCGTTTGCTCTAATATAGTGGCTGCCTTCTGTGCTGGCCCGAAGGTCTTTAATATAGTCAATCATTTTAGGCACATTGGCGAGATCTTCAGCGGTATGGCCATTTTGCAGTGAGTAAAACAGGGCTGTGCGTACCCGGAAGGTCATGTTGGTATTATCATCAAGCCATTTGTAGGCTGCAAGTACGCCTTTATCAGCTTTTGCTTCCTGGATAGAAGTTAGGCCGCGGCTTGCAAGCATGTGCGCAACCTTGGGCATATGCTCTGAATATTCGCCTATGCTGTCTTCAAGGCCAAAGCCAGCTCCAACAAGGGATTTTGCACCCTCGTTCAAGCCACCACTTGGTTCGCCTGCCGCATCAACTGGTACTAGGTCAGCATACTCTTTATATTCATTAGCAAGGGTTTGGGCATTAAGCGGCGGCGTAATGGCGGAAAGTGCCATGCTATTGGCTGCACCGTGGTGACCATCATTGCCGTACAGAAAAACCTTGTGTTTGCTTGATGCAGCGTCAAGTGCTGCTCTGAGCGTTGGGTATTTTTCAGTAGGCTTGTTGCCTTCAAAAGGGTTCCACTGCAATACACCAACCGCTTCGCCTTCGGGGATATTGTATTTCACGATGCAGTCCTGAATGAAAGGAACAAGGTCGTCAAGAGAATAGGGCTGGGCATCCAGATCACACATGTCTGGTGAAACGATACCAAGGGCATGGATATGCATATCATGCAGGCCGGGCATTACCATTTTGCCGTGCAGGTTTTCCGTTGTAGTGTTGGGGCCTGCCAGCTTTTCAATGTCAGCTGTTGTTCCAACGGCCATAATATGGTTACCCTTTATGGCAATGGCCTCTGCTGTGGAATGGGTTTTATCAGCCGTGTAGATAACACCGTTGCTTAAAATTATATCAGCAGTTTCAGTAGGTGTTTCAGGGCTGCAGGATGCCAGGCATATCGCTGCAATACTGGTGGTTAGGTATTTGGAAAGTCTGGCCATGGTTCACCCCTTTAGTAGCCGCATGAATAGTGATTAGAATTGAATGCAAAGCACCCTATCATAAATGTGATCACTTTTAAGTAAAAAATATGGCGTCTATAAAGTGTTGCCTGTTTGCAAGAGGTTAGATGGAACTGTAGACTAGGGCAAGATAAGCCAAGGCTGAAATATGTATTTAGCTTTACTTTAAGGGCAGGATCACAATACAAAATAGTATGGTAACTCTTTATATCAATTTCAGAATTGCCCTGAAGGGTAATGATAAGGATCAGATATATGGTTAAGGAGAAATCGCGAGCAGAAATGTTGGCGCTTAGCTTGCCATCGAGGAAAGCTTTACCTCCTTTTGAAGCGCTAAGGGCCTTTGATGCTGTTGCGCGTTTAGGCGGTGTGCGCAAAGCGGCGCAAGGTCTGGACCGTGACCATGCAGTGGTGAGTCGTCATCTGCGTGCTATTGAAGCATGGACGGGTACTGTCTTGATTGAGCGGACATCAACAGGTATTGCCCTTACCGAAGAAGGCCAAAAATATCATCAGGAAATTTCAAAAGCGATAGAAGCTATCGCGAATGCCACTATCGGCCTTATGAAGAGAAGCGATAACCATAGGCTTTATATATGGTGTGTTCCGGGGTTTGCATTTCATTGGCTTACAGGCCATTTAGGGTCATTTGAAAGCACTAATCCGGGCCTTGATATAGACCTGCGACCTACAGATACAAGCCCGGATTTGTTGTCGCATGAAGCGGATGTGGATATCCGTATCATCCCGGAATACGGCGACAAATTTGAGTTGCAGGCTGGTCTGCGGTCGATTGAATTTGCCAGCACGCCGCTTATCGGCGTTGCCAGCCCTGACTATTTGGCAAGCCATCCTAAAATTACAAAACCATATGACCTTTTAGATCATCACTTGCTGCATGAAGAAGATTTTACCAATTGGCGAGAATGGCTTTTAGCCCATGATATTGATGAAGAAGAGCGTTTGGCGGGGCCGCGTTTGTGGCAGGGGCACTTAACGCTTGATGCAGCCCGACATGGCCGGGGTATTGCGCTTACAAACCATTTGGTTGCTTCGGCTGACCTTAAGACAGGCAGGCTGGTAGATGTGGCGGCCGGGCTTGAAAGTTTTGGGGGTTATAAGCTTGGTAACTATATCTTCATTGCTCGCATTGACCGGTGGGACGTGCCTTCTGTCAAGCGCTACCGTGAATGGCTTTTGGCAACTGTTGCAAAAGACCTCTAAACACCCTTCTAAATGTGATCATATGTTGTGGCACACGTGCCGGCATAAATACGGGTTTGTGCCGGCACGTGTGCCATAAAGTGTGCCGCCTAAAGTTTGGAGTTTTTTGTTTCCAGTTCCAGAATTTTGGCAAGCGGTTTGCGTATCAGGAAAATAAAGCCACCAGCACTGGCAACAATGGCGCCGTGCATTATCCAGAAGGTTGTTGCGGGTAAGGTTTCATAAAACCGGCCAAGCCAGCCGCTTGTTGTGCTCCCCGCAAAAATCGACAGGTAACAGGCGCCGACCATCATGGCGTTTACCGGTGCAGGCGCTGTTTTTGACACCATTGCCATAACGGCTGGCCATGCGTATAGGAAACCTGCTGCGCAGATAAAATGGAAGATTGCAGGCCAGAAAATAGCCACTTTTCCGTCTGCAGAAAGGGTTTGACCGACGGCAAGCCATACACATGCGGCACCAAAGACCAGAAAGCCTATAATGATTTTTGTGACGTCTTCAGGCTCTGCGCTGCGTTGCCTTTGTTTGTACCACAGGTACATAATAATGGGCGCAAAGACCAGAACAGCAAAGGAATCGAGCGACTGGAACCATGTTATAGGCATTGAAGTGCCAAATATTTCCAGATCAACATGGTCTTTAATCCAAAGGGGGTAGGTGTTCCATACCTGTGTTTGCGCGATCCAAAACAGGGCGGTAATGATAAATAGCAGAACCAGCATGCCAATTTTTGCTGTATCGCCTGCCTGCAAACCATCACTGCCGTCTGGGTTTTTCTCGGTGACAACATCAGGCAAGTATTTTGCGCCTGACACGTAAACGGCAATCCCGATCATCATGCCAATACCTGCGGCGCCAAAGCCGTAGTGCCAACCATAAAGCTCGCCGAGCGTGCCGCAAATAAGAGGTGCTATTGTTGCCCCGACATTAACGGCAACATTGTAGATTGAAAATGCGGTATCTCGTCGTTGGTCATTCTTTGTGTAGAGTGTGCCAACCTGTGCCGCAAGGTTGCCTTTTAAGAGGCCAGAGCCGATGATGAGCGACAGCATGGCAAAAAGAAATGCAGCTTCAAATGCCATAAGGAAATGGCCTATCGCCATGGCAACAGCCCCCGCAAGAACGGCTTTGCGTTGTCCTAGCCACTGGTCGCCTATCAGGCCGCCAATGACCGGCATAAAATAGATAAAGCCTATGTAGAGGCCAAATGTTTGTGTCGAGAGTGCGCGAATGCTCAGTTCGCCAAAGATGCTTTCAATAAAGGCCTTATATTGACTAAAGCCGTATATGCCCTCAATTGTACCATGTTGAAACAGGTATGTTGACATGTAGAGCACCATAAGGGCTTGCATGCCGTAGAATGAAAAACGCTCCCATGCTTCTGTGAAAACAATATAGCCAAGCCCTTTAGGGTGACCAAGAAAAGCCGTATCCGGGTTCTTTGTGGTAGCGTTCATTCTTGTCTCCCTGACAATATAGTGGCAATTATATGCCTGTATTATGTGTATAAGGCATTCAGTGCTTTAACAGCAGCTAGGAAAAAATCGTTATCGGGGATAACTTCAGAGTGCACAGGCTTTGCTCTTGCACTCCATACCACAAGTACGATTTTTTCTTCCGGGTTTATGTATATATATTGCCCAAAAATACCGCGCGCCGAAAAGCCGGGGCTATGGTTTAAACCTTCTTGGGCTGGCAAAGGCCACCACATATAGCCATAATTCACAAGGGCACCATCAATCATGCGGGGTGTTGTGGCTTCTTCAACCCAGCCTTCTGGCAATATACGCTCGCCGTCAATAAGGCCACCATCCATGATGAACATGGCAAAGCGTGCATAATCTCTAAGGGTTGCACTAATGCCACTTCCCGCAATTTCAAGGCCGCCAGGGGCTTCAAGCCACCACGTTGCATCGCTTTCCATGCCAAGCTTTGACCAGATGCGCCGTGAAAGATAATCCGCAAGGTTCTTGCCCGTAGCGGCTTTTAAGAGCGCGCCTACCATATGGGTTTCACCGGTACTGTAATTAAAGCGAGTGCCGGGTTTTGCAACTCGCGGCAAGGCTGCCATGAAGTTAACAATAGCGCCGGGTTCCTGTGCTATTTGCAGATCAAGAACTTTGCGGCGTTCAGAGTTCGGGTTTGTTTGGTCTTCATTCCATTCGACACCAGATGTCATTTGTAGCAGTTCTTTGATACTAACACCATCATAGCTGGTACTGATCAGTTTTGGTATATAAGCGGTTAGGGGGTCGTTGACGCTGTGAATGAAACCATCCTGTATAGCGGCACCTACCAACGTCGTGCTGATAGATTTTGCCATCGACATAGACATCCAGCGGGTGCTGGCGGTATTACCGTATTCATATTGCTCAAGTGCAATTTTACTGTCTTTTAGCATCAAAAGCCCAGTAACACGGTTACGCGCTACATAGTCAAACAAGTCGTATGTTTGGCCATTAGAAGAAATAGGCAGATCAAGTATTGGCTTTTGATGCTTTTGTAGTGGCTTCACAGTTCCGCCGCGTTCAATTATGCGGGTTGGGAACATGCGATCAATATTGCGAAAGGTTTCAATTTGTTCTGTTGGAAACAGCTTTCCCGCGTATGCGCGCTGGGTGTGATTTAAAGCTTCCAGATTGGTGTCCTTGTCGCTGGTTTTGGTCATTAGGTTATGCTCGGTTTTAGTTTATACTTTGAAAATATAAGCCTATGCCAGCAGATATAATTGTGGAAGGTGCGTAAAGGGATTGGTGCGGTGCTGATAACGCACCGATTATTTTGCATGAGGCACTTTTTTAGATGCAAACATCCAGTTAAAGGGCTTGTGCTATCCTTTCTTGGCCTCTTTGATGTAAATTTTCTCGAATGAAGATATTGTTTTTATTGTTTTAAAAACAAATAGTTATCTTAATATTAAAGTGAAATAATATCACTATTCTATATACATCTGGTGCTTATCTCGCACCGGGCATGCCGCCGTTAGCACCTTCCGCGCCTCCTGCTTTTTCCTTATCTCTGATTGTAATGTTTATAGTTCTGACTAGAGAATGGGGAAGCTCATGAGCGAGTTACAAAATAAAAATAGCTGGTACGACGCAGATAAGGCGCATCACATTCATCCATTTATGGACCCAAAGTATTTCGACAAAAACCATGTCCGGGTTATTACACGCGGTGAAGGTGTTTACATCTGGGATGCTGAGGGGAACAAGATTCTCGACGGTATGGCCGGCCTTTGGTGTGTGAACGTGGGGTACGGCAGGCAAGAACTTATAGATGCCGCCAATGAGCAAATGAAAAACCTAGCTTACTATAACAGTTTTTTCCAAAGTTCGACCCCGACACAGATTGAGCTTGCTGAAAAACTAGCAACGATTACGCCGCAGGGTATAGACCATTTTTTCTATGCCAACTCTGGCTCGGAAGCGAATGATACGGTTATTCGTATGGCCCGCCATTATTGGTCTATTCAAGGTAAGCCAACCAAACGTATCTTCATTGGCCGCCATCTTGGTTATCACGGCAGTACGCTAGCGGCTACTAGCCTTGGCGGCATGAAAGGCATGCACGATATGGGTGGCAGTTTGTTGCCTGAATTTGAGCATATTATGCAACCCCATTGGTACACGCTTGGTGCAGGCCTTACACCAGAAGAGTTTGGCCTGAAAGCTGCTAAAGCCCTTGAAGATAAAATTTTGGAGCTGGGCGCTGATAATGTGGCGGCTTTTATCGGCGAACCCATTCAGGGCGCGGGCGGTGTTATTGATCCGCCCTCCACTTACTGGCCAGAAATTCAGCGTATTTGTAAAAAATATAATATTTTGCTGGTTGCGGATGAAGTGATTTGTGGCTTTGGCCGCACAGGTAACTGGTTTGGGTCTGATACCTATAACATTAAGCCTGATATGATGCCGATGGCAAAAGGTCTGTCATCCGGGTATATACCGATTGCAGCTGTTGGCTTTAGCAAGGAAGTATACAGTGTATTGGCCGAAGGTGGCCATATTGCACATGGTTATACATATTCTGGGCACCCTGTTGCTTGTGCGGTTGCGCTTGCCAATATTAACCTGATGGAACGTGACGGCATTGTTGAAATGGTGCGCGATGATACTGGGCCGTATTTCAGAAAATCATTACAACAATTGGCGGATACACACCCGATTGTTGGTGAACTGCGCGGTGCTGGCCTTGTTGCCGGGTTGCAGCTTGTTAAAGACAAAGAAAATAAAACAATATTTACCTCAGAAGAGGGCGCAGGCCTTATCTGCCGTGAACATTGCATTCAGCATAATCTGATTATGCGTATGGTTGACCAAGCAATGGTGGCCAGCCCACCACTGACGATTACACGAGATGAGATTGACGAGTTTACAGAGAAAGCCAAAATTGGGCTTGATTTGACTGCACAACATTTTGGTCTTTTATAAAGGGTATAAGCTTGTGGCTTTGCATAAAATGAAATTAGGAGCGCTTATCGCATCAACAACACTGCTTTCGAGCGTTGCCTGTACCGCGTTCGCCGCTGATATAACTGTTTGCCCTGAAGGTAGCGGTACTGAAGGCTGTGACTTTATAGGTAATACAGCTATTCAACAGGCAGTTGATGCGGCATCTGATGGTGCAGTTATTAAGGTCATGGCTGGCGTATACAAGACCGAGGCATATAAGGATGCACCCTTTCAGGAACCATACCCTGATCATATGCGGGATGTGATGGTGCGTGCTGCGGTGCTCGTTGAAAATAAGGCTGTAACGATCAAAGGTGAAGGGTTGGTTAGCATTATCGGTAACCCTGAAATGACAACCAGCGCTGTTGTTGTACATGACGGCATGCTGGACCTTGAAAACATTTCGCTGAGCGGTTTTACAGTATCTGAGCCAGAAGACCCGATATATGATGGTCACGGTATTTTTGTCATCGATAGTGACGTAAGCTTGAAAAATGTATCTGTTGATACACTTTTCAAAATGGCACTGGTTATTCGGGGTGATAGTAAGGTTGATGCCCAGAATATTAGTATTTCTACAAGTCATATGGGCTTGTGGCTCGCTGAAAACGGCACGCTTACGCTCGATCAGGCAGTATTCAGCGGTAACCATACAGGCTTTGGTGCTTATGATAACAGTGTTTCCCATGTTTCCAATATTGTCATCAAGGATAGCATCGATGACGGTGTTTATGCTTTAGGCAAGGCGCAGGTGACGATGGAAAATGCGTTGATTATGAACAATAAGCCTTTCGCGGTACGGGCTTTGGACAGTAGCAAGGTTGATATCAAATCTGGTGGTTTTTATGCTAACGACCAGCTTGTTTCGGTTGCACCAGAGGGCGCAAAGGTCACATTAGGGAAAAGTGTTTTCAAAATCCAACCTTAATTGCTTGCAAAATTATCAATATACAATTTTAAAACAGGGCTTTGTGTCCTGTTTTTTTTATTTTTATTCATAGGGTTATGGAAAAATACGCATTCGTGTTTTTACGTTTTTAGCTTTTTCATATAGTGTGGTGATACTCGTGCACCACCTCAGTCTTTTTTGGCACCTTCCTGCTAGTGGATGCCATACTGTACTATAAGAATAGGAAAAAAAGCCTATACACAGGGAGTAGATGCTAATGAAAAATGCCTATACAAAAATGTTTGCTGTTTCAGCTTTTGCACTGATGCCATCAGTTGCGATGCCTGCGGCGCAGGCCGCTGATGGTGAACTTCAGTTTGAAGAAATCATCGTGACAGCACAAAAACGCGAGCAGCGTCTGATTGAAGTGCCAATGGCAATTACCGCAATGTCAGGAACAGAACTTGAGCAGCGCGGGATTGATAGTATTCAGGATCTGTCCTTTGCTGTTCCTGGCCTTACGATGCGTGAAGATGGTCCTGGTAGTTACCAAATATTCTTGCGCGGTATTGCTAACGCATACGGCGGTGGTTCCCTTGTAAGTGTTTATCAAGATGAAACACCGATGAACCTGACAGGCTATGATGTGCTGCCAACACGCACTATGGACCTCGCGCGTATTGAGGTTCTAAAAGGCCCACAAGGCACACTTTATGGCCAGGGTTCTGTGGCTGGTACTGTGCGCTATATTACCAATGATCCGAACCTTAACGATTTTGAAGGCCGTATCGAAGCTGAGCTGACATCTGTATCATCTGGTGATCTTGGTACCAAGTTCACGGGTGTTGTGAACGTGCCAGTGGTTGAAGGCAAGTTTGCCTTGCGTCTTGCTACAACGTTTGAAAATGGCGGCGGCTGGCAGGATCATCCTGAAGCGGGTATTGAAGACGGTAACGGTGATGATCTGACGAACATTCGCTTGAAAGCACTTTGGAAGCCAACAGACGAGCTGTCAGTGCTGGCAACTTTTGTTTCTTACCATGCAGAATATCAGCTTGGTATGGGATATGAGCAACCTGATCACACAATCTATGTGCCAATTAATCCAACAGAGCCAATGATCCCTAAAGTATGGGATTACGAGCTTTATAACCTTGAAGTAACATATGATTTTGGCTTTGCTGAACTTCTAAGTTCTACATCGTATGCTGAAATGGATCACCAGTATCCCTTCACGTATATTGGTGGACCGGAAACTATATATGAGGGTGGCTATTTTGGTAGTGATGACCGCTATAACCCAGGCAAGCAGTTTACACAGGAAGTACGCTTGACATCAAACGGCGACGGCCCACTGCAGTGGACAGTTGGTGGTTTCTACCGTGACATGGAACGCTCGCTTACTGCTTACTTTGCTTATGAGTATTTTGGTTTTCTCGTAGAAGATCAGTATTACTACTCTGAAAACAAGAATGAATCATTTGCAGTGTTTGCAAACTCTTCTTACAAAATTACGGATAAGCTCGAAGTCGGTGCTGGTATACGGTATTTTGAAGACCACGCTGAAGAAGATGGCCAAACAGCTACCTTTGATACAGTGAACCCTCGGTTCTATCTTTCTTATGCGCTTAATGACGATGTAAACTTTTATGCAAGTGTAGCAAAAGGTTTCCGTAGTGGTGGCTTTAACTATGTTGGTGCACCTGACTTCCAGCCTGAATCTCTCTGGAGTTATGAAGCTGGCTTTAAGGGCAGTCTTCTTGACGGTGCTCTTTATATGGACATTGCAGCATACTATACTGAATACAATGACATGCTGCGTCGTGGTTTGGTGTTCGCAGGTGTGGACCTTGGTCTGCAACAGCTCACAAGCAACGTTGGTAAAGGTGAAGTGAAGGGTATCGAGGCTTCCTTCTCATGGAAAGCTACAGATGCTCTGACAATTAATGCTAACGGTACAATCATTGACGCAGAAGTTGTTGAAGTGAATGCAGAAGACAGTACAAATATTGCGGGTGACCCAATTGATTATGTGCCTGATTTCAGCTTTACCGTTGGTGCTAACTACGACTTCAACTGGTCAGACGAAATGCCTGGTTTTGTTCGTGTAGACTATAGCTACCGTGATGAAATGCCCTATGTTGACCGGTCAAGCTTCCCAGATGAGAATTTACCACAATTCTCTGACGCTGTAGGCTTGCTGGATGCGCGCGTTGGTCTAACTGCAGGTAACGTGAATTTTGAAATATTCGCGCAGAACTTGGCAAACGTAAACAAGTATATCGACCCATACCACCAGTGGAATAATGCGAACCGCACACGTCCACGCACTATTGGTGTTAAGGTTGGTCTAGACTTCTAGAATAACTGTGCCAAATTCACCGCTGTGTGCCCCTTGTGTGTCAAGGGGTGTGCAGCGGTGAATTTATGTCTGGAGCGCTGTTGAAGTGCTGTTTTCAAAGGCGATAGCCATGAAACGTTCTCTTCTTAAAATTCACCGGGTTATTAGCCTGTTTGTCGCTGTGTTTTGGCTGGTGCAGGCGGTTACTGGTGTGGCCCTTGTTTTTCACCGCGAGATTGAAAGTGCTATACTTTCAGAGCCAGCAGGGGACTCTGATTTTGGTGCCATTGATCAGACCATTACTAAGGTTTTAGCTGAACGTGAAGGCAGCCATATCCCCTTTGTCTATGCGGCGAATGAAGCCTTTAATAGCTATGATGTTTATGTTGCAGATGCGGATGATAATTACAGCGTTATCCGTATGGCCGGTGATGGTACTATTCTGCGCGAGCTACCCTCTAACCCTGAAGTTCTGGATGCTGGCTTCTTTGAACTTGTGCTGGAACTGCATGCAAAACTGTGGTCCGGGGATACAGGTCATATTATTATTGGTATTAGTGGCATTATACTATTGTCTAATATCATCATGGGGATTGCTCTAGCTTGGCCGCAAGGTAGGCGCTGGCGCGGTGCGATTAGAATGCCAAAGAATAAATCTGGCAAGGCGGGCATGTACGGCCTGCACCGTAGTTTTGGGCTACTGTTTGGTGTGCCAGCGGCGCTTGTTGTACTGGCTGGCACCTTGCTCGCGTGGGAAGATAATATTGCAGAAATGCTGGGCACTGAAAGCGTGGTACCTACTGTGCCTGCTATAAGTAAATTACCTGAAAATTATGTGTCTTTAAGCGCGGCAATCAGTTTGGCGCAGGCTCAGTTCCCTACAGCAGGGATTTCGGTTTTTACTGTCGCTTCCGCAGAAAAGCCTTATTACCGTATTCGTATGGCACAGCCAGAGGAACTGCGCACTATCTATGGTAAAACCACCTTATATATCAGTGCGGTGGATGGCAGTATTCTTGCGCTAGACAACCCTATGATAGCGCCCGTGAATAACCGCTTGGTAAACGCTTTTTATCCGCTCCATATTGGGGAGGCACTTGGTTTGATCGGGCGTTTTATTGTTTTCATGGTGGGGTGTTGGATCCTTGCTATGATGTTTTTGGGAGGGCGGCTATGGTGGCTGAGAAGATGATGAAGCGTTTTTGGGGTGCACAACTGGCCATCCTTGTTGGGGTGTTGGCAGGAACTCCTCTTGCCGCAGAGCAATACTGGGCAGCAGATGTGCATATAACGGGTGTTGCCGTGGTAAGCAATGACCACACTTACCCGGCTTTCAATAATGTTATCTGGGTGGGGGTTGATAAAACAGATTGGCTTCCTGAAAGCTGTCGTTCAGGGGCGGCTGGGGGCCTTGTGTTCCCGTCAAGTAACAGCGCTCTTTACGATATAGTTATGCGCGCAGCAGAACAAAAATGGTCGGTAACCATGAAAGTAGACGACACCAGTCGGATCGGTGATTTGTGCGAGTTGTTTCAGGTTACCGTACATTTTTAAAGGCTAGGGCCGGGTTAGCTTTTTTGCGGCCCACGTTATCAGTCTAACGGCAAAAAAAGCTGTGAGTAATCCGGCGAGGCATATGGCGATTTGTGACCATATGCCAAGGATGCGGCCGCTATGCAAGGGTAGCTGTGTATAGTTTATCAGGTCGCCTGCTGTGCCGCTCGCAGGCGTTTTTTCACCAACGACAGAGCCATCATCACCGCTGATATAGAGCCAGTTGTTGCCCATGCCTGATGGGTCGCGATACCCAAACGCCATGCCGTAGAAATTATATGAGCGGCTGTAAAACAGTTCGCCAATTGGTTTTTGCCAACCGCGCTTTTGGCCGAGCTCAGCCGCTATAGTGTAGGCACCCGTATAGGAAAGGTTGCGGTGGCCAAAGTCAGTTTGGTCTTTCGCGGCATATTCTTCATAAATAGTAGGCTTCACAGGTGATAGTGCAGAAACTGCGGGCTTGAAGACTTCTTCAGAAAAATTCATGGCAACACTGCTGATGGCAAGCGGTAGCATTAGTATGCCCATAACAAGTGCACTACGAGGGCTGAAGCCTACTAAAGTGTGCTTTGAAATACCGCTATATATAAGGGCAAGGCATGTGAGAACCCATATGCAGGCAGTTATGCCCATTACCCAAAAGCCGGTTTCCCCAGAATCGGCAAGCGAATGGTGTAATTCGTACGTAAAATTCATCAGGTTGTCATTTTCAAAGCAGCAAGCGCCCCACGTTCGTGCACCAGTGATGTCGCCGGTTACTGGGTCCATATAAAAGTAGTTCTGGGTGAGGGTGGCATAGGTACCTGTTCTGTCGTTGTAGCGGGGCGAAGCTGCGAGCATAACAGTTTTACCGGTACTCTTTGGTACTTGCAAATACCAGACCTCTGCTTCGGGTACTTGCGTTTCCAGTGCCAAAATCAGGTCTGCAGGTGCTTGGGCGAAACCTGTTGAATCTGTGTCATAGAAGGTTGGGTTTAACCAGTAGTCAATCTCATAGTAAAATGCTTGCATGCTGCCTGTGATAGATACCATCAGCAGTAAAAGTGCAAATACAGCAACTAGTGATGCCCATAGGCGGGTAAATAGATTTTTCATATTACGTCTCCCTCTCCACACAGGTGATAGTATAGGCTTCAGCAGTATAAAGCTGGTGCCAAGCATGTCAGTACTGTTGTGAATTCTGCACCAAAAATATTTACCATGGTGCGTTTAGCGCACCCTGTGCTGCACAATAGGCATCTGTTTTAATTATAGATCTGTATTAGGCTTGTTAGCAAATTCGGGGATATAGTCATGCTTTCAGGGAGAGAAAATATGAACTTCAAATGTTTGCACCGTGCAATTCGCAAGTCATTTTTTATGGGGGCCGCACTTGTTTGTAGCGTGTCGCCTATTGTCGTCGCCAGTGATACTTGGGATGTGGAAAATACAGGCCAGCCATATAAGGATGTGGAATTCACCCTGACTGAAGGCACATGGATGAGCCTTGATGTAAGCCCAGACGGTAAAACAATTGTTTTTGATTTGCTGGGTGATCTGTACCTGATGCCTGCAACGGGCGGTGATGCAAAAGCCCTGACGCAGGGCGCAGCTATTGACCGTACGCCAAGTTTCAGCCCTGATGGCAGTAAAATTCTTTATATCAGTGACCGGAGCGGCGCTGACAATGCCTGGGTTATAGGTGTGGACGGTACCGATGCCCATATGGTGACAACTGAAACGACAAATATGGTGGCAAACCCGGCGTGGAGCGCTGATGGTAATTATATTATCGCATCCACTGTTGATGTGGATTATTCAACCCAGAAGCAGTCCAAGCTTAGAATGTATCATATCTCTGGTGGGGCTGGCCGTGTGGTGGTGGAAACACCGCCAAATGAACGGGATGTGCAAGAACCTGATTTCTCCGCGGACGGTAAATATCTTTATTATACACAGCGCCTTGTGGATCACGGCATTTATGTGGATGCAAACCATATCAATTATGCGGTTATGCGCCGTAATCTTGAAACTGGTGAAACGAATGAATTAATCGCTGGTTTTGGCGGTGCTCTTTCACCGCAGTCTTCACCAGATGGCAATCACGTCGCTTTTGTGCGCCGTGTGAAAGACAAAACAATTCTGTTTGTGTATAATACAAAAACCGGCCAGCAAACGCCAGTTTATGACAACCTTGACCGTGACCAGCAGGCAGATTTTTACTTGCAAGGCGTTTATTTCCCCCAGTTTGGCTGGTTTCCTGATGGTAAGCATATTGCCATTTGGGGTAAGGGGAAGCTGTTTAACGTCGATATTGAAACTGGTGAATTTGCTGAAATTCCATTCAAGGCGGTTAGTAAACAGCATATTATTCGGTCACCCAAGTTTTTTGACCCGCTAGAGCCTGATACAATTTCGGTGCGTACAGCACAAACCATTGCTGTTTCACCAAACGGCAAAGAAGCTGTTTTTCATGCGCTTGGGTATTTGTGGAAAAAGTCACTGCCAGACGGAACACCAAAACGCCTGACAAAAGCAAGTAATTTTGAATTTGAACCAACATGGTCGGCAGACGGTAAAACAATTGCTTACATTGGTTGGGACGATGAAAAAGGAAGCAGTCTTAATGTTATGTCGGCGAACGGTAAAAATATTAAAACTGTTGCTTCAAGCAAGGGGGTAATGCGGACACCAGCATTTTCGCCGAATGGTGCAACACTCGCTTTTTCCATTGATGAAGGTAATAAGGGCCTTGGGGGCTACAGGGCGCGGGCTGGTCTTTATGTTGTTACTATTAAGGGCGGCGACCCGGAACGTATTGGGGATGCAGGCATTAGCCCGCATTTTTCTGCGGACGGTTCGCGTATCTACTATGCAACAACATCTGGTGATACGGTTTTATCAAGCGTTACAATCGGTGGTTATGATAAACGCGACCATGCAAAAGGTGTGGGCGGAGACAGATATGAACTTACCCTAAGTCCAGATGGTAACTGGATTGCTTTCAAGGAAGATCAGCAATATTATGTGATGCCTTACCATGAAACAGGCTCTGTTGCTGATGTAAGAGCAAAAGGAGCAGCTGTACCTGTTGCTCAGCTAACAGATATCAGCGGTTATAACATAAGCTGGTCGGCAGATTCGACCACCCTTTACTGGAACTTGGGCGATGCTTTCTACAGTGTTGCTGTAAAAGATATGTTTAAGAATCAGGCAGGTTTGCCTGAACCTGTTACAGCACTTGGTCTTACCGTGCCGGTGGATAAACCCAAAGGCCTTGTTGCTTTCACGGGTGGCCGGGTTATCACCATGAAGGGTGAAGAAGTTATTGAAACAGGCACCGTGGTTGTGGACGGTAATAAAATTATTGCGGTTGGCAAGGTCGGTGATGTTGAGATACCGGACGGTGCCTTTGTCGTTGATACTGCTGGGAAAACAGTTATGCCGGGCCTTGTCGATATGCATGGCCATATTGACTGCTGTTACTACGGCGGCCTAATGCCACAAAAGCACTCCAGCCACTATGCTGCAGCGGCATACGGTATTACTACAAACTACGACCCCTACACATCTGAACTGCCATCATATGCAACCACAGAAATGCAGAAGGCCGGTATTCTTGTGGGGCCACGCTCTATTACGACTGGGCGGGTAATTTATGGCCGTGCTGGCAAGCCTGATACAGCCTATGTCCCGCTTGAAACATACGAAGATGCGGTTAATACCATGAAGCGTAAACGGGCCCTGAATGGACGGATTATTAAAAGCTACAAGCAACCTATGCGCCGTGCACGCCAGCAATTGGTGAAAGCAGGTAGAGAAAATGGAATAATGGTAGATGCCGAGGGCGAAAGCCATTTCTACTATAATTTAAGCATGATTATGGACGGCCATATGGGGCTGGAGCATGTTATTCCTGTTGCGACATATTATGATGATATTGTGCAGCTTTTTGCTCACAGCGATTCTGTTAATACCCCAACGCTGAATGTGACATTCGGTGAAATTATGGGGGAAAACTATCTCTATCAAACCACCCGTGCATGGGAAGACCCTAAGGTGCAAACTTATGTGCAGGAAACCACCAGCGGATATAGCCCGGTCAATACCCCTTACGGCGCTCCTGTTTATGCGCGCAATATGACAAGCCTACATGCAGCAGAGGAAATTTGGGATATTGGCTTTCGTGCAGCAAGCCGGTCAACAAAACGGCTGGATGATGCTGGCGTTACCATTAATGCAGGGTCGCACGGCCAAGTATACGGCCTCGCAATGCACTGGGAAATGTGGTCCATGGCACAGGGCGGCATGAGCAATTTTCATATTCTAAGGGCTGCCACCATGAACGGTGCCAAAACACTGGGCCTTCAGGATGAAATTGGATCGCTTGAAGTCGGCAAACTTGCAGACGTTATTGTGATGGATAAAAACCCGCTTGAAGACATCAAGAACACCAATTCTGTAAGCTATACCATGATTAATGGCCGTCTGTATGACAGTTACGCTATGGATGAGATTGGAAACTATAACCACCCACGTACTAAGTTTTACTGGGAACTGCCTGATTACCACGGCATCGACTGGAACGAAGCATGGGCAGGGCAATAAACATGCGTTTCAGGTTTACTGTTAGCTGGTTTGTGGGGCTTGCGGCGTTTGCGGCAACATCCCACGCCGACCCGGTATGGGATGTTGAAAATACCGGACTGCCGTATGTAACAAAAACAATCACCACCACTGAAGGCACGTGGATGAGTGTGGATGTCAGCCCTGACGGCAAGACAATCCTGTTTGATATGTTGGGCGATATATATAGCATGCCGGCAACAGGCGGCGATGCTACGTTAATTTTGGGTGGTCCTGCAATTGAGCGGATGGCGCGCTTTAGCCCAGATGGCAGTAAAATACTGTATCTCAGTGATAAAAGCGGTAGCGATAATGTGTGGGTGGCTGAGCCTGATGGAACAGGTGCCCATGCGATTACATCTGAAACCGTTGATGTGCTTGCAGGCCCTGCGTGGGATGCAAGTGGCGACTATGTTGTCGCGACACAGCTATCAGCCAAATTTGAAAACATTAACACTTCCTCGCTGCGTCTTTATAATGTTAATGGTGGTAAGGGTGTGGAACTAGTGCCTTCCCCAAGCCATGGTAGGAATGTTGAGGAAGCGCAGTTTTCGCCTAATGGCCGCTTTTTATACTATACAGAACGTATAGCAGAGCCGCACGTTTCCCACGTATATGTAGATGCCAACCACACTAATTTTGCCGTTATGCGCCGTGATATGGAAACCGGCGAAACCATTAAGCTTATTGGCGGCTTTGGTAGTGCATTAACACCAGAAGTGTCACCAGATGGTCGCTATATTGCTTTTGTGCGCAGGGTTAAAGATAAAACTATATTATTTCGTTTCGATACCGAAACATTAGAGCAAAGCCCAATTTATGATAATCTTGACCGCGACTTGCAGGCCGAGTTTATAGCCCAAGGCACATTCTACCCGCAGTATAGCTGGTTCCCAGATAACAGGCATATAGCTATCTGGGGTAAGGGCAAAATCTTCAAAATTGATATGATGACGGCGGAAGTGGAAGAAATTCCTTTTAAAGCATCGGCTGAACACAAGCTTACAAAAGCCTCACGGGTTGCTGATAACCTAAGCCCTGATGTGATAACCGCACATGCAACACGCCAGATTGCAACAGTGCCTGATGATAACAGCATTATTTTTCATGCTTTTGGCAGGCTATGGCAGCAGGATTTTGATACGAGGAAAGCAACACGGCTCACCACAGGTAGTGCCATGGAGTTTGAGCCGGTGGTATCGAATGATGGCACACAAGTCGCTTATATTGAATGGCAAGATGAAACAGGTGCTAAGCTTCAGCTTTTCTCACGTAGGACTGGTAAGGCTAAACTACTGTACGCAACGCGTGGTATCTTGCGGGAACCGGCCTTTTCCCCTGATGGAAATTTCCTTCTTTTCAGGATTGAAGAGGGCAGTAAGTGCATGGGGGGGTACGGTATTGAAACAGGCCTTTTTATACTTGATATCAAATCTGGTTCTGTCAGGAAGTTTCATGACACAGGTGAAACTCCTCAGTTTTCACCAGACGGCAAGCGAGTGTATTTTACGGAAAGCCACTGGGGTGAGCACGGCCAAATTAGCCATGTGAATAGCATAACTAGAGAGGGCTATGACCTTCGTACTCATGCTGTTGCTCATGGCGCTGATATTCTTGATATCAGGTTTAGCCCAGACTTTAACTGGATCACCTTTAAAGAAGACCGGCAATATTATGTGATGCCTTACCATGAAACGGGCACCCCCATAACGGTTTCTTCTGCGGGTGGTGGCGCGTGGGCGCGTCAGCTTTCAACGCTGAGTGGCTATGACATCAGGTGGTCAGCGGATAGCAAAAGCCTTTATTGGGCTTTGGGACAGTCGCTTTACACGGCAAAGGTGGCGGACGAGGGATTGGGCCATACTGCCACCACACTTGTTGCTGAAATGCCAACAGATAAACCGACCGGGCTAATGGCCTTTACCAATGCACGGCTTATCACCATGAAAGGCACCGAGGTTATCGAAAACGGTACGGTGCTAATAGATGGTAATAAAATTACGGCCATTGGTACGGCGGATACTGTTACGGTACCAGCCTCAGCAAAGGTTGTGGATGCACACGGCAAAACCATTATGCCGGGCTTTGTGAATATGCACGGCCACCTAGAAGGCTGTTACTATAGCTCTATTGGTTTGATGCCTGAAAAACAGCCAAGTCATTATGCATCACTCGCATTCGGCACTACAACAAATTATGATCCTTACGCGACTGAACTACCAAGTTATGAAATGGGAGAAATGCGGGATGTGGGCCTTATGGTTGGGCCGCGTACCATCAGTGTTGGCGGTGTTGTATATGGCCGCGCAGGCAAGGGGGACCCGGTTTATGAACCTGTTTTCAGCCTTGAGGGTGCCCGCCATGTAATGGACAGGAAACTGGCGCTTGGCGGTACTATCATTAAAAGCTACCGCCAGCCCATGCGCAGCCAGCGCCAAATGCTGATTAAAGCGGCGCACGAAAAAGGCATCATGGTTGATATTGAAGGTGAAAGCCATTTTTATAATAATATCAGCGCAATAATTGATGGCCATACAGCCCTTGAACACAATTTCCCAGTTGCCAATCTGTATGACGATATAATCCAGCTTATGGCGGCAGGGGATACACCAAACACCCCAACTCTTGTTGCGCTGTTCGGCGAATTTATGGGGGAAAACTATTACTACGAGAAAACCCGGGCATGGGAAGATGCACGCATAAATAGTTATGTGCCACAGGTTACCAGCAGTTATAGCGCGATTGGTATTCCTTATGCGGCACCCATGTATGCACGCGGCATGACAACATTACATGTTGCAGACGAGCTATGGGATGTCGGTGTCAGGTCCGTTGCGCGGTCAATTAACCGAGCAGATGAGGCTGGGGCACAGATTAATGTTGGCTCGCATGCTCAGGTACAGGGCCTTGCTATGCACTGGGAAATGTGGCTGATGGCAGAGGGGGGCATGAAGAACCATCATGTGCTGAAAGCTGCTACATTAAACGGGGCAACGACCATTGGCCTTGATAAGCAGATAGGCAGTCTTGAGGTGGGTAAACTTGCCGACCTTGTGGTGCTTAACAAAAATCCGCTGGACGACATTAAAAACACCAATACCGTTCAGTATACTGTTGTGAATGGCCGTGTGTATGAGCCATATAGTATGAACGAGATACTGCGCCGTGAAAAGCCTCGTACTAAATTTTACTGGGAGCTAGGTGAGCAGTACGGCATAGATTGGAACAGTTCGTCGTCTGGGCAGTAAGTATAGTTTGGTAAAAGTTGAGTGGACAAAAATATGTCAAAAGTTTCATCAATATACCGGTACCCGGTTAAGGGCCTGAGCGGCGATTTGTTGCCTGAGGTAATGCTTACAGCTGGGAAGGGTGTTCCTCATGACCGGCAATTTGCCATCGCTCTGGGAGATACACATTTTGATCCTGCAAATCCTGAGTATTTGGGTAAGCGCCATTTTTTAATGCTTATGGTTGATGCCAAGCTTGCCGAGCTTTCGACAGCTTATAATGCGTCAGAGAATATACTCACGATTTTAAAAGACAGTGCTGTTGTCTATAGCGGCAGGCTGGATGTTAAAGATGATGCGGATCGCCTTGGTACATTCTTTGATGATTTCATGAACGGTAAAACCCGCGGTGGTGCCCGGCTCGTGACCGCAGAGGGACATATGTTTGCAGATATTCCTGATCAGAATGTTTCTCTGATCAATCTGGCAAGTGTTCGTGATTTTGAAGATAAAACCGGATTGGTGGTGGATCCGATGCGTTTCCGCGGTAATATCTATATAGATGACATGCCTGCATGGTCAGAGTTTGATCTGGTAGGGAAGAGCTTTAAAATCGGTGAAGCTGAGTTCAAGGGCAAGGAAGTTACAACACGCTGTGCTGCTGTGAATGTAAATCTTGAAACTGCCGCACGGGATATGAATATACCGCTTACGTTAAAGAAAACATACGGCCATTCTGATATGGGTATATATGCCGATGTTATCAAAGCCGGTGTTATAAAACCGGGTGATAAGCTGGAACTGCTTTAAAGCCATAGGGTTTAAATAACCTGAGACATATCAGGGTTTGAGAATGATTTAAAAGGCATAGTGCTGATAGCGCTATGCCTGTTTTTTTATGTCCAAACACACAGCGCTTCGAGCTTCATTGGTGTGCCTCCTGCAAAATGACCAAAAAAAATGCATAAAAACGTTATTTTAACGATAATAGCAAACTATATGCAGGTTTATATCAACAGTGTGTGCAGTTAAAATCGTCGATATGAGGAGATGGTTCACTCAATTACCAATCAGGAGCGTTGAAATGTCCAAGTCTAAACTGTGGTTACGGGATGAGTTTCGTGAAACAGAGCGCAGATCACCACTTTTGCCGTCAAGTGCAAAGGAATTGATCGCGGCAGGCATGGAAGTTGTTGTAGAGCGATCTGAGAAACGCATTTTCCCTGACCATGAATATGAGGCGATGGGCTGCCAGATGGCGGAATCCGGCGCTTGGGTTGATGCGCCAAAGGGCACAACTGTTCTGGGCTTAAAAGAATTACCAGAAACACCTGCGGAACTGAAAAACAGCCATATCTATTTTGCGCATGCCTACAAGCAGCAAGCAGGCTGGCAAAAGCTGCTGGGCCGTTTTGTGCGTGGGGGCGGAGAGTTGCTTGACCTTGAATATATGGTCAATGCGGAAGGCCGCCGTGTAGTGGCTTTTGGTTACTGGGCAGGTTACATGGGGGCAGCACTTGCCCTTATGCAGTGGTACGACAGAGTTGCTGACCGACCATCCGTTTTAGCCGAAGGCCTGCATTCATTTGAAAATAGCGTAAGTCTTGATGAGAAAATCGAAAGCCTCAAGATAAAAGGTAGCAGGCCAAAGGCACTGGTCCTGGGTGCTCACGGTAGGGGCGGCAAAGGGGCTGTTGAAATTTTGAAACGCCACGGCGCGATTGTAACAGAATGGGACCGCGAAGAAACCGCAAACCTTGACCGTAAAGCACTGCTGTCGCACGATATTCTGGTGAACTGTGCCTTTGTGGCGAGTAAGATTCCTGCTTTTGTAAGGTCGGATGATATTGGAGCAGAAGGGTGTAAGCTGAAAGTTATTACAGATGTTTCCTGTGACCCATTCAGTGATTTTAACCCGCTCCCCCTTTATAATGCGCCAACAAGTTGGAAAGAGCCTTTTGTGACTGTTGCTAGAAACGGCGCAGAGCTTAATCTGATTGCGATAGATAACCTGCCTTCTTTATTGCCACGTGAAGCAAGCATGGAGTTTGCAGGCCTCTTGTTGCCATATCTGAAAACGCTGGATGCTAACCCAGTTTGGGACGCAACACGCAGTTCTTACCAACATGCGCTGAAAGCCATTGAAAAAAGTAACGCGGCCTGAAACGATATTGGCAGCTTACTGCGATAAGCAACCCATACAGGGAAGAGTATAGTATGACACATAAAACATCCATTCACTGGGTCGGTGCGGGTTTGGCGTCAGGCCCCGGTATTGTTTCAATTGCCAAGTCTTACGGTAACTTGACTGTATGGGACATGACATCAGACCGAGCTGAAATGCTTAAAAAGCAGGCTGGCCAAGACGCTGATATGCAGGTGAAGCTTCTGGACCTTGGTGATGATGCTTCGGTTGCTGGTTTTAAAGCGGCAATCGCTAAAGGCGATATTGTTGTATCCATGCTTCCTGCTGCCTTGCATATTCAAATGGCTGAAATAGCCCTTGAAACGGGGGCGCATCTGGTAACGTCAAGTTATGTATCCCCTGAGATGCAGGCTCTTGATAACAGAGCAAAAGAGGCCGGCATTGCGCTTGTGAACGAGGTAGGGCTGGACCCGGGTATCGACCACCTGTTTACGCATTTACTTGTAGATGCTGCCCAAAAAGCGAGTGTTCTTGGATGTGGTAATGCTATTGATTTTGTCTCTTACTGTGGCGGCATACCGGCTGTTAAAAATGACTTCACTTACAAATTTGCATGGACACCATACGGTGTTCTTACAGCCCTTAAAAACCAAGCCCGCTTTATTGAAAATGGTGCTGAAAAAACTGTCACAAAAGCATGGGAAGATGTTTCAGAACTGGCGATCCATGGTGAAACTTTCGAAGTGTATGCCAACCGCAATAGTGTTCCCTATGTTAAAGAATATGGTCTAGACGGTGAAACAAACCTGCAAAAATTTGTGCGTGGCACCATTAGGCTTGAAGGCTGGAAAACAGCATGGAAAGATATTTTCAACGAAGTAGATACAGCTGACACTTCAGCGTTGAAAGAGCTTTCCGCGAAGCTGTGGAAAGACTATGCTTACGGCGAAAAAGAAGAAGACCGTGTTGTTTTGTATGTGGCCTTAACGGCCCAGAAGTCTGACGGTAGTGTTTGGGAAGGTTCCCTTACACTTGATGAAAAAGGCAGTGGTTGGAAAACGGCAATGGCGGCAACCGTGTCTCTGACAGTTGCAGAGGCTGTGTTAGCTGTCGCTGGCGGCGATATGGCTGCTGGTGTGCATGCGGCAATCACAGACGTGGCTAAATGCCGTAAATGGTTAAACGGCCTTATAGGTAACGGCCTTTCGATCAAGGCAGAAAATGTAAGCCTCTAAAGCAGGCGGCTGAATTATTAAAGTATAAGTTTAAGGACAGATAATGGATATTAAAGATATTTTTTCTAAGCTTGGGTTAGACGAAAAAAGCCTGAACTCAGGCTCGCTTGAAGTTTTTACACCTGTTGATGGCAGTAAGTTTGCAAGCCTGAAAACTGATAGTGCAGCAGATGCAGACACTAAAATTGCGGCGGCTGTAGAGGCCTTTAAAATATGGCGCACTGTGCCAGGCCCACGTCGGGGCGAATTGGTGCGCTTGCTTGGTGAGCTGCTCCGTAAACACAAGGAAAGCCTTGGTGCACTTGTAAGCTATGAGTGCGGTAAGATTTACCAAGAAGGTCTCGGCGAAGTGCAGGAAATGATCGATATTTGTGATTTTGCTGTTGGCCTTTCCCGTCAGCTTTACGGTCTGACGATCGCGTCAGAGCGCCCCGGTCATAAAATGCGGGAATACTGGCAGCCTATTGGCCCCGTTGGCATTATTAGCGCCTTTAACTTCCCAGTTGCAGTTTGGGCATGGAATGCGGCGCTTGCGCTTGTGTGCGGCGACAGCATTATCTGGAAACCATCAGAAAAAACGCCGGTTACTGCAATTGCCTGCCAGAAGCTGTTTGAAGAAGCTTGTAAGCAGTTTGGTGCCGATGCGCCTAAAGGACTGTCGCAGCTTCTCATCGGTGAACGCGATATTGGCGAAGTGCTGGTAAACGACAAACGTGTACCGGTTATCAGTGCAACAGGTAGTACTGCAATGGGCCGTATAGTTGGGCCAAAAGTTGCTGCTCGCTTTGGCCGGACAATTCTGGAGCTTGGTGGTAATAACGCTATCATCGTGGCACCGTCGGCTGACCTTAATCTTGCCTTCCAAGGCATCCTTTTTGGTGCTGTTGGCACATGCGGCCAGCGCTGTACATCTACACGCCGCATATTTGTGCACGATGATGTGTATGATGCGCTCGTGCCGCGCCTGAAAAAAGCGTATGCTGGCCTTTCTATTGGCAGCCCACTGGATGCAAAAACACTGGTTGGCCCACTGGTTGATAAGCTGGCGTTTGATGCTATGGAAAAAGCCCTTGCAAAAGCGAAAGCCGAAGGCGGTGAGATTACTGGTGGTGGGCGTGCGCTTGCTGATAAATACACTGAAGGCTACTATGTGAACCCTGCAATCGTGGAGATGAAGGGCGCTGCGGATAACGTGCAGGAAGAAACTTTTGCCCCTATCCTTTATGTGTTCCGTTACACAGATCTTGAAGAAGCGATTGCCCGTCAAAACGATGTACCACAGGGGTTGTCTTCTTCTATCTTTACCCGCGATGTTCTGGAAGCTGAAATTTTCACCTCTGAAGCCGGTAGTGACTGCGGTATTGCGAATATTAATATTGGCACATCTGGTGCTGAAATTGGCGGTGCCTTTGGCGGTGAAAAAGAAACAGGTGGTGGGCGCGAGAGTGGCTCAGATGCTTGGAAAGGCTATATGCGCCGTATGACAAGTACGATGAACTATTCTAAAGCGCTTCCGCTTGCGCAGGGCATTACATTCGATACATCAGAATCGTAAAACCCACTGTATGATGAACAGAAAACACCCCGATAGCGTTATGCTGCCGGGGTGTTTTTTATGGTTTTTCTGGAATGATTGTTACCCGAAGTTTACGGTACCAAGTGATGCAGGTGACGTAATGCTTTTAAAGCTTCGCGCCATAGCTTTCAGGTTTTCAGAGGTGTAAAGGTCATAAAAATATTGGTTTTTTGGGCCAATAGCGTGTTCGGCGCTGTAGCTGCCGGCAAACTTATTCACAACAATATCAAACACCCATGTTCGTAATTCTCTCTCAAACGCAACATCGTTTGCACGCGGATCGTCTTTTGCCAGAACTAGGTTAAAATGTAGTCCGCCGTCGCCCACATGGCCAAAATTACACATAGTAACGCCAGAAAATATTGTGGGTAGAGCGGTTTCCATGAAGCGGGTGAAACGCATTGCATTTGCCCGCCGAAAAGAAACGTCAAAAGCAATGAGCTTGCCCATGCTTTTCACGCCTTCTGATATAGCGTGCCGAAGGGCCCACATTTCTTCGGGCCTGCCAATAAGAGCATCAGCGAGAGGTTCATTTTTATCCTCCCATATTTCAGCAAGCACAGCCTCAAGCATTTCTGGTAAGGGTTGTTCGCCTTCTCGTTCTGGCCAGTCACGGCTCACTTCAGCAAGAATGATATAGTCTGGCACAGTGCCGCCCGGAAACGGGTTCGTGAGTGATGTTACATGGCTATAGGCCGCTGACACTGCATTTTTTGACATACCTTCAAAAGCGCTCAGGCATATGCCAAGCTTTGCTTCCATCAGGCGCATCAGGGGGGCAACTGCCTCTAGGCTGGACGGTATCAGGTAAGCTGTCGCGCTTTGCATGGGTTTTTGGACAATATTCAATACACATTCTGTTACCACACCAAAAGCACCACTGGTGCCAATGAACATCTGTTTCCAATCTACGCCCGTGTTGTTTTTACGCAGCGTGTTCGTGAGGTTTAGTACTGTTCCGTTTTCATCGGCAAGTACAACGGTAAGACCAAGCGTGTTAGCACGTACATCGCCGTAACGCAGGCAGCGTGTGCCGCCCGTGTTGGTGGCTATCATCCCGCCAATGCGAGGATCAGCGCCAAGGTCAATCGGGAAAAAAAGGCTTTCTTTTTCAAGGGCCTCATTAAGTGTGGAAAGCCGAATGCCAGCGCTGACATGAACAGATTTATTATCAATATCAAGATCGATAATGGTGTTGATCCGGTCTAGGCTTAAAATGCCCTGCGTGCCGGTGTCGTTTGGTGTAGATGCCGAAACCAGACCTGTGTTTCCAGACTGTGGCACAAGATGGATATGATGTTGGGCACAGTAAGCAAGAAGTTTTGACGTTTCTTCTGTGTTTGCTGGGCGGGCTACAAATGCAGCCTTGCCCATGTCATAGCGTGCTCCTGTGACATACGGCACCATATCGGCTTCCGCTGTTATGAGGCCTTTGTTGCCGAGAAGGCTTAAAAGCGCATCACTATGTATCTGCATGCTCATCTGTTTCTTCCTGTTCGTCAGCGTTAGGCTGCCCGGGCTGGCTTCAGGGTTTCCTTGCATTTTTGTTTTGATTGTTCTTCAGCGGTTTCATACAGCCCAAATTCGCTGATAACAGGGGCGCCGAGCGCTTCCTCGAATAATTTCTGGTTTGGGCTTTCCGCGAAATCATTTGCCGCATTATCACCAAGGTTTGACTGAAAGATGCCCGCCGCACTAACAGGCAAAAAATCTTCATAGGTTAGAGGGTCAAACCTGACAAGGCCTGCTTTTATAAGGTCATCAAGGGAGCCATCCTCACCGCCAGTATTGGCAATATCCTTGCCTTTGCGTGTTACAGAATACCGGAAAAAAGCAAGACCTTGCTTGCGCATTTCTGCATATGTATCTGGAAACTCTTGGAAAGTTTTTGCCAGAATGCTGCGATACTCTTCTGCGTTAGAGCCATCGGCTTTGGGTGTTATCAGTGTGCGGGTTTTGGCAAGCAGTTTGTCATAGAGTGCTCGGCCTTTTTGCGTGAGGGCACACCCGCGTTGTTCAATTTCACCAAAGCGCGCTGTATGATAGCCTTCTTTCCACTGGTTTTCACCTTCAAGGAAAGCAACTTTTTCATTCAGGGCCTTGAACGATGTTTGGCGTAGTAATATGGCGCATTTACGCGTTGGTGGCCCTTCCACTACTGCTTTGGGTGTTATGCCTTGCCGTGGCATTTCCTTTTGCACCATATCAATGTCGAGGGTGCAAGGGGTCAGGTGGTTAATATGGGGGCCTTTAAAGGATACAACATCTGCAATAAGGCGGTGGGCATCATGCAACTGATGATACAGAGCTTCGCTCACATTTGCTTTTTCGTGCCAGCGAAATGTCTCGAGAGCTTCGGCTATGAAGCTATATGCATCTGTTTCGCTCAGGCCTTTTTGGCGCTCAGCTTTTTCTATCAAGGCTTTAACCCCAGCTGTGAAAATATCGCGTTGCTCAACGGTCGCAAGGGCGCTTTCACGTAGGTTTTGATCCGGAATAAGGTCAAGCCTAAGGAGCGAGGTGAAAACACGGAAGGGGTTTTTCTGTAAATCAGCATCGGCAACAGGCCTAAAGGCAGTAGAGTGAACCGGTATGCCTGCAGGGCTAAGGTCGTAATAGCCCACTGGCTCCATGCCCATAACAGCGAACAGGCGGCGCATCATGAATAGTTCCTCTGGTTTGCCAAGCCTGATTGCGCCGTGGCGTTCTTCGGAAATGCGGTCAAGCTGGCCTGTCACCTCCATACTTCTGTGCAAGGCGGCATCGTTTGAAAGCATTTCATGGTTTATACTCGAAACCATATCAAGCAGTGTGCCGTATGTTGGCACTTCTGTGCGGTACATGGCTGACATTGCCGCAGAAAATTTAGCGCGAATTTCACTGGGGGAGATAAAAGTAACCTGCGTCATTTAAATGTGCTCCGTTCAGGTGGGGATGCCCGAAAAAAGGGTTCGTTTCATATCAACACCATACGGTTAGATCTTCCATAGTGAAGTGCTCATTTCGACGGAAATGATATTTTTAATATACAAAAAACCGTAATTACCGTTGAAGTGATTATTATATCCTTATCGTAAAGGAGTATAAGCTTTATGAATGGGCTATTCTAATACTATTATTTTGTAAATTATCCGCTCAATCAGCTATCTACGGGCTTATGTGAGTTTTACTTGTATGTATGTATAACTCTATTTGACATAAAAGCGGAAAAACCGTTAAAGTGATTATATGGATAAAGTGGATGAAAAATTATTAGGGCTATTGAGTAATAATGGGCGGGAGCCAACAGCCTCCCTTGCTCGTAAGCTTAAGCTTTCGCGGTCTACTGTGCAGGATCGTATAGCGCGGCTTGTGGACCGGAAAATTATTTCAGGGTTTACGGTACGTTACCACGACGAATATGCTCTAAAACAGATTATGGCTCATGTGTTAATTACTATTGATCAGCGTCATGCACAGTTGGCCATTATTGCTATGAAAAAGAACCCGGCAATTAAGGCGCTTCATGTGGTTTCTGGCCCCTATGATATGATTGCTATCATTAGCGCGCCAACCATAGATGAGGTTGACAGAACGCTTGATGAAATTTGCGCCATTGAAGGTGTGGATAAAACCACCACGGCCATTGTGCTTTCAACTAAAAAAGACGTTTAATCAATAAGATGACGTTGGGTATGGAAAGTTATTCCGGTTTTTATATCTTCTTGCGGTGATGAAGTTTGTGATGGGGGGCCGCTTTCACGGAGTGGGTAGTAAAAGCGGCCATTATAGTGCTCAGTGTAAGTTGCGAGGCTTATTTCCCTGTTTTTAGGTTCCAACTGCCGAGAGTTTTCAGCATCTCTGCATCTGTATTGTCGAGCTTTAAGGGGGCTATGGTAATATAGCCTTGGGTGAACTCATAAGAATCGCTGCCGGGAATTTTAGAATCAGGATATGTAATTTGAGGCGTAAACATGCCGTCTTCTGTTATTTCAAAGCTTGAAACCTCGACCACATAGTCGCCCTGCGGTGTTGCTTTCACCCCTTTTATCGTTGCAGGAATATTTATATTAAGCATTGTACCTTCAGGGATTCCATTTTTGCGAATTTCAGGGACTAGTGTATCAATAAAATGCGCAGCATCGCCGTATGACCCTTTGTGGGCGGTATCGCCGTCCAGAGAAACGGCAATAGAGGGGATTTTATAATAAAGGGCCTCCATGGCAGCGCCAATCGTGCCGGATAGCTGGCTGGCAGAACCTACATTGTCGCCGCTGTTGATGCCGGAAATAACTAAATCAATTTTTTTCCCAAGTTTGTTTGCCATTAAAATGCCAAACCGGGCGGCATCAGCGGGCATGCCGTACACTGCGTAACTGTGGCTGGCGCCTGATATCTGCTGGGGTTCAATTTTCATAGGGCCTTCCCATAGGTTGGTGCCGTGCCCTTTGCCGCCCCACTTTACGGCAGGTGCGGCTACTATAATTTCAGCATTGTCAGAGAGGGCATCAACCAGTGCAATTAAGCCTGCGTCAGTGATGCCATCATCATTGGTTATCAATATACGGTATGGTTCATCAGCGTTGGCGCTTATGGAGCCTATGGTTAGTGTGGTTAGGGCGATGAGAATATATTTGATCACATTAATCTCCTGACTGGTATTTTTTTGCTAAAAATATTGTGCTATAGATTTTATTTGTACAGTAATCATTATAATATGAACCTTGTACGCCGTTTTCTAAATATGATCACATTTTTTAGATTTTAGCGGTTTATCAGTATAAAAGCTATCATGCTTCTGCTATAAGCCGGTGGTGCTTATCACGCGCCGCGCGCTGCATTATTGTCAACTTCCCGTTAGGGGAAATGGTACTATTATGTGCCGGTTGGGCAAACCCATATCGGCGATAGAATAAAGCGCGTCGACAATAGAGTTATACAGAGGAATTAAAATGTTGCAGAAAAATACGAATGCAGCACTGCATGCAAGACGTCAAGGTGCTGTTGCAAACGGCGTAGCTAATATTACGCAAGTATATGCCGACCGCGCCGAAAATGCGGAAATATGGGATGTTGAAGGCCGTCGCTATATCGACTTTGCTGCGGGCATTGCGGTGGTCAATACCGGCCACTGTCACCCCAAAATCATTGCTGCTGTTGAAGGTCAGTTAAAGAAATTTACCCATACATGCTTTCATGTAGCACCTTATGGTAGCTATGTTGAGTTGGCTGAGCGCTTGAACGAGCTTGTGCCGGGCGATACGCCTAAAAAAACCATGCTGGTGTCCACCGGTGCGGAAGCTGTTGAAAATGCTATTAAAATCGCGCGGGCTTATACTGGCCGCTCTGGCGTTGTAGCATTCTCTGGCGGCTTCCATGGCCGTACGATGATGGGTATGGCTTTAACGGGTAAAGTTGTGCCGTATAAAGCTGGTTTTGGGCCTTTCCCTGGGGAAATTTTCCACGCGCATTTCCCGACAGCCTATACAGGCACGACAGCCGCAGACAGCATTGATGATTTGAATACCCTCTTTAAGGATGATATTGAGCCAAGCCGTGTTGCGGCTATCATTATTGAGCCAGTGCAGGGTGAGGGCGGTTTTAATATTGCACCTCCTGCCTTGCTTCAGGCACTACGTACATTCTGTGATGAGCACGGCATTCTCTTGATTGCAGATGAAATTCAAACTGGCTATGCCCGCACAGGGAAAATGTTTGCGACAGAATACTCTGGTGTAGAACCAGACCTTATAACAATGGCAAAAGGCATTGCCGGTGGTTTCCCTCTCTCGGCTGTTACTGGTAAAAAAGAGATCATGGATGCACCTGCTGTTGGCGGTCTTGGCGGTACATACGGCGGTAACCCTGTTGGCTGTGCTGCAGCGCTTGCTGTTCTTGAGGTGATTGAGGAAGAGAAACTTTGTGAGCGCGCCCTTCATATTGGCGAGGTTGTGACCAAGCGGCTGCGTACGCTTCAGGCTGCGAACCCTGGTGGTGTGTTTGGGGATATTCGTAATCTGGGAGCGATGATTGCACTCGAGCTGGTGCATGACGGTGATATCAAAAAGCCAAATGCGGACCTTACCAAGGCATTGGTACAAAAAGCCCAAGAAAGAGGCCTTATTTTGCTTTCCTGTGGCACACGCGGGAATGTTATTCGCATGCTTACACCGCTTACCATACCAGATGCCAACCTGAATGAAGGTATGGATATTCTGGAAGCCTGCATGAGAGAGCTGGGCGCGGTTGCTTAATTTAGGCTCCGTAATTGATCAAAAGCCCGGTTTCTCCGGGCTTTTTTTGTGACTCGTCTAGGTGCGCAAGGCGCACCGGTCGAGACTTTTTAGTCATCTTTGCAGGGCTTTGTATTATCGGTTAAGCTTCAAGGGATTTTATACCCATCAAATCGGGGGGAACCTGTAACTATGTTGAATAAAAAACTGGCTTTAAGCCTCAGTAGCTTTGCAATTGCTGCAACATTGACCTTGTCTGGTGCTGCGTCTGATCAGGCAGCTTTAAAACCTGTAGTTAATAAAGGTGAAAAGTTCCTGTCGTATGATTGGCCTATTTTAAAAATAGGCACGGCAGAATATAGTGAAGGACCAACCGGGGTTACGGTCTTTCACTTTGACAAAAAAGTATATTCTGCGATTGATGTGAGGGGCGGCGGACCGGGCACTGTGAATGCGCCCTATATGCAGCTCGGTTATGATATGCCTGAGCTTGATACGGTGGTGCTTTCAGGTGGATCATGGTACGGATTAGAGGCCGTAACAGCAGTAGCCTCGGCGCTTAAGGACGATGATATCCGCGATGGCGGCGCTTTTACAAACCCGCCTAATATTGCCATGTCTGTTGGTTCGATTATTTTTGATTTTGGCGGCAGACGTCTGAACGAAATATACCCTGACAAAAAGCTTGCGCAGGCTGCGTTTCGTGCGGCAGAACACGGCAAGTTCCCTCTTGGGGCAGAAGGCGCTGGGCGCTTTGCAGTAACCGGTGGCTATGTTGGCTGTAATGCCAAGTCTGGCCAGGGTGCTGCTTTTCGGCAAATTGGTGATTTGAAAATTATGGCGTTCACGGTTGTAAATGCCCTCGGTATGGTAACAGACCGCGATGGTAGTTTGGTCGCGTGTTACAAGGGTGAAAGCTGGCCAACGAATTTAAAGACGAGCGAAGTATTGCAGGCTTTCCCTGATAGTAAACGGTCTGACTGGTCTGGTGTTGGTGCCTCTGAAGGTAAAAAGCGTGAAAACACAACGGTTAGTCTTGTTGTTGTAAACCAGAAAATGGAAGTTGCTGAATTAGAGCGCCTTGCTATGCAGGTGCATACATCCATGGGGCGGGCATTACAGCCATTTGCCAGTATTTATGACGGCGATGTACTGTATGCTGTGTCAACCGCTGAACTTGAAACCCCTGAATTGCCAGCGATTGATGTAGGTACAATTGCTTCTGAGGTTATGTGGGATGCGGTCTTGGCTTCTGTGCCAGAGCAACCGAAGGCTGATACGCCTGCTGAGAACCTGAAAATTAAGGCATCCAAGCTGAAGTCCTATGTGGGCAACTACACATTCAGCCAGTTTGTAAGTGTTAATGTAACGGAAAAAGATGGCGCGCTGTATGCGCAGGCATCAGGCACGCGGCCTGCTTATGCAATAGGGGTTGAGGAAGCTGTTCCGTTGGTGCCGGTTTCAGAAAACAGCTTTATGGTACCAGGAAGATACCCGCTGACACTTTCTTTTGCACAAAAGGGTGAGCTTGTTCTAAACCCGGGTCACTGGCAGCAGGTGGGTAAGCGCTAACTAAGCCAATTTGGAAACGTAAAAGGCCAGCAAGTTTGCTGGCCTTTTTATGAAGTCTTTGCTGGTTTGCTTAGCCTACGAAAGCTTTTTCAACCACAAACTCGGCAGGGCGGGCATTTGAGCCTTCCGTAAGGCCGTTTTGCAATAGAATATCCCGCACATCGCTAATCATTTGGTTTGAGCCACAAATCATGCCGCGATCTGTTTCCGGGTTGAAAACATCGAGACCAATTGTTTTTGCAAAATCACCATTTTCAATCAGTGTTGTAATGCGGCCTTGGCGGTAATAGTCCTCACGGGTTGTGCTTTCATAGTAAGAAAGCCGGTTCTTTGCTATCTCACCTAAAAATTCATGCTCCAGCACTTCATTTACAATCTTGCGGCTATAATCTAACTCTGCCGTATCGCGGCACGTGTGTGTTACGATGATGCGTTCGAATTTGTCATAGGTTTCCGGATCCCGGATAACACTGGCGAACGGAGCAAAGCCAGTGCCTGTAGAGAAAAGGAAAAGACTTTTCCCGGGTGTCAGCGCGTCGTGTACGAGTGTGCCAACTGATTTTCTGTTAAGTAAAATCTTGTCTCCGGGCTGAATTTTTTGAAGGCGCGAGGTTAGCGGGCCGTCTGGAACCTTGATAGAAAAGAATTCAAGCTCTTCATCCCAGTTTGGGCTGGCTATAGAATAAGCGCGCATAAGCGGTTTGCCACTGTCTGCCTCAAGCCCGATCATTACAAACTCACCAGAACGGAAACGGAATCCGCTTGGGCGTGTAATTCGAAATGAAAACAGCCTGTCTGTCCAGTGCTCGACCGATAAAACGGTTTCAAGCGTTGGGCCTGTGGGGGAAGCCTGCTTCGCACTTACATCTACATTCATATTCATGCTCTAACTCCGTCAAACATATTTGCGCTGCTGCCAACCAAATTATGGGGAGGGTAACACCGGCTTTTTAGTAATTGATAAACGTCTAATTGAGAGTGGTTATCAATTACTGTCGCATTGCACACTGAGTACATAGAGGAATAAACGTGAAAATGCATCCGGAAAATTGCATGTTTTGGCTGAAATTGCTGTTTTTTTTTAACCTGACACGTTAGGGGAGCTTAATGATTTAATAGAATTTATTTCTTATAAATATCAGTTTTAAATTTATATTTAGAATATTTATATCAAAAATTTGATTTTTGGTAAAAATATTTTTCAATGCAGCTTTTAACCGCAGATGTGCATTCTTCTTGTGGTTTGTGATTGCGCTGTAGGGTGATGTGGCCATTTTGTATCAGTAATCTGGCCGTTATACGAACTGTATGATCAGTTCAGCTAAGCTAGGTCTGGCTATTTGGTGTATCAAGCGTCCTCTTGGCTGGCTATATTTATGAGGAATGCATGTACTTTGCGTTGAAGTGTTTTGTAATACTGGCCTTCATCATCGGTTGCTGTGTGCAAAAGACGTAAAAGTGTGAAATCTATGTTTAATATGAAGGTTGCCAGCAAAAAGCGCTTTTCCTCGGGCATATTAGGAGCTTGGCGCGCAACTAAGTCAGCCATTCTACTTATGAAGAGGCGCTCATACTTGGAAACAATGGCTTTAAGGCCCGGGTTGCTTTCACTCGCATTCCGCAGTTCTGGGCCAATCTTTGATGTTAGCCCCTGTTGGCGTGTTGCCTGGTCGTAAGCGGTCATGTTATCACTCAGGGATGATTGGTTCCCTTGTTGCAACATAGTTTTATCGAAAAGCTCTATTCTGGCTGATAGCCTTTGCTCACAAATGCCTTCAAGCAAGGCTTGCTTATTTGGGAAATAATCATAAATAGAGCCAACCCCTAAACCTGCTTCAATAGCTACTTTTCGGATGGTTAGTTTCTGGATTCCATCCCGAAGCATGACGGCGTTTGCGGCACTGATGATTTTATCAAGGGTTTCTTGCGCGCGCGCCTGCGAGGGCTTTTTCTTTAGTTTCATTCATTAGTCCTAGATTTTCGGTTTGACCCTATCTTGAATAAGGGGCTGGATCAAGTATGAGAATGGTGGGTTATCTTTTGAATATTTTGAAGTTGCTTACCTGTATATATTTATCGCTAGTAATTATTATTTTCGAAAATAATCATCATAATGATGAGTTATAACTATTTTAATAGCTAATGCCATGGTATTCATTCTATAATTTCGAAATTAATTTGTGAAATAAAGGAGCTCAAGAAGTAAGGGGGCAGTATGGCTAAGTCGATATGCGGCTTTTACTGTTTTATCTTAGTTCTATGAGTGAAATAGAATATATGCAGACATCAGAATCTGAAAAAGTAATGGTTAAAACACTCGCTGATTATGCTTACAAAACTATTCGGGCAGATATTATTGCTGGTGCTTTGCCTCCCGGTGAAAAGCTACGCCTTGAGATGCTTTGCAAGCGCTATGATATTGGAATGAGCCCGCTTCGCGAAGCGCTCGCCAGACTTATTGGTGATAACCTTGTGAAAACAGAAGGGCAAAGAGGTTTTTGGGTTTCTGGGCTATCTGTCGAAGAGCTTGATGATCTAGTCCGTGTGCGTAACTTGATTGAAACAGAGGCTTTGCAACTTTCTTTGCAACGTGGTGGGGACGCGTGGAAGGCAAAATTAACGGAAGCTTTTGAAAGGCTTACTGCAGCAGAAGAGCGCCTCGCGAGCGGCGATGAAACTGTCCTGAAGGAATGGGAAGATATGAACCGTATCTTTCATCAGGTTTTAATTTCTGAATGTGGATCACCCTGGCTCATGCGGATGCTGGCTAACCTTTATCAACAGTCAGAGCGCTATAGAAGAATATCAATTCACCAGAACACGCCTGACCGAGATGTGCATGAAGAGCACCATGCTATTTATGAAGCCGCGATGGAAAAACAGACCTTGAAAGCAAGCAGGCTGATTGAGCGGCATTTAACCAACACCGCCGATGCTGTGAAACGTGCTTTTTACGACATGTCTGAAGGTGTGGGTTCTTAAAGAAATGAACGGTATAAAGTAGCTTCTTATGGATACCCGGGTTGCTATTATTAGTCGAAATGGTCAAAAACAAATGGAATTGCTCTAATTACGGCGACCCGCCCGGCTAGCATATGGCTAAGGCCATCCAGTTTATGGAATTCAAAAGTATCAAGCTGTGAATCAAGTTCTGCCGCTAGGTTGATAGTGTTTTGAACCATGGCGAATTCTGCCATTCGTGCTTTTAATTCTTCGGGGTTGTCCCGTGTGGCCAAAATTTTGCGATCAGGGGTATCCTCATGCGAGCCAACAGTTAATAAAACTCGAAGGCGTTGATTTTGCTGCACGCGTATTTGATCCTTGAGGGTAAGAATATGCTTGTTACCAAACCATATAGACGGGCTGGAAATGAGATAGTTTTGAAATTCCGATGTGGCGGTAAAGAGGGTGTAAAGTGCAAACAGCCCTCCATATGAATGGCCATAAAGCGACTGATCTTGTTTATTAATTTTATGGTCTTTTTCAATGACTGGCTTTAGGTCATGGGTGATGAAGTTTAGAAAACTTGATGCACCACCAGTACCTTCGGGCTGTTTGTTTTCATCAGGAAGAGGGATGGTTAGGTCTACAGCGCGTTCTTTGTTGGCCTCCATCGTCTCAGGGTATCCTATACCAACGATGACAGCAGGTGTTTCTTTTACGCCTGCGGCATAGCGTGCAGCGGGGCCGATAATTAAAGGGAACATCTGAGATGAATCCGTTACATAGATAACAGGAAAGCCTTCCTCAGGAGCTTGCTCTTTAGGAGAATATACAGATATGCGGTAAATACGGCCATTTTCTGTGCCGGTAATATCAAACTGCGAGGTGTTTTCAAGGGTAAGCGGGGCTGCATTTGTGCTTACATCGGTCAGGGCTAGGCATGCGCATAGTGTAACTAAATAGAGAGAAAAGCGCTTCCAATAGCTGGTGATTGCCATATGAACTACCTTGTTGCTTGTTTGTATAGATGCTTTGAACAGGGACAAAGCCCTGATGTTTTTTAGTTTCCAGGCCTAAGCTGGCCTGGAAACTGCTGGAATAGGTTTAGTGTGTCATGCAGGCTTGTGGCATGCTAGCAATCAGTTTCCATGTTTCTTCGAAGCCGTCAATGGCTGCTTTCTCGCCTTTGCCATTTGCTTCACCTGCAATGAGCGCCCAAATAAGACCACCTTTGCTGTCATAGAATGAAAGAGTACGCGTAAAGCCGTCACCAGCAGGCAGTTTGGCGGCATAAATTGCTTTTACATCCGTTGGGTCAACATGAGAATGAATGCCATTGCCATTGTCCGCATATAAATCTGCGAGTGGCCCATCGCCAGGCTGTGTCATGGGTACCAAGCTTGGGACAACAAAGGTGTGAACTTTGTTTTCAGTAAAAACCAGCCCAACAGATGTTTCGGCACCCCATGCTTCAACGCTTGCCCACACTTTTTTGAAAACTTCTGGGCTGCCAAGTGTGCCTACAGTTAAATCACTAGGAAGGCTTGTTGCGACTTTACCCTCAAGTATGTCGAGAGTACGTGCGGCAACTGGTAAGGGCTTTCCTGGGCGCTTGTTGGTGACAAAATCAGTGACAAGAGCTTTTTCATCGGCTGTTGCACAGAATTGTTGCTCATAATTTGAATGTGCCTTGGCTACGCCGCTGGAAGCGATCACCATTGCTATAAAGGGTATTGAATACGTAAGTTTTTTCATGTTCTACTCCTGATTATTCTTCGGAAGCTCCGATTTTTATTTTGTGTTATTTTTAGGGATGTACCGCAAATTTTAGCTGTACATTAGGGTCGTTTTTGCGAGCCTTACTATTATACAATTTCGAAATTATTCAAGGTAAATACGAAACTTCGATAAAAAAACCTGCAAAAAAATGCAATTTTAAATGTATTTTTTTTGTTTAAATATTTTATTTCGAAATTAATTGACGAATGTGAGGTGGGCTTATAAGTTGATCTTTGGGGATTAATGGGAAGGGAATACTAACCGTGCCAAAATGGTTTGTTGGCTGTATTTTTTGTTTTAGCGCGGCGATGACTTCTTTTTCTGCTGCGAGCGGCAATGGCGATGTTATGAGACTTGGTCTTATTACACCACCACCACATCAATGGACAAAAACAGCGACAGCTATAGCCGCTGAACTCGAAAAGGATGGTTTTTCCAAAAAGCTTTCTGTGTTTCCTTCTGGCCAGCTTGGTAATGAGGCACAAATGCTTCAGTTATTACAAACTGGTGCTATGGATATTGGCTTCTTTACAACATCAGAGCTTGCTAACCGGCTACCACAGTTTGCAGCTTTCTACACTCCCTATCTTGCAAAGGATGCGGCCCATGCTGCACGCATATTAAGCGGCACTGTGGCCGTGGAAATTTTAGCGTCAACACGTAAAATCGGCCTTGTGGGATTGGGATACGGTATGGCGGGTATGCGCCAGATTGTGGCGCGAGGACAGGTAAGTGGCTATGGCGACCTAAAGGGCTTGAAAGTTAGGGTGGTGCCGGATGCACCTTTGACAGACTTTTGGTATCTTGCAGGGACAGCGCCAACCGCGATCCCGCTATCAGTTCTCTATGATGCTTTTGCAAATGGGCAGGTGGATGCCATGCATATAGATTTTGAAAACACGTTGCGGCTGAAGTTTTATCAGCATGCAAAAAGCGTTTTATATACAGATCATATGATGTTTCCGATGGTGGCGCTTGCTTCGGCGAAGTCATGGGCTCGCATGAGTGAGGATGATAAGAAATATTTGAATAACGTCTTTCAAAAGCATTTAGCTGTATTGCTAACCAGTTATGTGACAGCAGATCAGGGCTTTAAAGAAAAGCTGATCGAGGAAGGCGTTAATATCGTAAAGGTTGATAAAGACTTTTTTGGTGATGCTCCTGATAATTGGTATGATCGCTGGTCAAAACGATCGCCCTATGTACAAAAACTGAAAGAGGAAGCTGACAGTGTTCGGTGAGGGACAAAAGGTGGCCGGTAATGTGCCAAGGCTTCAGCTTATTAGTGCTTGCGTTGCCGTTGTGGAAAAGCGGTTGGCGGGTTTGATTGGCGTTGTTGTTTTTCTGCTGATTACAGCAAATATTATTTGTCGACTGTTGCGGTTACCAGTTTTCTGGATTGATGAATTGGCAATTTATGCCATGATATGGATGGCTTTTTTAGCTGCGTCGGCTGGCATTCAGGGGCGGGATCATATCGTTGTAACTCTTGTCGCGGACAGGCTCTCAGCGCAGGCACAAAAGTTTCTAAGTTATTTTGTTGATCTTGTGATGCTGGTGTTTGGTGGCATTCTTCTGGTTTTGGCGTGGGTGTGGTTTGCGCCGTATGATCTCATTATTGCGGGTGGAGATGTTACTGAATTCTCAGAAAATACCTTAAACTTTATCTATAGCGAGCCAACATCTGCGATTGGGCTGCCTAAATTTTTGTTCTGGCTTATTATGCCGATTTTTAGTTTCACGATTTGCCTCCACAGCTTGGCGCATTTGCTTTCAGTTAGGATAGTGAATCTGCCAGAAAAAAGCAAAGTCAGTGCTTTTCAAAAGGAGGGTGAATAATGTTGCCCATTGGTTTTTTCCTGACACTGTTATTACTCGGTGTGCCAATTGCTTTTGTGTTGGTTCTCTCGGCTGTTTTTTTAGTGCTCATTAGCGGCGATCATGTTCTTTTTCTGTCGTTTCATCAGCAGTTTTTTGGAGGTATGGAGCAATACGGACTGCTTGCTTTACCTCTCTTTATTGTTGTTGGTGAACTGATGGGGGTTGGCGGTATGGCGCGGCGACTGGTTGCACTTGCTGGTTTATTCGTTGGGAATCTGCGTGGTGGTCTTGCCTATGTGAACCTGCTTGCAAATGCCTTGATGGCTTCCATTCTGGGAAGTGCGGTCGCACAAATTTCTGTCATGAACAAGGTTATGACACCTGAAATGGAAAAGCAGGGGTATACAAGATTATATTCTGTAGCGCTTACCACGAGTGGCGGCCTTTTGGCCCCCATTTTACCGCCTTCAATGCTATTCGTTGTTTACGGTGTTCTGGCACAAATCTCTATTGGAGATATGTTTATTGCCGGGATTGTACCTGGGCTTATGCTGGTTGCTGGCTTTATTGCTGTTATATTTATTCTTGGATTTTTTTATGAATACCCTGATACAGAGCAAGCGGTAAGGGTTCACTGGCTAACTTGTCTGCGTGACGGTGTGCCAGCAGTTTTGGTGCCGGTTGTGATTGTTGCTAGTATTCTTGGGGGGATTGCAACGCCGACTGAAGCTGCTGCCCTTGCTGGTCTTACAGCTATTTTTGTGGGCTGTTTTATATACAAAGAGCTGACTGTAAAGGATATAGGACCTGTATTCGTGCGATCAGCAATGACGTCTGGTATGATACTTGTGCTTATTGGGGCTGCGCAAATATTTGGATTTGTTATTACTTTTGAGCAGATCCCGGGGCAAATTGTAAACTGGATTACATCTGTAGCATCGTCAGAATTACAGTTTCTGCTGCTATTAAACCTCTTGTTGCTGATGGTAGGTATGTTTATTGACGCCATTGCTGCATTGATTATTGTAGTACCGCTGTTACTGCCTGTCGCCGTGAATGTGTTTGGTTTAAGCCCGTTTCATTTTGGTGTTATTGTATGCTTGAACCTTGCATTAGGGCTTGTGACACCACCTATAGGCGCGGGGTTATTTGTTGCAGCCTCGGTTTCGGGTGAAAAGGCGGGTGCAATTGCAAAGGCAATTTTGCCGTTTGTTGCTGTCACTGTTTTAGTGCTTTTGTTGCTGTGCCTATTTCCAGCCCTTGTGATTATATAGTCAGTGCCTTTTGATATGAGGTATGCTCCAAATCGGCCACATATATTCATGAAGACAATCTAATAAAATCGAAAATAATATGTTTTTAGGGCAACAATTGATATTATTTAGCATTATTCTATAAAAATTTCGAAAATCTATATTGACCTAAGCTAAATGCTTATTATAGAGTTTGATTGTGGAGATGTATCCACATTGGGAACTTGTTAGCTGTGGGGCATACGGCGTAACAGTCAGTAACTAAAATGGTATGTGGTTTAAAGCGATACTAATTTTTCTTTGAAGATTGTTTCAAGGTAATTAGTAGAACATGAAACAACATTCTATAGAAATATCGAAATTTAAAACTGACAGGTTCTGAAATTAGTCGCGGGTTAGTTAAGTGTTTTGTATTTGGAAGGCTTGTAAAAATACTAAGCAATCAAATGTTTGTTGTTTTTAAAGCATTTTAAAACCTTAACTGGCTCTGTAACCAAATGAAAGTATGGGAGGAATGGATGAATAGAACACAATCTATTCTAGGGTTCAGTCAGAAAAAGCTTATTAATAAAGCACTGAGTGGCGTTGCACTGGGGGCAATGATGTCCACAGTATCTGCTGTTTATGCACAAGAAAGCGATTCAGATGAATCGTTTCAGTTTGAAGAAATTGTTGTTACCGGTTCTAATATTCGCGGCGCTTCTGTTGTTGGCGGCGCGGTTCTGACAATTGGCAAAGAAGAGCTAGAGAAAAGTGGCCGCGCTACTGTGGCGGATTATCTTCGTGAATTGCCATCAAACCTTGCCGGCGGTGTTGGTATGTCTGATGAAGGCATGAGCGGGCAGGACACTGGTGCAGAGGGGGCTAACCTCTCTGGTGGTCAGGGGGTTAACCTTCGCGGGCTTGGCGCTTTGTCTACACTTGTACTTGTAAATGGGCGTAGGCTGGCCGCGTCTGGTCAGTTTGGCGATTTTGTTGATGTCAGTAGCATACCGTCTGCAGCGATTGAGCGTGTAGAAGTTCTACAGGACGGTGCTTCAGCAATTTATGGTTCTGATGCAGTTGGTGGTGTTGTAAACTTTATCCTTAAACGCCAACTTGATGCACCTGTTTCTACGGCGCGTATTGGCACGGCAACAGAAGGTGGCGGCACCGAGTTGATGCTCAGCCACATTCACGGCTTGAACTGGGATACCGGGCATGCTGTTATTGGCGCAGAATATTACACGCGCGGTAATGTGGCGGCTACTGACCGTGATCGTTATGCAAGTGGAAGTGACTTTAGTGCGGTTGGTGGTGTTAACTGGCCAGATTATACACTTCATATTGGCGAAGCTGCTAATATTTTCCAAGGCGGTGTGGGTAGTATTGCATCACCTGTTGGTGCAACGGTTCCTCAGGGTACAAATGCAAGTCTTACAAATGCTGACTTAATACCTGCAACAGGTGGTATTGGTAATACATATAATGTGTATGACCGACGTGATCTTTTGCCGGATGTTGAACGCAAAAGCATTTTTGCTTCTTTTGATCAAGATTTGGCAGAAGGCGTTACTCTGTTTGGTGACCTGCGGTATTCCGAGCGTGAATCTAAATACGAACTTGGATATTCAACTCTTGTTACACACCAGTTAACATCATCTAGCCCTTTCTATATCAACGATATAGATCCAAGCTTGGCAGCCGCGAACGGTAATATTGCTTTTGGTAAGGTTATTACAGATCGTCCTGAAACACGTGATTCATCTTCAAAGCACCTTAGTGGTCAAATTGGTTTGAAAGTTGATCTTTTCTCTGATTGGCAAGCTGAAGCAATTTATTCATATGCAAAAGAAGACCAGTTCCGTCATACTGAGCAGATGAAAAATGCCAGTGGTTCAGCTGACTGGATGGCTTGTGCTCTTGGAAGTACGTCGACTGTTTGTGATGGCTACGACATTACACCTTATAATCCTTTCTCAACAGATGCTTTAACAGACGCGCAGCTTGAAGAATATTACGGCACTGAGGATCTGGAGTTTGATTCAAAAGTAAGTCAGGTATCTCTTAAAGCTGATGGTTCATTATTCTCCTTGCCTGCTGGTGATGTAAAGCTTGCTGTTGGTGTTGATTACCGTGTTGAAACAATGGGCGGGTATCTAGTTTTTGATACGCTTTCTGTTGCTGGTAGTGAAGGCCCTTATGATGAGACACAGCGGAAGGCTTATTCAGCATTTGCAGAAGCATTTATTCCTGTAACGGAGATGCTTGATGTATCCATTGCTGGTCGCTATGAGGAGTTTTCTGGAACAGGTGACTATAATACTTTCGATCCTAAAGTAGGTGTGGATTTCCGCCCTGTTGAAGGTTTGAAGTTGACTGGTTCATGGGGTACATCTTTCCATGCTCCGCCAATGCGGTTTGAGAACGATTCACCTCAGCCACTTCCAGGTGGTAACGCAGCCTTCCTGCTGCCAGCATCGCGCTTTGGCCCCTGTGACAGCGATCTCTTGACATTTAACGGTGTTGTTGGAACGCCGGGTACTGCGGGTGAGCAATGTTCTTTCTCTGTGATCATTAACTCTGGTGGTGCTGGGCCGGGTGTTCTTCAGCCTGAAAGCGCTGAAACATGGACTGTTGGGTTTGATTTTGAGCCAGTAGCTGTTCCGGGTCTGAAGTTCAGTGCAAGCTACTTTAATATCAAAGTTGACGACCGTATTCAGCGGATACAGTCTAGCCAGCTTAATGATATTCTGGCTGAGTACTTTGCAACAGGCGGAGGCGGACCATTTGCTTCTGCATTGAATGTAAATCCAAGTGTTGCTACTGCTCAGGCAATTATTGACAACCCGAAGTTTCTTGGAACTTTTGGTCCACCAGTTGCAAATACCGCAGCTGATGTTGCTATGATTGTGAATGCAACCCAGATTAATATTGCTTCTCTTAAAGAGCAGGGCTTTGATTTTGCTATCACTTACGACTTTATGGTAGATGATATCGATGTTGGTTTGTTTGCCTATGGTACATACTTAACCAAGTATGCACTTCAAGCTGCACCTGGCCTCGCTTTTGAAGACCGGCTTGGCAAATATGACCCTGCAAATGGCTCACCTGTTAAGCTTCGTAGTAAACAGGGTGTGTCTCTTGCAAAAGGCCCGTTTGATGGCCGTGTAACTGTTAACTATACAGACAGCTATGAATGTGATCTTTGTTATGTTCCTGACGCAACTGGTGCGCCTGTCATAACATCTACACCTCTTAAAATTGATAGCTGGGTAACTGTTGATCTTGATATGTCATGGGATCTGTCTGACTTTGGCGGTATGGCCGATGGCACACGCCTTAATTTCCAGGTTACCAACCTATTTAACAGTGAAGCGCCCTTCCTTGATGGTGGTACAGGGGCAGATGATGCCTTACCAACAGCATATGATGCTGCGAACCACACCATCATTGGTCGTACAGTTGCTCTGACATTTACCAAAACTTGGTAACTATTTCTGAGTAAGTATCTCTAACCCTGCTGCATGCGTGCGGCAGGGTTTTTTAATTTCTTTGTTTATGCTAGTGACAGCGCACACAGTGCGTATCTGTGTATTTTAGACATGTTAATTTCAAAAATGCCTTTCAGTTTGAAAATTATATCCTGTGAGAAAAAAATTGTTATATAAAAAACTTACCCCTTTTTTACTGACCTTACCCTTTGGGGGCGCGGTGTTTGCGACGACGCTGCCTGCTGATGAAATTCATGTAACAGCTACGCCCGTATCACTTGGCGGTGTGTCTGCCGCATACGGCATTCAAACCCTCACAGATGAAGACCTGAACGAGAGTCCAGAGCTTCGCTTGGATGAAAAACTAGCAACGCTACCGGCTTTTAGTCTGTTTCGGCGGTCAGGGAGTCAGATATCGCACCCTACATCGCAGGGCGTAACACTGCGATCCATTGGCCCAAATGGGGCGGGTAGAACCCTTGTTCTGCTTGATGGTGTACCGCAAGGTGACCCCTTTGGAGGCTGGGTAAACTGGGCGCGGTTACCACTGATAGATATTGAAACCATTGATATTGTTAAAGGTGGTGGTACAGGCCCTTGGGGTAATGGGGCACTGGCGGGCGTTATTCTTATGAATACGCGGACCCCCGAAGAACCAGAAACAAGGTTTGAGGGTTCATATGGGTCTTTTAATACGGTTGATGTGACGGGCAGTACCTTTGTTGGGCAAAACGGCAATGGTATTAGCCTGTCTGCAAATTATTATAATTCTGACGGGGCCTATATTGTTGATAAAGCCCAGCGCGGCGCAGCTGACACACGTGCGAGTGGTGAAGGCGGCTGGATGCGCTTAAAGGCCACGACTGCACTTGGTGACCGTTATAGAGTTAGCTTTACAGGCGGGTTTTCAGACGAAGATAACCTCAATGGCACAGCTTACACAGGTAATGGCACACGTGTATGGGAAGGTGCTGTAGGGCTCGAGCGTATAGCAGAAGCTGGGGAATGGGCTGCTGAGGCAAATATATATGTACGGGACCAGTCATTTTACAGCCGGTTTTCAGGAGTCTCAGATGATAGGCAAACTGAAACACCTGCTCTTGACCAGTATGATGTGCCCGCAACCGCCAAAGGAGCAAACCTGGCGCTGAGAAAACAGCTGACAGAAAGTTTTCTTTTTGAAATGGGGGGTGATATTCGCCGTACAAAAGGGGCGACGAATGAACAGTATTTTTATTCAGGTGGCGAGTTTATTCGCGACCGCAGCGCGGGCGGCGTTCAAACGCTCGGTGGCATCTTTACAGAAGCAGCGATTACTGTAACACCTAAGCTTGATGTTTCTGTTGGGCTTCGTCTTGATTACTGGAAAAACAGTGGTGGGTATCGCCGTGAAGCAGACCTGACCATTAATGATCTAATCCTTGATGAAACATATGTAGGGGACAGTGATGTTTTGCCTGGTGGTAGGGCTGCCTTTAATTGGCACATGACAGATAGTATCAGCAGTTTTGGATCTGTTTATAGTGGCGTTCGCGCGCCCAGCTTGAACGAATTATACCGGCCCTTTAGGGTGGGCAGTGATATCACAGAAGCTAATGCCTCCCTTGATATTGAGAAACTGTACGGCGCTGAATTGGGCATGCAATACCAGAGTAAAGACGGGTTGCAGGCTAAAGTTACCTATTTTCGTAACTGGCTGAACGACGGCGTCGGTAATATAACTCTGGCTTCAACTGGGGGCTTTTATGCACCGCTGGGCATTTTTGTGCCAGCAGGAGGTTCCCTATCTCAGCGCCGAAATGTTGACCGGGTTATTGTGGATGGTATTGAAGTTGATATATCCATTCCTGTAACTGAAGCCGTGACCCTTGATACTGCTTATTTTTGGAATAATGCCCGTATTAGCAAAAATGCTGATGATCAGGGCCTTGTTGGTAATCGCCTTGCGCAAACTGCACAGCACTCTGGGTATTTGGCAATCCGCTGGACACCAGCAGACGCATGGCTTGTACGTGTATCAGCGGATATTGCATCTAAGCAATATGATGACGATCAGAATAGCCGTGTATTGCCGGGTTATGTAACCGCAGATGTTTTTATCTCATATGCTTTGAGCACCGACATGCGTGTGTATGTGGCGGGGCAGAATATCTTTGATAAAAAAGTGCTAACAGGTTTGCGCTCAAATGGACTGCAGTCCATTGCAGAGCCTGCCAATTTTAGGGTTGGCATCAAAAGCGTTTTTTAAGTGGGACTTATTGCCATTTAGCTAGGTCAGAAACAGTGTTTATATTCGCAAACACTGTTTTTGCACTTTCTGGTAATGGTAAGCTAATCGCATTATGTGCCTGTAGTAGAGCGCGTATAGTCAATGGTCGGTCAGTTGTGGTTTCACTTGAAGCAATCGCTAAAAGCGGTAGTGGATTTTGGTTGTAATAAGCCCACTGCCTTTGTTCTATAAGCTGGTTGATAATGGCTGTGTCAAGGTTAGGCATGTCGACAGGCACAATCAGATGCCTGCTGTTTTCTGGCTGTATGCGTAAATAGTGCCAAAGCCCGATAGCAGGGCCAGTATGGGGTTCTGTGTCGGGTATACCACCGGGTTCTGATGGTCGCCCCAGAACATTGATGTGGTTTATACCTGCGTGTTTTAGAATATCACGCATATGGTCGAGCATGCGCACACCCCGGATTTGCACTTCGGCTTTATCAACACCCATTCTGCTAGAGGCGCCACCCGCCAGAATAACGCCAGTGACAAGGGGTAGGCTCATGCCCCGCCTTTAAAGGCAAGAACAACAGGTAGCCTTGCTGCGCGCCACGCTGGGAAAAAGCCGCCAATGAGACCAATGAGCACAGCAAGAATAGCACCGTTTACAAATAGCTCAGGTGATAGCTCAAAGGTGAATACAACCTGTGTGAAGCTTGCCCCCATTGTGGATGTGGACAGGCCGTCCATAAACAGGAAAGAGACTGTAGCCCCAATGAAGCCACCAATAATAGATAATATAAGCGATTCTGCGAGGGTCCCAAAAAATGCGGAAATATTGCTAAAACCGAGCGCCCTTAGGGTTGCGATTTCCTGTGTTCGGGCGGCAACCGATGTATACATAGTGTTCAAGGCACCGGCTAGGGCACCAAGTGCCATGATAATGCTAAGGCCCCAGCCAAAATAGACAATATAGTTTAGGGCATCACCTTGTTCGCGGAAGTAGTCTGCCTCGGTTTGCACATCAAGAATAAGGCGCGGGTCGTTTTTGATCATTTCTTCAATGCCGCTAATGTTTCCCAGCTCTGCAAGCCTTAGGCGAATTGTCTGAAAACTGTTTTGGCGTTGAAACTGGCTTTGCAGGACAAGAGTGTCTGCCCAAAGTTCGCTTTCAAAGGCAGAACCACCAGTTGAAAATATACCAACAACTTCCCATTCTGTTTTACCAAAGCGTATCTTTTTGTTTAGTTCAAAACCTGTAAATTCACGCTGAACACTTTCCCCCACAATAATTTCATTTTTACCAGGTTCAAAAACTCGGCCTTCTATAATTTCCACATGATCACGCAGTTCAAAACCTTTTCGTGAAATACCACGCATAGGCAGGTTGGCATCAGTGCCGGAAGAGCGTTTGGTACCGTCTACAATCACATATAACTCAGGAGAAAACTCAGGTGTGCCATCGGCGTTTTTGGCTATGCCGGGTGCTGTTGAAACAATATTCACTGTTTCGCCAGAAAGGACGCTGTTGAGTTCTGACTTTGATCCGCTACGGGTAATAATTGCAACTGATTCAGACCCTGTTCCTTCAAGTGTGTCTTTGAAACCATTGGTCATTGACAGGAAAGATAATAAAACGGCGACAACAACAGCAATGGCAATGATAGCTGCCAGAGACATCCAAAGCCTGCGAGGCAAGCTCAGAATATTCATCATAACAACGATCCAAATCTGTGAAATTTGTCTGGTCATGGTGCGCTCCCTAGCTTTTCATGGCGGTAATAATATTGAGCCTCAGGGCATTAAAGGCTGGAATAATCCCGGTAACAAAACCCAGAAATGCCATGATGCCCAGTGCCTTTGCGGCAAGTAGGGGCGTGATAATCAGGTCTGGCAGGGGCATAGGGAGCTGATTAACAACAAAATGTAGCAGCATGTAGGCAACACCAAGCCCTAAAAGCCCACCAAGGAATGACAGCATCAAGGATTCTGCTAGCACCATTTTAAAAATACGTGGTGATTCAAACCCCAGTGTTTTCATAACACCAATTTCGCGTGTGCGCTCTCTAATAGCCAGCACCATGGAGTTGCCGACGATAACTAGAATGATAAAAAAGGCCGCAAATATAACTGACGATAAAATCAGGCTAATATCTCCGATCTGCTCGACAAAGCCTGCATTAAAAACTTTTTCAGGGACTGTTTCTGTTTCGTAAGGAGAGTTTACAAACATATCATCGATTGTCTTGATAACATATTCGTTTACCGCCGGATCAATAGTCTTAATACCTATAAATCCAAGGTAATCAGCGTCGAATGACTTTGTTTCATTGTAATAGTCATAGTGCATATAAACCGAATTGGTATCAACTTGCGGTGAGGTGCCTTTATAAATACCTTCAATGACAAAATCCCATGTACTGCTGCCATCGTCTTTTGAGAAAATGTTTGAGTTTAGAGGAATAGTGTCGCCGACCTTCCAGCCTTGTGCTTTTGCCTGCATTTCCCCAACCAGCAAGCCTCTGCGGTTCATTTTCCAATTTTTGGCCTGATCGTCTGGTATAACAAGATCAGAATATACATCCAGAAGGGTATCTTCGCTGACAGCAAATGTCATAACCTGATTTTGTGGGTCTTGGTAATAGCCACCGAACCAGTTTAGGTGAGCAGCTTCAGCCACGCCTTTCACTGCACGGATCTTATTATAATAGGAGACGGGTAGAGGCTGCGTAAAATTAATTTTGTTTACTGTTATCAGTCGGTCATCTGCCGCCAATTCAACACCAGCATCAAATGCCCCCATAAATGACCCAAGAACAGCATGGATCATAAAGGCAATGAAAATGGCAAAGGTTGTAAGGAACAGCCGCAACGGCTTTCTCACCAAATTTTTAAAGATCAGGTAAAAATCGTTCATACCAGCATTTCCTTCTCAACAAACTGGCCTTTATCAAGATGAACGGTACGTTTCGCGTATTTAGCCGCTTCGGGGTCATGCGTTACCATTACAATCGTTTTACCAAATTCACGGTTTAAAAGCTGTAACATGCTGAGAATTTCATCGGCTGTAGCGCGGTCAAGGTCACCTGTTGGCTCATCGCATAGCAGGAGTTTAGGGTCAGAGACAATCGCGCGGGCGATCGCTACTCGCTGTTGCTGTCCGCCAGACATTTCATCAATCATGTGATTTGCACGGTCAGATAGACCAACAAGCTCAAGGGCTGCCGCTACACTTTTCTGGCGTTGGCTTTTACCAAGATTGGTTAATAAAAGCGGCAGTTCTACATTTCGTGCAGCATTTAGCATAGGCATGAGATTATAGAACTGGAAGATAAAGCCAATGTTACCGGCACGCCACCGAGCAAGCTGCCCTTCATTCAATGTGTCAACACGACTGCCATCAAACCAAACTTCCCCGCCTGTTGGCTGATCAACACCGCCAAGCATGTTAAGGAGGGTGGTTTTGCCAGAGCCGGAAGGCCCCATGATAGCTAGAAAATCACCTTCTTTTATCGCCATATCGAGATTATCAAATACGGTGATTTTTTCCTTACCCTTTACAAAACTTTTTTCAACATTCTTAAGGTTATAGAGGATGTCGTCTGTCATGGTTTTGCCTTGCTGATAATGATGGTTTTCAGGTTATTCTTTGTAAAATGCCACTTTTATGCCCATGTCAGGCAGAATGCGGGTGTCTTTTGCTTCAATTGCTATACGCACTTTTACCGTCGCTTTGGCCCGGTCTGCTGTTGGAATGACGGCAATAACGCTAGCAGGTATTTTCCATTCTGGGTAAGCATCCAAACTTGCTTGCACGCGCTGCCCTGCAAATACACGGCCAATGAAGGCTTCGTTTACATCAACCTCTATTTCGAGCGAGTCCATATCAACAATGGTGCAAATACCTGTACGGGTAAAGCCACCACCTGCTGATGTTGGGGCGACAATTTCACCGGGCTGAGCATTTTTAACAGTTACAACGCCTGCAAAGGGGGCTTTGATTGTATGATCATCAAGTCGCTCTTGCTGCCTTTGCACCTCGATGCGTGCAACAGCAACGTCGGCTTCTGCACTTTTCAAATTAGCTTTTAGCATGTCAACGTCAGCGTTTGCCTTTGTGACTGAGGCTTCGCTTGAAAAGTCAGCCGTTTTTAGGGCGGATACACGTTTCAGAACACGCTCTGCTTCGGCGAGGTTGGCTTTTATGCTGCCAATGCGCGAAACCGAGGCCTTTACCTGCGCTTCTGCATAATTAAGGTTTGATGTTGCAATAGCGCTGTCTAGCTGGGCAAGTATTTGGCCTTCAGTTACAGTCATGCCTTCTTCAACAAAAACATCCGTAATCAGGCCCATAACTTCGGCAGAAACTGTTGCCATCCGGCGCGCTGTTACATAGCCGGAAGCATTCAAAATTTCAGTATTGGCAGGCGTGTTTTGAGTGTGCTCTGACTTGGCTTCAAGTATTGTTTGAAGGGCCGTCTTTTCGCGGACGATTGCTTCAGCGCGGTCTGCGATCTCTGCGTCTGATGGCGCAAAAAAATACAGCGCCGCTATGCCACCGGCAAAAGCAGAGATTATTATAAAGGTAATCAGCAAAGGTAAGGAGAGCCCCTTTTTTCCTGGGGCCTGATTGCGGTCAATCTTCAACTGATTGAGCAAATTACTTTTGTCGCTCATATATTCCTCACTTCGCTCATGGTCAGCATTCCTAATGGTTTGCCTAGTTTTTTATTGAAAACCACAGCATTTTTGAAGCTAAAGATCAACAATTAATCAGCAATTATATGGTTAATCTTTTGTATATGTTTTATATTTATGAATGTTTTTCGCTTTCCAAAGTATATCTTTTTACCTACGCTCCTTCAGGGGAATGAAATCTTTGATAAAATTTACTTTTTCCTAACGATACGTAGGCAAAGATGTGTGAATGAGGGTGGTTCTATCGTCGGTTCAAATGATTTTATAGTAGGGCTTTAGTTTTAATCAGCTTATGAAAAAAGTACCTGATAGATTTCTGGGTTACGCTTACTGTGTAGGTGATGTTCTGATGGAACTGGGGCCTGATTTTGTTATTCAAAATGCTGACGGGGCCGTGAAAAGTACATTTGGGGATGGGTTTTTAAAACCGGCGGGCACTAACTTTCTTGATTTGTTAACAGAACGTGGGCGCGGTGTTGTTGAAAGCGCCGCTAAAACCCTGACTGGTGCAAATCGTTTGGGGCCTTTTACTGTTTCTGTTGGCCTGCCTGGCAGTGTTAAAGAGCAATTCGCCATTTTTATGGCCAAACTGCCCACCACGGTGGATCATTATTACATTGTCATGTCAAAGCCGTACCGGGTAGGCCTGAAAAGTGATAGCGATATTACTACGCCCGCCAATAAACAGGAAAAAAAGCAGGATTTTTATGAGCGTCTGGAAGGTTTGTTTGAGGCAAACCCGGAAGCAGAAGAAAATATGCAGGTTACCGTATTGGAAACGGGCAGTGGAGAAGCGCTGAATCTAAGCCAGCAACGTGATCTTGAAGAATATTTAAAGTCATATTCTATCGGTGGCAACCATGCAGCCATGCTTGGTGATGACAAGTTTGCATTTGTGCACGAGAAAACCTCCAAAGACGGCAAATTTATTGATTATGCAAACGAGATCAAGAACGCGACAGGCATTGCTATTAAGGCTGCTACTATTGATGCAGCTGATGCAAACCTGAGTGAACGAGATAGCATTCGTGCAATGGTTTTCAGCTTGCAACAGTTTGCTGATGATAAAGAAGGCTTTGACGTTAGCCAGATTCAGGAAAACTGCACAACGCTTATTGGTGAAACTACTGAGCGTGTTAAGGCTTTTAGAAAAGTGCTTGCAGACGGTGCCTTTTCACTGGTGTATCAGCCAATTGTTGATCTGAAGAAAAAAACGACCCATCATTTTGAAGCATTGGCGCGGTTTGAACTGCCGGATGTTATTAAAAGTCAGTGGGAAATGATCCGTTTTGCCGAAGATGTTGGTTTGATCAGTGATTTTGATAAGGCTGTGTTGAACCGTACAATTCAAAAACTGCGAGAATTGATGCGCAAAGGGGTGGCACCAGGTATTGCTGTGAATGTTTCTGGTCGGTCTTTATCGGATTCTGAGTTTATTCTTGATCTTGTATCTACGCTAAAGGGTAATAAAGATCTGAAAAAATACCTTGCGATCGAAATAACTGAATCGTCTAAAATTCATGATCTGGATATGCTCTCAGATGCGCTTAACGAAATTCGGGCAGAAGGTTTCAGGGTGTATCTTGATGATTTTGGTGCGGGTGCAGCAGGCTTTCAGTATTTGAAAAAGCTGAAAGTGGATGCGCTTAAAATTGACGGCGATTATGTTCGTAATGCCCTGGAAAGCCGTGAAGACAGAGCTTTTCTGAGGTCTATGGTAACTCTTTGTAAGGATTTAGGTATTGTTACTGTAGGTGAATGGGTTGAAACCAAACAGCATGCTGAACTTTTGACCGCAATTGGTGTTGATTACGGTCAAGGTTATTTCTTTGGCAAACCAAGTAATGCCTTTATTTCTGATAAAGAAGAAACATAACAACTATTACCGGGTAATCATTGTCTGTGCGCCTTTAATAAAGGCGGCTTGTTTTTTTTCATCAGTATCGTCAAGGCGCCTTTCATAAGGTATTTTTGTTCCTTTAACAGCGGCTGGGCGCTGGTAGATTGCATTAACCCATCGCTGTAAGTGGTCAAGGCCTTCAATGCTGATGCCTGACCATTTATGGGTTTTAACCCAGCACCAGTTAGCAATATCTGCTATCGAATAGTCATCAGCCAGATATTCGTGGTTTGCAAGGTGGCCATTTAAAACTTCAAACAAGCGTCTGCCTTCGTTTTGGTAGCGCGATATGGCGGTTGGGATTTTTTCCTCCATATAGCGGGAAAAAACATTTGCCTGCCCCATCATAGGCCCTACGCCGCCCATTTGGAACATGAGCCACTCAATCACTTCCATGCGGCCTTTTGTGTCAGAAGGCATAAGCTTACCTGTTTTCTCGGCCAGATAAATCAGGATGGCACCTGATTCAAAGATGGTTAGATTATCGGCCTCTGTATCAACAATTACCGGGATACGGCCATTCGGGTTCATCTTTAAGAACTCGGGCTTTTTTTGCTCCTGCTCAGACAGGTTTATTGCTATGGCTTCGTAAGGTAAACCAAGTTCTTCCAGTGCAACACTTGCTTTCCAACCATTGGGGGTGGGGGCGGTATAAAGTTTAATCATTAGAGATCCTCCTCTTTATCAAGAGACACTTTTTTCAGTTCTGAAAGCACAAGCGCGGCTTCAATATGGAATTTGGTGAAACTTTCCTGTTTGCCAACACGCTTCATAAAGGCTGCAAGGTTAGGCCAACGTGTGGCAGAGGGCACATACCCGGCAAAGGAAAGGTTGGCGTACTGTACGGCAACTGCAATATCCGCCACGCTGAACATATCACCTGTTAGCCATTTTTTACCAGTAAGGGATTTTTCAATATAGTCATGTATAGCGGGTAATTTCTCTCTAATCGTTGCTAAAGCTGTGTCAACATCTGGTTCTTTTCCCGCGCGCTGCGGAAACACAATTGGCCTGAATACGCCCAAACCAATTTTTGATGCCATTTCACTGTCAGCATACTCTTCAAACCAAACTGCTTTACCGTAGTCTGCGGCATCAGTAGGAAACATAGGTAATTCAGGATATTTACGCTCAATATATTGAACTATCGCGCTAGAATCTGCGAGGTAAAAGTCATCGGCAATATCACTGTCTTTCAAAACAGGTATACGCCGTGCCGGACTTATCAGGGTAAAGTCTTCACTTGCACCGAAGGGACTTAAGACTTCTGTTTGAAATGGAACCCCCTTGGCCGCCAGTAACGTACATACTTTTCGGTAAAAGGGGGAAGCGATTAGGCCGTATACTGTAAGTGACATTTGCCGGTCCTTTCATTGGCATACTTCGCTATAATGCATATAACAGGAGCTATGTCATTTTATGGAATGTCAAATATTAGTGAGCTATGCGGCCACTGAGAGAATAATTTACGCCGCTATAATAGCGAGCGATGTATCGACAAGAAATTCTGTAATTTGCTCTAGGGACATGGCCTTTTTCTTAGGCGTCATACACCAGCGTTTCAGAGTAAGAATTGTTATATCGAAGGCTGCATTCTGTTTGAGCAGCCGTTCCTCTTCGCTCAAATGGCACAGCAACTTGTCATAGTGTTCATAGCAGCGCTCCATGCCAGTGATATCAAAGTCGCGGATTATCTTTCTCAGTTCCCAGCTTGGGCGGGTTGCTGCTTGGGCAAGAAAGCTTAAATAGTTTTTACCGGCGGCATCGTTTTTAATAAGATCACGCAGCGGATATACGAGAGCTTGATATATCTGTCTTAGCGAGGGTTCATCAGGCATGCTTTCGAGCATTGTAAGCCTAACTTTATCAATCTGTCTGGTGCGTTCATTAATGGTTGCACCAATCAGCCCGTCTTTTGACCCAAAATGATACTGGAGAGCAGATTGGTTTTTTTGCCCTGCTTCATCCAGAATTGCGCGCGTAGTGACGTTGGCTAAGCCTTTTTTGGCAATTAGCCTTTCTGCTGCCTCAATTAAGGCTATTTTAGTAAGATCAGCTCTTCTTGGTTTCCCAGCCGAACGCCGCGCTACTGGCGAACGCCGTTTCGCTTTAGGCTCGGTAGCTGAGCTTTTTTTTAATGGTGCCATATTCCCCTCCCTGACCACGGGTAAGTTAATGGGCTGTATTAAAAATGCAATAACTTCTTTATCAAAATTTTAATTTGAAGCTTTAAATATATGTAAGCATCGCTAGGTGCCTTAAAGGGCCCATTTGGTGCCATAAACGCAACTTGTAATATTAAGCTTCTATCCCCATCTTGGTGCCATATCAATTGGATTGCAGGAGAGCAGTATGCGTAAGCTTCATAAACATTATATCAATGGCACTTGGGTCGGCGTGCCTGGCGCCGCTTTTAAGGATGTCATTAACCCTGCAAACGAAAAAAAATCTGGCGAAATGGTGCTTGGAACAGTCGCAGAAGTAGACATGGCTGTTGCAGCGGCGCGCAAGGCCTTTGAAACATTCGCGTTCACAACTAAAGAAGAACGTCTAGATATTTTAGCTGCCATTATTGAAGAATATAAAAAACGTATTGGCGATATTGCTGATGCAATCACAGAAGAAATGGGCGCGCCGGTTCAGTTGGCGCGCGGTGCACATGCACCTGTCGGTGTTGGCCATATGTCAACAGCGCTTGAAGTTCTGAAAAACTTTTCTTTTTACCAAGACCGCGGCCTTACGCGTGTCTTGAAAGAGCCGATTGGTGTGGTAGGGATGATCACACCGTGGAACTGGCCCATAAACCAAATCACCTGTAAGGTAGCACCTGCCATAGCAACAGGCTGCACTATGGTTTTGAAACCCAGTGAAGTTGCGCCCTATAGCTGTCAGGTGTTCACAGAGATTATGCATGCGGCTGGCGTGCCTGCTGGTGTGTACAATGTTGTGTACGGGGAGGGTATTCCTGTTGGGGAAGCACTCGCAAAACACCCTGATGTTGATATGATGTCTGTTACAGGTTCTACCCGAATGGGTGCAGCCGTTCAGGCTAATGCCGCTCCCACTATCAAGCGTGTTACGCAGGAACTGGGCGGTAAATCGGCCAATATATTGCTGGACGATGCTGATTTTGAAAAAGCCGTTACTCGTGAAACGCTGGCTGCTATGCGCAACACGGGTCAGACATGTACCCTTCTTAGCCGTATGTTGGTGCCTGCAAACAGAATGGACGATGCTATTGCCATTGCTAAAAAGGCTGTAGCAAAAGTTGTGACCGGTAACCCGCTTGATGAGGCAACTACTATGGGCCCCATTGCGAATGAGCGCCAGTACCAGACTGTGCAACGCCTGCTGCAAGTGGGTGTCGATGAGGGTGCGACCCTTGTGGCTGGTGGCCCCGGCAAGCCAGAGGGTATTAAAGAAGGGTATTTTGTAAAGCCAACGGTTTTTGGTAATGTAACGCCTGATATGACAATTGCGCGCGAAGAAATCTTTGGGCCAGCACTCTCCATTATTGGCTATGAAACCGAAGAGGAAGCCATTCGCATTGCTAATGATAGCCCTTATGGGCTTTCTGGGGCCGTGCAATCGGCAGACCCAGAGCGTGCCCGCCGTGTTGCTGCACGTCTGCGTACCGGGATGGTTTATATTAACGGAGCGGCTGGCGATATCTCGTCGCCGTTTGGTGGCTATAAGCAATCTGGTAATGGCCGGGAATGGGGCGAACATGCATTTCATGACTTCCTCGAGGTGAAGTCGGTTCTAGGCTACAATGCTGCCGAATAAAATCTAATTATGTGTCTAAAGCACTTTTGGGTGCTTTAGACACCGGTTGCTCTCAAGCGTTCGTTAAAGTGTTTGCGGCACAGGGCTATATAACGGTCATTGCCACCAATCTCAATTGATGCCCCTTCCTGAACAGCCTTGCCTTTTTCATCAATGCGCAAATTCATGGTTGCTTTGCTGCCGCAAGTGCAGATTGTTTTTAATTCATGCAATTCGTCTGCAAGAGCAAGCAGCCACATGCTGCCTTCAAAAAGGTTGGCTTTAAAGTCTGTTCTAAGGCCGTAACATAGAACGGGGATACCCAAAAAGTCAGCGACAGCCCCTAATTGTTCGACATGGTCTTTGGTTAGAAACTGTGCCTCATCAACCAAAATGCAGTGTAAAGGTCGCGATTTCAGTTCGCTAGATATCTTGACAAAAAGGTCAACATCCGTGTCAAATAAATGCGCTTCAGCTTCCAGACCAATGCGGGATGCGATCATGGCTGTGCCAAACCTGTTGTCGATGGACGCGGTGAATAGCATGGTGTTCATGCCGCGCTCCCGGTAGTTGAAGCTTGACTGTAGAAGCGTTGTGGTTTTGCCAGCATTCATTGCGGAATAATAAAAATATAGTTTTGCCATGGCTGAAACCCTGTAAGATATTTTATGAGGACACTTTTATTTTGGTCCAGAGTAGGCACTTGCTTTTATCTCGGCAAGTATTTGGGGAGGAAAAAATGCGTTTGTCTGTTGTGGGCTTTTTAATGTGTCTGTCCGTGTTGGGTGTAAGCACTGTAAATGCGCAGGATTCAGCTATTGCGGCGCGTATGACGGGCGAAGCGTTGCAGTGGTCCGCAGAAAACGGAAGGCTGAGGCAAGCCATGCAGTCCTTTCCAAAAGGCGGAGATTTGCACAGCCATTTGCGAGGAGCTGTTTATGCCGAATCGTGGCTTGAATGGGCGGCAGAAGACGGCCTGTGTGCAGATATGAAAAATCTGGCTCTTATGTTTATGCAAAAAGATACATGTGAAGAAAGTGGATGGATAACGGCACGTGAGGCCCGCGCTGATGAAACCATGCGCCGGGAGTTAATAAATTCTATGAGCACGCGCAGTTATGTTCCCACACTTAACTGGTCTGGACATAACGATTTTTTCTCAACATTTGAAAAAATAAATGCGCGCCCGTCACGACTGGGTGACGAACTGGCTGAAGTGGCGGAGCGTGCAGGCCACCAAAACGTCCTCTACCTTGAGCTGATGGAAACCCTTGTTTTACCAGAACTTATTCCACTTGTTAGGGATGTAAAGCTAACAGGCGATGTCGAGGCTGATTACAAAACCCTTATGGATAGCAGGTTCGGGATGCAGGTTTCCCGGCTTGTGAAATCGGTTCAAGCACAACTAACAGAAGCTAATGTGCGTAAAAATAAACTTTTGGGCTGCGATATGAACAGTGGTGCAATAGGCTGTGATGTTGAAATCCGGTTTTTACATCAGGTGATACGTGAGTTTGATCCTAAAATGGTCTATGCACAAATTATTCTTGGCTGGGCCGTGATGGATAGCGTTCCGGGAGTTGTTGGGCTTAATCTGGTTGCGCCAGAGGATGGGTATATAGCACTTCGTGACTATAGCCTTCATATGCGCATGATTGATTATTTATACCGTAATCACGGTGAACATAATATTTCGCTTCATGCGGGTGAGCTTGCCCTCGGCCTCGTTCGACCCAAAGAGCTTAGGTTCCATATTCGGGAGGCGATTGAAATAGGGCACGCAAAACGTATTGGCCACGGCGTAGACATTGCCTATGAAGATAAGAGCGAAGAGCTTGTACGTAAAATGGCTGCGGATAAGATTATGGTGGAAATTAACCTCACGAGTAACGATACAATTTTGGGTGTTAAAGGAGCAGATCATCCTATTGTTCTATACCGCGACCTTGATGTGCCCTATGCCCTGAGCACAGACGATGAAGGTGTATCAAGGATTGACTTAACGCACGAATACATGCGGTTTTATACCGACTATAAAGTACCGTACTTTGAAATGAAACATGCTTCGCGCAACTCACTGACCTATAGCTTTTTACCCGGCGGCAGCTTGTGGGAAAGCCAAGAGTGTGTGGCAGATATTAGCCAGAAAGGCAACGCTTCTGAGGCATGCAAACTATTTCTCGATAGCAGTAAAAAGGCGCAACTACAGTGGCGGCTAGAGGAAAACTTCCAGCGCTATGAAGCGACACTGCGCATTAAAGAACGCAAAACAACATCATTTAAATAATCAGAATAAAGGGCGGACCTGATGGCGGATAATAACCCGGCGATTGAAGAAATCGCAACTTCACCTCAGTATATTTCAGACATGAATGCGGGTTTTGCCTTCTTTTTGGATGTTGTGGTTAATATGTTTGTTCTCGCGGGTATTTTGATTGGCGGGTTCAATTTCCCTACGGAAATTATTTTCGGGAAAATTATTCCGGGCGCGATTGTGGGCATACTGGTTGGCAACTTGGCCATGATATGGCTAACCAAACGGGCTATACGAGAAACTGGTAATGAAAAGCTCACTTCTATTCCGCTTGGTATCGATTTGCCAACGGTGTTTGGCATTGTATTTTTTGTGATTGGCCCAGTTTATACCCTTGGCCTTAACACGATGAGTCCTGCTGACGCTGCCCATAACGCATGGATTATAGGCATGGCAAGTACGCTGTGGATGGCCGCTATCAAGTTCTGCCTTTCCTTTTTTGGCCGAGTTATGCAGCACGGTTTGCCGCAAATGGCGCTGATTGGCGCGATGGCAGGTATTGCAACTGTATGGCTCGGGGCCGAGGCTATATACGGTGTTTTTGAATTACCTGAAGTAGGTATTTTATCCCTGATGATTATGGCGTTTGCGTTGATAGCGGGCCACAAATTACCTTTCAATATGCCGGGTGCGATTGTGGCTATTGTCGCGGGGGCTGCCCTTTATTATGCGCTAGCGCTTGCGGATGTAGGCGGTGGCTATGTTGTACCTGTTATGCCTGCTTTGGAACCAGCCTTGCCGCAGCCAACGCTTGCTGGCCTGTTTGCCATGTTTGGTGATGTAACCAATTACTTGGGTATTATCTTTCCCTTCGCGCTTTTGATCGCGGCAAGCTCTGTTAATGTCGTCACTGGTGCCCGCGTGATGGGGGACGAGTTCCATGCGGATAAAGTGGTGCGTCTCGATGCTATCACCACAGCCATTACGGCTTTTTTTGGCGGCGTTGTGCAAACCACCCCGTACTTTGGTCATGCCACCTATAAACGCATGGGGGCACGCACAAATTATGCCCTTGGTGTAGCGGGTGTCGTAACGGTTGGCGGGTTTTTGGGTGTTATTGCGCTGGCATCACAGCTTATTCCATCTGCTGTTCTAAAACCCATTTTGGTTGTTGTTGCAAGCGACATTTTACGGCTTGCCTTTACCGGGGGTGATGTACGCCATGCGCCTGCGCTCTTGTTTGCAATCGTACCCGCGATTATGAACTATGCTCATAATAAGGTCTCTACATTATATGGTATGCTGGATGCCAAAACTGCAGCAGCGTTAAGCCATGACTGGGTTACAAGCTATGTGCTATTGGGCGCTATGGCGCGCGGCTATATTCTCACGAGCCTTATTTGGGCAACACTCGTTGTATGGATCATTGACCGTAAACTTGTACATGCAGCGTGCGCAGCCTTTGCCGCCGCTATTTTCACTGAATTTGGTATTATCCATTCTGTGCTTGCGTCTTCAGCTATGTATGTACCGTGGAATATACCACTGATGGATGGGTACGAGAGCCTGCCCCATACTCTTGCAATTGGTTATGGTGTTGCGGGTGTCATGTTATTATTATTTTCTGCTGTTAAAGACGGTGCAACTCATAAATAATTTCTTGACCAAAAGGTCAGGTTCTGACTTTCTACAGCTTGATTTGGTTTGACGGAATGGTGATGCCTACGATGAACAGCGATAATGCGATAAACAGGGGTACTGGGTTTGAAGCTAGCTGGCTTGATGGTATTCGTGTTAATAAAAGTGCAGTTGAGCGCCGGGTTGGTAGCCTTGGTGGCAGGCGTGCCGTCAAGAAAGAGGCACAGATAGCCTTTATGCTGAAGGCTATAAGCTGTATTGACCTAACAACACTTGCCGGTGATGACACGCCAGACCGTGTGAAGCGCCTTTGCCATAAGGCCGCGAACCCTGTTCGTCGCGGTATTATGGAAGCACTAGGTGCGGGGGATATATGCCTGACCACTGGTGCTGTTTGTGTGTATCACGAAATGGTGCCTACGGCTGTTACAGCCCTCAAGGGCACAGGCGTGCCGGTTGCGGCTGTCTCTACCGGTTTTCCAGCTGGCCTTGCACCCATGGAAACCCGTCTAGAGGAAATCAAGCGTTCTGTCGCGGCTGGCGCAAATGAAATTGATATTGTTGTTACACGCGCCCATGTGCTGTCTGGCAACTGGGAAGCGCTATACAATGAAGTGAAAGCCTTTAAGGCCGCGTGCGGCCCGGCGCTCATGAAATCTATTCTGGCAACGGGTGAGCATGGTAGTTTCACACAGGTCGCGAAGGCCTCGATGACGGCCATGATGGCGGGCGCTGATTTCATTAAAACATCAACGGGTATGGAAGGTGTGAATGCAACACTGCCAGTGTCCTTGGTGATGCTTAGGCAAATTCGTGATTTTTACGAGCGCACCGGCCAAATGGTTGGCTACAAGCCCGCTGGCGGCATTAAAACCGCGAAGGATGCTGTCATGTACCTAACGTTGGTGAAGGAAGAACTCGGCCGCGCGTGGCTGGAACCAGCACTGTTCCGTTTTGGTGCCTCCAGTTTGCTCGGCGACCTTGAACGTCAGCTCGAATATCATGCAACCGGCGGCTATTCTGCCAGTTACAGACATGCAATAGGGTAGGGAACGAACATGACCGTGAAAGAAAAATTTGAAAGCATGGATTATAGCCCCGCCCTTGAGAGCCGTACGGCAGCGGACGAGTGGCTGAAGGCTAACAAAGGCAAGTTTGGCTTGTTTATTGACGGCAGCTGGATAAAGCCAAAGGGCGCGAAAAGCTTTGCGACCTATGCCCCCGCAACGGGCGAAAAGCTGGCAGATATTACAAGCGCCAGACAGGCTGATGTAGATGCCGCCGTGCAGGCCGCCCGCACAGCACAAGGTAAGTGGGCAGCGATCGGCGGGCACGGACGCGCGCGGTACCTTTATGCGCTTGCGCGGCTGGTGCAAAAGCATTCGCGTATTTTGTCTGTTGTTGAATCGCTTGATAACGGCAAACCGATTAGGGAAAGCCGGGATATCGATATTCCGCTTGTGGCACGCCATTTATACCATCATGCCGGTTGGGCGCAGCTCATGGACGAAGAATTCCCTGAGCATGAGGCCATCGGCGTTGCAGGGCAAATTATCCCGTGGAATTTCCCGCTGTTGATGCTGGCATGGAAAATTGCACCGGCCTTGGCGGCCGGTAACACTGTGGTTCTGAAGCCTGCTGAGTTTACATCCTTGACTGCCCTGATGTTTGCTGACTTGTGCCTGGAGGCAGGCCTGCCCAAAGGCGTGGTGAACATCATCACGGGCGAGGGTGATGTGGGCGCAATGCTGGTAGATGCTGACGTTGATAAAGTCGCCTTCACGGGTTCTACTGATGTCGGCAAAACCATCCGCCGTGCGATTGCTGGTAGTGGCAAAAAACTAACGCTCGAGCTTGGCGGTAAATCCCCCTTCATCGTGTTTGAGGATGCGGACATTGACGGCGCTATTGAAGGGCTTGTGGACGCTATCTGGTTCAACCAAGGGCAGGTGTGCTGCGCGGGTTCGCGTTTGCTGGTTCAGGAAGGCATTGCAGAGGCATTTTATACCAAACTAAAGGCGCGCATGGCAAAACTGCGCGTGGGTCACAGCCTAGACAAATGCATTGATATGGGCGCGGTGGTGGACGGTGTTCAGAAAACCCGTATTGAGGAACTGATCGCAAAAGGCAAGGCAGAAGGCGCGGATGTGCACCACGCCCCGTGCGATATGCCAGCGGGCGGCGTATTTTATCCGCCTACACTGGTGACAAGCGTCGGGACAGAGAACACGCTGTATATAGAAGAAGTATTTGGCCCCGTGTTGACCGCTATCACGTTCCGTACGCAGGCTGAGGCCGTGGGGCTTGCGAACAACACACGTTACGGCTTGGCGGCAACTGTCTGGTCAGAAAATATTTCCCGCGCATTAGAGGTTGCCCCGGCCCTGAAGGCTGGCGTGGTGTGGGTAAATGGCACCAACATGTTTGATGCCGCCGTTGGCTTTGGTGGATACCGTGAAAGCGGCTTTGGCCGCGAAGGCGGGCGCGAGGGCATGCTTGCTTATCTGAAGCCAAAATATGAACGCAAGCTAAAAGAATGGAAGCCTATAGTGGTGCCAGCGGCGCTGCCATTAAAGGCAGGCACCGGCATGCCGGGGGTGGACCAAACAGCAAAGAATTATATCGGCGGTAAGCAGGCACGGCCTGACGGCGGCGACAGTGTGGTAGTGTTAACCCACAAGGGCGCGCATGCGGGCTTGGTGGGTGCAGGCAACTATAAAGACATCCGTAATGCGGTAGAAGCTGCCACAAAAGCACAGCCCGGTTGGGCCGCGAGCACCGCGCATCTGAAGGCGCAAATCCTTTATTATATTGCTGAAAACCTGAGCGTGCGGGCAGGTGAATTTGCCGCGCGCCTTACGGCGCTGACAGGCGCGAGTAAAAAAGCGGCTGAGGTTGAGGTTGACCTCTCTATCAAACGGCTGTTTTCGGCGGCTGCAATGGCAGACAAGCATGACGGTAGCGTGCACCAGCCGCCGCTGCGCGGTGTTGCAATCGCCATGAATGAGCCTGTTGGCACACTTGGCATTGTGTGCCCTGACGATGCGCCATTGCTGGCGTTCATTACGCTGACGGCATTTGCTGTTGCAGCGGGCAACACGGCGGTTGTGGTGCCCAGTGAGCGCTACCCGCTTTTGGCGACAGATTTTTACCAAATTTTAGAGACTTCAGACGTGCCAGCAGGGGTTATTAACATTGTCACCGGTAAACGGGACGAGATGGCAACGCCGCTCGCGAAACATTACGGTATAGAAGGCTTGTGGTATTTCGGTAGCCGCGATGGCTGCGCGAATGTGGAAGCGCTGGCGGCAGACAATATGAAACGCACATGGCTGAATTATGGTATGGCGTATGACTGGGCATCAGACAAACAAATGGCGGCCCGCAGCCTGATGGACCGGGCATCAGAAGTGAAAAATATCTGGGTGCCATACGGTGACGCCAATGAAGGCGGCAAGAGTTATTAGGAGTAAGGCATGCGGTATGAGGATGTACTCTATTTTTGGTTTCAGGAAGCGGGCGTAGAGGCATGGTGGAAGAAATCAAAAACATTTGATGATCATGTGCGCCGCAGGTTTTTATCTGTGTATGAAAAAGCTGCTAAGGGCGAACTGTGGCAGTGGCGCGAAAGCCCAAGGGGGCGGCTTGCAGAAATTATTATTCTGGATCAGTTCCCAAGAAACATGTTTCGAGATACCCCAAAGTCATTTGCGACAGATTCGATTGCTCTTGTACTGGCACAGGAAGCTGTGCATGTGAAAGCAGACACTAGCCTAACGCCCGCAGAAAAACAGTTTCTCTATATGCCTTATATGCATAGTGAAAGCCTAAGCACACATGATGTAGCCGTAAAGCTTTATTCAGCGCCGGAGCTGGTAAGTAACCTTGATTTTGAGCATAGGCACCGAGACATCATTGCTCGTTTTGGTCGCTACCCGCACAGGAATGCTATTCTTGGCCGCGTCAGTACTGTTGAGGAAATTGCTTTTCTCAAGGAGCCGGGCAGTAGTTTTTAAGCGGCATATACTGAATTCAAAAAATTTCTAAACTCATCCCACTTCCTGAATGAAGGCGCGCAGTAACTTATCGAGGTCTACTGCTGCTTTGGCACCGTATTCCATTGTCTCGTGGTGGGTTAGTTCGCCCGCAACCATCCCCGCAGCATAATTGGTGATGCTGCTGATGCCGCACACTTTCATGCCCACATGGCGGGCCACTAAGCATTCTGGCACGGTTGACATGCCCACGGCGTTTGCGCCCATGGTTCTGAAAGCGCGAATTTCGGCGGGTGTCTCAAAATTTGGCCCCTTTGCCATCAGATACACGCCTCTATGGAGCTTAAGGCCCAGCTTGTTTGCGCACTGGAAAAATACATCCGTTAGCGCTTTGTTCCATGCCTCTGACATATCAGGGAACCGCACGCCGAAGCGGTCATCATTGACACCCACAAGCGGGTTAACGCCCGCAAAATTAATATGGTCAGTGATTGCCATCAAGCTGCCGGGGCCAGCGGCTTCATCAAGACTGCCAGCGGCGTTTGTTAGCACCAGTGTTTTAACACCGAGCGCCCAAAGAACCCGCACAGCATACCCAAGTTTTTCTTCCGGGTGGCCTTCATAGGCGTGTGCGCGGCCCTGCATGCAAATAACAGGTTTGCCTTCAAGGGTGCCTATCAGCATACGGCCAGCATGGCCTTGCACAGTAGGCTTTGGAAAGCCGGGCAGGTCAGCATAAGAAAATACTGTCGCATTCTCGACTGTGTCAGCAAGGTCATTCAGGCCGCTGCCAAGCACCATGGCAACCTTGGGAATAGCACCTTTGAACTGGGTTTTAATGTGGGTAGCGCAGGCCTGAACAGCTTCAAATGTCATGATGGTTATCCCTTAGGGTGGTATCAAATATCGATTTCAGGCAGGTCAAGCCCTTTGAATTCGCGAATTTCGTCTTTGCTCATGTCAGCAAGCTCATGCGGGAACACGAGCCAGTCGTCTGTTTCATGGCAGAAAAAGTCTGGCGTTAGGTTTGTTACATTCCGCAAGGGCTTATAGAAAACAGTAGCTATTTTAATGGTCTCTGGCGTGTTGCGGCGGCAGCGTAGGTGCAAATGTTCCACAATCGCGGCAATGGAGCGGCCACTATCAAACACATCATCAACAATAAGCAGGCTGTCTTCTGCGTTGATGTTTTTAATAATATATTCTAGTCCGTGAACTTTCACTTCTTTTTGCTGCTGCATTCCAATGTAGCTGGACGTGCGAATGGAGATATGGTCAGTATGGACACCGTAATAATCCATAATTTCCTGTACTGCGATACCGGTTGGGGTGCCGCCGCGCCAAACGCCGACAATAAACTTGGGGCGGAAATCACTTTGCAGGATTTTAAGGCCAAGCTGGAACGAATCGTCTAGCAGTTCCTGCGCAGTTACATACTTTTTTACAACAGTCATATAGTTAAACCCCTTTAGTGCCAAACAGCCTGTCACCAGCATCGCCAAGACCCGGTACTATATATGCCTTTTCATTCAGCTTTTCGTCAATGGCTGCTGTGATAATGGGTACATCTGGGTGCGCCTCTGTTAAGGCTTTTAGCCCTTCGGGTGCAGCCAGTAGGCAAACAAAGCGTACATCCTTTGCCCCGGCGTCTTTTATTTCCTGAACGGCGCGAATAGCGCTGTGGCCTGTTGCGAGCATGGGATCCAGTATCACATTAACGCGGGACGCCGTGTCTTGCGGCACCTTGAAGAAATATTTGGTGGGCATAAGGGTTTCTTCATCGCGCGCGAGGCCAATTTGGCCAACACGGGCAGAGGGCACCAGCTCGAGCATGGGGCCAAGCAAGCCATCTCCCGCGCGCAGCACTGAAATGAAGGTTAGCTTTTTGCCAGCAAGTACTGGCGCTTCCATCGTGCATACTGGGGTTTCGATCTGGATTCGCCCAAGGGGCAGGTCACGCAGGGCCTCATACCCCAGAAAAAGGCCAATCTCGCGCAGCAATGTTCTAAACTCGGATGTGCTGGCTTCTTTTCTGCGTAACAAAGTTAGTTTATGTTGAACCAGTGGGTGATCTACAACAGTAACGGATTTAGTCATGTTATCGAGCCTCTGTGGAACCTGTGCTTCATCTTTTCATAGGGTGTGTTTTTGCAAATGTCGACTTAATCTTGACTAAAGTGTCAAAAGAGGTTGACGATGATCCTTTGCTCTGGTTCCTTAATGTCAAGATTTGGTGATACCATAAGCTAAATTCTATTTTCCTGGAGTGTTTAAATATGAAGAAATTATGTAAACGCCTAGGGCTTGGAATTCTGCTAGCGACTTCAGGAATAGCCCCTTCTTTTGCCGAAGGTTTTGCCCCTGTACTTCTATACGATATTGGCGGCAAATTTGATAAATCGTTTAATGAAGCAGCTTACAGAGGCGCTGACAGGTTTACTGTAGAAACAGGCACGGCCTATCACGATTTTGAGCCAGCAAGTGAAACCCAGTATGAGCAAGCGCTTAAGCGGTTTGCACGCAAGAAGGCAAGCTTGATTGTTGCCGTGGGCGTTGGCTATTCGGTTGCAGTGCGTAATGTGGCTGCAAAATACCCTGATGTAAAATTTACTGTGATTGATGCGGTGATTAATGCCCCCAATGTGCAGTCTATCACATTCAAGGAAAATGAAGGTTCATTTCTTGTCGGTATGATTGCAGCTATGAAAACAGAAACCGGGGCAGTGGGGTTTATTGGCGGTATGGATATTCCCCTTATTCGCCGGTTTGAGCATGGCTACAGGCAAGGTATTCGCTATGTAGCGCGGGACGATGTGAAGATTATAGAAAACTATGTAGGCACAACCCCCTCGGCATGGAATGACCCCATTAAAGCATCAGAGCTTGCCAGATCGCAGTATGCCCGGGGCGTTGATGTCGTTTTTGCTGCAGCAGGGCCATCAGGCCTTGGTGTTATTCAGGCGGCAAAAGAAAGCGGCAATTATGCGATTGGTGTGGATAGCAACCAGAACCATGTGGCGCCAGGTACAGTATTAACCAGCATGTTAAAACGTGTAGACCTTGCTGTGTATAAAGCGATGCTGGCAGGTAAAAATGGCACATGGGCTGCAGGCCATACCGTGATGGACCTAGCGGCAGGCGGTGTAGACTATGCTGTTGATAGTAATAACGAGGCACTGATCACCGATGCTATACGAAAACGGCTGGAAGAGGCCCGGGCTAAAATTATCAAAGGGGAAATTATTGTCGGCGATGTTGAAGGCAGTAATACAAGCCACTAATATATGATGACAACAGCAAGTGAACATACCTTTGCTATTGAAACATGCGACCTTTCCAAAAGCTTTGGGGCCGTTAAGGCAAATGATCGCATAAGCCTGAAAATTAAAAAAGGTGATGTACACGGCATTGTAGGGGAAAACGGTGCTGGTAAATCGACACTTCTGAAAATGTTGTTTGGGTTTTACAGGCCTGATAGTGGCAGTATTCTTGTGAATGGGGATGACACAGAGTTTAAATCTCCCTCTGCTGCCATGAAACGAGGTATTGGCATGGTACACCAGCACTTTATGCTGGTTGAAACATTCACTGTTCTGGAAAATATTATTTTAGGGGCTGAGGGCAGCAGCAAGCTAGGCTTGGCAAAACAAAAGGCTCGCACTGAGTTATTGAAGCTTGAACAACAATTTGGGTTTAATCTTCCGCTTGATAGTGTAGTGGCTGACTTGCCTGTTGGAACGCGGCAACGGGTGGAGATTTTAAAGGCACTATACCGTGGTGCTGAAATTCTAATTCTTGATGAACCAACGGCGGTTTTAACACCGCAGGAATGTGACCAGCTTTTTAGCCTGATCAGGCAATTGAAGGCTGATGGAAAAACCGTACTTTTTGTAACCCATAAGCTGCATGAAATTATGGCTGTAACAGATGCTGTCACAGTTATGCGGGCAGGGCAGGTTGTGTCAGAACATGTGACCGCTGAAACATCGGCCGAGGTACTGGCTGAATGTATGGTGGGCGCAAAGGTAACACGGCAAGTGATGCGTGCGGGAACCAGCCATTATATTCCGCGCCTAAAGCTTGATGATGTTAGCATGATAAGCGGTAGCGGCAGTTGCGCGCTGAAAAACATATCATTTGAGGTTTCAGACGGCGAAGTTCTAGGAGTGGCGGGTGTTGCTGGGAACGGCCAAACAGAGCTGCTTGAAGCAATAACAGGTTTAAATACCATTTCGAGCGGTGTCATAACTTTTTCAGGAAATGTTATAGCGCAGAATAATGCAGCGCTAAGCCCTATTATGCTACGCCGTATGGGGATGGCCCATGTAGCAGAGGACAGACAGAAAACAGGCATGGTGGAAGCCATGTCTGCGGAAGAAAATATTATTCTTGGCTACCAACGGGACATAAGTATTTCGCGCTTTGGTGTGCTACGTAAAAAAGCGATTGCTGAAAGTGCGATAACCTGTTTCGAAAACCAAGATGTGCGCCCCAGAAATACAGCCTTGCAAGCAGGGCGGTTTTCAGGGGGCAACCAGCAAAAAATTGTTATCGCGCGGGAGCTTATGCATGAACCCGTTTTGCTTGTGATCGGGCAGCCCACCAGAGGGGTGGATATTGGCGCCGTTACTAAAATTCATGACCAGCTTACGGCCCTTCGAAATGCAGGCAAAGCTGTGCTTGTTGTCTCTGCTGATCTTGATGAGCTGCTTGCCATTTCAGATCGCATCGCGGTTATGTCTGAAGGCGAAATAACCGGCATTGTTAATGTGGAGGATGCTGACGAGCAAACGCTGGGGCTGATGATGGCTGGTGAGCGCCTATCCAGTATTAGGAAAGGCTCTGCCTGATGGCTTTGCAGGGCTCGCAAAAACTCCCTTTTTGGGCAGATGCAGTTTTGCTGCCATTTCTTAATTTGTTAGCAGCGTTTGCGGTTTCAGGCCTTGTTATTTTGCTGCTTGGTGAAGACCCTCTTGAGGCGCTTTCTATTATGTTTGAGGGTGCCTTTGGCTATGATGAAGCCATTGGTTACACCTTTTATTATGCTACAAACTTTATATTTACCGGCCTTGCCGTTGCAGTTGCGTTTCATGCCGGCCAGTTTAATATTGGCGGTGAAGGGCAGGCAATGATCGGCGGTGTTGGCTTAACGCTCGCGGTATTTGCTTTTGGTACAACTGCGCCGTTGCTAGCGGTATTGCTCGCTGTTGCTGGGGCTGCTGTGTTTGGCGCAGTGTGGGCTTATGTGCCTGCGTACCTGCAGGCAAAGCGAGGTAGCCATATTGTTATCACTACCATTATGTTTAATTTTATCGCTTCTGCTGTTCTTGCGTATTTGCTGGTGGGACCTCTTCAGCGCCCTGGCGGGCAAATGCCTGAAAGTGCAGACTTTCCTGACGGTGTAAGGCTAACGCATCTGCATGAAATTCTAAATACGGTGGGCATTGGTTTTGAAGAAAGCCCGATGAATGTTTCTTTGCTGATTGCGCTTATCTGTGCTTTTGGAGTGTGGTTTCTACTTTATCGTACCCGCTTCGGTTATGAACTGCGGGTAAGCGGGGCCAACCAGAATACAGCAGCTTTTGCAGGCATTAATGTTCCCCGCATGACAATTTATGCAATGATGCTGTCGGGTGCGCTTGCTGGTATGATGGGCCTTAACGAGCTGCTTGGCGAGCAGCTAAGGTTGCTTGGTAACTTTACTCTTGGTTACGGCTTTGTGGGGATTGCCGTTGCCTTTATGGGGCGTAATCACCCTGTTGGTATTGTATTAGCGGCGGTTTTGTTTGGCGCCCTTTATCAAGGCGGTGCCGAGCTTGCGTTCGAAATGCCCGCTATTAGTCGTGACCTTATTGTGTTGGTACAAGGACTGGTTATTTTGTTTGCCGGAGCAATGGAACATATGTTCCGCACCCCGGTTGAACGGTTTTTTCATATGCTTAGTATCAAGAGGGCAGACTGATGGACTGGCTGATTGATAGTGTTCTGCTGGTAGATTCAACTTTCAGGGTAGGGGCGCCGCTTGTGCTTGCTGCGCTTGCGGGCCTTGTTGCTGAACGTGCTGGTATTGTAGATATTGGGCTTGAGGGCAAAATGCTGGCTGCTGCATTTGCTGCTGCCGCCACCGCAGCAATTACAGGGTCACCTTGGGCGGGGCTGATCGCTGGTATTACCGCATCTGTGTTGATTGCTCTGTTACACGGCTTTGTCTCAATAACCCAGCGCGGTAACCAAATAGTATCAGGTATGGCACTTAATATTGCTGTAGCAGGCCTTGCACCAACGCTTGCAAATTTCTGGTTTTCGCAGGGCGGGCAAACCCCGCTTTTAAATGATACTGAAAGGTTTACTGCGATTACACTCCCCTTTGCGGAAAGCTTAAATAGCGTGCCTGTTTTGGGGCATGTGTATAGCGACATTATTTCAGGCCATACTGTGATAACCTATATAGCAGCGTTTGCAGTGCCGTTTACGGCATGGATGCTCTATAAAACCCGGTTTGGCTTGCGACTGCGTGCCGTTGGTGAAAACCCCGAGGCAGTTGATACCGCTGGTATTTCTGTACAGAGACTTCGGTACTATGCCGTTATGATTGGCGGTGTGCTTTGCGGTCTTGCCGGTGCGGCGCTTTCAACGGGGCTTGGGGCCGCTTTTATACGTGATATGTCAGCTGGGAAAGGCTATCTGGCTTTGGCGGCCATGATATTTGGTAAATGGAAACCCGTCCCCACTTTGCTTGCTTGCCTTTTGTTTGCTTTTGTAGAGGCGCTACAAGGAAGATTGCAAGGTGTAGATCTGCCAATTGTTGGTGAAATTCCTGTACAATTTACAATGATGTTACCCTATGTGCTTACTGTCATAATTTTGGCAGGCTTTGTTGGTAAAATTCAGGCTCCAAAAGCGAGTGGCATACCTTATGGGAAAGGCGAATAAGATGATGAACAAGACTGAGGCACTGATTAAGGCTGCATGCAAAGCGCAGCTCAATGCCTATACGCCTTATTCGAGCCACCCGGTAGGAGCCGCGCTTTGCACGGCTGATGGCGCCATATATGCGGGCTGTAATGTTGAGAATGCGGCTTACCCCCTTGGTATGTGTGCTGAAGCTGCGGCCATTTCTGCTATGGTTGCAGGCGGCGGCCGCACGGTCGAGCATATTATTATTGTGGGGCCGGGGTCGCACACTTGCACGCCTTGTGGCGGATGTCGTCAAAAAATTCGTGAATTTACAAGCACCAAGGGCACCACTATTACGGTGTGTGATAGCAAAGGCGAAGTGTTAATGAGCACAACACTTGATACCTTGTTGCCCTATTCTTTCGGGCCTGAAAACCTGAGTGAGAGCAGTGATGGCTAATAAAGGGTTTTTGCCGCAAGAGGTTATTCGTTTAAAGCGTGACGGGGCTGAACTCTCTGCGGTTGATATTCAAAATTTTGTCGCGGGCATAACAGATGCTGCTGTATCAGATGCTCAGATTTCTGCTTTTGCCATGGCGGTGTTTTTTAATGGTATGACCCCAGCAGAGGGTGCAGCGCTTACACTTTCCATGCGCGATTCTGGTTCTGTTATTAACTGGCAGAATTATGGCTTTGATGAAGGTGCACCAATCACAGACAAGCACTCCACTGGCGGCGTTGGTGATAAGGTTAGTTTGATGCTTGCCCCAATAGTTGCAGCGTGCGGTGGTTTTGTGCCGATGATTTCAGGGCGCGGCCTTGGGCATACCGGTGGCACACTTGATAAATTTGAGGCTATTCCCGGTTATAACCCATACCCATCTATTGAAGACTTTGCCAAAACAGTCAAAAGGGTGGGGTGTTCTATTATTGGCCAAACAGGCAGCCTTGCACCAGCGGACAAGCGTTTTTATAGCGTGCGCGATGTGACGGCAACGGTTGAATCAATACCCTTGATTACAGCGTCTATCCTCTCAAAAAAGTTAGCGGCAGGCCTTGGGTCTCTGGTGATGGACGTAAAGTTTGGTTCTGGGGCATTTATGGCGAATTTTGAGAAAGCAAAAGAACTCGCTGAAAATATTGTGCGGGTTGCCAATAGGGCAGGTACGCCGACAACTGCGGTTATGACAGACATGAATGCTGTTCTGGGGCGTACAGTTGGTAATGCAGTTGAAGTTATTGAATCTGCGGAGTTTCTGATAAACACCAAAGAAGCAGATACGCGCCTTGTCGAGGTAACACTGGAGCTTGCAGCCCATATGCTTGTGGTGTCAGGCAGGGCGGGCGATCTAGACACGGCTAAAAGCTCAGCGAAGGCCGCACTTGATAGCGGGCGGGCGGCAGAGGTTTTTGCAAAAATGGTGGCAGCGCAAGGTGGTCCTAGTGATTTCATGGAAAAATACACGGTATATTTACCCGTTACTGATACACTAAAGGTTATACCGGCCAAGCGTTCTGGTTATGTAACTGCAATGGATGCTAGAGCGGTTGGTATGGCTGTGGTTGCACTTGGCGGTGGCCGAACAGATCCTGCTCAATCTATTAACCATGCGGTGGGTTTTAAAGGTTTTTGTCAGATTGGTGACTGGGTAGAGAGCGGTGAACCTCTGGCCTATGTGTATGCCGATACAGAAATGGCGGCGGAGCAGGCGACCCATACTATACAAAAGGCAGTGCAGCTGTCTGACCAAGCCCCGCAGAAAATGCCTGTTGTGGCACAGATTATAAGGGAGTAGGTCATGGCACGCGCTTTTATTCTTGTCCTTGACAGTTTTGGTATTGGTGCCGCACCTGACGCTGGCACATTTGGTGACACAGGTGCCGACACACTGGGCCATATTGCGGCTTGGTGTGCCGCTGGTGGCACAGCAGTTGAACGCCCGAATGCTAGCCCATTGCATTTACCTGTTATGGCAAAACTTGGCCTTGGGAAAGCTGCAGAACTGGCAACAGGAGCCGTGCCTGTTGGGCTTGAAACAGATACCGGTATTACAGGGTTTTATGCAGCGTGTGCAGAACAGTCATATGGTAAGGATACACCATCCGGGCACTGGGAGATGGCAGGGTTGCCTGTCTTGTTTGAATGGGGCTATTTCCCCCCAGAATACCCAAGTTTTCCAGAACAGTTACTGAGTAGCCTCTGTGATCGCTGTGGCTTGCCGGGGGTGCTTGGTAATAAAGCAGCGTCGGGCACTGTTATTCTTGACGAGTTGGGCATGGAGCATATCGCGACAGGCAAGCCCATAGTTTACACGTCAGCGGACAGTGTGATGCAAATAGCCGCACATGAAAAATACTTTGGCCTTGAGCGGTTGCTTGCTGTGTGCGAGGTCGCACGCGAGCTTGTGGACGAGTATAATATAGGACGTGTTATTGCGCGGCCTTTTGTGGGAGAAAATGGTCATTTTGACCGTACAGGCAACCGCCGCGATTATGCAACGCCGCCCCATGCACCAACGCTACTTGAAAAACTTGCCGGTGCAGGCAGAGAGGTTATTTCTGTCGGGAAAATCGCTGATATTTTTGCCCATAAAGGCTTGACCAGAAAAGTGAAAGCAAACGGTCTTGATGGCCTTTTTGATATTACCCTTGAGATGCAAAAAGAAGCCCCTGATGGCTCGCTCACCTTTGTGAACTTTGTAGACTTTGACCAGTCATTTGGCCACCGGCGCAATGTTGCGGGGTATGCCGCAGCGCTTGAGTATTTTGATAAACGCTTGCCTGAGTTTATGGCGGCAATGAAGCCGGATGATATTATGATTTTAACGGCGGATCATGGCTGTGATCCAACATGGCCGGGAACAGACCACACTCGCGAGCATGTGCCCTTTATTGGATACGGCCCTGCATTTCCTGTTGGTAGCGGCGGTGTTCGTAAAAGTTTCGCAGATATCGGGCAAACTGTTGCCAGCCATTTGGGAATAGCGCCGCTTGAATACGGTGCAAGTGTCATAAAGTAAGGGTTATAGAAGATGTTTTTTTTCCGCACCGTTTTGTTGTTAGGAACCATGTTTTTGAGTTCGGGAAGCTTGCAGGCTTATGGGCCTACGGGTCACAGGGTTATTGCAGCGATTGCGGAAAAGCACCTAACACCCCAAGCGAGAACTGCTGTAGACGCCATTCTGGGCGATACTTTTATGGCAGAGGCTGCTTTCTGGCCAGATGAAATGAAGTCAAGCCCTGATCCATTTTGGCGCACAGAATCGTACACTTACCATTTTATAAATTTTCCCGACGGCGTTACATATGAAGAAAGTGAAAAGAACCCGGCGGGGGATGCCTATACGGCTCTTGAAAAATATACGGCAGTCCTTAAAGACACCACTGCAGCACAAGAGGAACGCTATAAAGCGCTCGCATTTGTATTACATATCGTGGGGGACCTGCACCAGCCACTTCATGCCGGGCGCGCAGAAGACTGGGGTGGTAATAAAATTCAGGTGGTATGGTTTGAGGAAATGACCAACCTGCATATGGTGTGGGATGAACATCTTATAGATCATAAAAAGCTGTCTTATTCAGAGTGGACGGCATTTCTTGATAAGAAGATAACCCCAGAAGAAATCGCCGTGTGGCAAAACAGTACCCCGCTCACATGGGTGCATGAACTGGCTGCTATGCGGGGTGATATATATGCAAACGGGAAAGGCATTTTATCGTGGGACTATGTCTATCAAAATACACCCCTGCTTAAAAGCCAGCTCTCAAAGGGGGGGATTCGGCTTGCAGGCTATTTGAATGCAATTTTCAAGTAAAACGCAGAGCGAATCAGCCTCACCGTTTTCCCGGTTATGCCAAAAGAAACACCAGTGAGCTCTAGTTTAGGGGTTTTGTGACATATATATGACATATATGTGTCATTCGCTTCCCGATTGCACTGTTATAGCCCTGAAATATTCTTGATTTCCTGACTTTTTCGTCAAAAAATCAAATCCTGACGGTTTCGTCAAAAAACTGAAAAAAAAGAAGCCTAAAAACAGTTTTGCACGTGTAAGGGGGATTCTTACATGAATATTGACTTTTTGGTCAATATTTACCCCCTAACAGGTATGCGCGAGGAACTTATTGATTTGATTGTGCACAACCGGGCAAGGGGTCCAGTGTGCTTATTGCTTTTGGGAGCTAGGGAATGAAACGCCAATTTAGAGCTGCACTATGTACTAGTGTTGCGCTCGCCGCTATGTCGGCAAGTGTACCTGTCATTGCACAGGAAATTACATCGTCTATTCGAGGTACTGTTACAAATGAGGCAGGCACACCACTTGCTGGTGAAACAGTGTCTGTTACAGATACACGCACGGGCGCTACTAAAACTGTTAATACAAATGATTCTGGCGCTTTTAGCATTAGAAGCCTTGGTGTTGGTGGCCCATTTACAATTCGTGTTGTTTCTGAAAAATACCAAAACTCTACTATTACAGATGTTTATACAGGTCTGGCAGGGGCTAGCAGTTTCAATATCGTACTCGCTGAGGCAGATGCGGATGTTGAAGAAATTTCTGTTGTCGCTCAAAAGCTCACCCAGACAACTGTTGCTGTAGGCCCAAGCTCTTCTTTTGGAATTGAAAAGATTGAAGGTATGCCTTCTATCAGCCGTCAGGTGCGCGATGTTGTTCGGCTTGACCCACGGGTAAGCATTGGCCGCTCTAGTGGTGGCGATGGTTATGGCATTAACTGTATCGGTGGTAACAACCGTTCCAACTCATTTACTATTGATGGTGTGCGCAGCGCTGATGGCTTTGGCCTTAACGCTTCTGGCAACCTTGCACGTAATACATTCCCTATACCTTTTGATTCAATGCAAGCTGCTTCTGTTGAATTTGCACCCATCAGTGTAGAGTACGGCCAGTTTACAGGTTGTAATGTGAATGTCGTTACAAAGTCTGGTACTAATGAATTCCACGGTTCTGCATTCTATGTTTACAATGATGGCGGCTTAACAGGCACAAAGCTTGACGGTGATGTTGTTCGCACTGAACCTTTTACAGACAAGAACTGGGGTGCTGAGCTTGGTGGCCCAATTATTAAAGACAAATTATTCTTCTATGTTTCTTATGAAGAAACCAAAGGTGCCGACAACCAGAATACTGGCCCAGCAGGTGCTGGTTTTGCGAATGACGAAGAAATAACTCTTGATGAAGCCAATCAGATTAGTGACATTCTTTCTGCGAACTATGGCCGTGATACACTTGGTCTAATGACGACACTTCCAGAAACAAGCACACGTTACTTTGCTAGAATTGACTGGAATCTGAATGATAACCATCGGTTGGCAGCAACATATGCTCGTTTGGAAGAAGAAAATGTAGAGCCGGATGATTTTGGCTTTGGCGGCTTTACATTCGGTGATAACTTTGAAGTTGAGGGTTCTGAATCTAATACATATTCCGTTCGTTTGTTCTCTGATTGGACCGACAACTTCTCCACAGAAATTCGCCTGTCACGTAATGAGGTTACTGACCTTCAGGATCCTTTAGGTGGCGGTGAAGCACAAGACAATAATATCCCGAGGATCGAAGTTGAAGATGGTGCTGGTAACGTGTTCTTCACGAGTGGACCGGGTGAATTTCGTAGTGCAAACGGGTTAAACTATACACTTGATCAGGTAAAGGTTGCTGGTGATTATGTTGCCGGGGATCATACAATTTCATTTGGGTATGAACTTGATAAACTTGAGGTTTATAACCTGTTCGTTTCAAATGGTACTGGTACGATAACTTTTGATGACATTGCTGCTCTTGAAGCTGGTCTGGCCAGTTCAATTAGTGGCTACGGCTCATTCAGTGGTGATATTAATGATGCCGCTGCACGCTTTAAGCGTAGTATTCACTCTCTTTATGCACAAGATGAGTGGCAAGTTAATGATGCCCTAACATTTACTGCTGGGGTGCGCTATGATTGGTATTCTTCAAGCGATGTACCAACAGAAAGCCAAGCCTTCGTAGACCGTTATGGTTTCTCAAATGCTGTTGGTTTTAGTGGACTTGATGTTTTGATGCCGCGTGTTGGTTTAACGTATGTTCTGCCGGAAGATACGTTTGGTGATACAAAAATATCAGCAGGCTTTGGTATCTTCTCAGGCGGTGACCCTACCGTATGGTTCTCAAATGCTTTCTCTAACTTTGGAAGCGCTGTAGGCTTTGGTAGCTCGTCCGGGGCAGGGTGCGATGTATCTGATCTGCAGGTCCTAAATGGTGGCTCGTTCACTGGTATTCCAGATTGTATTGCGGCACAGCAACAGGCTGATGCTTTAGCTGGTACTGGCCGGATTGATGCCGTTGATCCTGACCTCAAGCTTGCTACACAGCAGCGCTGGAGCTTGGGTATTGCACATTACACGCAGGATACTGGTTCTGACTTCTTTGATAATTGGGATATCAAGTTAGACTTAATCTACAGCAAAACTAAAAATGCCTTTGATTTTGTTGATCTGACACTTTCACCAAATGGCACAACATTGCCTGATGGACGTGACCAGTTATTTGCGGTTGATCCCTTACTTGCTGGTTGTAATGCAGTATTTGTTGGACCACGGACAGGCTTTTCAAATGCCGATCCTGTTCTATGTAATGCGGGCGGTGATGATCAGGATATTCTTCTGACCAACACTGACAAAAGTGGTTCAACCAAATCGCTTTCACTCCAGTTCTCTAAGAACTTTGAAATTTCTGACAGGACATTCTTTGATTTCAGAATGGGGTATGCTTACACCGATGCAACCAATGCTAATCCCGGTAATAGCTCTACTGCTACATCAGGGTTTGAAGAAGTTGCGCTTGCACAAATCAACTACCCTACAGTTGGACCAGCTCAATATGCGAACAAGCATAATATTGTGATTGCAGGTACTTTGGATCATGATTTTGTTGAGGATTACACCACAAGTGTGAGCTTCTTCTTTAGAGCACGTTCTGGCCGTCCATTTAGCTATGTGTATGATAACAATACACCTACTACACTGTTCGGTGATTCAGATAATGAAGAGCGGAACCTGTTTTATGTGCCAACAGGAGCAAATGACCCACTGGTAGACTTTTCTGCACTGGAAGCTGCAGGTACACTCGATGATTTCTTCGAGTTTCTTGATGCTTCTGGCCTGAGCAACTATGCAGGTGAAATTGCACCCAGAAACGGTTTTGAGCAAAACTGGTCAACAGATCTCGATATACGTTTCCAGCAAGAGCTGCCAACATTCTTCGAGGGCCACAAGCTTGAGCTGTTTGTTGACTTTGAAAATATCTTGAATTTGCTGGGTAATGGTAAAAATATTCAGAGGTACGCAGACTTTGGTGACGTTGGTGAAGGTGTTCCTATCCTTGACGCGGCTTTAAATGCTGATGGCTCACAGTATGTTTACTCTAACTTTAATCCTGGTAACTCTAGCGCAGCACTTAGTGAGCTTGGTTATAATGTTAATAACCAAATTGATGTAGACGATTCACTGTGGCGCATTCAGGTTGGTATTAAATACAAATTCTAAACTGAAGTGTATTTAATACTTTAAACACTACTACGCCCGAGGGTTTACCTCGGGCGTAGGCGTTTCAGGGATGGACAGATACATAATTACGCATTATTAGGTTCACGCGTGAGGTGAGGAATGACAAAAGTTCAGAAGGTCGAAACTGCTCATAAGGCAGGTATTCGGCGTGAAAACGAAGCAAAAATCCTAGCTGCGGCAGAGAGTGTTTTTGCGGAAAAAGGCTTTAAAGGCGCAAGTGTTGGCCTAATTGCCGAGCGCGCTGGCGTGCCTAAACCAAATGTCTATTATTATTTCGGTGCTAAAATTGACCTTTACCGCCGTGTTGTTGAAGATGTGTGCTCTATCTGGCTTCGTGCCGCGGACCTTTTTGACGAAACAGAAGACCCTAAAACCGCTGTTAAAATGTATGTCAGTTCCAAGATGGATCTAGCACGTATGCGCCCACATGGTTCGCGCCTGTGGGCGATTGAAATGGCAAGTGGTGCCCCTTTCATTCAGGATTATTTGCGCGATACGGTAAAGCCTTGGCTAGAGAGCCGCGAGGCAGTGCTGAAACGCTGGATCAGTGAAGGTAAGCTGGCGCCGATTGAGTCCCGCTACCTGTTTTTTATGATTTGGGCTACAACCCAGCACTATGCAGATTTTGAAGCCCAAATTATTGCCATGAATGATGGTTCACCGCTGTCTAATGAGCAGTTTGACAAGGCGAAAGAAACAGTGATTAAGCTTGTGGTGGCCAGCTTGAACCTTGAGCCTGACACTGAATCCTAGTTTTTGTACCCAGCATCTTGTCTGATAATGCCAAGCAACTCGGCTGCTGCTTTTGCCTGCTCATTTGCTTCTTCTTTTGATGCTGGCTTTTTTAAGGGTGTTAAGTAGCCTTCATCATAATCAAAATCTACTCTTTGTGTATTCTCTAAAACCGCAAAGCCGTGTGGGTAATCGTAGCTGCAATTGGCAAGAATAATTGGCTGTTCTTTTGTTTTTGTGGCGGTGTTTTTGCCTTCAATCGTGTTCAGCACAAAGGCTGGTACATCAACATGGCTGCGTACCCTTTTGGGGTTTTGTGATCCCGCCCCAACAACAAGAAAGGGTACCATGACCTGCGTATCTGTGAGCGCATTGCCGTGGCCCACGATACCATCCTCATTAAAGGCTTCACCGTGATCTGCGGTAAGAATAACCAACGTGTTTTCTAGCAGGTTATTCTGCTCCAGATAGGTCATCAAGGTACCGAACTGTGCATCAAATGTCTGGATGGTTTTAAGGTAAAGTTGATAGTTTTCTGCAGTTGATACGGGCAAGCTGAAATTCAGCATATCTTCGGCTTTTGCGTAAGCCCAGTAAGGGTAATGGCTGCCGTAGAAATATGCCAAATGGGCAAAGGGCTGTTTCTGGCTTGTATAAGCGCGCACCTTTTCAATCGTATTTTCAAGAACAAAGCTGTCTGCTTCTGCCCATTTGTCTGCGGGTGCAAGCGTGCGGGATGTGCTTGCTGGTAATAGGGTGGTTGCCAAGTCATACCAGTTTAGCTCGCTTGCTTCACTGGTGGAGATATTCCACCCTGAAGCCTGCATTGTATGCAGGAATGTGTGGGCATAGCCCTTGTGCCGGGCTTCACTAAAACCTGTGGGCAGTTGGCCTGTTAGCAGGCTATAAAAGCTAAAATGCGTGCAATTCGCTACACTGTAATGTTGCAGGTTGAGGCTGCCTCTTTGTGCCCATGCCATTATATTGGGAGCAAGGTTTGGGTCGGCGGCAATATCAGCTGCGCGCAGGCTGTCCATAACAATTAGTAATAGGTTTTTATTGCCGTTTATTATCTGCGTGGGTGCTGTATCTTTTGGGAGTGAGGTTTGCTGGTGTGTTTGGTCAGAAAAAGGGTTTTCTGCGCGCTTGCCTAGAATAGGTGTTAAAAGCTTGATCGCCACATGCGGGTGCGGTGCCGCAAAAAACGGCAAGCTTCGCTTCACTGACATAATTTCAGATGTGCCTGTGAAATAAAACACAGCGTAGCCCGCCTGCGAGATAAAGCCCGCAGCTAAAAGTATGGCGAGAAGCACCCTGCCATTGAGGGTGTAGTTCTTTTTGTGCAGAAATTTGTTACCGTACCATGCGGCGAGTAAAAATGCCCCGGCAAGCACCCCAAAGGATTGTAGCGAAATGCCAATATTGTTGCCTGCATTTTCCTGCAGCAGCAAGCTGATAACAAACCAGTTTGTGTGCAGGCCTGTATAATATTGCAGCAGCAGTTCAACGGTTAAAAGCAAGGTAGCAAGGGCAAATATAAACCGCCCCATACCTTCATGAATACGCCGTGCAAGCACACGAATAAGCAGATAACAGCTAATCAGCAATACGCAGTGCCCAATGGCAACAATCATGGAGCCATCAAGGACAAATGCATTATGTGCTGCCAGCATCACCATGATAGTAATGAAGCATAGTTCAAACCAGCTGTGCTGACGGTTTATCGGTTTCAAAAATTTTGGCCTCTTTTAGGCGGTTATAGGCTTGCCAACTGATTACAAAGAAACTGTGACATTTCATCAATAGCTTCATCCGCTTCTGGTACTCGCGGGTAAAAATGCCAAACATGCCACATGGCTTCAAATACAGCGAGCTCAACAGGAACGCCGGCTTTTTTTGCTGCTCTGGCAAGCCGGGTAGAATCTGACATTAAAATTTCCCGTGTGCCAACATGAATAAGGGTAGGCGGTAAGCCCGTGAGGTCAGCAAACAGTGGGCTGATATAGGGGTGTGTCAACGGATGCTCGCCGGCATAAAGGGCGGCAGGCTCTATCAAACCCTCCACACTAAGCCACGGGTCAGTATAGTGATTGCATGTCTGATGGCTATCGCCGCTGAAAGTCATGTCTGTCCAAGGTGAAATAAGCCCGAGTGCAGCAGGCATAGGAATATTTTGGTCGCGGAGTGCCAGCATGGTGGATAAAGCAAGGCCGCCGCCTGCAGAATCACCGAAAAGGGCAAGGTGTGTGTGGGCTGTACCACTTTCTTGTAAGGCCCTGATAACTGCTACCGCATCGTTTTGTGCGGCGGGAAACGGGTGTTCTGGTGCTAAACGATAATCAATTGAGATTACTTCAAGGCCGCTCTTATCAGCCATGCTAATGGCAATGCTAGCATTAGCCTCGGCAGAGCCAAGCCAATAACTGCCGCCGTGCAGATACAAGAGTTTTTGGGTTTTATTCCTGAGTTTGTTTGGCGTAAAAATACGGCAGGATACACCACCAATTTCTTCTGTTCGAAATGTGTGTTCTATACCAAGGTATGAGGCCGCCGCTTTCCAAACTGCCATGATCCCTTGACGAAAGGCCGCCCTAACGGCTTCATCACGAATATCAACACTGTCTCTTGGGCCCTTTACGTTCTCTAATAGTAGCTTTGTTTCTGCACTGGCCGCAGCCGGTGCAGGTATGATTTTCATATTTAAGGGTGCTGGAGCCAGCATTGGCCCCATAACGTCCTTGAAAAAGGCATTAAATCCTGTCTCTGGCATAATCCCTCCGTTTACCCTAAGCTATTAATGGCCTTCGGCATATGCTTCTACGGCTTGCCAAACCCGAAACAGATTCCCTGACATGATCTTTTCGATATCAGCTTTACTGTAACCACGCTTTAAAAGGCCTGCGATCAGGTTAGTGTATGATGATACATCTTTCAGGCCTGTAGGCAGGCTATCACCAACACCGTCATAATCAGAACCAATGCCCACATGGTCAACACTGGTAAGACTTACGACATGATCAATATGATCCAGTACATCTTCAATATCAGCATAAGGGTAGGGGTGGCTTAGCTTATATTCTTCTTCGAAGGCTTCTAATGTTTCTTCATTTTCTTCAGCGCCGCTTTCAGCAAGGTATGCTTTATAAGCGTCTGACTGGATAGAGCCATATTTGTTTGCTTCTTCAGTCAGGAAAGAGGAACCATAATTGATCATGATAATGCCGTCATGCTCAGCAAGCTTTTTGATCATTTCATCGCTCATGTTTCTTTCGAAACCGGGTGTGAATTTGCGAGCTGAAGAGTGTGTCGCCAGTACGGGCGTAGCTGATACTTCTATTACGTCATAGAAGGCATCATCAGAAATATGGCTCACATCAACCATAATGCCAAGCTCATTCATATGTTGCACAACAGTTTTACCAAAGTCAGAAAGACCATTCCACTGGTGGTGCGGGTCATATGAGCTATCTGATATTTCATTGGATTTTGCATGTGCGAGCGTGATGTAGCGAATGCCGCGTTCAAAAAAGTAATCCAGATTGGCAAGGTCACCAGAGATAGGGGAGCCATTTTCCATACCAAGCGGCAGTGCAATTTTGCCCTCTGCAACCGCAGCCTTGGTTTCGGCAACAGTGCGGACAATGATAAATTTATCAGGTGCTTCTGCTACCATACGCTCAACAATGTCAATCATCGCATCAGCGTTTTGTTTTGCCTTTGGCGTGCCGTCATATTCAGCAGGTGTATAAATTGACATGAAGGGAGCATCAAGGCCGCCAGCAACAGCACGGGGGTAATCAAAGTTGCCTGTTTCAGTGCTTCTACTTGTGTCTTCCCATTTGTCTTTCATGCGGTAAGGCACATCAATATGGGTATCGGCAATAATAATGGAATGCGCAATTTTATCAGCGTCAGCCTGATAGTCATGCTGCGGCGCGTCAGGTGTTTCACTACATGCTGCAGCTAGAATTGATAGGCTTACGATTAGTTTTTTCACAGAATATCCCCCTGCTATAAATATGTTTAAAACATATCTAGCGCATTAGTCTGACAGGGGCAAATACTGTAGTCGCTTTTTAAAGCAGAGCGCTCGCTGTTTGGTAGGTGATAAAACATGCAATATAAGCGATGCCAAAAAGGTAAGCGACCATAAATAGGGGCCACTTCCAGCCACCTGTTTCCCGCCTTGCAACGGCTATGGTTGAAAGGCACTGCGGCGCAAAGACAAACCACACCAAAAATGAAAGGGCAGTAGGAAGGGACCATGCATTATTCAGCACAGTGACAAGGCCAACCTCCAGCATTTCATCGCTGCCTGATAGAGAATAAACCGTACCGAGTGCTGCAATTGCGACCTCACGTGCTGCCATGCCGGGGACAAGAGCGGCGGAGATTTCCCAGTTAAAGCCAATTGGTGCAAAAATATTTTGTAGCCAGCCGCCAATGATACCTACAAAACTGTAGGCTACAGCTGGTTTGTCTGCGCCCTCTGGTGCAACCGGGTATATCGCTAAAATCCATAAAACAATGGTGGATACAAGAATGATGCTGCCTGCTCTTTTCAGAAACAGTCTTGCGCGTTCAAAGAGACCAATAAGGACAAACCGCAGATTGGGCGTTTGGTACTTTGGCAGCTCGAGCATAAAGGTGTCGGCCGTACCTTTAACAACAAATCGCTTAAGAAGGGCTGCAGCAATTAGGGCGGCAACTATTCCGGCAAGATACAGACTAAAAAGCACAAGGCCTTGCAACCCAATACCTATTCCAACCGTTTTGTCGGGTATGAAGGCTGCAATAATAACTGTATAAACAGGTAGCCTTGCAGAGCAGGTCATGAGAGGCGCAATAAGTATTGTGGTTAACCGGTCTTTTTCGTTTGAAATGGACCGCGCGGCCATAATGCCGGGAATAGCACAGGCAAAGCTTGAAAGCAGGGGGATAAAGGCCCGGCCATTTAGACCAACGGCAGACATTAATTTATCCATCAGGAAGGCGGCACGAGCCATATAGCCCGTTGATTCCAATATTAGAATAAAGAAAAATAAAATTAAAATTTGCGGCAAAAACACAACCACAGCACCAACGCCTGAAAGTATACCATCGTTCAAAACACTTAACAGGAAACCATCAGGAAGGGTGTTTGCAAAATATTCCTGCAAGCCGCCAATGCCGGCTTCAATCATGTCCATTGGGGTTTCTGCCCAAGCAAAAACTGCCTGAAACATCGTAAACAGTAAGGTAAAAAGAATGATAAGCCCAATCACTGGGTGCAGCAGTATTTTGTCAAGAATACGGGTGGTTTTGTGGCCTATACCTTCACTGAGTGTCACGTCAGCTGCTATCTTTCGGGCCGCTTTTTGTCTTTGTTTCAGGCTGTCACCGTAGTCGGCACATGATGGTGCTCCAACATTAATAACATGTAGAAGCTGTTCTGTTAGCTCGGGTAAACCTTTTTTGCGAACTGCCACGGTTTCAATGACGGGTATGCCCAATTTTTCCGAAAGCAGCTTGCTATCAATAGCAATGCGTTCGCGGGTTGCCATATCAATCATGTTGAGGGCAATGACAATTGGTAAACCCAGACCGCGTAATTCCAGAACAAAACGAAGGTGTTGTGCCAGATTAGTTGCATCAACAACACATAAAATGGCATCAGGTTTACGCTCAATAGAATGTGTGCCAGCAAGTACTTGTTGGGTTACGGCTTCATCTGGACTGCGCGGCGTTAAGCTGTAGGTCCCCGGTAAATCAATAAGTTCAATTTCAGCGTGGTGCAGAACCTTACCCGTCCGGCGTTCAACTGTTGCGCCAGGATAGTTGGCAACTTTTTGACGCAAGCCGGTGAGGGCATTAAATAATGCAGATTTACCGCAGTTCGGGTTCCCGACTACGGCGACCAAATGGGGTGAACTCATATAACCTGAACCTTGATAAGGTTTGCTTCACTGCGCCTTAAAGCAACAGTCATGGCACCAATACGCACCGCAATAGGGTCTTTACCAAAAGGGCTTTGGTGCAATAATTCTACATCTAGTCCTTCAGAGAAGCCAATTTCCCGTAAACGGTCAATACGATCGCTGGTTTCCAAATCATGTTGGTCTCCAGAAAGTTCGGTTACTTTACCTCGGCTACCAATTAACAGGGCGCCTAAAGGTATGACTACATTACTCAGGTGGTTCATTGAAGGCTCTTGTTTGCAAATGCTTCTTAATATTGTTTTGGTAATACCATGTAAAATTCACTGTAGCAAGCGGTAAGAAGGTTCAGTAATCTAAACGCTATCTGTATTTAACAAAAGGATATGGCCTGTTATGGGGATAGAATACCCAGAAAGCTGGTATGCGGCATCATGTCACGCGGGAGCGCCGCTTGAGGCGCTACAAAGCCATGAGGCAGATGCAGATGTATGCGTTATAGGCGGCGGATATACTGGTTTGTCGGCTGCTTTGGCTTTAGCAGAAAAAGGCCGGAAGGTTGTTTTGCTTGAAGCGGTCCGCATCGGCTGGGGGGCGTCTGGTCGCAATGGTGGACAGTTAATACGAGGGTTTGTGGGCCAAGAGAGAATGGCCAGACATCTCGGCGAATCTTATAAGCAAGAAGTGGCAGATTTAACGTGGGCAGGGCACGATATTGTGCGCGAACGCATTTCTAAATACAGAATTAACTGCGAACTTCACAATGGGTGGCTGGAAGTTGCCCCAACAAAATATCAAGCAAAAGGTCTGGTCGCTTTATATGAAAAATTGCTTAAAAGTGAGCCAAATAAGGAATGGCAGCTTTACGAAAAGCAAGAGCTTCGTGATCTTATTGCAACGGATATCTATGAGGTGGGGCTATTAAGTAAGGCTGATGCACATTTACACCCTTTAAAGCTGTGTCTGGGAATGCGCGACGCATGTTTGGGCGCGGGGGTCAGTATTTATGAAAATAGCAAGGTTATGCGCATTGTGCAGGGGGCTAAGAACTGTGAGGTCTTAACGGATACAGGTAAAGTGTCGGCAAAACATGTAGTGCTGGCCGCTAATGCGCACCATCAGCTTCTGAAGTCAAGGCTATCTGGCTATGCGTATCCTGCGGGTAGTTATATTATTGCTACAGAGCGCCTTCCGGAAGCTATTCTCAATGAAATTAATCCGCATGGGCATGCTATATGCGACACAAAAAAAGTATGTGATTATTTTCGTACTACAGAAGATGGTCGGGTGCTTTTTGGTGGGCGGGTGAATTATTCTGGAAATCGGCCTAAATCAATACAAGCGGCTTTATTGCCGAGAATGCTTAAAGTTTGGCCTCAACTGGATGGGGTGCCAATCACCCATGAGTGGGGGGGTAAACTCGCGGTCCCTGTAACTGAAGTGCCAATTGTTGGGCAAATATCGGACCGGATTTATTATTCTTTTGGGTACACAGGGCACGGCGTTAATACTGGTAACCTGCTTGGTGTTGTTCTTGCTGAAGCAATTACAGGCAGTACAAAAAGGTTTGATATGTTTGTTTCTGTGCCAAAATGGCGTCTGCCATTTGGGCGCTGCATAGGGCAGCAAATGGTTGCTGCTGCAATATTCTACTATAAAATAACCGACAAAATATAAAGGCCAGATATTACTTGCCTGGCCTTTATGTATGATTGGGTATTATGCGATCATTGCTTTTAACATCCACTGTGCTTTTTCGTGGATTGCAAGCCTCCCTGTGAGCAGGTCTGCGGTTACATCATCGCCTGCATCTGCCGCTTTATTGATAATGGGGCGCATACGCTCTGCAACTATCTCGTGGCCTTTTACGAGAGCCTTGAGCATGTTTTCTGCGCTTGCATCTTCATCGCCGTCTTCAATAGTGCCAAGGGCCGCATAAGCTTTATAGCTACCAGGTGCTTTTGAGCCAAGGGCACGGATACGTTCGGCAATGTCATCTACGGCAACAGCCAGATCTGTATATTGCAACTCTGTCAGTGTGTGCACACTGTGAAACATCGGGCCTGTAACATTCCAGTGTACATTCTGCGTTAAAACATACAGTTGAGCAGTTTCTGCAAGTAAAGGTTTCAAGGCGTCAGCGATGGGGTTATTTGTGCTCATTGGTTTATCCTCTTGTTTGTCTCTATAGCCAATATAAGAGTTTTTATAAATTAATCCAATGACAGTTTTTTGTTATTTTAATCGATAAAATCGATTATTTTTGTTGTATATCTTTGTTTTCTTGTTGCCAAATATACCATGAATATAACACGGGTACTGCAACAGTTACGGCGATGATGCTGAAAAATAACCACTTGTAGATGACACCGTTGCCAAAGACCAGTGCGGTTAGTAACAAAGCGAAGCCTCCTGCGACAAAAGTTTTTCCGCCAAGACGGTGGGTTTTACGCCAAACAGTGTCACTGGATAGTGTCCACGGTGTGCGAATGCCGAGGATAAAAGAGGATTTTAATTTGCCAAAATAGTTCCCTATCACGATAAAAAGAAAGCCTATCAGGATTTGAATCGCGTTAATGGATGCTGGCATGCCTTTGGCTGACAAAAGCATGAAAATCTGAAGGCTAAAAAAGAGGGCAAATATGGCGGTTAAGATTGCAGAAACAGCCTTCGGTGAGGCTTTTAAGTTTTCTGCTCGTGGATCAAAAACATTAATTTTACAGGCAATAAGAAGAATAATTACCTGAATAATAGGCAGCACTGTTAAAGCAAGCAGAGGTGAATCATAATTGGTGATAGTGCCGTCAAAATCCCAGCTGGTAGGTACGGCTGTATTAAGGTCGACTGTTAGTATGCCGTATATACCTGCGAGTATTGTGAGGGCAGTTAAAACCAGTGCCCATTTAAAACTAACTTTTTTTTCCACATCAGTCATGAGACTGATCCTCTTCCTCTTTACTGATAGACAGTATAGTAGCGACCATCGCGATCAATTCTTCTGCTACGCTTACATTCAGGCTGTATGTTATTGTTGTAGCACTACGCGATGTAGATACAAGGTCTGCTGCTTTCAAAACGTTAAAATGCCCCGACAGGGTTGATTTCCCAACGTCGAGGCATTCTGCTATTTCCCCCGCTGTCATGTCTCGGGATTTTAGCATCGATAGTATTTTACGCCTGACTGGTGAAGACATGGCGTGGAAAACATCAGACATATTTTTGTTTTTCTATCTATATTTCTGTATTTCGCTAATTAACGAAATATAATCAATTTCAATTGATGTCAACAAAATAAAATCGCCTGATACACAAAAAAAGAGGCAGCTAAAGCTACCTCTTTAAATTTGCATTAAATTACAACTGCTTATTTAAGCTTGCTGCAAGCTTCCTGAATGCGGGTGCAGGCTTTTGTTAATGCTTCGGTTGATGTTGCGTATGAAACGCGGAAATGCGGGCTAAGGCCAAAAGCTTCGCCTTGAACGGCTGCTACGCCGTATTCTTCAAGAATGTAGGTCACAAAGTCTTCATCTGTTGCGATCACTTTACCTGCGGGTGTTTTTTTGCCTAGGCAGCCTGCGATCGATGGGTACACATAAAAGGCCCCTTCTGGTTTAGGGCAAACAATGCCTTCTGACTCGTTCAGCATTTTTACAACCAAGTCGCGCCGCGTTTGAAAGAGCGCTGCGTTTTTGGGGATATAGTCTTGCGGCCCGTTTAATGCAGCAACAGTCGCCGCCTGACTGATCGAGCAAGGGTTTGATGTGCTCTGTGATTGCACTTTTGCAATTGCTTTTATGAGGGCTGCATCGCCGCCTGCATACCCAATGCGCCAGCCTGTCATGGCATAGGCCTTGGCAACACCGTTCATTGTAAGGGTGCGGGGTGCAAGCTCAGGCACAACCTGTGCCATTGTGGTAAATTTAAAACCGTCATAGACAATATGTTCGTATATATCGTCCGCAAATACCCAGACATTCTCATGACGCTTCAAAACTTCGCCTAAAGCTTTAATCTCGGATTCAGTGTAAGCAGCCCCTGAGGGGTTCGAGGGTGAATTGAAAATCAGCCATTTTGTTTTTGGCGTGATTGCAGCTTCTAGGGCTTCTGGGGTCATTTTGAAATTGGTATCAATTGACGTATGCGCAAAGACGGGTGTACCGCCTGCAAGCAAAACAATGTCAGGATAACTTACCCAGTAAGGCGTGGGGATAATGACTTCATCGCCAGGGTTCAAAGTTGCAACCATCGCATTATAAATGGTGTGTTTTCCGCCTGAGTTAACTGTTATTTGGTTGGCGGCATAGGTTAGGCCATTTTCGCGGCGGAATTTTTCAACAATGGCGGCCTTGCAGGCAGGGGTGCCATCAACAGCAGTATATTTTGTTTGCCCGTCTTTGATTGCTTTAATAGCGGCTTCTTTGATGTGATCTGGCGTATCAAAGTCAGGCTCACCAGCGCCGAGGCCAATAACATCTTTACCGGCAGCTTTAAGCTCAGCAGCTTTGGTTGTTACGGCAATGGTTGGCGATGGTTTAACGCGGCTTAGTGATTTTGAAAGAAAAGACATTTCTAGGCGTCCTGCATAAGGGGTGAAAATTCGGCGTTACCATAGGCGCATGCGTTTGGTAGGGCAATGCCAAGTTTATGCAGTGCATCATTTTTTTGTCAGGCTCTTAAAAGGGGAATGGCTTACCGGCCAGGTGATGGGTGTCACCGTGCCGGTAAGCCAGGGGAAGGGTACTGAATACAAACCGGGGAGGGTATAAAAGTATTCAGTACGTATTACCGGGGAGGGTAATATTTAGTATCAAAGAATAAACCGGGAAGGTTAGCTATTCTCTGATGTAATCTCGTATGGCGCCTCCGTGCCTTACGCGCCAGAGGCGCTCATTTCGTTAGAAGGATGATGACAGCGAGAATACCACGCCAGCTTTACCTTCGTTTGTGTCTACGTTTGTATCAATATAGGCTACGCCGATTGAGTATGATTCAAAGTCGTAGTTAACGCCGATTGACCAATCGAATTTATCATCGCCAAAAGCGCCGTCTTCGTATGCAATACGTGTTGCAAAAGAAACTGGTGTATCTTCAAGCGGAATTGACGTGTCCAGATACACATAAATGTTGTCTTGGTCGCCAATGCTGCTTTGGTCCAGTGCATATGCTGCGCCGAGTGTCCAGCCTATAGTGCCAACTGTTCCGCCGATTGACGCATAAGGCTCCCAGTACGTTGTGTCGCTTGAGCCGGGGTATGTATATGCGAGAATGCCGACATCAATGTCGAGCTCGCCGAGTGTTGTAGCATAGCCAGCGTATATATCGAGTTCCAGTTCTGAGCCAGCATATTGCTCAATAGATGAGCCCCAAGTGCCTACATAAAAACCGCTGCTAGTCGCAACGTCGAAACCGCCTTGCAGGGCAATATCTTTGTCAGATAGAGATATGCCGCGGAAGCGGTAGTCAGAAACCAGAGCCGCGTTTGCTGAAAGAGAAACTGCAGGTTCGTCTTGAGCAGCAACTTGTGGTGCAGCCATCAAGGCGATAGAGGCAGAACAAGCAAGTAACACAGCACGTGGCGTCATTCTTTTAGTTATAGGCATTATTGTTTCCTCCAATTTTGTATATGATTTTTTTATCATTTTTTTTGGTAGTGCCTTCTAATAAGCAAAGGGTGTGCCAATTTTTATTGCAAGCTTAATATGCTGATATTAAAGGATAATTTATATTGCCGTAGAAAATTTAAAAAATTAAATGATCAAAAAATAAACAATGATTAAAAAATATGCACAAAAGGTGTAATATTTTGGGCAGGCATGTTGCCCTAAATCAAAGGATGCGGGTATTTCTTAAATAATGCCAATGTGCATTGAAACAAAAAGAGAACATTGATATAGAAATGCCATACCCTTTTATACTATTGTAGTATATCACCTGAACAAGAGCCACGCTGACGTATGTCTGATTTAGAAATTGCGCCTTTAATGTTTAAGCCACACCGACCGGCCCGGCCGGAAAAATCGGAAGGAGGTAAGGCCTTTAAGCTGGTTTCCGAGTTTACACCGTCTGGCGATCAGCCAACAGCTATCAAAGAGCTGGTTGAGGGGATTGAAGGAAAAGAGCAAGATCAGGTTCTGTTAGGGGTCACGGGGTCTGGTAAAACCTATACTGTAGCCAAAGTGATTGAGGCCACACAGCGCCCAGCGCTTATTCTGGCCCCCAATAAAACACTTGCTGCACAGCTTTATGGTGAATTTAAAAGCTTTTTCCCCGAAAACGCGGTGGAGTATTTTGTTTCCTATTATGATTACTACCAGCCAGAAGCTTATGTGCCGCGCACAGATACCTTTGTAGAGAAAGAAGCGTCTATTAATGAGCAAATAGACCGGATGCGCCACTCTGCCACGCGGGCAATTTTAGAACGCGACGATGTGATAATCGTGGCTTCTGTATCGTGCATTTACGGCATTGGTTCTGTTGAAACATACACTGCCATGACCTTCACAGTTAAGACTGGGGATGAGATTGATAACCGCGACTTGCTGCGCCGTTTAGTCGCCATGCAGTACACACGAAATGATCAGGCTTTTCAGCGGGGCACATTCCGTGTGCGCGGTGATGTGATTGATATTTTCCCAAGCCACTTAGAGGACAGGGCATGGCGGCTGATGATGTTTGGCGACGAGGTGGAAGATATTGTTGAGTTTGACCCTCTAACCGGGGAAAAGCTGAAGAGTATGGAAGCGATCAAAATATATGCAAACAGTCACTATGTAACGCCGCGCCCTACGCTGGATCAGGCTGTTAAAGGCATAAAGCACGAGCTAAAGCAGCGTCTTGCACAGTACCAGAAAGATAATCGGTTGCTTGAACTTCAGCGTATTGAGCAGCGTACCACCTTTGACCTGGAAATGATGGAGGCAACGGGGAGCTGTGCCGGTATTGAAAACTATTCACGCTATTTAACAGGCCGTAACCCAGGGGATCCACCACCAACCTTGTTTGAATATATCCCTGAAAACGCCCTTTTATTTGTGGATGAAAGCCATGTTAGTGTGGGCCAGATTAATGGCATGAGCAGGGGCGATGCAAAGCGAAAAGGCACACTTGCGGAATATGGTTTTCGGCTGCCAAGCTGCGTTGACAATCGTCCTCTCAGATTTTCTGAGTGGAACGCTATGCGCCCCCAGACTGTCTATGTGTCGGCGACCCCCGGCGACTGGGAAATGGAGCAAACTGGCGGCGTGTTCACAGAGCAGGTTATTCGGCCCACAGGTCTTGTTGACCCGGAAATTGATATCCGCCCAGTGGAAACACAGGTTGACGACCTGATGCACGAAGCCCGCCTTATGGCAGAGCGGGGCATGCGGGTGCTGGCCACCACCCTCACCAAGCGTATGGCAGAAGACCTGACTGAATACTTGCATGAAAATGGTATTAAAGTGCGTTATATGCACTCAGATATTGATACATTAGAGCGTATTGAAATTATCCGTGATCTTCGGCTTGGGGCCTTTGATGTGTTGGTGGGCATTAACCTGCTGCGGGAAGGGCTTGATATCCCTGAGTGCGGCTTGGTGGCGATTTTGGATGCTGATAAAGAAGGTTTTCTGCGTTCTGAACGCTCGCTTGTGCAAACCATTGGCCGCGCTGCCCGTAACGTGGATGGCCGCGTTATTCTGTATGCAGATAAAATAACGGGCTCTATGGAAGCAGCGATCAGCGAGACAAATCGCAGGCGCGAAAAGCAGGTGGCCTATAATACAGCGCACGGCATTACCCCAACCACCGTTAAAAAGAATGTTGGTGATATCATCGAACATGTTGCCTCTGGCGATTATGTAACAGTTGATCTGGGAACAGATGCCAAGCATTTGGTTGGGTCGAACCTCAAGAAACATATCGAAAGCCTGACTAAACAAATGCACACAGCTGCTGAAAACCTTGAGTTTGAGGAAGCGGCAAGAATTAGGGATGATATTAAAAACCTTGAGGCCGGTGAACTGGGCCTTGGCACCACGCACGGCAAGCCAAAGGGGCGGTCAGCAGGCGGCAAACCAGGCACCCGCACCAAAAAAGCTAAAAGCCACAAAAAGATGTTTTAAGGAAAGCTATGACACGGGATGAATTTGATGTCTTTTGTGCCGGCCTTCCTGCCACTACCCATGTTATTCAGTGGGGGAGTGCCTCTGTTTGGAAGGTGGGCGGCAAGATATTTGCCATTTGTTCCACATGGACGGAGGGCCAGCACGATAAATTCAGCTTCAAATGCACTGATCTCTCGTACCAGATACTTTGTGAATTAGCGGGTATTATTCCAGCACCATATCTGGCACGCGCAAAATGGGTTCAAGTACAGAAACCGGGCACGATTAGTGACGGTGATATGAAAAGCTACATTGAAGAAGCGTATGGTATTGTTGCACGTAAGCTTACCAAAGCAATGCAGCGCGAACTTGGCTTGCTAGATGTATAAACTGACCAGTTTGCAGCAGTCAGATTTTATGGATGTTTTATTGTGAGATAAGGTGCTTCTGATCGGGGGGTGCTATTTTCGCACCGCTATAGACATTTTAAGCATCTTTGCAGCAGACCTTATTTAAGGTTTATAGGTCAATGCTGGCTAATAGGCCGTTTATAGACATGAATACAGGAGCCGACCATATGGCACAGTTTTACGACGATATAACACCGATGCTGCAAAAGTTTATTGAAAAGCAGCCGATGTTTTTTACGGCGAGCGCCTGTTCCTCGGGTCGTGTGAACCTGTCACCAAAAGGCATGGGCGGGTTTCGTATTTTAAACCCGAAGCTTTGCGGCTATATGGATATGGTGGGCAGCGGTAATGAAACTGCGGCTCATATCAAGAATGATGGTCGTTTGACATTTATGTTTAATAGCTATGGCAGGCAAGCCCTTATTGTTCGGCTGTACGGCCAAGGCAGGGTAGTGCGTACTGGGCACCCCGAGTTTGATACATTAGCACCTCTGTTCCCTGAGCGCCGTGGTCAGCGCCAGATTATTTTAATGGATGTTGAGAGCACTCAAACAAGCTGTGGTTGGGGGGTGCCTGAAATGGAATTAATACGCGAACGAAATGCGTATCAAAAGTTTCTGGATAAGACATCGGACGAAAAGATTGTATCCGATATGCAAATTGAAAATGTTTGCTCTATTGATGGCTTTGATACTGGCCTTAATGATTAAGAGCAGGCCTATGAGCCGCAAGCCTTAAAAAAAGCCGGAAGATAACAGAAAATATATTAAAGAACCGCGGCAATTGGTTGCGGGTGCAGAAATTTGGCTTGTTTTCGGGTGAAACCTTAAAGGTTATTGCCTGCAAGGCACTGTACGAGTTTTGCCTGATGCACTAATCAAGAGGCTGCTATGCAAAGGATGCCAGATGTTTTTTCGGCCAGCTTGTTCTATGCTTAATATGTAATATGGCGGATAGCTGCAGGCAAGAGGTATAGAAATGGCTGAATTTTTTGAGTGTATCACCGATAAAATGGCTGAATTTATAAAAGAACAGCCACTGTTTTTTGTTGCAAGTGCGTGTGCGGAAGGTCGTGTGAATGTATCTCCAAAGGGAATGGATACGTTTCGCATTTTAGGGCCTACTCTCTGCGGGTATCTGGACCTTACCGGTAGCGGCAATGAAACAGCAGCCCACATCAAGAATGATGGCCGCCTGACTTTTATGTTTAATAGCTTTGGCAGGCAGGCCCTCATTATACGGTTATTTGGGCAGGGACGTGTACTACGACCAAGCCATTCTGAATTCAACCAGTATGCAGCCCAATTTCCTGTGATGCATGGCTGCCGCCAGATTATTTTGATGGACGTGTCGAGCACACAAACCAGTTGTGGTTATACCGTGCCGCAGATGGAGCTGGTTGCTGAGCGCCAATCACTGATGAAGTGGTCAGCAGGCAAAAGCGATGCAGAACTGCAAGAATACAGGAATATCAAAAACACAAAATCAATTGACGGGCTTGATACTGGCCTGAATGATTAAGTTCATAGAGGGTTTATTCCGCTGGATTGTTGAAATTTTTGCTTGCGGTATCAGTTCGCTGTAGAAGTCGTTTCAAAAAATGTGGCATATGGGGTGTGATACCGCGAATTTTTTTATTCACGCGGGGGAATTTTTTTCTGGTGCGTTTAATCCAACGCAATACCAGTGGGTTAAAGGCTGCAATGGCAAGTCCTGTAGCCATAAGGATAAGCCCTGTTGGTAAAGGCAAAGGAAAGGTAACCGCGCCGACTATAAAAATGGTCAGGCCCGCAGGCAGTGCAGCCCAGCGAAGAATACGTTTGCGGTGCATGTGAACTCCAATACTCATATGCGGCATTTCATACTTTGGAATTGCCAAACTTTTATGAACAAAATGAGGCAGGGTGTTTTTCTGTTCATTTTGAGCTAGTTGCCTTACTGTGCGACTGTTATATTGTCGGGCATTATCTAACTTTGGTTGAGGAACTTTATGGCAAACTTCCTTCAGGTTGATAACCGACTGGTTACAATCAGGACGCGCGTAGACCGTTCTAATGCAGAAACGATAAAAGCTGTTTTAGAAGCTGCTGGTATAAAAACATTTCTGCATTCAGAGCAGGGTGGTATGGGCAATGGCCGTGCAACAGATGTGATGGTGCAGGCCCATAACTGGAAAGCGTCAGAAGAAGCGCTAAAAAATATTACTGTTCTGCCAATAGGCATATTTAATAAGAATATAGACGACGACGGAGAACATATTGATTGTGGCCAATGTGGCTCGCATTTTGTCAGGCCTTATGTTGGTGCTGTACCAACGTTTATACCCGGTATTAAAATTGCTGCTGATAAAGAGGCTGGCTGGTTTTTTTGCCAGCACTGTGGCAGCCATTTCAGGAACAGGAAATCACGATTTGCGGTTTTGCCTTTTGCCTTTGGGCTAGGCTTACTTGCAGGAGCTTTTGTATTGTGTATTTACTGGGTTATCGAATGGCTAAAGTGGCTTTAGATAAGGGACACAAACACCCGTAAAGCATCCGGTACGTCTACAATGGAAAAAGAAATATTTTGCTCTTGCGCCTGATCTTTTGCGAGCTTTAAAAGCCCGGCTCCTGCGGAGTCCATATTTTGTAATTTGGCTAGAGATAACTCAACGCCAGATTTTTCTTCTTTCATCAGTGAAAGAATATTTTTAAAATCTCTGTAATGCTCAAAAACAAGATTTCCATGCAGTTCAATGAGCAGCCCCTTGGTTGAGGTCTTGACCTGATACTCCATATTCCCGCCTTATACACCAGTGAACCCGCGCCGCGGCCAATATTCATGGAATTGAGCAACAAGTAAATAAGTAAATTTTTGTTAACTATAAAAAATGTGTATTTTTAAATAAACACGGAGCCTTGTTATGTTTAATATAAAGCTCCGGCTATTACTTGATGAATAAATGAAAGGTTATAGTAATCAGTGCTTTAATAGCTGAGCTGATCAAATATTTTTGTGTAATCACCATTCCATTCAGTGTTTAGTTTTCTGATAATACGATCAGCAGGCGTTTCCCCTGTTTTTACAGTATCCCACAAGGGGCTTAGGAAGCCTTGCTCCGTTTCGCCGCTGGTGGACAGGGCCTGCCGGTTTTTTAACCCTGTATTGGAAATTGTGAGAACTTCTTTTGCCCAATCTATGAGAGGTCTGCCTTTTAGCTGGGCATTAAGACCTTGTCGCGGGGTATCCGCACGAAGGCTATCCATGTCTTCAATTGACCAGTCTTTTATCAGGTCTAGGGCAGCGTCCTGAGCGGTTTGGTCATAAAGCAAGCCAACCCAAAATGCAGGCAAAGCACAAAGCCGTGACCACGATCCGCCGTCCGCGCCGCGCATTTCTAGGAAAGTCTTGAGGCGTACCTCGGGAAATACAGTTGTTAAGTGGTCTTCCCAATCTTGCAGTGTAGGCAGCTCGCCGGGAAGGGCGGGTAATTTTCCTGCCATGAAATCGCGGAAGGATTGGCCAGACGCATCAATGTAAACACCGTTTCGGTATGCAAAATACATGGGTACATCCAGCATATAGTCTACCCAGCGCTCAAAACCCATACCGTTTTCAAAGACAAAGGGCAGCATGCCGCAGCGGTCAGGGTCTGTGTCAGTCCAGACATGGCTTCTAAGGCTTTTAAAGCCATTTTGTGCCCTCTCACTCACTGGTGAGTTGGCAAAAAGCGCGGTTGCTATTGGCTGCAATGCAAGGCTAACGCGGAACTTTTCAACCATGTCGGCTTCGCTGGCAAAGTCAAGGTTTACCTGAACAGTGCAGGTGCGCAGCATCATATCAAGACCCATGCTGCCTTTTTTAGGCATATAGGACCGCATGATACCGTAGCGCCCTTTGGGCATTATCGGAACGTCCTCACGTTTGAGGGTCGGGTGAAATCCAAGCCCGAGAAAACCGATATTGAGTTCTTCACCAATTTCGCGAGTCAGACGCAAGTGTGTTGATGTTTCGTCGCAAGTGTTATGAATGGTTTTCAGCGGAGCCCCAGAAAGCTCGAACTGCCCGCCCGGCTCAAGCGTAATAGAGGCTCCCGCCTGTTTGGCGGCAATTAGCTTGCCTTTTTCCTGTATAGGTTCCCATCCTCTGTCGACAAAAGCTTGCAAAACAGTTTTGATGCCAGGTTTGTTGTCCTCTGGCTCATAAGCAAGGGGGCTATAGTCAGGGCGGTAGAAAATGAATTTTTCATGTTCTGAACCAATGCGCCAACTGGCACGATCAGGCTTTGAACCTTTTTCCATATAGGCAATGAGATCTGCCTTGCTTTCGATCGGCATGGATTTTTCTGAGTTTATTGAAGCACTGGACATAGGCTTAAGTGTTCCTGAATGATGTTAGAGCCGAACTTAAGTATTGTCCTGCGCAGTTTCAAGCAATGTAATTATACAGTGCAGCATATAAATGCTTAACTATTCAATAATTTGTGACAGCATTATAGCGAAAGCTTTTGCTGGTTTTCTGTATGGCCCACCAGCTGTGGCCTATATGTTGCACTTGGTATGGCACGTTTGCCGGGTAAAAATACTCTTTTCTGGGTAGAAGGCCATATGCATTCCTTAAACGCTTGTCGGAACAGAGCCTATTTCATAAAAAAGCTTATGGCATTTGTAGAAAAAGTGGAGATAAAAATGGCACTTCTGTTGTGCAAGCAGGTTAAAGGGTTCGCTAGGGCGTGTGCTCTGGTGTCTTTGTTAATTTTTGGCATACCTGCTGGGGCTGATGAGGCAGCCACTTCTGTATTGCCAGCGTATAGCCTGCCTTCAACCGAGGTTTGGGATATCACGTCAGCAGAAGAGGCGCCGTACAGAGTTTTTGTTTCGATGCCAGAAGGGCCTGCACCTACTGGTGGCTATCCGGTACTATATGTGCTGGACGGTAACGCTATTTTTGCAAGTTTCGCTGAAGCACGCCGTGTTCAGGAGGCTAGTGCACCTGAGGTGGCACAGTCTATCATTGTTGCTGTTGGCTACCCGACAGACAAAACCTATGATCTTGCGCGGCGCTTATATGACTTTACATCGCCGTACCCCCCAGTGATGCCGCCTTCACAGGAGGCCTTGAAAGATTACAAAGCTGGTGGGCATGAGAAATTTCTTGATTTTCTACTAAATACATTACGACCTGAAGTGGCCACGCGTTATTCAGTTAACCCCCACCGTCAGGCACTTTTTGGGCATTCGCTTGGTGGTCTATTTGCCTTACACGTTCTCTATACACATCCGTCTGCCTTTAATGCGATTATTGCCGCTAGCCCTTCTACTTGGTGGAATGATCAGGAGCTTCTTACTGAAGAACGTGCCTTTACAAAAAGTCTGATGCAGATGAAGATCACACCTCCTATGAGCCGTATTATGGTGGTTGCGGGTGACCTTGAAGCGCATGTTGCGAATGTTTGGGATTCTGAATCTCTTGCCAAGAGACTGGAGCCTCTCTCTGCATATGGCCTTCGTAGTCGGTTTGAGATGCTCGAGGGTGAAACACATTTAACAGTGCCAAGCCGTGCGGTCACTGCGGCGCTCAGGTTCGCTTTTGCACTGCCGTGATGAGGTTTACCAATCCCCCAGAGCTGATTGCCACAGTGCGAGTGCAGACATAGCCGCAGTGTCTGCACGTAATATTCGGGGGCCAAGGGCAACAACAACTGTATTCGGGTGTGCTTTTATTCGCGCACGTTCTTCGTCTGTAAAGCCGCCCTCTGGCCCAATAAAAATGGCCCAAGGTGAAACAGAACCTTTTGTTTCTGCGCTTCTCAAGGCATCATGTGCTGCCACGCCAGATAGGTCTTCGTCGCAGAACATTATTTTGCGTTCATCTGGCCATGTATCTAAAAGTTTATCGAGCTTTACAGGATCTGCAACTGTGGGAACGGTTAGCCTTTCACACTGCTCAGCGGCTTCAACGGCGTTTGCTTGCAGGCGTTCTTCTTTAACGCGGTCAACAATGGTTCTTTGTGTATAAACAGGCTGTAGGTGACTTGCACCCAATTCAGTGGCTTTCTGGGCGATAAAATCAAGGCGCGCTTTCTTGATGGGTGCAAAAACAAGCCAAAGATCAGGTTCTGGTATTTGTTCTTTTGTTTGATGCATAATTTTTAAAGTCACAGCCCGTTTGTGTGCTTCAGTAATTTCAGCAGACCATTCCCCGTCTTTACCATTAAAAAGGGCGACAGTGTCTCCCGCTTTAAGACGCATTACATTTGCAAGATAATGTGATTGGGCCTGAGACAATGCCACAGTTACTGATAAAGCAAGGTTGGTGGCATCTTCAATAAACAGGCGAATGAGCGTTTTTGTACGCATTAGCATTATCTTTCAGTATTTTTGATGAGTCTATATGAAGCGTTCAAAATGGGTCGTCAATCATTGAGATGCGTAATGTAAAAAATTATTGACATTTAGTCTGTTATTTTTTACACAAAATATGTATGTAATACTTTACCTAATGTAAGGATTTTTTGACATGTGTTTTTATGAAAAAAGTGCGATAGCAGCGCTCTCTTTATCAGTTTTAGTATTTGGTGCTTATTTTGTTTATGTTCTAACCGGTCTGCCCACAAATGGCAGTATGACTTTATCTGTGTATGTGCCTTATCTGGTGGGTGTTGTCGTTCTGTTTATAATTCTCTCAATTATTATGCAGGTTATCATTACAATTTGTACACCTAAAGACGAAATGGATGAAGCCGGGAAATTAGATGAACGCGACAAGCTTGTAATTAATACAGGCAGTAGCAATGCAAGTTATATTTTGTATACAGGCATTATTGCAGCAATTTTTGCGCTTGTTTACGAGATGTCTGATTTTTGGGTGGCCCACATTCTTTTGGGTGCATTGGTATTGTCTGATATTGTTCGCCACGTTTTGGTCCTGTTTATGTACAGGCGGGGCATGTAATGGCAAAAGAGACAAATATATCTAATGAAATACGAGGTTTGCGGTTTCATGCGGGTGAGATGACACAAGCAGAGCTTGCCAAGCGGGTAGGTGTTTCGCGGCAGACAATTATAGCGATTGAACAGGGTCGTTATTCACCGTCTCTGGAAGTCGCATTCCAAATTGCGCTTGTTTTTAAGGTGCCGATTGAAGAAGTGTTCCAGTATTCACTGCCTGCTAACCACTAAATCTCTCTACATCTTGTGTTCAAAGGCTTGACGGCAGCTGCTAAGCCAGCCACATAGTGTATTCATGAAAAGGTGGGTGCTTATATATGGTTGAAGCCGTAAAAACAGCAGATGCTGTTCAGGGTAGTTGGGTATATAGACATGCTCCGGCTCATTTTCGTCCTTATCTTAAATTAGCGCGCCTCGACCGGCCTGTTGGGGCATGGTTGCTGCTATGGCCTTGCTGGTGGTCACTTGCTTTATCCATTACAGGACCCTTTGAGCTACTTCATGCTTGGTATCTTGTACTTTTCATGGTTGGCGCATTTGTTATGCGCGGCGCAGGGTGTACCTATAACGACATTATAGACCGCGACTTTGACGGTCAGGTTGAGCGAACACGCTCTCGACCCATACCTGCAGGCGAAGTGACTGTGCGCCGTGCAGCTGTTTTTGCCGCAGTACAGTGCCTGATTGGGCTGATTATCCTTTTGCAGTTTAATTGGTTTGCCATTGCGGTAGGGGCGGCTTCCTTACTGCTGGTGGCAGGCTATCCCTTTATGAAACGCTTCACATACTGGCCGCAAGCTTGGCTTGGCCTTACTTTTAATTGGGGCGCGCTTATGGGAGCTGCGGCGATAACCCATACTATTCCCCTTTATGCTGTGGCCCTGTATGTAGGTGGACTGTTCTGGACGCTGGGTTATGATACGATATATGCCCATCAAGATAAGGAAGATGACGCTCTAATCGGTGTAAAATCAACAGCTTTGGCGCTAGGTACTAACACCAAACCAGCCCTTTTGGTTTTTTACGGTCTTTTTACAATTTGCCTGATTATAGCAGGAAGTCTTGCAAATCTCTCGATAATCTATTACATCGGCACCGCGCTTGCGGCCACCCACCTCGGCGCGCAGGTCTTAAGGGTCGATATAAATGAGCCTGAAGCCTGTCTGGAAGTTTTCCGCTCGAACATTGCTTTCGGCTGGATTGTGTTTGCTGCTGCTATTATGGGACAGCTTACATAACTTGTGCTGATGTTTTGGTCGGGCATTCGTCCCCAACCCCCAATCCAAGGATCAGTTCCCCATGGATATTACAAAAATAGCAATCGGTGAAAATGCCCCCTGGGATGTGAATGTTATTATCGAGGTTCCTGTCGGCACAGAGCCAATTAAATATGAACTCGATAAAGAATCTGGCGCCCTGTATGTTGACCGTATTATGCACACAAGTATGCGGTATCCCTGTAACTATGGTTTTATCCCACACACACTCGCAGATGACGGTGACCCCGTAGACGCTTTGATTGCAAACCGTACACCCATTATGCCAGGTGCTGTTGTTCGTTGCCGTCCTATCGGTGTTCTGATCATGGAAGACGAGGCTGGTATGGATGAGAAGTTGCTTATGGTCCCAGTCAACAAGCTTCACCCTTTTTATAAGGATGTAGCGAACTATGATGAGCTTCCAAAAATATTTCTGGAACAGATCTCACACTTTTTTGCCCACTACAAAGACCTTGAAGAAGGTAAATGGGTGAAAATTCAAGGCTGGAAAGATGCAGACACTGCGGCAGCCTTAATTACAAAAGCAATTGAAGCTGAAAAAAAGTCTAAATAGGCTTTAGTATATACCCTGATAAATTTAAAAGCCCGGTTTTGCCGGGCTTTTTATATTCAACTGCCTTACCATTCATACCCCTTTGGGTCTGTGGTGCGCAGTATACGCCTGTAAGGTGTTGGTAGTTTTTCTGTAATATGGTGCATAGCTTTATCTAAAAAGCCAATTTTACGGCGCGCACCCTTTACCCACTGTGCTGATACGGGCGTTGATGGTATTAAAAACATCAACCCAATTACAAAAACAATTAATCCAAAGGGAATAGGGGTTAAAAGGCCTATTATGCCAAAAAAGCATAATAAACTGCCAATTAGCCGGCAGAGTATGCGTATCATTTTTATCTCCTGTCGCGGTCTATGTAATTCTTATAATTATTTATCGTGTCTATATATAGCATCAACACATTAAGGCTTCAACATGTGTTGAATTTGTGTATAACGGTCAACCATTAAACTAATCCTTTTCTAGGCCTATAAGGCTCAGGAGTAAGATATGAATAAGATATATGGGGATGCATCGAGCGCCCTTGAAGGGCTATTGTTTGACGGTATGACGGTTATGGCGGGTGGCTTTGGGCTATGCGGTATACCAGAGAACCTTATTGCAGCAATGCATGCAGACGGTGTGAAAGACATTACAGTAATTTCCAATAACTGCGGTGTTGATGGGTTTGGCCTTGGTGTTCTGCTAGGTGCCAAGCAGATTAAGAAGATGATCAGCTCTTATGTTGGCGAAAATAAAGAATTTGAGCGTCAGTATCTGTCTGGTGAGCTGGAGCTTGAGTTTAACCCGCAAGGGACACTCGCAGAACGCATTCGGGCGGGCGGCGCTGGCATACCCGGTTTTTATACCAAAACGGGCGTGGGTACACTTATCGCAGAAGGCAAAGAGCATAAAGACTTTGGCGGTGATACATTCATCATGGAAACCGGCCTTGTCGCAGATCTTTCTATTGTGAAAGCATGGAAAGCGGATACTGAAGGCAACCTTGTTTACCGAAAAACCGCGCGTAACTTTAACCCCATGATGGCAACGGCTGGCAAAGTGACGGTGGTTGAGGTCGAAGAGGTTGTTGAAGCTGGTGAACTGGACCCAGATCACATTCATACGCCGGGTATCTTTGTGCAGCGGTTGTTTGTTGGTCAGCACGAAAAGCGGATCGAGCAACGCACTATTCGTGAAAGGGAGACAGCATAATGGCTTGGGACAGAAACCAGATGGCAGCCCGTGCTGCTCGTGAGCTTGAAGATGGCTTTTATGTAAACCTTGGGATCGGTATTCCAACCCTTGTGGCAAACTATATACCAGAAGGCATGCATGTAACGCTTCAAAGTGAAAACGGGATGCTGGGTATGGGCCCGTTTCCGTACGATGATGAAGTAGATGCTGATCTGATTAATGCAGGTAAGCAGACGATTACCGAATTGCCAACCAGTTCTTATTTTTCAAGCGCGGATAGCTTTGCTATGATCAGGGGCGGACATATTGACCTTTCTATTCTTGGTGCTATGGAAGTGGCAGAGAACGGTGATCTGGCGAACTGGATGATACCGGGCAAGATGGTAAAAGGCATGGGCGGAGCGATGGACCTTGTCGCCGGTGTTAAAAGAGTTGTTGTCTTGATGGATCACACCAACAAGGCGGGCGAACCAAAGTTGCTTAAAGCCTGCTCTTTACCACTTACCGGTGCGGGTGTGGTTGACCGTATTATTACTGGCCTTGGTGTGTTTGATGTTACAGAAGCAGGACTGAAAGTGGTTGAACTGGCTGAAGGCGTTACTTTTGATGAAGTGAAAGCCCAGACAGAAGCTACTCTTTTTCCATAACTGGTCGAGCAATAGTTGAATTGATTGGGATTTCAGGCAACTGGAATCCCAATTTTTTCATCGCAAGTGCTAGCTTTTCAAGTATAGGCACAGGGACAGACTTGCTACAGGTCATATAAACGGGTGTTGGTGTTTCTTCGGTAATAAGTGACATAATATTAACAAGGGACTTTAGAGAAGGATTACTTTTTTTCTCTGATTGCCAGCGGCTTGTTACAACTATGGTATAGTCGGCCCTGCCTGCCGCTACCATCAGCATGGTTTGGGTAGCTGTCTGTGCTGTCTGGTTTAGCCATGGCACTTGCTGTTTTAAAAGCGCATCAATTTCATTGCCGTACGACCCATGCTGTACAAAAGCACCCTTTAAGGTGTCAGAGCGCACAATCTCGAGGAAACTTGAAAAAGCGTCAAATTTTTGCAGGTTATCTTCATGTACCAAAAGGGCGTCACTAGTCACACGGAACATGATACGAGGCAGATAGGCCCATTTTTTGGCGCGTTCTGCCGTATATATTCTTCCTGTAGTGCAAAATGGGCGGTTGCCATCATTAAGCATGGCAGACTCTGCGCCAAGTGTTGTCGGGAACCAGCTATAATGAATACCCGCAGCTTTAAAGATCGATGTGGTGGCTTCTATCAGGGGGCCTTCAGGTGTTGTTTTGGCGTGAATGATATCAGGCGGGTAATCATATACAGTGATTGTTAGCGTAGGGTGTTTTCCTCCATCTGGCTCACCAAAGGCCATAGGCGCACACCACATTAGGCAACACGTAACAATAATGTTGAATAACGTTCTTTGGTGCACGCTATATTACCTCACATCCTTAGGATTCAGTATCTTTGGTGGCCTTTTGGGCGGCAATCCACTGGTCAACACGTTTCTCCAGAATGGTCAAGGGCAGCGCGCCTCCACCAAGTACCGTGTCGTGGAATGCTTTGATGTCAAAATCATCCGCAAGCTCTTCTTCGGCCTTTTTTCTCAGTTCCAGAATTTTGAGCATCCCAATTTTGTAGCTGGTAGCTTGCCCGGTCAGAACAAAATAACGCCTGACCTCAGCGCGCGCCTGCTGCTCTGTGATGGCAGAATTTTCTTTGAAATAGTCAACGGCTTGATCTTCTGTCCAGCCTTTTGAATGAATGCCTGTATCCACAACAAGTCTGATAGCGCGCCATATTTCAGAGCCTAACCTGCCAAATTCAGAGTATAAGTCTTGATATGTTCCGGGCATTTCTTTTGCCAGTTTTTCTGAATATAGTGCCCAGCCTTCCACATACGCAGTGAACTGCGTTTGTGTTCGGAATGTTGGCAACCTTTTAAGCTCTTGCTGAATTGCAATTTGCATATGATGACCAGGCAGGCCTTCGTGATAGGCGATCACTTCCAGTTCGCGCTTTGGCATTGCTGTCATATCTGACAAATGCGCGTAATAAATGCCAGGGCGCGAGCCATCTGGTGTGCTTTGGAAATAGTGCTGGGGTGCCCCATCCTGTTCTCTGAAAGGTTCTACCCTTTTAACGATAAGGTCTGCTTTTGGTAAAAGACCAAAATAGTCAGGTAATTTTGTTTTTATATTTTCCAGCGCTGCTGTTGCATCATCGATGTAAGCTTGCCGACCCTCATCGGTATTTGGATAATAGTAGCGGCGGTCTTCCTTGTTGTCGCGCAGCTCTTTAAAGAAGGCAGGTAAGTCGCCCTTAAACCCAGTTTCGTCTTTAACTTTTTCCATTTCGGCCCGCAGGCGCTTCACTTCTGCAAGGCCGATGTTATGGATTTCATCAGCGGTCAGGTCTGTTGTGGTGTTATGGGCCAAGCGTTCGTTATAGTAGTCAACACCATTTGGCAGGCTGCTAGCTCCTTGGGCCTCTGCTGTTGCATTAACAATATCTTCTTCCTGCCATGTAATCAGGTCTTCATAACCGGGCTTCCAGTATTCAAGAAGGGCTGTTCGTGCGTCATCAGTTAGTTGTTTTGCCTCGCCCTCAGTTATGTTGCCTGCATCTTTTTGAGCAGCAATTTTGGCTTTGGCATCTGACCAGATAGAACTGTCTTCGCCGTCGTCAAAAGGAGCACCCGTAATGATTTTCTTAGCTTCACTGATAACAAATTCGAAAGCAAACTTTGGAGGATGTACGCCAGTTGCTGCATTTTCCTTAGATCGTTCTATCAGTTGTTCGAGAGCCATTTTAGTTGCTTTGATCCGTGCAATATAGGCATCTAGATCTGCTTTGCTGTCTACTGAATGGAAAGCAATTAATAACTGAGGAAAGAACGAATGGACGGAAGTCATCTGGTCGAAGATATATGCATTCGTCAGGAACTTGTCTTCAGCTTCGCTATCGTTGAGCTGATATTCCCATATGTCCCATGACATCTGGGCACTGGCATCCAGCTTGTCATAATCAAACTTTTCTTTCATCTCTGCTATACTGGCACGTTTCCAGTTTAAGTGGTCTTTTGTGGCTTTTTTAGAAAAGTCATCAAGCTTATCGTTATCTGTTTTACGACCAAGAATGGTTTGTTGAATGGGGCTAAAGCTCAGTTCTTTTTCAAACTGAACTTCAAACCATGCGTTTAGCCGCTGCGATTCTGTAATACTCGCTTCCGCAACACTACTGGTTTCAGGCACTGTTGTCTGTGTGTTGGATTGTGCATCACAGGCAACGAGTGCGGTTGATAGAATGAGCGTAGATACAAGCAGGCTTAGTTTTTGTTGTGTTTTAGTATTGGTGTTCATAATGCTTCTCCCCGAAAGTGTCGTCTCGTTTTGTATTCGTGTATAAGCTGATTTTAGGCAGTACCGCCAACTGTTAGACCGTCAATCCTAAGGGTTGGCTGACCGACACCCGCAGGAACACTTTGCCCTGCTTTGCCGCATGTGCCAACACCGTTATCCAGCCTCAGGTCATTACCAATCATGGAAACCCTTTTCAGAACATCAGGTCCGCTGCCTATCAGAGTTGCTCCCTTAACTGGCTCTGCAATTTTTCCGCCGCGCACCCGGTACGCTTCAGTGCAGCTAAATACAAATTTGCCAGAGGTTATATCAACCTGACCGCCTCCAAAGTTTACGGCGTAAAGCCCGTCATCAACACTTGCTAGTATTTCAGCGGGGTCTTTGTCACCAGCTAGCATGAACGTGTTGGTCATGCGCGGGAGGGGGGCATGGGCATAGTTTTCACGGCGGCCATTCCCTGTTGCTGTCATGCCCATAAGCCGGGCGTTGAGCCTGTCTTGCATATAGCCCTTCAAGATACCGTCTTCAATCAGTACAGTCCGTTCTGTTGGGGTGCCTTCATCGTCAACAGACAGGGAGCCACGCTTGCTATCAAGTGTGCCATCATCCACAATGGTGATGCCCGGCGCGGCAACGCGTTCGCCCATAAGGCCCGCAAACGCAGATGTTTTTTTACGGTTAAAGTCACCCTCCAGGCCGTGTCCAATCGCTTCATGCAGCAAAACACCTGGCCAGCCGGGGCCTAGAACAACGGTCATTTCGCCTGCTGGGGCATCAACGCTTTGTAGGTTAACGGAGGCTTGGCGTACAGCTTCCTGTACCTGTGCCTGCCAGTGTGCTTCATCGAAAAGAAAATCGTACGATTGCCTACCACCAGCGCCGTCGTGCCCGCTTTCCTGCCTGTCACCTTCACCCATAACGACGGCAACATTCAGGCGAACCAGTGGGCGAATGTCTCGTACTCGGTAGCCGTCAGCCCTGATTATCTCTACAGCTTTCCAGCTACCAAGGATGGAGGCGCTTACTTGTCTAATCCTTGGGTCTTGGGCTCTAGCGTACGAATCAATTTCCTGAAGGAGCTCAACTTTACGGTTAAAGGGAATGCCGCCTAGTGGGTTTTCGTCCGTATATAGCTGTTTATTTGTGCGCACAGGCGGCAAACTCATTGTGCCACTTGTGCCAGTTTTTACGGCCTTTACAGTTTCCCCCGCGCGCTTGATGGCTTCATGGGATAATTCGTTCGAATGTGCGTAGCCAGTTGATTCGCCAGTTACGGCGCGAAGGCCAAAACCTTGGCTCGAATCAAAACTAGCGCCTTTTAGGCGGCCATCATCAAAACTGAAAGACTCAGATTGGGTAGACTCGAGATACAATTCACCATCATCCATGCCATTAAGGGCTTGGTTAACTAGCGTTTCTGTCTGTTTTTCTTCCAAATCCGAGTTTGCAAAAAAGAAATTCAATGATGCGGTCGCATCTGCCATGAGGCACTCCTTATGTATTTTCTCTGTTTTTTGGGGCTTTAGTAGCGATAGCATGCGACAAAGTGGCGCAGACTTTAACAGATTATGCTGTTAAAATGGAGGTGTAATAAGGAAATGACAAGCAAGAGTTTGTAAAAATGTGGTGTTTTCAAGAAAAAATGACGATAAGTGCTTACTCAGACTTGAGCCTGACAAAACGTCTGGTATAACGGGCGCGCATTTTAAAGCGGTCAGGTAGGCCGCGCATTTGCCATTAAGTCTGTGTCAGGCTGGCCGAGCAGGTGAAATTTGGTTATTATGTTATAGTAATAACGGTTCATGTGTCAGGGTAAGGGCGAAACAAAAGGAAAGCAAAACTATGAGCGTTAAAAGGCTTACCGCCGGAGTTATAGCCACGATGGCGACGATTCTTGGTTTTACGGTTAGCGCATTTGCTGAGGGACGCCTCGGTATGCCCAAGGAAGATGGTTACTGGTTGCAGGAAGCAGCAAGTGAGCAGGCTGAAAAAATCGTTAACTTTAACTTTGATCTCTTGGCGATCATAACAGTAATCACAATCTTTGTGTTTGCTTTGATGTTTTATGTGATGTTCCGTTTCAGGGCAAAAGCAAACCCGGTTCCGTCAAAAACAAGCCATAACACATTCATCGAAATTATTTGGACAGCTTTGCCTATCCTTATTCTTGTGTTCATTGGTATTACATCACTACCTTTGCTTTATTATCAAGATGTCGTTCCCGAAACAAAGTTTGCTGTTCGTGTAACGGGGAACCAGTGGAACTGGACATATACATACCCTGATCATGATGGCATTGAGTTTACGGCAATGGTAATTCCTGATGAGACCTTCAAGAATGCTGATATGCGGAAAGAGGCAGAAGATAGCCTTTCAAAGTTCCTTGGCTACCCAGCAAAACTTAATGCACGACTTCTGGATACAGATGTCAGGCTTGTTGTGCCGGTTAAGACAAAGGTTAAAGTTTTGCTGACGGCTTCTGATGTTATTCACTCATGGGCGCTACCTTCAGTAGGTGTTAAGCTTGATGCAGTTCCTGGGCGTTTAAATGAAACATGGTTTGAAATTGATGAAGTCGGCACATACTACGGTCAGTGCTCTGAACTTTGTGGTAAAGACCATGCCTTTATGCCGATTGCTGTTGAAGCTGTTAGTCAGGAAGATTTCGACAAGTGGGTTGCGCGCGCGAAAGCAGAATATGCTGACGCTGCGACAACGGCACTTGGTCGTTAAGAGTTAGGAAAGGGAAGAGCAATGGCTCACGCAAATCCAACAGGTTGGAAACGCTGGGTATTTTCCACCAATCATAAAGATATTGGTGTAATGTACCTGTGGTTTGCCTTCATCGCGGGCATGATAGGGTTCAGCATGTCTGGCCTAATGCGCATGGAACTGGCTGAACCGGGTATTCAGTTTTTGCCAAAGTTTTTGGGCATTACGGAAGACCACGCACGGCATATGTTTAACGTGTTAACAACTGGCCACGGCCTTATCATGGTGTTTTTCATGGTTATGCCAGCGCTGATTGGTGGTTTTGGTAACTATTTTGTGCCGCTGATGATAGGTGCACCTGATATGGCGTTCCCGCGCATGAACAACGTATCATTCTGGCTTATGCCTCCTGCGTTCATTCTGCTGCTCCTCTCCACAGTAGTGGAAGGCGCGCCGGGCGCGAACGGTTTTGGTGGTGGCTGGACAGCCTATGCACCTCTTTCCACGATTGGCCATCCTGGGCCGTCTATGGATCTTGCTATTTTCTCTCTCCATGTTGCTGGTGCTTCCTCAATAATGGGGGCGATCAACTATATCACAACCATATTTAATATGCGTGCACCGGGCATGACAATTCACAAGATGCCCCTTTTTGCATGGTCTATTTTGATCACAGCGTTCCTTCTTGTGCTTTCACTGCCTGTACTTGCTGGCGCGATCACTATGCTGCTGACTGACCGTAACTTCGGCACAACATTCTTTGACCCAGCTGGTGGCGGTGACCCGATCCTGTACCAGCACCTGTTCTGGTTCTTTGGTCACCCTGAAGTGTACATCATGATTCTGCCAGCCTTTGGCATTGTCAGTCACATCGTTTCTACATTCTCACGGAAGCCAATCTTTGGTTACCTTGGTATGGCGTATGCGATGGCTGCGATTGGCTTTATCGGCTTTATTGTGTGGGCACACCATATGTACACAGTAGGCCTTGATGTTGATACAAAAGCATACTTTGTTGCGGCTACTATGGTTATTGCCGTGCCGACAGGCGTTAAGATCTTCTCATGGATTGCAACGATGTGGGGTGGTTCTATTACCTATGAAGTGCCTATGCTTTATGCGATTGCCTTCATTCTGTTGTTTACAATGGGCGGCGTAACCGGCGTGGTGCTTTCAAATGCGGGTGCTGATGTGCCACTACATGATACATATTATGTGGTTGCTCACTTCCATTATGTCCTGTCGCTTGGTGCGGTGTTTGGTATCTTTGCAGGGCTCTATTACTGGATTGGTAAGATGTCTGGTAAGCAGTATCCTGAGCGACTTGCACAGCTTCAGTTCTGGATAACATTTATTGGTGTGAACATGATCTTCTTCCCACAGCATTTCCTTGGGTTGCAAGGTATGCCACGCCGGTATGTTGACTATCCAGATGCCTTTGCGCACTGGAACTGGGTGTCTACACTTGGTTATAAAGTGACAGCTGTTGGCGTGCTTTTGTTCATCATCGTGATGGCAATTACATTGTTCCGCAAACAGAAAACTGTTGCTGATAACCAGTGGGGCGAAGGCGCTACGACACTGGAGTGGACACTGTCTTCACCACCGCCGTTTCACCAGTTCAATGAACTACCAAAGATCAAGTAAGATAGGACTGTTTGTTGGCTGATAGCCTTACATCGTATGGTCAAGAAATGCAGTCTTCCGCTCCAGATATGGGGCGGGAGGCTGAAGCACGTGATTTTATAGCGCTCTTAAAACCGCGCGTTATGTCACTTGTTATCTTTACAGCATTTGTTGGTTTGCTGGCGGCACCTGGCACAATGAACCCTGCTATTGCCTTTGCGGCAGTGCTGCTGATTGCTGTGGGGGCAGGGGCCTCTGGTGCCTTGAATATGTGGTATGATGCCGATATTGACGCGGTTATGGATAGAACAGCAAAGCGCCCAATACCTGCGGGGCATGTCGCACCGGGGGATGCGCTTGGTTTTGGCATGGTTTTGTCTGTAGCATCTGTTGTGCTGCTTGGGCTAATTGTGAACACAACCTCTGCTGTGTTGCTTGCGGTCACAATATTTTTCTATGCCGTTATTTATACCATGTGGCTGAAGCGCAGGACGCCGCAAAATATTGTTATAGGCGGTGCAGCAGGCGCTTTCCCCCCCATGATTGGATGGGCTGCAGCGACAGATAGTGTAACAATAGAATCGATTATTCTATTTGGGATTATTTTCCTTTGGACGCCGCCGCACTTTTGGTCTTTGTCGCTGTTCCTTAAAAAGGATTATGCAAAAGTGGGTGTGCCAATGTTGCCTGTTGTTGCGGGTGAGGCTGAAACTCGGAAACAAATACTTTTGTATAGCCTGTTGGTTGTACCCTGCGGCATTGCGCCCTATTTTGTTGGTTTTGCAGGTGCTATATACGGTGTTGTATCTGCAGCCCTTGGTGCATGGTTTCTGATTCTTGCATTTTTTGTGTGGCGCGGAAAAGCAAAGGCCGATAGAAAGCTGTTTCTATTTTCCATTGTTTATCTTTTTGCCTTGTTTGGCACGCTTGCGGGCGAGCGTCTTATGGAGAAGCTGTTACCATGACCGACAAGTCTGAAATGCATACAAAAATGAAAAAGCGCAATCGTGTCGTTGGGTTGTCGCTTCTTGCATTTGTCATTGCTCTTATGGTTATAAGCTACTTCCGTATCAAGGGGCTTACACCGTGATACAATCGAAAAAAAATCGGTACGTTGCTGCAGCCGCCGCCTTCTGTGTTTTTGGTATGGTTGGCATGTCCTATGCTGCGGTGCCACTGTATAACCTTTTTTGTAAGGTAACAGGGTACGGAGGCACCACTCAAAAGGTTGAGCTTGCGTCTTCGGGGGTTATTGATAGGCCTATAACTGTTAGATTTGTTGCAAACACTAATCAGGATATGCCATGGGATTTTAAGCCCATGCAGGTTAAGCAAAAGATGAAGGTTGGCGAGCAGTCATTGGCCTATTTTGAAGCATATAACCCAACAAACCAGACGCTGGTTGGTCGTGCGACTTATAATGTTTCTCCCCATAAAGCGGGTAGCTATTTTTCTAAAATTGAATGTTTTTGCTTTACTGAGCAAATTCTCAAGCCGGGCGAACGGGTTGAAATGCCTGTCGTCTATTATTTAGATCCAGAGATGGATCAAGACATAAACTTGGATGAAGTAACCGAAGTGACACTTTCTTATACGTTTTTCCTGCTTGATGCAGAAGAAACAGCGGATGTGCTTGCTGGCCGGTGAATGATTTTGTAGGGAACGATAATCGGCGAGTGCCGGTAAGTTGTCAGGAGAGAGAAATATGGCGGGCGATGTGAAACACGATTATCACTTGGTAAACCCCAGTCCGTGGCCAGCATTTGGGTCACTTGCTGTGCTTATCATGATGATTGGTGCGGTTTTTAGCATGAAGCCAGAAGCAACCTTGTTCGGCATGAGTGGTTTTGGCCATTATATGTTCGGGTTGGGGTTTGCAGCCTTGCTTTACACTATGTTTGCATGGTGGAAAGACGTGATTACAGAGGGTGAAACTGGTGATCATACACCCGTTGTGCAAATCGGTCTTCGGTATGGCATGATCCTGTTCATTGCTTCTGAGGTTATGTTCTTTGTTGCATGGTTCTGGGCATTTTTTAATGCGTATCTATATCCGATCGAGCCATCTACGGGTGGTACATTCTGGGATGTTTACCAGAATGTTGCTGTGTGGCCGCCCAAAGGTATTGAAACTTTTGACCCTTGGCATCTGCCTTTTATGAATACACTCATTCTTCTACTGTCTGGCACAACGGTTACATGGGCACACCATGCTCTTGTTGAAGGTAATAGAGAAGCTGTGAAAAAAGGCCTGTGGCTTACTGTTATTTTGGGGGCTTTCTTTAGCTGCGTTCAAGCATATGAGTATAGCCATGCGGCATTTGGTTTTGCAGGCAATGTTTACAGCGCTACATTCTATATGGCGACAGGCTTCCATGGTTTCCATGTTCTTGTAGGGACTATCTTTTTGGCTGTATGTTTGGGCCGTGTTTACAAAGGCCATTTCAAGCCAGATCATCATTTCGGTTTTGAAGCGGCGGCATGGTATTGGCACTTTGTTGACGTTGTATGGCTTTTCCTATTTATCTGCGTCTACATACTTGGCGGCGCCTGATCCTGTGACTAGGACAGACAATCATAATGATGCTGAAACCGGCCTGAATAACCTCAGGCCGGTTTCACCGTATAAAGCGGGTTTTTCTTGCGTATGCCCAAACTGTGGCAAAGGGCCGCTTTATAAAAACCTGCTAGACTTAAAAGACAGATGCGATGTCTGTGACTTTGACCTTAGTAGCGCGGATGCAGGTGATGGCGCACAGGTTTTTGCTATCCTCATACTGGGCGCTATATGTGCGATACTCGGTTTTTTCCTTTATGCGCTGAACTTACCTGACTGGGCGATTGTCTTGACACTATTTTGGGTTATTATGGTTGGAACAATTTGGATGCTACGAGTTTTTAAGGCAACGCTTGTTGCTTTGCAGTTTTTTCATGATGCGCATGAAGGCTCAATCAATAGCGAGGATGATAGCTAGATGTTTCGCCCCGGCATACCTCTGACTATTTGTACTGTTATTGCCTTGGTTCTTTTGGCGCTTTTGGGAACATGGCAAGCTGGAAAAGTTGGCCCAAAAACAGCGTTGCTTGCTAAGATACAGACGAACATGACCACATCACCTGAACAGTTGCCTGTTAATATTAGGGAACCTAAAAAGCTCGCTTATAGACATATGTTGTTTACGGGTGAGCGGATAGCAGAGCCAATCAGGGTTTTTGGTACGAATCAGCGCGGTGAGAGTGGGTACAACCTCTATGCCCCTGTTCGCAGGGATACTGGCAAAATCGTTATTGTTAATTTTGGCTGGATACCGCTTAGCATGAAAGCCACGCCAAGTTTACCCATGGATAGACTTCTTTATGCAGGAGTGGTTCTTGAAAATGGGGCAAGCGGTAGTATGACACCGGCAAACAATCCAGCCGAAAATATTTGGTATACTTCTGAGGTAAACGAAATAGCTGCATATTTTGGTTTTGCTGAGGGCGACTATTATGAAATTCGTTTTTTTAGAGATCATGTAGACTCAGATGGGGGATATCCACTTGGCGGTCAAGTTAGGGTTGATATTCCCAATAACCATTTCCAATATGCTTTAACTTGGTATGGCTTAGCTTTAGCACTGATAGGTGTTTATGTTGTCTTTGGGCTAAAAAGAGCCAAAGAAAAGCCCTGAGGCCTTGCATATTCCTAGATGTACACTTATGAATGTGCCGCCTATTTAACATGAAATCGAGTAAAAGCTGTGAAATATATCTCTACACGCGGTCAGGCTGAAAGTCTGGATTTTGAAGGTGTCACGCTAACAGGGCTTGCCCGTGATGGAGGCCTGTATGTACCTGAAATATTGCCGAAGTTTAGTGCAGATAAAATTCGCGCGATGCGGGGCAAGTCTTATGCCGAAATCGCATTTGAAGTTATTCAGCCATTTGTTGTTGGATCGGTTTCTGATGCAGACCTGAAGCGTATGCTGGAGACAACATACGGTAATGCCTTTAGACATGCTGCTGTTGCGCCGCTTGTGCAGCTTGACACCAATGAGTGGCTTTTGGAGCTCTTTCATGGCCCGACACTTGCGTTTAAAGATTTTGCCCTACAATTGTTGGGGCGCTTTTTTGACCATTTCACAGCTAAGCGCGACCAGAAATTAACAATTCTTGGTGCGACATCAGGGGATACTGGTTCTGCCGCTATTGAGGGGTGTAGGGGGAGAAAGAATGTTTCTATTTTTATGCTGCACCCTAAAGGGCGGGTGTCGGATGTGCAGCGCAAGCAAATGACAACGGTCCTTGAGCCTAACGTCGTGAATATTGCGGTAGAAGGCACTTTTGACGATTGTCAGGCACTGGTAAAAGCGTGTTTCAATGACCTTAGTTTCCGCGATGAAGTGGGTTTAACAGCTGTTAATTCTATTAACTGGGCGCGTGTCATGGCGCAGGTTGTATATTATTTTACGTCAGCTGTGTCATTAGGGGCACCAGACAGGGCGGTATCCTATTCTGTTCCAACCGGTAATTTTGGTGATATTTTTGCGGGATATATTGCAAAGGGCATGGGGCTTCCTGTTCACACTTTGGCCATTGCAACTAACAGCAATGACATATTGGCAAGAACACTTGAAACCGGCAGCTACTCATCAGGTGTTACATCAGCAACTTTGTCACCAAGCATGGATATTCAGGTCTCCAGTAATTTTGAGAGGCTACTGTTTGACCTCTCTGGTCGTAACGGCGAACAGGTACGTACCTATATGGAAACGTTCCAGAATGAAAAGTCCTTCACTCTGGCGCCAGAGCATCTTGAGCTTTTGCGTGCGGGGTTTGTGGCAGGGCGCGTTGATGATGCGATGACAAAGGCCGCTATGCGCCGCTATCAGCAAAAGTCTGGGTATATAGCAGACCCTCATACCGCTGTTGGCCTTGATGTAGCAAACAGATATCTGCCTAAAGGAGCTGTGCCTGTTGTTGCACTATCAACGGCGCACCCGGTAAAATTTGGGACGGCTGTAGAAGAGGCCTGCGGTATTACACCTACGTTACCCGATCATATGGCGGACTTGTTTGAGCGCGAAGAGCGATTTGAAACTTTACCAAATGATATAAAAGCCTTGCAAGCACGTGTGCTGTCTGGAGGCAGCCGTTGATTCCAAAGGTTACGTCTTTGGCAAGTGGGTTAAGGGTGGTGAGCGAGTGCCGCCCAAGTCTTGAGACAGTCTCTGTTGGTGTTTGGATAGATGTCGGTTCTCGTCACGAACCCGCGCAGCTAAACGGTATTACACACTTTCTGGAGCATATGTTGTTTAAAGGGACAGCAAAACGCTCTGCAAAAGATATTGTTATGGAAATTGAGGCCGTAGGCGGTCATTTGAACGCTTATACCTCAAGGGAAAATACAACATATTATGCCCGGATTCTTAAGGATGACCTGCCGCTTGCTCTCGATATCCTATCAGATATTCTGCTAAACAGTGTATGTGATCCTGCTGAGGTGGAGCGTGAAAAGGATGTAATTTTACAAGAAATTGGGCAAGCTATCGATACACCAGATGATATTGTTTTTGATCATTTGCAGCGAGCAGCTTATGGCGAGCAGCCTCTTGGGCGTACTATTCTTGGTGAGCCAGAAATTATTCGTACATTTACTCAGTCTGATCTGCTTACTTACCTGAAACAAAATTATGTTACGTCTAATATTGTCATCTCAGCTGTTGGCAACCTTGACCATGAACAACTTGTGCAAATGGTTGAAGAACGTTTTTGTGATTTACCTGTAGGCCCTCCTATTGAAACGAGTATTGCTGCTTATATAGGTGGGCATAAAGCCGAGTATAGAAAGCTTGAGCAATTACATCTTACCGCAGCTTGGCCTGCTGTGTCGTTTCATGCACCTGAATATTATGCATTACAGGTCTATTCTACGATTTTAGGCGGGGGTATGTCTTCTCGTTTATTCCAGGAAGTAAGGGAACATAGGGGGCTTGCCTACTCTGTTTACAGTTTTACAAGTAGCCACAAAGAAACCGGCATTCTAGGTATTTATGCAGGCACTGGCCCTGAAATGGCAGCAGGCTTAATGCCGGTCATAAAACAGGAAATGGAAAGTTTGTGTAAAGGCCCAGAAGAGGGTGAGTTTTTATCGGCAAAAGCGCAGTTAAAGGCAAGCTTGATGATGGGGCTGGAAGCGACAACTTCGAGAATGGAGCAATTGGGGCGCCAATTGCTTATTTTTGATCGAATAATTTCTACATCTGAGATGATCTCTAATGTAGAAGGGGTAACGGTAGATCAGGTCTCCAAAGTATCTGATGATATTTTTTCTTGCTCTAATTCTTCAATTGCCATCGTTGGGGATGGAGAATTAGGTAACTTTACTTAAATTTTAATACTTTGTTAATAAATTATCCTATACCTTCGCTTGCACAAGTGTGAAATGCAAACTGTTAAGACAGTAGACCAAGCATCATTTCATTAGGGGGTAAGTTTGTTAAGTTCTGAAATATGTCAATTTCTGACGTATTGGCAGTCCTTGGGTGGTGGCAGCAAGGTGCCAGCACGCAGTATGCTTGATTTACGCCAATTAACCCAGATTTTGCCGTGGATGTATATTCTGGAAATGTCGCCTGATGGTGCCATTAGATACCGATTGGCTGGATCAGCCATTGAGGCGGCTGTTGGTTGTGGTATGGCCGGAAAAATATACAGCGATGTTTTTTCTGAGCGTGTACACGCAAAAGTAATTGAAGAGCTTTTCGCGGTTAGCCTTGTACAGGGCTGCGGCGTTTTAAGAACTGGTAAATTTTCTCTCGATAATAGCTCGCTCTATAACCTTGAAACATTAACCCTGCCTTTTAGTGATGCCCGTGCTATGGGCGGGATTATATTGGTGGGTGTTATGTGCCCGTTTGAATATGATAATGATGCTTTTGTAGATAAGTGGGGAGCTCTTAATGAAAGTATTGAACAGGTTTATATTGTTCCATCTCCCAGAATTGTTACCTATTCAAACTTGACTAAACGGGTATCGGACGGGCTTGATGCAATCAACGTGCAATTACGGATTGTTAATTTAAAGAAAATTTTAGAAATAAACTCACTCGGTACCCACCGAGATTATACGGACGTTCCTTCTCATTCGGTTGAGTATTTTGCAGGTAAAACAGAGTATATTGTGAACTGATCAGGCGTGCCCTGCATCAGAAGACAACATGGAAATGTCGATACCAAGCATAGCCATTGTACGGGGCCATTTTTGTTCAAGCTCGGTATAGAAAATAATTTCTTCTTCAGCCTCTGCTGTGAGCCAGACGTTTGCTTGAATTTCATGTTCTAGTTGGCCTGCACCCCAACCGGCATATCCGAGAGCAACAAGACAGTGCAGAGGGCCGCGCCCATCAGCAATAGCTTTCAAAATATCTACTGTTGCGGTTAGAGCTAATGTTTCACTGATAACAAGAGTGCTATCTTGTACAAAGTCAGCAGAATGCAAAACAAACCCCCTGCCGGGTTCTACTGGCCCGCCAGTGTGGATGAGGACTTCGTGATCAGGTGCGTTCGCTTCAATCTCAAGATGGCGCAGAAGGGCATCAAAGTTAAGCGAATCATGTACTTTATTGATTACTAAACCCATAGCACCAGAGCTATCATGTGAGCATACATATATCACGCTACGGTCAAACCGGGGGTCGTTCATACCGGGCATGGCGAGCAATAAGTTACCGTCAAGGTAGGTGGAAGATGTCACGTAGTTATACCCTCGCTTTCTTACATAAGTGTAGCCTGTTCGTATTATTTGCGCAATGGCCAGGCGTGAAAGGCATGATTAAAGCTACTTAACAGAATTGTGAAAAAAGGCGATTGGCTTCTCACTGGAGAGGCTGGTACATATATCTTCTATGATATGGAGAGTTTGGTGAAAGCTTTTAGCAAAATAATTGTGTTGCTTGTGTGCGTGAGTAATGCTGCATTTGGCGCAGAGTCTCAGTGGCAAGATCATGAAGGTATTGTCCAAACCCGGATTATAACGGCAACGGACAGTCTTTCTGATAAAGGCCAAGTTTTAATGGGGTGGGAGGCTAGACTGGCTTCTGGATGGAAAACCTATTGGCGGTCCCCGGGCGAAGCAGGCCTGCCGGTCAGAGTTTTTGTTGATGGTAATGAGCAAGAAATTCTTTATCCTTATCCTGAGCGTTTCGATCTTTTTGGACTTGAAACTTATGGGTATAGTGACCGTGTTTTGTTGCCCTTCAGAATTTCAAAGATGGTCTCTTCGGGTACTGTGATACAAGCTGACTTTATGGTTTGTAAGGAAGTGTGCATACCTTTTAAAAGTACATATCAACTCGAGAACCAAGATGCAGGTGATCATGATATTATTCTTAAAAACTGGCTTCAGAAAGTGCCTGTGCAGGAAAACTCAGACCAAACTGGCCTGATTATCGATAGTGTCAAGGTTATGGGCCCCGTTGGCAGACAGAAACTTGTGGTTGATCTTACAGGGCAAAAACAGCTGACATCAGCGGATATTCTAGTCGAGGCAGGGGAAAGCTTTCATTTTGGCAAGCCTGCTGTACGGCTCCTTGAAAACGGTACGAAGGCTAGGCTTGTGCTGGGGGGCATGTCAGCAAGTGGTGCGCCTGATTTGCGTGGGCAAGTTTTACGCTTAACGGCTACTGATGGTCATGGCGTCACAATTGATAAGACAATTGGACCGCTTTCCAAATAAGGCTTGCGCCTGTTTTGAAGGTGCGTATCCTGCAGGCCTGAATAGTAGAAAATTTTTGACAGGGGATAATGATGACAATTAAAGTTGGTGACAAGTTGCCTTCAGCAACACTTACAACAATGACAGCAGATGGCCCGGCCCCTATAAAAACAGATGAGTTTTTTGCAGGCAGAAAGGTTGTTGTGTTTTCTGTGCCTGGTGCCTTTACACCAACATGTTCTGCAAAACACTTGCCGGGTTTTATTGAGAAAGCGGCGGACATTAAAGCCAAAGGCGTGGATGAAATTGCCTGTTTTGCAGTCAATGATGTGTTTGTGATGAATGCGTGGGGTAAAAGCGCAGGCGCCGAAGGTACTGTTACTATGTTGGCAGACGGCAGCTGTGCTTTCACAAAAGCACTAGGTCTTGAGATGGATGCTTCTGGTTTTGGGATGGGTATCCGCTCAAAACGCTTCTCCATGATAGCCGAGGATGGAAAAGTAACAGCTCTCAATGTTGAAGAACCGGGCGCTTTTCAGGTGTCTACTGCTGAGCATGCATTGACGCAGTTGTAGTCATTGTTACATATGGCATTGCAAAAAGGGGGGATAGTAATGCTATTCCCCCCTTTTTATTGGTGTTCTGCATCCTTATGTATAATAGTGAAGTACAAATGAAATCTGTTTTGGGGGAGATCATAGAATGTTGGAAATGGGTTCCATAATTGTTGGTTTAATTACTTTTCTTGCCATTATATTTGTTTTTTCAGCTGTTGTGACAGTAAGGCAAGGCCATAAATATACGGTGGAGCGCTTTGGTCGCTATACCCATACACTTACTCCAGGCTTTCATTTTATATTACCATTTGTCGATAGAGTTGGGCACCGGGTTAATATAATGGAGCAGGTGCTGGATATTCCAACACAGGAAGTTATAACAAAAGATAATGCTATGGTTGCGGCTGACGGCGTTGTATTTTTTCAGGTTCTTGACGCATCTCAGGCTAGCTATGAAGTGAGTAACCTGACCCTTGCTATTCTTAATCTCACTATGACAAATTTACGGACTGTTATGGGGTCGATGGATCTTGATGAACTTTTATCAAAGCGGGATGAGATTAATGCACGTTTGATGAATGTTGTTGACGGCGCAACCCAGCCTTGGGGCGTTAAAATTACCCGGATTGAAATTAAGGATATAGAGCCGCCACGGGATATTGTTGATGCAATGGCCCGGCAAATGAAGGCTGAACGTAACAAACGTGCCGCCATTCTGGAGGCGGAAGGCCTTCGGGAAGCAGAAATTATGCGTGCCGAAGGTGAGAAAAAAGCTGCTGTTTTATCGGCAGAAGGTCGCAAGGAAGCAGCTTTCAGGGATGCCGAGGCCCGGGAACGTGAAGCTGAAGCTGAGGCAAAAGCAACTGAAATGGTTTCCAAAGCTATAGCTGACGGTAACCCGCAGGCTATTAATTATTTTATTGCGCAAAAATATGTCGAGGCCCTACAGGGGTTTGCAACATCGCCAAACGAGAAGTTAGTCTTTATGCCAATGGAGGCCTCAAGCGTTATTGGTTCCATAGGCGGTATTGCCGAACTGTTTAAAGATGTAAAAGGCAATACAGGCACGGCTAAAACGACATCCAAAAGGTCAAGCGGTGTACCCTCAACGGAGTAAGGGAAATGGAAAACTTTATTTCTTGGGCGATTGAAAATGCACACTGGCTTTGGTGGGCGGCAGGGATATTACTGCTAACTGGCGAAATGGTTATTCCTGGTGTCTATCTTTTATGGCTGGGTCTTGCGGCTTCTTGCACAGGCGTGGTTGCCTGGCTAATGCCTGGCTTGGCGTTTGAAGGACATGGCCTCGTTTTTGCTGCTTTATCGGTGGTATCCATATATGTGGGGCACAAGTATTTTTATGGGGCAGGACAGACTGTTCCCGATAAGGAATTAAATACAGAAGGTAAGCGTCATATTGGTAAAATATATGAGGTTGTAGAGCCTATAAAAAACGGTAGTGGCCATGTGCAGGTTGCAGATAGCCGTTGGTTGGCGGAAGGCCCCGATGTTGCTAAAGGGGCACGGGTGAAGGTTATTTCTGTTGAAGGCACAGTTTTGGTGGTAGAACCTGTCGCGGATAAATAAGGTGTAACCTTAAGGGCTTTACCGTGGGTTTGCCCAAGGACCGTTTGACAGGAAATGCCAACCTTCATGAGTTTTGAAAGTTTTGTACAATCGAATGCTGCTGCTTGGCTTACAAGTGAGAAGCGCTTAAATCTAAACCGTTTACAAACGGAAATAGGACGGCGCATGTCTCGTAAGGGGCATGAAATTCTGTATTTTCACAGAGTGGATGACCCTTACTGTCAGCTCATGGTACAGGTTTTACCCGACCTTATTTCAAGATTTGATGTCATTGTGAAGCCTCTTGTTGTTGAGCGGTTGCCAGCAAATATGTACCCTGATCCCGCCCGGTATGAAGCTTATAGCATTCTGGATGCTACCCGTTTGGCGCGTCTTTATGGTCTTGGTTTTCCGTCGCGGGCAAAAGTGCCAGACAGGTTTGGCGTGGGTATGGCGAATCGCTATCTAGCCAGCATTCAAGGTTCACCTGACTTTTTTGCTATCGCCGAAGAAGTAGGAGCCGCTCTCTGGCGTGAGGATATCGCGTCCGTTAAACGTCTTTGTGTCGCGGCAGATATTCATGATAGCGTACTTGCTGCTAACGAGCAGTTGCTGCGGTCGTTGGGGCATTATGCTAGTGGTACACTGATTTACGGCGGTGAAATATACTTAGGCCTAGACAGAATGGACCACTTGGAACGCCGTTTGAACCGGCTTGGTATTGGTGACGGTGAGGTTCACTATGAATTAGGGCGCTTATGGCGCTATAATCTTGAGGAGCCAGAGCGTTCTGTTTCTGGAAAAACGGTTGAATTGTTTTTTTCGGTTCGTAGCCCATATAGCTATATTGCATTGCACCAAGCCTCTGAGTTTGCGGCTAAAACAGGGGTGCGTATAAAGCTGCGGCCGGTTTTGCCAATGGTTATGCGTGGTTTAGCTGTCCCACCTGCTAAGGCCCGGTATATTTTAGACGATGCAGCGCGTGAAGCGCGACTTGAGAATATACCTTTTGGCCGTATTGTTGATCCGCTTGGGGGGGCGACGAATAAAGCAATGGCTATTGGGTTTGCGCTTGCGACAGAAAATGCAGACTTTGATTTTTTCAAAGCTTTTACAAAAGCTGTATGGGCAGAAGGCATAGACGGTAATAGCGAAAAGGGGATGGCGACCATTCTTGAAAAAATAGGATTGCCATCATCACGAGCTTCTACAGTAATGCCCCTTAACATGTGGCAAGAAAAAGCTGAACGAAATCGACAGCAAATGCTGATGTATGGTAGTTGGGGTGTGCCAGCATTTCGCGTAGGGACCGAAACCCTATGGGGGCAAGACAGGTTGTGGGCAATTATGGAAGCCCTGAAGCAGTCTGCCGCAGGATGACATCGCTTTAACGGATTATTCTTGAAAAAAAAGTCAGCTTTTATAACTTCGGTTCAGCTTGGGTAAGGCTAAGGTACCCACGACTGGATTTTTAAGACTGTAGGGATAGATATGAAAAAGCAAAATAAAAGCTATTTGAGCGGCCTGAGAAGCTGCGTTTTAGCTGCAACGGTAACGTTACTCACAGCGTGTAGCGCTAATCAAGCGAGCAGCCCTGATTCTGATAAAGTGTTCATGCCAACGCTGAATACATTCAGTGCTAATCGTATTCGGGCAGATATTACGTTTCTAGCCGATGATATGTTGCTTGGCCGTGATACAGGCTCTGATGGCTATAGAATTGCAGCCAATTATGTGGCGGCTGAGTATGCTAGGCTAGGTATGATACCTGCTGGTGATGGCAACAGTTACTTTCAGGAAGTACCTTTTCAAAAAGCAAAACTGAACCACGAAAAAGCAAAACTATCAGCGATGATTGATGGTGCAGAAATCAACTTCACTTTAGGGGACGATTACCTTATGGGCGGTAGTGTGGGGAACCCGTCTGGCGCTGCCGTTGGGAGTGTTGTTTTTGTGGGTTACGGTGTTCACGCGCCTGATTTTGGCTACGACGACTTTAACGGGGTTGACCTTACAGGCAAAGTGGCGCTTGTGCTTTCTGGCGCACCCGCGTCTCTCCAGACAGAAATTAGGGCACATTACGGTTCATCATCAACAAAAGCAGAAGTGTTAAAGGCGCACGGTGCAGTGGGTATTATCACGGTGAACTCTCTAACCAATGAAAAGCGTGTTCCTTATTCACGTATGAAGGCATATTTGGACAGAGAGCAGTTCGATTGGATAAGGCCTGTTTCAGATGATGAAGCATCTGGTATAAGTGCCACAGCTTTTATAAGCCATGATACGGCAAAAAAACTGTTTGAGGGTGCTGCGCATTCTTTCGATGATGTCTTGGTATCGGCTGAAGATGGGAACGTGACTTCATTCCCCTTAAAGGCTCGTGTATCAATGGTGCGCGAAAGCATTCTAAGTGAGCCTGTTTATAGCCCGAATGTGATTGGGGTTATTGAAGGTAGCGACCCAATACTAAAGAATGAATATGTCGTGCTATCTGCGCATCTTGATCATATTGGGATAAGTGCTAACGCAAAAGGTGAAGATAAGATCAATAATGGTGCACTAGATAATGCAGCCGGTGTGTCTGTTATGATGGAAGTTGCGCGAGCTTACATTCATTCAGGTATGAAGCCAAAGCGGTCCATATTATTTGCTGCGGTAACTGGAGAAGAAAAAGGTCTTCTGGGAGCAGAATATTTTGCACATTTCCCCACCGTGCCAAAGGCCAATATTGTTGCAGATGTAAACCTTGATATGCCTGTGCTTCTATATGATTTTTCAGATGTAGTTGCCTTTGGCGCAGATCGTTCAAGCCTTGGCCCTATCACTGAAAAAGCGGTGCAGTCTATTGGGCTTGTCTTAAGCCCAGACCCAATGCCGCAAGAAGGTGTTTTTACACGGAGTGACCATTACAGGTTTGTACAGCAGGGCATACCGTCTGTGTTCTTGGTAACGGGCTTTAATAAGGGATTTGATAATAAAAACGGCGGTGAGGTATTTATGGACTTTTTGCATAAAACCTATCATTCACCTGCTGATGAAGTTAGCCTGCCGATCGATTATCAGGCAGCGGCCAAGTTTGCTTACGTAAATTGGTTGATTTCGAATGCGATAGCTAATGAAGCAGAACGTCCTACATGGAACAAGGGCGATTTTTTCGGCGATACATTCAGCAAATAAATGCCGGTTAGGTGTTTTTATAGAGTGCCATGCCTTGGTTTGCCAAGGCATCGGCACGTTCATTGCCGGGGTCGCCAGCATGACCTTTTACCCATTTCCATTCAATGGAATGCCTGTTTGCAGCATCTTCGAGCAACTGCCAGAGATCTGCATTTTTGACTGGCTTTTTGGCGGCTGTGCGCCAGCCGTTTTTCTTCCAGCCTTCAATCCATTTGGTAATGCCGTCTCGTACATAAGTACTATCAGTATGCAGATGTACTATGCAGTGACGTTTCAAGGCATTTAATGCTTCAATAGCAGCGGTCAGTTCCATCCGGTTGTTAGTGGTTTCAAACTCGCCACCCGTTAGTTCTCTCTCGTCCGTCCCATAGAGCAGGAGCGCACCCCAGCCTCCAGGGCCTGGATTACCAGAACATGCACCATCTGTATATATTTCAACGATTTTTGATTTAGACGACATAACTGGCCGTATCTTTTACGCTTTGATGAAACTGTAAGCGTTTTAGGTAATCAAGGGGGTCTTTAGGGCGTACAACAGCACCCTTTACAGGGTTTAGCCAGTCGTAGAGGCGTGTGAGCAGAAAACGCAGTGCGGCACCGCGGCACAGAATTGGCAGAGCATCTATTTCAGCAGCACTTAACCGCCTAACGCTGTCATACATTTCGGTAAGTCGCTTAGCACGTGTTGCTTGAAATGTATGATCTGCATCGAAGCACCATGCATTGATGCAAACGGCAATATCGTAGGCTAGCATATCTGTACAGCCAAAATAAAAGTCAATTAGCCCGGTAATTTTAGTGCCTGTGAACAAAACATTGTCAGGGAACAGATCTGCATGAATGTTGCCGGAAGGTAGGTTTGATGGCCAATTGGAAGCGAGATATTCAAGTTCATTAAAAATTATAGTTTTTAAACCGGCTTCAACACTGTCTGCGCCGTTCTGTGTATCGCTCGCAAGCTTTTGCCAGCCCTTAAGGGATAGGTCATTAGGCCGGGTTTGAGTATAAGACTGTAAGCTATTGTGCATCTCAGCCAATGTTTCACCAAGCGCGGCACAGTGTGCATCAGTCATGTGGTTTACACTAACGCCGCGCAAAAAACTGATAAGGCATGCGGGCCGCCCAGAGAGGGTTTGCAGTGAAGCGCCGGTTTTGTCCCTGATGGGCAAGGGGGCAGGCATCCCGTCCGCGGCCAAATGTTCCATCATGTCGAGAAAATAGGGAAGGTCAGCAGGATTTGCGCGCTTTTCGTAAAGTGTCAGAATAAATTGGCCGCCGGTTGTTTCTAATAAATAGTTAGAATTTTCAACACCTTCCGCGATGCCTTTAAAGCTGGTTGCCGTTCCTACATCGTACATGTCAAGAAAGGCGGAAAGAGTATGGTCATCCACCTGAGTATAAACAGCCATCAGGCAACATCCTTCAAGATTGGGGGGACTTTAAAAATGACATTTTCTTCCGCGGTTGTAACCAGCTCAACTGTTGCGATATAATGCTCGCGAATAGCCTCGATAACTTCTTCAACTAATATTTCTGGGGCACTTGCTCCTGCAGATATGCCAACAATTTTTGCGCCTTTTAGCCATGTCCAGTCAAGATCGCTGGCTCGCTGAACAAGTTTAGCTGAGCAGCCTTCTTTTTCACTGACCTCAACAAGCCGGCGACTGTTTGACGAGTTAGGTGCACCTATCACAATAACGCGGTCTGATCTGGTAGCGATAGATTTTACAGCGGTTTGTCTATTTGTTGTGGCATAGCAGATATCTTCTTTTTTCGGGCTTTTTAGCTCAGGAAAACGTTCCTCAAGGCGAGCTACGATATCTGCTGTATCATCAACAGAAAGTGTAGTTTGTGTTACATAGGAAAGCTCAGCATATTTTGCAGGGTCCAGCCTATTAACATCTTCAACGGTTTCAATCAGGCTCATAGAGCCCTCTTCTACTTGGCCCATAGTGCCAATAACTTCGGGGTGGCCAGCATGGCCTATCATCAAAATGTGGCGGCCATTGTCTTTGTGGCGCTCGACCTGCCTGTGCACTTTGGATACAAGCGGACAGGTGGCGTCAACATAGATCATTTTTCGGCGTTCTGCTTCTTCTGGCACTGATTTGGGTACGCCGTGTGCTGAAAACACAACGGGCGAATCTGTTGGTACTTCATCCAGTTCGTCGATAAATATAGCGCCTTGTGCTTCAAGCCCTTCAACCACATAGCGATTATGAACAATTTCATGACGAACATAAACGGGTGCGCCAAACTTTTTAAGGGCAAGCTCAACAATTTTTATTGCACGGTCTACACCTGCACAAAAGCCCCGGGGGTTTGCAAGCAGGATTTGCAGTAGTTCTTTACTTGCCTTTGGCACCTAGTTTCTCCCGTGTGTTCGTATAGCCCTTTGCTAGCCTTCCTTTGAGTTTGGGTCAAGCCGCCGTATGCTTTAAGCCTTACTTTTGTCATGGTCATTGCATATTGCACTTGTCTGGCTTTACAAACAGCGCTTATGGTGGCTTGCGCTTTTCAAACGTTCTTTTTATGATGCCGCCACTACCGGCACTTCTGTAACGTCTGTCCGGTGCTATAAACAGTTGAAAGGGTTTCTATGTTAATGCGTTTTGCTTTTTTGTCAGCGGTTATGCTTTTGGTCGCGGCATGCAATAAAAACCCGCTTGAAGTAACTGTATCCCGGTGTTTTGGTGTTGCTGTGGTGGGGGATGTTGGTACCCTTACTAAGTTTAAGGGGGTAAGCCGCACAACAGCAGATGTTGAATATACAGCTTCCATTATGGATGTAACCAGTAGCTGTGTGGAAGAAGCAGATGTTAAAGCACAATTAGATTTTTATATCGGTGCTCAGGCAGGGCCAGCCCTCGCAAACTCATCCATAACAGTGCCGTATTTTGTGGCAGTAGTTAAAGACAACAGCCAGCTTGTTTCCAAACGCATTTATGATGTGACTTTAAAGTTTGATGGCAGTGGCATTGCCCGTAGCCATGAAATGCTTACACAGCTGATACCTTCAATAGAACAAGCACGGCGCTATAACTATGAACTTTTGGTTGGGTTTCAAGTGGATGCAGACAGCGCTGTCTACAATATGCAGCGCTAACCTTTTAGAGTTTCTGTAAAAATGAGGCTGGAGCATTTGCCCGATTGACTCTTTGGGTTTTGCACCTATTATCCCGCCTACTATCAAGTCACGCAGTTGATAATGATACATCAGCTGTGCCCACTTGCGGGAGAGACCAGTAACTTTACTGGCGCCGAAGGAGCAACCGCCCCGGAAACTCTCAGGCAAAAGGACCGCATGGGTTTGTGACACTCTGGAAAGTAGAGACATAAGCGTTTCTCACCGACGGGGTAAGCTCAAAGCATGTATGCGGTGGGTCAAATCTCTCAGGTTCCGTGACAGAGGGGGCACTTTTGCCGGTTTAACTGGCTGTGTGCCTATGCGGAGAGTGTCTGATGTCTGATGAAAACCTGTTAAAAACTCCTTTATATGACCTGCATGTTGCAGCTGGTGGCAAGATGGTGCCGTTTGCAGGGTATGCCATGCCTGTGCAATATCCCCTTGGTATTATGAAAGAACATATCCATACCCGTGAAAAAGCAGGGTTATTTGATGTGTCGCATATGGGCCAGTGTTACATTCGCTCTACACAGGGAGCAGATCCCGCCAAGGCTCTCGAAAAGCTTATGCCAGGTGCACTCTCAAGCTTATTACCTGGAAAGATGCGTTACACGCTATTGTTGAATGATAAAGGCGGTATTGAAGATGACCTGATGGTCACACGCACGTTTGAGCCAGAAGGTACGCTTTATGTTGTTGTGAACGCGGCATGTAAGGCAAAAGATTATGCCATTATTGAAGAAAAGCTTGGGGCGCAGATCGTTGTTGAGCCTCTTGATGACAGGGCACTACTTGCACTTCAAGGTCCCGCCGCGGAAAGTGTTCTTGCTGCGCTGGCGCCAGAAGTTGCTGATTTGTCTTTTATGGAAGCAACGATGGTGACCCTCGAAGGTGTGGTTTGTTGGGTTTCCCGTTCTGGCTACACGGGTGAAGATGGATATGAAATTTCTGTTCCATCTGAGGAAGCACGTGCTTTTGCCGAGCGGTTACTTCAGAATGAAGCTGTAGAATGGATTGGCTTAGGCGCTCGCGACAGCCTGCGGCTGGAAGCTGGGCTGTGCCTGTCCGGCCACGATTTTAACGCCGATATTAGCCCTGTTGAAGCGAATGTTACCTTTGCCCTTGGTAAAAAGCGCAGGGAAGACGGTGACTTTGTAGGTAGTGAGCGTATCCTAAATGAATTGGCAAATGGTACCTCTAAAAAGCTTGTGGGCATTCAGCCTGAAGGCCGTGCGCCAGCGCGTGAAGGTACGGAAATTGCCGATGCCGATGGTACTATTATAGGTATTGTTACCTCTGGCGGCTTTGGACCTACGATTGGCAGCCCAGTTGCTATGGGGTATGTCCCTGCACAGTATGCAACAGTAGGTACGACAATTAGCCTGATGGTGCGGGGCAAAGCTTTGCCCGCAAAAGTTTCTAAAACCCCTTTTGTACAACAGCGTTATAAACGCAAATCAATTGCCTGATGCGATTTAATATTAAAGGAAAAGTCCATGCTTAAATATACGGAAGATCATGAGTGGATCCTCGTTGAAGGAGATACTGCTACTATCGGTATCACAGACCATGCACAAAGTGCTCTTGGAGATATTGTGTTTGTAGAGCTCCCTGAGATTGGGGTGAGTTTTAGCAAAGGCGATGATGCGGCGGTTGTTGAATCTGTGAAAGCAGCAAGTGAAGTGTATGCCCCAATTTCTGGCGATATTCTTGAGGTTAATACAGACCTGGAAGCAGATCCTGCAATAGTGAACAGTTCGCCGATGGATGATGGCTGGTTTTTTAAAATGAAAATAGCTGATTCAAGCGAACTGGACGACATGATGGATGAGGCTGGTTACGGCGAATATGTTGCCGGGCTTGAATAATATCCGCTTTAAAGATTTTGTTAGGGAGTAGGGCATGCGGTATTTGCCTCTGACCACCACTGACCGGCAGGAAATGCTGGCTAAAATTGGCGTTCGTCATATTGATGAGCTTTTTAAAGATGTGCCTGCAGATTGCCTGAATCCGGATATTGATCTGCCACGCCATAAAACGGAACTAGAGGTCGAAAGACATATGGCGCGTCTTGCAGCTAAAAACGTGGCTGCAGGCAGTGTGCCTTTCTTTGTTGGGGCCGGGGCTTACCGGCATCATGTTCCTGCAACGGTAGATCATATTATTCAGCGCGGCGAATTTCTGACAGCCTATACACCGTATCAGCCTGAAATTGCACAGGGCACACTTCAGTATATCTTTGAATTCCAAACACAGGTGGCTGAACTTACTGGTATGGATGTGGCAAATGCCAGCATGTATGATGGCTCTACGGCGACAGCAGAAGCTGTTATGATGGCCCGCCGTGTAACACGCCGCAAAAAAGCAGTGCTTGCAGGCAGTGTGCATCCGCATTACCGCGCAGTCGTTGAAACAACGACACAGTATACAGATGATGAAATCGTTGTTCAAAAAACACTCCCTGAAAGCCCTGAGGCTGAGCTAAAGGCTGCGATCGATGCCATTGATGAGACAACAAGTTGTGTTGTGTTCCAAAACCCCGGTGTTTGTGGCCACGTTCTGGACCTCACACCGCTTGCTGAAGCTGCGCATGCCAATAAAGCACTGCTCATTGTAGTTGTTAATGAAGTGTTTTCACTTGGTCTGATCGAAAGCCCCGGCGCTATGGGAGCAGACATTGTTGTTGGTGAAGCACAGTCTATTGGTAACGGCCTTAATTTTGGTGGCCCATACCTTGGTATTTTTGCGACCAACCAGAAGTATGTGCGGCAGATGCCAGGCAGGCTTTGTGGTCAAACGGTTGACGCTGAAGGTAAACGCGGATTTGTGCTAACTCTTTCAACACGCGAACAGCATATTCGCCGTGAAAAAGCGACATCAAACATCTGCACGAACTCTGGGCTTTGTTCACTTGCATTCACAATTCATATGACCTTGATGGGGGAAAAGGGCCTTAGAGCTCTTGCTAAACTCAATCATAAAACCGCGTGCGACCTACGAGATGCGTTAAACGGCGTTGCTGGTGTTGAAGTGGTGAACCAGACTTTTTTTAATGAGTTTACGGTTAAGTTGCCTGTGAACGCGGCGGGGCTGGTTGAAGCGCTTGCCGAAAAGGGCATTCTTGCAGGGGTGCCTTTTTCAAGGCTTGACCCAACAGCCGGGCTTGAAAACTATTTGATGCTAGCTGTCACAGAAACTGTAACGCCAGATGATATTGCGGCGCTTGTTGCAGCGCTTGAGGAGACAGTAAAATGAGTATGAACAATCAAGGGCGCCCAACAACTGCCCAAAATGTTGGTACGTCTTTTCAACCGTTTGAGAGCTTTTCTGGCCATCAGGGCCTTAGGCTAGCAGAACCTCTTATTTTTGAATTGGACCGCGCAGATACAACGGGTGTGGACGTGCCAGAAGTTGATGATTTTGAAATGGCCATCGGTGGGTTGGCCCGTAAAACATCGATTGGTTGCCCAGGTTTGCCAGAGCCTGATGCTGTAAGGCACTATACACGCCTTAGCCGCCTTAACTACGGTATTGATATGGGCGTGTTTCCTCTTGGTTCATGTACCATGAAACACAATCCACGCCTGAATGAAAAAATGGCGCGTTTGCCGGGCTTTGGTGACATTCACCCTCTGCAGCCAATTTCTACAGTACAAGGGGCACTGGCCTTGATGGGTGAGTTGTCGCATTGGCTTATGACGATTACCAATATGCCTGCGGTTGCTCTATCCCCAAAAGCTGGTGCGCACGGCGAGCTTTGTGGTGTTATGGCAATTCGGGCTGCCCACGAAGCACGTGGTGATGGCCGGAAAACTATTTTGTGCCCGGAAAGTGCGCACGGCACAAACCCGGCAACAGCTGCTTTTTGCGGGTATGATGTTAAATCTATTCCTGCAAAGTCTAATGGCCGGGTTGATATTGATGCCCTGAAAGCCGCACTTAATGAAACTGTTGCTGCAGTTATGATTACAAACCCCAATACATGCGGTTTGTTTGAAACTGAAGTGAAAGAGATTGCTGACGCTATCCATGCGGCAGGTGCCTATTTTTACTGTGATGGTGCTAACTTTAATGCGATTATGGGTAAGGCTTGCCCCGGTGATCTGGGTGTCGATGCCATGCACTTTAACCTGCATAAAACATTCTCAACACCGCACGGCGGTGGTGGGCCCGGTTCTGGCCCTGTTGTATTCTCTGATGCGCTAAAAGATTTTGCGCCGATGCCGTATGTGGTGAAAGAAAATGACGGTAGCTTGAACCTTAAAGAATGGAAAGCAGACAGTGCTGATACATCTTTGGGCCGCCTTACAGCGTTTCACGGCCAAATGGGTATGTATGTTAGGGCTCTTACCTATATGCTAAGTCACGGCGGTGACGGACTAAAGCAAGCCTCTGAAGATGCTGTGCTGAATGCTAACTACATTAAGGCATCTCTCATGGATGTGATGAGCCTTTCTTATGAAGGGCCGTGCATGCACGAAGCCCTGTTTGATGATAGGTTCTTGAAGGATACTGGTGTTACCACGCTTGACTTTGCCAAGGCGATGATTGACGAGGGCTATCACCCCATGACCATGTATTTCCCACTGGTTGTGCATGGTGCCATGCTCATTGAGCCAACAGAAACCGAATCAAAGTTTAATCTGGATCAGTTTATTCGTTCTATGCGTGGTCTTGCTTCTACGGCTAAAGCTGGTGAAACAGAGCGCTTTGAGGGTGCCCCTTATTATGCACCCCGAAAACGGCTTGATGAAACACAAGCCGCACGGCAACCTGTATTGCGCTATAGCAACAATCAGGAAGCATAGGCACTAATACCTTCCCGGAAGCAAAGAGAAGCGTTTGATCTTTGCTTCCATAGTGCTAGCTTAAGGGCAGTTATGGGAAGGAGTTACTGTGAGCAAACGAATACTTGTTGTAGACGATTCCGCTACAATGCGGGATATGCTGACGCAATATTTGCAAACTGCCGATTATTTGGTCGCTACTGCGAGTAGTCGAGCACAGGCCCTCGAAATACTGAAAACAGAACGATACGATGTTATCGTGACAGATCTCAATATGCCTGAAATGGATGGTTTCGGGCTGATCCAGTCTATATCCGAGCTTGATTGGGATCCGGGGCTTATCATTGTTAGTCATCAGGACGAACGGGCACTTTATAGCGCTCGCGAGCTGGCGCTTGCCTACAGTGTTAATCTGCTTGGGGTTTTAACCAAGCCTATCGACAAAGGCCTATTGCTTAGCACCCTGAATGATGTTGCCAGTATGCGCGACACAGACAAAAAGGGTGCAGAAACGGTTCTGATTGAATCAGAATTTATCCGCGGCCTGCTGACCGATGGCCTTGCACCCGTGTTCCAGCCAAAATTAAATCTGAAAACCAGGAAGGTTGCTGGCGCCGAGGTGTTCGCACGGTGGCGTGCGCCGGGTGGCGGTCTTTTAGGTGCTGGTGCGGTACTACGCATTGCCGAAGAAAAAGGCTTTATGGATGTTTTAACCTACCGCATGATGGAACTGGCTTTAGAGCAGCAAGGCCGGTGGCACAGGCAGGGGCAAGACGTTAAAATTGCCATTAATGTTAGTAGTGAAAACCTGAGAAAAGAAGATTTTGCCGATATTGTATTAGGGCTGACTGACCAGTTTGATGTGAAGCCCGGTATGGTACGCCTTGAATTAAGTGAGTCCGACTTCCATGTTGATGAACGTGTACCGCTAGAGGTGCTTTCGAAGCTGAAGGCCGCAGGTGTTGGTTTATCCCTCGATGATTTTGGAGCGGGTTTTGCGTCCCTTGTACGGTTAAAAACCATTCCCTTTGATGAGCTTATTGTAGACCGTGAATTTGTTGGTCGGGCATTAGAAGATAAAATGGCACGTATTATTCTTGAAAGTGCTATTGATCTTGCACACAAGCTTGATCTTTCGTGTAACTGCGAAGGTATTGAAGATACTGCTCATTTGAAAATGGTGCAGGACTTGGGCGCTGATACAGCGCAAGGCTACCTGATAGGGAAGCCTATGGCGCCAGAAGAGTTCTTGATCTGGTCGGAAGATTTTAATGATGGTGTTCTGACAATTCCTGGCCTTAACATAGCTGAATAATTTATTTGTTCTCTTTTTGTTCTTATGCTATTCTTCTAGAATGACAGCGAAAGATAACATTATCCGTTCCCATACTTTCCCCCGGCCTTATAAAGGCCGGGGAGCCATTTCTAATGCGTCTGGGCGGTTTGAAGCATATCAGCGGGAAGTTATCGAAGACGGTTATCTCGGTGAGGATATTCATGCTCCTAAAACATTGGTAACGGAAGAAAATGCACGACACATTCTAACAAAAAACACATCGCCGGATATTCCTTTTGATCGCTCTGTCAATGCCTATCGGGGCTGTGAACATGGCTGTGTTTACTGTTTTGCAAGGCCTAGCCATACTTATATGGGGCTTTCAGCAGGCCTTGATTTTGAAACACAGCTTTTTGCCAAGCCAAATGCTCCGGCACTTTTAGCGGCTGAAATTTCCAAGCCGGGGTATGTAGCCCGTCCCATTGCCATGGGTACCAATACCGACCCTTATCAGCCTATTGAGAAAGAGCGTCAAATTACCCGCGAAATGCTTAAGGTGTTAGCGGCACATGATCACCCGGTAACTATTTTAACGAAGTCACGCCTTATTGTGCGAGACCTTGATATTTTGGCTCCGATGGCAGAGCGGGGGTTAGTGAAAGCTGGTTTATCAATCACAACACTGGACCGCCGTTTGGCACGGCTTTTAGAGCCCCGGGCTGCTATGCCGCAGCGTCGGTTAGATGCTGTAAAGCTTTTAACAGATGCAGGTGTGCCCACGACAGTTATGTTTGCACCCGTTATACCGGCGATTAACGATCATGAAATGGAGGCGGTTTTAGCAGCAGCGGCGCATGCTGGCGCAACCGAAGCGGCTTACATTTTATTACGATTGCCCCGTGAAGTAGCTGGCCTCTTTAGTGAATGGCTTGAAACACATTTCCCTGACAGAAAAAAGCGTGTGTTGAACAGGCTTATGGTTCTTAAAGGCGGTAGGCTTAATGACCCTCGTTTCAAACACCGCATGAAAGGGCAGGGGTTGGAAGCAGACTTGCTACAACAGCGGTTTAGCGGTTTATGTCGGCGCTTGCGGCTAAATGAAGGGCGTGTATCTGTTGATGTTACGCAGTTTAAGCCTGCAAATGTTAAAAACACTCAGTATAATTTATTTGATCAAATAGCGCAGATGCACTGAATGACAGACAAGGCCTGTCATTCAATGCGCTATTGTTAGGCCAGTTTCATCAGCATATCTTTTGTATAAGACAAAAGATCATCTGTGTTTTGGCTCTGGATTTTTTGCGGCCATTCAGGGTTTGCAATAAGCGCGCGGCCAACAGCAACCAAATCAAACTCATCATGTGACAGGCGTTCAATCAGGTTATCAATACTTGCAGGTTTAGCATCGTTGAAGTCTTTTTTGCCTTCTTCTGTAAAGACTGCGTCAAGCCCTACACTGCCAACTGTGATGGTTGGTTTGCCTGTTATTTTTTTAGCCCAGCCTGCAAGGTTAAGGGAGCTGCCTTCAAATTCAGGTTCCCAGAACCGGCGTGAAGAGCAATGGAAAATATCTACGCCAGCTTCCGTGAAGGGTGCAAGAAACTCTTCCATTTCGGCAGGGGTTGTTACAAGGCGCACGGAATAGTCTTGCTGTTTCCACTGTGACCACCGCAGCATAACTGGAAAATCAGGTCCTACTTCTGCCCGTATGGCTTTTACAATCTCAGTAACAAAACGTGTTCTTTTAATGAGAGAGCCACCCCATGCATCTGTACGTTCATTGAGGCCAGCCCATAGGAACTGGTCTAGAAGATAACCATGGGCACCGTGTATCTCAACGCCGTCAAAGCCTATGGATTTTGCATCTTTGGCTGCTTTAGCAAAGGACGCAATAACATCGGCTATATCTTCTTCTGTCATAACATGGCAGCGTTTCTTGCCTGGCATAACTAGCCCTGAAGGGCCAAAGCCTGGAACTTCTGGGTCTGGTTCAACGCCGGTTTTTCTAATGGATCCGACATGCCACAACTGCGGCATGATTTTACCGCCCTCTGCATGCACGGCGTCTACAACCTTTTTCCAGCCAGCAAGGGCGTCATCACCCGCAATGAAGGGAATATTAGGATACCCATTTGCAGCCTTGTGGCCCACGCAGGTGCCTTCTGTGATGATAAGGCCAACACCGCCTGCTGCACGCTTCCTATAATATTCGATATTCAGGTCGTTAGGAACATTGCCGGGGGAAAACTGCCTTGTCATGGGGGCCATAACAATGCGGTTGTTAAGTGATAAATTAGCCGTTTCAAACGGTTTGAACAAAAGGCTGGTATCCATTATGTGATGATCCCTTATATAATTTGGCGTTTTATAATAGATAGCCTTAGATGGTAGATGTTCAAGAAAAGGAATTTTTGCTTAACTGGCAAGCTTTTCTTCGAGCATATAGTTCCATCACAAATACGTCAGGCATCTTGCTTATTATCTGATATCTGCCAATGTTGAGTTTCCTGTTCATGGAGAGATAAAATGATTAAAAAACTATATGTTGCGATGCTCTGCATGGTTATTTCGTCCCCTGTTTTGGCGGAAGACAGCGTGTATGATTTTAACCTTACATCTATTGATTATACCGAGATGCCGTTAGAGCAGTATCATGGGAAGGCAATTTTGCTGGTTAATACAGCATCGCAGTGTGGTTTTACGCCCCAGTATGAAGGACTGCAAGCCTTGTGGGAAAACTACCGGGATAAAGGCCTTATTGTTTTAGGTGTGCCGTCAAACGATTTCGGAGGGCAAGAGCCAGATAGTGAAGACGATATTAAAGAGTTTTGCACTATCAACTTTGATGTTGATTTTCCGATGACGAAAAAAATGGTTGTGAGTGGTAAAGAAGGTAATGCAGCTATTTATGACTGGCTCGCAGGGGAGTTGGGCGATGCTTCCCGCCCAAAGTGGAATTTTCATAAGTATCTTATTTCGCCAGAAGGCACGCCTGTTGCTTATTTCCCAAGTCAGGTAACGCCTGATTCTGAAAAACTTCTTGCGGCTATTGATGCTGTCCTGAAGTAAATCAGGACAGCAGTTCGGCAGCAATGTCTTTGATAGGCTTGCTGTCGTCAGCCAGCTTTTCTGCGTCAACATCAACTTTGGCAGCAATTAGCTTTTTAGCCTGCATAAACTCACCCATCCGACCAACACAGTCTGCAGCAATCAGTTTGCCTTCTTTTAAATAGAAGAAAGCAACGGAACGCTCAGAGGGAGAGCCACGTGTGATTAGGGTATCAAATCCGGCAGAGAGGCCTGCAATTTGTAGCTTCATGCTATACTGGTCTGACCAGAACCAAGGCAAGGCGTCATAGACAGCCTCTTCGCCAAACATGTGGCCAACAGCAACTTTTGCCTGATCTACAGCATTTTGAACTGATTCGAGGCGCATATCACGCTCATAAAGCACATTATGATGCCATGTTACATCGCCGATAGCATAAATGTCAGGATCACTTGTTTGGCAAAAACCATTTACCTCAATCCCCATTTGAGCAACTTTAATATCTGCAGCAGTTGCCAGCTCAGTGCTAGCAATCAGGCCAATACCTGCGACAATAACATCAGCTTCAAACCGGTTGCCGTCAGCCGTCATCACAGCTTCTACACGGCCTGTGCCTTCAATTGATGTAACCATCTGGTCTGTAAGAATGGTGACCCCTTCCTCTGAATGTACATCGGCATAAAACCGCGAGACTTCAGGGGCAACGACGCGGGCCAAAATTCGGTCCATTGCTTCAAGAACTGTTACTTTTTTGCCAAGCTTTCGTGCAACTGCGGCTATCTCCAGTCCAATGTAGCCGCCGCCTACAACTAGTAACTTTTCAGCACTTTCAAATTCAGGGCGCAGGGCATCTGTGTCAGCCTGTGTTCGAACATAGTGGATGCCCGCAAGGTCGGCACCCGGACATGAAAGCTTGCGCGGCTGGCCCCCTGTTGCGAGAATAAGTTTATCATAAGGGACGGTCTCACCGCTTGAAAGGCTTACAGTTTTATCTGTGCGGTTAATTTTTTCTGCACGTGTGCCAAGCTTCAGGGTTACTCCTGCACCCTCATACGCAGCTTCGCGCAGGATAGGTAGACGCTCTGCAGCCAAATCGCCTGATAGGTAGGCTTTTGATAGTGGTGGGCGCTGGTAGGGCACAACAGGCTCTTCGCTGATTAGGGTGACAGTGCCTTCAAACTTTTTTTGTTTCAGTGATGTAACAGCCTGAGCAGCCGCATGACCACCGCCAACAATAACAATATTTTGCATATCAAAAACCCCTGAGTGGCATATCTTTTGGTCGAGTGAGCCAGTTATCTGCAGGATAATGGGTGGTTTTGTCAATGATGTGCAGTGTAAAAGCATGTCGTGAGTGTGCAGATTTATTTGCATAGGACATATGGGGGAACAGACCGCCAAATACAATTACACTGCCTTTTGTGACTTCAAGCGGGATTTTTTTGCCTTCGTCGTAGGGGGTATCGTCCAGTATTTCTGTCCATGTTTGGTTGGTTTCTGGATCGCGCCGAAAAGCGGCTTTTAGTCCACCTTGCTTATGGCCTCCTGGAATACCCCAGAGGCAGCCATTTTCTATTGTGGCATCTTCAAGGGCAACCCAAAGGCCAATGCACGACTGTGGTTCTGTGCGCAAGTAGGTGGCATCCTGATGGCACACGACTTCACCGCCTATTTGAGGTTGCTTGAAAATATACATAGATTGCAACAATAAAGGGTCAACAAGTCCTAGGCCTTTTGTAATGGTTTCAAATGCTGGCTGCCTGCAAAAATCATTGAATACAGGGTCCAGGTCGTGCATTGCGTGTCCTGCTTTGTTTAAGGCAAGATCTATTGGCTTTTGTAATTGGCCAACTTTGTCAAAAACACCTTCTTCAAAGAAAAAGTGTATTTTGTGACCTGATTCGAGAAAGTAGCTTTCTTGTGCATGTGCTTCTGATGTTGAGGAAAAAACAGTTCTGTGTTCTGTGACATCAAAGTCTTGCACTAGTTTTGCCATTTGTTGGCGCAGGATATCGCAGGTATCAGCGCTGACCAAGTGCTCAAGAACAAGGACACCTTGGTCTTTATAGCATGTAAGCATTTCGGGTGTTATTTTGGTGAAGTTACGTGCATTGAAACGGGGGATCATCCGTGTCTCCAGACGTTGTGCCCGCCGATTAGACACGTGTCTGACGGAGGTTGATTAAGGCACACCGGTATTTCCAGTAATCAATCATATGCGTTGAGTGTGGTCAAGCCTTGCACAATGCTGCTGCGCTGGGGTACTGATGGTGCATATTCATGGGAGATACATAAAGTGGCGCTGGCAGACATAGTATTTGGAGCAGGCATTCTTGTTATGGTGCTGTTGATCGTGGCTGTTATGCGGCAAGTTTCTGTTTTAAGGGCATCCTTAAAAGATGGCGATAATGCTGATAATTTAATTCGCATTGAAACCCGTATCACCGAAATGGCCTTTCAGGCTGAGCGCCGGGAAACTGCTATGCGTGAAGAGCTGCGCATAAACCGCGAGGAGAACGGAAAGGCGATACTCGGCCTCGGCGAAACGGTGCGGAAATTGGGGGCTGATCAGTCCGCACAGCAGCAGCAGTTTCGCGACAAGCTAGATGAAAAAATGAAAGAGCTACGCACAGAAAACAGCCAGAAGCTGGATGAGATGCGTAAAACAGTGGATGAAAAGCTTCAAACTACGCTGGAAAAACGCTTAAGCGAGAGCTTTAAGTCTGTTTCAGAACGGCTTGAAGCCGTGCAGCGCGGTCTTGGTGAAATGCAGAACCTTGCAATTGGTGTTGGTGACTTGAAACGTGTGCTGACGAATGTAAAATCACGTGGCACATTTGGCGAAGTGCAGCTTGGTTTACTTATTGAAGACTTCCTTACCCCAGACCAGTTTATCTATAATTATGATTGCGGTAAGCAGACGGGTACGCAGCGTGTGGAATATGGTATCCGCATGCCGGGGGCAGAGCCAAGATTTTTGCCTGTGGATTCTAAATTCCCGACAGAGGATTATGAGCGCCTTTTAGGGGCTGTGGAAATTGGTGATAAGCTCGGTATCGACGCTGCAACCAAAGATTTGGTGAAACAGATAAAGGGCTTTGCCAAAGATATTTCACAAAAATATATCAACCCGCCTCATACTACTACGGAAGCTATCTTGTTTTTGCCAACAGAGGGTTTGTATGCGGAAGTACTACGGACAGCAGGGCTAATGGAAAGCCTGCAGCGTGACTATTCTGTCACCGTAACGGGGCCAACAAACTTTCAGGTTCTTCTCAGCACATTCCGCATGGGCTATCAGCAGGCAGTGATGCAGGAACAGGCAAGTGAAGTGTGGAAAGTGTTGGGGGCTGTGAAGCTTGAGTTTACCAAGTTTGGTTCGGATGTGGAGAAAATTGGCAAACAATTGAATGCTGCAGTTAACCAAACTGAAGAGATACAGAAGCGCAAGCGCATGATGCTGCGTGCTCTCAAGTCTGTTGAAGCTGTGGATGACCAAACTTCGGCAGCTCTGCTGGAAGATACATCCGAATAAGTTTATACATTTCAAATATCCGGGCACCCCAAATATCTGCACATCAAACAACAGGCTATATCAGCTATGACATTCTGTCGCACTTGGTCTGATTAGCGCTGAATAGTGCAAAATTTGCGACGAGGGGAGTTGAACCCCGCGGAGGAATACCTACATATATTTCGTACAATAAAGGACACTACCGGATAACAAGGCAGTGCCAATACGACAGATCAGATAATTGCGCATACGGCGAATTATTTTATAGATAAAAAGGATAGAAATATGTTTACGAATTTATTGTTAGCTCCATCTGGCAAAGCTGTTCTTAATCCCTCGGTAGCATCTGGTGCGCGATCATGGCGTCGGCACCGTCGTGCCCAGCGCCGGGTTGCAAGCATGTTTGCAGCATAAGTTTCTGTTGGCCTATACCGCAGGCATTTGTTCCTCCCCCCCCTACGGGTGCTTGCAATGGTTAACAGAGGGCCGGACTCTTTATCGACACCTCCTAGCCCCCAAAAGCGATAAGGTCCGGCCACAAGTTTTGTTCTGAGTATCCTGTTGTTTCGCAACAGATTATTATCCACACTTGCCCTGAAAACTGGCGCTTTCTTTTTTAAGAAAGCGCTTTTTCTTACTTGCTTGGCAAAAAGAAGATAAAGTTTTATTGCTTGTTTGAGGGGCTATTTATGAATGATTTATTCACATCCGCAGGTATTGCAATAACCACTGGCCCAGACTGGTCTGCAGAAATGTCTATTCTCTCTGAAAATGGCGGATTAGTTTGTGGTATTGATGAAGTAGGGCGAGGCCCTCTTGCAGGCCCCGTGGTTGCGGCTGCGGTTATATTGGACCCAGAGAAAATTCCCCAAGGTCTAAATGACAGTAAAAAATTAAGCGAAAAAAGACGTGCATATCTTTATGCACTTATAAAAGAAACTGCAATTGCGGTTTCTGTGGCCGAAGCAAGTGTCGCTGAAATTGATGATATTAATATTTTGCAGGCGTCTATGCTGGCTATGCGTCGTGCAATGGGGGGGCTTTCTGTAAGGCCGTCCTGTGCACTTGTAGATGGTAACCGCGACCCAAACCTTAGAATACCCACTCGTACACTTGTTAAAGGGGATAGCAGGTCACTTTCAATCGCAGCGGCCAGTATTATCGCAAAAGTTTTTCGTGACGAGTTGATGAAAAAGTTAGCAAAAGACTATCCAGAGTATGGGTGGGGCAAAAACGCAGGATATGGTGTTGCATATCATTTGGCTGCACTAAAGATTGTGGGTGTTAGTCCTCATCATCGACGTTCTTTTTCACCGATTCGCAATATTTTAAGTGAAGAATAGCTAACAAACTATTGATTCATATAAAAGAATCACTTGACCTCGATTCGATTTCGAATCATGATCACCTCTGTAATTCGCTGAAAACTTATCATAATATCAGCTCAAAATGAGCACTTTTCAGCAGAATGGGACGGAGAAATTATATGGCGCAGACCAAAAAATCTGCCTCTAAAGAGGTTGTATCCAAAGCGTTGCCGCTGAATAAAATTTTGCAGGGCGACTGTATTGAGGCAATGAATGCCCTGCCGGAAAAGTCGGTAGATGTGATTTTTGCTGACCCACCTTACAATATGCAATTAAAGGACACTTTATCGCGACCTGATAATAGTAAGGTAAACGGCGTCGATGATGCTTGGGATAAGTTTGCGAGCTTTAGGGCATATGATGAATTTACATATGGCTGGCTTGAGGCTGCACGTCGTATTTTGAAAGACACCGGCACGATTTGGGTGATTGGCAGTTATCATAATATTTTCAGAGTTGGTACGGCTTTGCAGAACCTTGAATATTGGATGCTGAACGATGTGATTTGGCGCAAGTCTAACCCTATGCCAAACTTCCGAGGTACACGTTTTACGAATGCTCATGAAACCCTTATTTGGGCAGCTAAGTCGGCAGACAAGGGCGGGTATACGTTCAACTATAATGCTATGAAGGCCATGAATGACGATTCCCAAATGCGCTCAGACTGGACCTTACCAATTTGTTCTGGGAAAGAGCGGATTAAGAATGGTGATAAAAAGGCTCATGCAACGCAGAAGCCAGAATCGCTTCTATATCGTGTTCTGATGGCTTCAACCAACCCGGGTGATGTGGTTCTTGATCCCTTTTTTGGTACAGGCACAACGGGTGCTGTTGCCAAGCGTCTAGGCCGTAATTTTATCGGTATTGAGCGTGAAACAGACTATATTAAAGTTGCTGAGAAACGTATTGCTGAAATTAAGCCTATTACAGATGCCGAAACACTAGCCTTCACGGAAAGTAAACGTAGCGCCCCACGGGTTGCCTTTGGATCTGTTGTTGAGCGGGGTTTGGTAGAGCCAGGTACAGTTCTATACGATAGTAAAAAGCGCTACGCTGCCAAGGTGCGTACAGACGGCACTCTGATTGCTCAGTCTGTGAAAGGTTCTATCCATCAGGTTGGGGCAGGGGTGCAGGGTGCACCGGCATGTAACGGCTGGACATTCTGGCACGTTGAAAATAAAGGTGATTTGTTACCTATTGATATTTTCCGCCAGCAAATTCGTGCTGAATTACATTAATCCATAGATGATAGAAATACAGATGCCCATCTGTATTTCCTCCGTTGCCGCCCTCTGCCCAGAGGGCGGCATTTTCATAACGCTGTAGAGTGTTATTTTTTTGCAATTATATAAATTGCGTGAATAATCCCCGGCAGGTACCCACATATTGTCAATAGAATATTAAGCCAGAAGTGTAGCCCAAGCCCAACTTGTAAGAATACTCCGACAGGCGGCAATATGATGGCAAATATAATACGAATGATATCCATAGCTTACTCCTGAGTGTGGTGTTTTTTGGTGTGGGTAAAGGTTTGTTTACCCAAAGTTATGTTTTTGACATTACTTTTCTGATCTATGAAATCAATCAATTTCAGTTTTATAGCGCTGGTTAGCACTTATATTTTATTAACTAAAGTTGTTTAATCTTTCTCTGGGGTTGAAAGAACAGAGGAAATGCCATGTCGCGTTGGATGCAAAATAAGCCATTTTCATTCAGAGTATATATGCTTGCAGGGGGCGCATTGCTGGGCCTGATAGCGATTGTTATACTCGGCCTTGTCATTTCTACAACAGTTCAAAATAGTAGAGATAGGGCAGATTATTTCAATAGTATCAGTATGATGCAGAAAGATCTTGAGAATTATTCTTTACAGATGCGCCGTAAAGAAAAAGATTTTTTTATTCGACAAGAAATCAAATATGCTGACGGCTATTATGAGGAAGTTGCCCACGCTCAAAGTGTTGTAAAAAAACTTTTGGATAGTGAGGTTTCAAGCGAATTTCATAGTGCTGTTAAAGCGTTAAATGATATTTTGCCCCGGCACGCAAAACAGTTTGATGTGGTTAAGGAAGATTACGTTCAATTGGGGCTTGATGAAAATGCTGGCCTGCAGGGGCAATTGCGGGATGCTGTACACGAAATTGAAAACATACTTTCTGAGTATAAGTCTGATAAGCTTGAAATACTGATGCTAATGATGCGCAGGCATGAAAAAGATTTCATTATGCGTGTCGATGAAAAATATATTGGCAGGATGAATGACCGCAGTAAGGAGTTTCAGGATAGCTTGATGAAGGAAGATATTGCGGCATCTGCGAAAGAGGAAATTCTAACTAATCTTAACACCTATATTTCCACATTTAATGCTTATGCAAAATTACGGTTGCAGCTGGATGACAACACAAAAAAACTTAGTGATATCTATGCTGAAACGACTGAGCCTTTTGAAATAATTTCTAAAGCGTCACAGGATGGAACTATCGCTGCAGAACAAGCAGCTGAGGATACCGAACAAGTCGGTTTTATTGCCACTATGGGGGTTGGTTTTGTCATTATATTGCTGGTTAGTTTATTATCTGCGCTGATCATACGTATTACCATCGCGCCAGTTAAAAGCCTTGAGAATGCCCTACAAAAAATTGCAGCGGGCGATTTTAAGGTCGCTATTCCTGGTGCCGAAAACAAGGATGAATTTGGCCGTATGGCCCATGTCACGGCAGAACTACGCGACAGTGCTGCTGAGCGAGTTCGCCTTGAAGCTGAAGCGCGGACGCATGCAGAACGCCAAGCTGCACTTGAAAAAAGAGAAATTGAATTACAGGCTGAGCGCGAGCGTGAAGAGCGTGAACGTGAAAAAGAGCAACTCCGTATTAGGGAAGAGCGCAATCAGATGATTGGCAAACTGATTGCCGAGTTTGAGAAGTCTATTAGCATAGCGATCTCCAATCTTAGCCAATCCTCTTCAAAGATGCGTGAAACTGCTACTGGTATGGTCTCTGTTGCAGATACGACAAGCAGGCAGGTGGAAAGCGTTAGTAACGAATCCCATCAAATGCAGGACAATGTTACGTCGATGGCATCTGCTATTGAAGAGTTTGCGGCTTCTATTGCGGAAGTGAGTCAGCAAATGCAGCGTGCATCGTCAAACTCGCGCGAGGCTATGTCTGCTGCGAAAGATGGTCAGGCGGCTATTGAAAAACTCTCAGACGCTTCTAGCCAGATAGAGGGCGTGGTGAAACTGATCAATGATATATCTGAACAAACCAATTTACTGGCGTTGAATGCCACAATTGAGGCTGCGCGTGCAGGTGAGGCAGGTAAAGGGTTTGCTGTTGTTGCAAGCGAAGTAAAAGCGCTCGCTAACCAAACGGCCAAAGCTATCGAAGGGATTACATCTCAAATTGTTGCTATCCAAAACGTGACAGGATCTACAGTGAATGCGATGGATTCAATTAGTGGCGCTAATGATCGGTTAAATCAAGTTATGTCGAGTATTGCTGCGGCCGTTGAAGAGCAGGAAGTAACGACAAATGACATTAGCCGTGGGGTTCAGTTTGCAGCAGAGGGCACACGGCGTGTAGCATCAGATATTCTGGTTGTAACCGAGGGAGCTAAGAAAACTGGCTCAGCCTCTAATAGTGTAATGGAAGAGGCAAATAAACTTGATGGGCTTTCGTCTAGCTTGCGCATAGAGGTTGAAACTTTCCTTGGGCAGGAGCGGACGCTTTAAATTGTGTGTCATTTATTTGTCACAGTAATGTAACCTTTTTGCAAAGCGGCGCAGTTTTGCTTTTGTATGCTAGGCTTTTCTCAGTAAGTACCCATGTTATCAAATACTTAGCTTGGGTTATCGTTTGCCATTACAGCTTGATAGTAAGGAAACGATAACCTTTTTGGCGTATTAAGAAGTACGGCGTGTATCAAGCGTGTACCGGGGATGAGGCATTCTGCCAAAAGAGAAAAGAGAAACGCAATGATGAATAGAAACTTTCTATCAACTCTGTTGTTGGCATCAGCACTGTCAACCGGGGTTGCAACACCACTGTATGCTCAGTCAATTGAAGAGCTTAAAGCACAACTTGAAATGCTATCAAAACGCATTGAAGAGCTGGAAAAAAAGCAAGCGGCAGCCCCACAAGGCAAAGTTGCAGAGATTAAAAAGGCTGGCCCTGCGCTGACACTGGCAACAGATGATGGTTTGTTTGAGTTTAAACTGCGTGGAAGGCTTTATGCGGATGCAGGCTGGGCACACGATAACGATGATGCCATGAATGTTGCGGGAACAGAACTGAGGGCCGCAAGAATTGGTATTGAAGGAAAAGCCTGGGGTAAAATTGGATACAGGTTTGAGGCGGATTTTGCAGGAAATACAACAACTGTGAATGATGCTTTTATAACATATCCAACAAGTTTTGGTAAAGTGACCGTTGGTAACTTTAAGACACCGAACTCTCTGGAAGAGCAAACATCGTCGCGGTTTGTAACATTCATAGAAAGAGGTGCTTTCACCGATGCCTTTAATTTGGCGCGCCAATTAGGCGTGAGTCTCAGTAATGGCGGCGATAACTGGACATTTAAGGCTGCGGTTTTCCGGGGCAGTGTCTCAGATACAGCTGACGAGCAGGGCACTACCCTTGCGGGCAGGGTAACATACGGCGGGAAGTTTGATAATGGTGCGTGGATGCTGGGCGGTTCTGTGCGGTATCAAGAGGCTTCTGAGGGGGCACAGTACCGGTACCGCCAACGAACATATCACCATCTTTCTGACCGACTTTTGGCAACGGGCTTTATCACAGATGAAGATTTCATGTATGGCTTAGAAGCCGCAGCACAAATGGGGGCTTTTCATGCTTCTGCTGAATGGGCTTCTCTTTCTGCGAAAGATGGTGGTTCGGCAGCGCGTAATGCCACCTTCTCAGGTGGGTATGTGGAAGCAGGCTGGTTCATCACTGGTGAAAGCAGGCCATTGAAGCTTTCTTCAGGTGTATGGGACCGTGCGGCAGTAAACTCGCCTATCCATAAAGGCGGTGTTGGCGCATGGGAAGTCGCGGCAAAATACGATATTATCGACCTAACTGATAACGGCGTGTTTGGCGGTGAGATGGATACAATAGTGATTGGCTTAAATTGGTATTTAAACCGCCATGCCCGTGTGATGGCCAACTATAGTCATAGCACTATAGACGACGCTTTTGATGTTGCTGCAAACGGCGCTGACGGTGAAAACTCGGCAGATACATTTGGGCTGCGTTTCCAGATTGACTGGTAAGACAAACTGCTAGTAACCTATTTTACACATGGGGCGGTGAGATTGTATCTTGCTGCTCCATGTTTATAATACGGGCCAAATTTATACTAAATCGGGCAATTTTTTTCTGGTATTTATGATTAATTGTCATTAGCTTGAAGCGTATTGAACATAAATATGAAACGGAGCCTATGTTAAGCAGCAACCACACAGAACGACGCACCTGCATGCGACGACGATAAGTGCCTATAGCTTATTGGGAAATGTTGTGTTTGACTTGGCGTCATTGATGCCTATTACATAGGATATAGCCGATGATCGTATTTGATCAGGAAAGGCCGGAAGATTCAGCAGTAGTGGAAAGCCTGCTGGATGCGGCTTTTGGCCCTAACCGGTTCGAAAAAGCTTCGTATAAACTTCGGATAAATAACCCTCCTATTGCTGAGTTCTCGTATGTTGCCCGCGATGGCGATAGAATCGTTGGCTCAGTAAGATATAATAAAATTCAGGTCTGCGATTTATTGCGCGGTACGCATATTAATGCAGTGTTGCTGGGGCCGCTTGCAATAGTTGCTGATCGTAAAGATCAGGGTATTGGGGCACAACTACTATCGCGTACTATAGCGGCTCTTAATGCGGCGGGGCACCACCGTATTTTGTTGGTGGGTGATTTAGCATATTATCAACGTTTTGGGTTTGTACCGGTCTTACCAAATTATATCACGCTACCAGGCGGGAAAGATGCGAGACGTTTGCTTGTGCGCCAGCCCGAGAGCATGTCCGCTTTGCCATCCGTTGGTAAAATAATAGCAGGATGGTCAGAGGAATACCGCGCAGCCATGCCGCATGAACGCGCTTATATATCAGCCGCCTAGGCTTATAACATATATAAGGGGTTTTCAGATCCTCTTTGAACGCCATATACTATCTGTAAGGAGCAGTATATGGCACAAAGCGCAAATTTTGATCTAACAGAGTTTATGAAACAGGTAGCAGGGCAGAAGTTCCCGCCTGTTGACAAATGGAACCCTGATTACTGCGGCGATATTGATATGCGCATTGCGGCAGACGGCACATGGTTTTATATGGGTACACCCATTACACGGGAACGTATGGTCCGGCTTTTTTCAACGGTGTTACGTAAAGATGAAGATGGGAAAACCTACCTTGTTACACCTGTAGAGAAAATAGGCATTAAGGTTGATGATGCACCATTCGTTGCTGTTGAATGTGACCTGCTCACTGATGGTGATAAACAGGTTTTGAGTTTTAGAACCAATGTAGGTGATCAGGTTGTTGCGGGGCCTGAGCACCCAATCCGCGTTGAGGTCGACCCTGAAACCGCAGAACCTAGGCCTTATGTGTTAGTGCGTGGCAGGCTTGAGGCCTTAATTGCTCGCCCGGTTTTTTATCAGTTGGTGGAAAAGGCAAAGCATGTCAAAAAGGGCACTGAAACCGAATTGGTCATAGAAAGCGCAGATACAAGCTTTAGCCTTGGAAAATGGAGTGAAGATTAATGCGCACATGGCTTAAAAAAGCCTTGTCAGAACATAACCCTGCAGCAAAAGGAATGCGCAGCGATTACGACCTGAATGGTGATTTAAAAGAAATTGAATTACACGGCCTTACGCTCAGGCAAGCAGCGGTGCTTGTACCAATCGTTGATCGGCGCAGTGGCCCAACGGTATTATTAACCCGCAGGGCGGATCATTTAACGCAACATGCTGGGCAGATCAGTTTTCCTGGGGGTAAGGTAGACCCACTGGACGAAGACGTTATCGCAGCGGCTTTTAGGGAAGCTGAAGAAGAGATTGGGCTACCCCGCTCTTATGTAACACTTAAAGGTTTTTTGGATGGTTATCGAACAGGCACTGGGTTTGAAATTGTCCCTGTTGTGGGGCTGGTACGTGAAGGGTTTTCACTAACACTGCAAATTGAAGAAGTGGTGGAGGCGTTTGAAGTGCCCCTTTCCTTTATATTGAATAGGGATAATCATAAGCTTAAAACTGGTGTTTGGCGGGGTACTGAGCGCTCATATTATGCGATAGAGTATGAAGATTATGATATTTGGGGAGCGACAGCGGCAATGCTAGTAAACCTGTGTGATGTGCTGGAAGCTGCAAAAGAGGAAATGGCATGATACTAGTGATTTTTCGCGTTCTGCTTTTATTGTTGCCGCTTGCCTTAATGGTTATGTGGCTACGGTACAGGGCCCTTAAAACGACAGATGAAGGCATATCAGATGCAGATGTTACAAAGGCCCGGCGATTTTTGTTGCTGATCATTGTGGCAATTATCATCACTGGTATTGGCTTGAAACTTTCTGATGATAGCGGCAACACAGATATGGTCTATGTGCCAGCTAGAATGGAAAACGGCGAACTTATACCGGGTAAGTTTGTTCCTGCCGAAGAGATAGAAAAGCCTGATGCTGCCTCAAAGACAGAAACCGGTGCAGAAAATTAAAGCCGATTGGCTTGATGCCCTGCATATCAAAATGATCGTTACAGCCTTGGGGGAGCAGTCTATCAGGTTTGTTGGGGGGGCAGTAAGAGATACACTCATGGGGCGACCTGTGCAGGAAGTTGATGCTGCCACAACGCTTATACCTTGTGATGTTATAGCAAGGTTAGGGGCTGCTGGGATTAAAGCGGTGCCAACAGGGGTTGAACACGGTACGGTGACTGCCGTTGTAGAAGGCAAATCAGTTGAGATAACGACTTTACGACGCGATACCGAAACCGATGGCAGGCATGCAGTTGTTGCTTATACTGATAGCTGGAAGGAAGATGCTAAACGACGCGACTTTACCATGAATGCAGTATATATGGATGCCGCAGGCACTGTTTTTGACCCGCTGGACGGCATTGATGATGTGGTTGCGAGAAGAGTGCGTTTTATCGGCGATGCCGCAATGCGGATTGAAGAAGACGCCCTCCGAATTTTGCGGTTTTTCCGCTTTAATGCCGTTCTTGGTACAGACGTTACTAAAATTGATGCTGAAGGTCTCTCGGCTTGTTCAAAAAAAATATCGTTGCTTGAAAATCTCTCTGTGGAACGGATCAGATCAGAACTGATCAAAATATTTTCCGCCCCTAAAATCAGCGCGCTGGCTGACGTTATGGAGTCTGCAGGAGTTTTTCAGGCGTTGCAGTTAAAAGTGTTGCTGACGAAGGTAAGCACGCTTGAGCAAAATGAGTGTAAGCTAGGGCAGCAGGCAATGCCGGAAGTGCGGCTTTTTTATTGCTTGGGTGATATTAGATGCTCTGATGCATTTTCTATGCAACTGCGTTTGTCAAACAAGATGAGGGCCATGTTAAAGAGCACAAGCTCTGTCTGGGCTGCCAAAGCAGTAAACACAGATCATGATATCCGTAAGCTTATGTATCAATATGGGGCTGAGGCTGTGCAGCAGGCTGGCCTTTGTTCGGGCTGGAATAAAGGCTTTCAAGAAATTGCGCAAAAATGGCACGTGCCTGTTTTGCCTGTGCAGGGAAAAGATATTATAGCGCAAGGGGTTTTGCCTGGCCCCGAGATTGGTGCAGAGATAAGAAGGCTGGAAGGTCTGTGGGTAGAAAGTGATTTCACCCTTACTAAGGCTCAGTTGATTCATATGATAAATACAAAATAAAAGGCGGAAAAACCGCCTTTTATATTAGCCTAACGATTTATCGTGCTTACTTACTCACGATTCAGCTTTTTGTCTTGCCAGTATTTAGTGCCGTGAAGCGACGCCTGCAAGGCAAGGCCATTCTCCGTGAACTGATAAACGCTTACTTTTTTGCGGACAGAAGCTGCTTCACCTATCTCGCCGCCTTTGTCTTCGGCGACAGCCGCTGCATCAGCTTCACCAGTGAAATCCCAACCATGCTCAACAAAGTTAGTAAGGGCATCACGGTCATGGAAAATAAATACGGCTCGAAAATCTTTCACACCTAAACCAAGGCCAATAGCGATTGTGCCCATTTTCATATAGGTATCAATGCCGCTTTTAGTATCACGTACAACTCCGCGGCCCCCTCCGGCACCTAAAAGCAAAATTTGCACACCCACGTTGGAAAAGACGGCATAGCCTTCAGATTCGTCTATTTCTGCCTTGGCTTGAGGGCGAGAAGCGAAAAGGTCAGTCAGCACTTCTTGTCGTATGGCCTGAATTTTTTCACGCTTTTCAGAATTGCTGTCAGCAAAGGCTGTCGTTGTTGTCATTAAAAGCGAAACAGCCAGTAATAGTGACGTGACTGATTTAATCATATAATCCTCCAAGACTTCATGTCTGAACCATGTTTAGCTCAAAAACTGTTCATATAAAACGGCATAATTATGGCAGAAAGGTGTATCCATCAGGTCAGCCCCAGAAATGGAAGCCTGCTACTATAAAAGCATATCTGCTTGCTTTGCTTATAGCTACAAGCACTAGAAAAATTGTAAAAGGCGTTTTTAAGACACCCGCAACAAGTGTAATCGGGTCGCCGATGATGGGTAGCCAGGCCAGTAAAAGTGACCATACGCCGTATCGTGCAAAATATTTTTCGGCTTTCGCTAGCTGATTGGGCCTAACAGGAAACCAGCGTTTGTGTTGAAAAATAGTTATTCTACTTCCTACCCACCAGTTAAGAATAGAGCCTGCTACATTACCTGCTGTTGCAAAAAGGAAAAGCAGGAGCGGGCTGCCAATATCTTCAGCGAGTAAACCGGCAAGAGCCAGTTCAGAAAACACAGGTAAAATGGTAGCCGCAAGAAAGGCATTCCAAAACAGACCGAGATAGATAAGTAAGTCAGACACTCTTTACGGCCATTTAGCCTCAGGAGGAAGGGACATTAAAATAGCTTCCACATTGCCTCCGGTTTTAAGACCAAATGTTGTGCCTCGGTCATAGACCAGGTTGAACTCTGCATAATAACCCCGGTATTCAAGCTGTTTTTCTCGCTCAAATGGTGTCCAGCTTTCGTTCATATGCTCACGCACTAATGCAGAGTATATTTCATTAAAGGTTTTTCCAACATCTTGGGTTAGGGCAAAGTCAGCATCCCAGTTGCCAGAATTGTGGCGATCATAAAAGATACCACCTTCACCGCGCGCTCTATTACGATGTGGAATATAAAAATACTCATCACACCAAGCTTTAAATTTGGGGTAGTAGGCTGAATCATGCCTATCACAACATTCTTTAAAAGCACTATGGAAGCGCGCTGTATCGTAACTGTTTGGCAGAGGGGCATTGAGGTCAGCGCCGCCGCCAAACCAGTCTTTCGTCGTTACAAGGTACCGTGTGTTCATATGGACAGCCGGTACTTTGGGGCTATTCATATGGGCAACAAGAGAAATGCCCGTTGCAAAAAAGCGAGGGTCTGTATCTGCGCCAGGTATGGTTTTGGCAAATTCCTCTGTAAAAGTACCGTGTACGGTTGAGATATTAACTCCAACTTTTTCAAAAACTCTGCCGCCGCGCATGATAGACATGGTGCCGCCGCCACCTTCAGAACCATCATCCTGATTAGTGCGCTGCCATTGTTTGCGTTCAAAGCGCCCAGCCTCGCGTCCAGCCATAGGGCCCGTGTTGTCGCTTTCAATTGCTTCAAAGCTGGCGCATATGTCATCGCGTAGTTTTTCAAACCACTTGGCTGTAATCTGTTTTTTGGTTTCAGTATCCACGCGGTCTACCCTTCTGGCCAATTGTCTGTTTGTCGTAATCCTTCGCCTAGCACCATTGCCATAGATACTGCAACATTAAGTGACCTGACGTTAGCTGTCATTGGTACAAGAAGGCGGTGGTCGGCAATGTCATGCACATAATCTGGCGCGCCGGTTGATTCACTCCCAACCATCAAAATATCATCAGGCTGATATGTGAACTGGTGATACGGTTGGGCCGATTTTGTTGTTAGTAGCAATAAACGGCTGCCTGATTCTATGCGCCAGCGCTGAAAAGCATGCCAATCGGCATGATGATGCAGGGTCACGTGGTCTGCATAATCCATTGCATATCGCCGTAACGCGCGTTTGGAAAATGGGAAACCACATGGTTCAATAATGTGCACAGGTGTGCCCATACAGGCACCAAGCCGCAGCAAAGTGCCGGTGTTCGTGGGTTGATCAGGTTGAAAAAGCGCTATTTGCATGAGCGGCACAGTATCGCCCGAGGGCAGCTTGAGCAATTGTTTCTGCATGGCATAAGTAAAAATTAATGTTTTTTTTGTAATCCTTCGGCATAAAGACTTGCCTCTTTGAGCAGAGCCTACTAAACCAAAGCCAAACTCGTCAGGTTGGATTTTATTAATCTGATTTGGCTTTAGGTATGGATAGTTTTAATAACTGCGACTGTGTGACGCAGGGAATTGAAATTATGCAAGGGTAAACTAGGGTTTGGAACGCAAACAACGGAATGCCTTATGCGTCACGTTCCTGTCAGGGAAAGATAGATGAGCACACTCAATAAAACACATGATGGTGAAGAAGCCACACGCCGTGATTTTCTTCATATAGCAGCAGCCGGCGGGGCTGGTGTTGGTGCAGCCATAGCTGTCTGGCCATTCGTGGATCAGATGAACCCGGCTGCAGATACACTTGCACTTGCTACAGTGGAAGTTGACATTAGCCATATCGCCGAAGGCGAGGCTATTGTTATTAAATGGCGCGGCAAGCCCATTTTTATTCGCCACCGTACAGCCGCAGAAATTGAAGCCGCACGTACTGTAGATATGTCTGTTCTAGTGGACAAACAAGCAGATACAGACCGTGTTGAAAAAGATGATTGGCTGGTTGTGGTTGGAACCTGTACACACCTTGGTTGTGTGCCACTTGGTTCAAAGTCCGGCGATGATCGCGGTGATTTCGGTGGTTGGTTCTGCCCATGTCACGGTTCGCATTATGATACATCTGGTCGTATCCGCAAAGGCCCCGCTCCAAAGAACCTAGCGGTTCCTGAGTATGCCTTTATGTCTGATACAACAATCAAGATCGGTTAAGGGGAAGCGTTATGGCTGAATGGGAAGCAATTACCCCCAAGAACAAGGCGCTTGCCTGGTTTGAGGAACGTTTGCCGGTTCTGTCCGTTGTCAACAATGTTGTTGGCCCCGGTACACCGACGCCGCGCAATTTGAATTACTGGTGGAACTTTGGCTCGCTTGCGGGCCTTATGCTCGTTGTGCAGCTTATTAGCGGCATTGTACTTGCGATGCACTATACACCAGATACGGCGGTTGCCTTTGATAGTGTTGAGCGCATTATGCGCGATGTGAACTATGGCTGGCTGATCCGTTATATCCACGCAAATGGCGCATCTTTCTTCTTTATTGCTGTTTATATCCATATTCTTCGTGGGCTTTATTATGGTTCCTACAAGGCACCCCGCGAAGTGTTATGGATGCTCGGTCTTGTTATCTTCCTTCTGATGATGGCAACAGCTTTTATGGGGTATGTACTGCCATGGGGCCAGATGTCCTTCTGGGGTGCAACAGTGATTACAAACCTGTTTTCAGCCATCCCTGGTGTTGGTGAAAGCATAGTAACACTTCTATGGGGCGGGTTCTCTGTTGATAACCCAACGCTGAAGCGTTTCTTCAGCTTGCACTACCTGCTGCCATTTGTGATTACAGGTGTTGTTATTTTGCACATTTGGGCGAAGAAGGTTTCTGACAGCGGTAACCCGCTGGGTATTGATGTGAAGTCTAATGCCGATCAGATTCCATTCCACCCATATTACACTATTAAAGATGCTTTTGGTGCTGGTGTATTTTTCCTGATCTTTGCGTATTTCGTGTTTTATGCACCAAATGCAATGGGGCACCCGGATAACTACATTCCTGCGAACCCGCTGGTAACACCAGACAGTATTGTCCCTGAATGGTACTTCCTACCGTTCTACGCGATCCTGCGGTCGATCGATTTTGCAATCGGTATACCGGGCACAGATATTACCTTCATTACAGGTAAGCTTCTTGGTGTTATTGCAATGTTCTCGGCTATTATTGTGCTGTTCTTCTTGCCGTGGCTGGATACATCAAAAGTGCGCTCTGCTCGCTTCCGCCCAACATACAGGTACTTCTTCTGGTTCCTTGTGATTGATATGGTCATTCTTACATGGCTTGGCGGTCAGCACCCTGAGGGCAATATTCCTCTGTATGGTAAAATCGCGACAGCATACTATTTCATACATTTCCTGATTGTTTTGCCTGTCCTTGGCAAAAAGGAAAAAACATTGCCGCTGCCTGAAAGTATTATTCAGTCAGTTACAGAAAAAGCTGCGAAGTAGGGGATGAAGACGATGAAATTTGTTAAAAACATTGCACTCGCCCTTACTGCTGTAGCAGGCTTTGCTGGTATGGTGCAGGCATCTGGTGCTGATAAGCACCCGATGAAACTGGAATGGTCTTTTGAAGGTGCCTTTGGTACCTTTGATAAAGCTGCTGCTCAGCGTGGCTGGCAGGTTTACAAGCAAGTTTGCTCTGCGTGTCACAGCTTGAAGTATTTTCATTTTCGTAACCTTGAGGGTATTGGCTACGAAGAAGATATGATCAAGGCGTTTGCTGCTGAATATACAGTGGCTGGTGACCCTGATGATTTTGGTGACCCAACAGAGCGTGCAGCACTGCCGCAAGATGTTTTCCCTGCACCTTTTGCAAATGAGAATGCGGCAAGGGCTTCTAACGGCGGTGCATTGCCACCTGATCTTTCTCTGATCATTAAGGCACGGCATGATGGTGCAAACTATGTGCACAGCTTACTTACGGGCTACGAAGATGCACCTGCGGGTCATGAAATTACACCGGGCAAACATTATAATCCATACTTTAAGGGTGGCCAGATATCTATGGCAGCACCGCTCGCTGAAGGTATTCTTGAATATGAAGATGGTACTGCGGCAACGTCAGAACAGATGGCTCGCGATGTTGTTCAGTTCCTGACGTATGTTGCAGAGCCTGGACTTGATGCGCGCCACCAGATGGGTTTTAAGGTGCTTGCGTATTTGGCTGTATTAACGCTTATATTCTACCTTTCTATGAAAAAGCTATGGAAGCCAATCAAGTCAGGCAGAAATGTTTACGAAGACTAGCCGTCTTTGTTGCTAAAGACTTTCATTAAGGGCTGCCATTCGGTGGCCCTTTTTGTATAGTGAGCTGAATATTTAAAGCGTAAGGAAAACGGTATGAATAGGCCATTAAAGCAAATATCTAAGCGGCTGCTTTTGGCTGTGCTTGGAGGCGTGCTATATATACTGGCGCCTATGGCTTATGCTGAAGAAGTAGTGGTCTCTATTGCCGGTAATACAGTGACGGCAGGCGAAACAAACCTTGCTACAGCAGTTTTTTATAATGCATCGTTAGAAAAAGCATTTGCTGTACCAAAAAAGCTAGAGGCAACTTTTTTAAAAGATGATCTGGAATATTCGGTTCTTTTGGAGGTTGTTTCAGAGCAGGAGGTTGGGGCTGTTGATCCTGAGGCCTTTCAAAAAGTTTTATACTTTATGAAAGTGCCATCTATTTTGCCTGATGGAACTGTTTCTCTTGTACTACCTAAACCTTATAATAATGCTATCCTGCTTCATGTGGTTCACCCTGAAAATATTGATGGTGCTGAAGTAAGCTTAATTAAAAAGGTAGAAGAGGCTGCCCTTGAAAAAGAAACATTCGGCTCTCTGGGAGGACTTTCCACCTATAAACCAATTTACTTTCTGGGCGGTATAAAACCAACGGACGCCAAGTTTCAGATCAGCCTTAAGTACCAGCTTTTTAACGAAAAAGGGTCGTGGGCTAGTAATCATCCTTGGCTGTCCGGCTTTCATCTTGGTTATACGCAGGTTTCTTTTTGGGATCTGTCTTCAGAATCGAAACCTTTTGAAGATACAAATTTTCAACCTGAGTTTTTTTATGGCCTAGAAGGCCTCGATTTTAACTTTTTACCAAAGGGCTCGGAGGTTGATCTGCGTGTTGGTTTCTTACACGAATCAAATGGTAGAGAAGGTGACGATAGTCGAAGCCTTAATATGGTATATTCGCATATTTCTTATAGGCATTCTCTTGGGGGTGATTGGTTTGCGCGCCTGACCGGTGATTTCTGGAGCTATCAGGGAAGTCTGTCAGATAACCCTGATATTGCAGATTACCGTGGTCACTCAAGCTTGCAGTTCATTATTGGTAGCGAAAAAAGCGTTCAACTTTCAGCGTATAGTAAGGGTAAGTTGGGGTCAGATAAAGGAAGCTATTTGTTTGATTTTACAGTGCCAATGAAGTGGGAGGGAATTGCAAAAAACCTGAATTTCAGCCTGCATGGGCAATTGTTTACAGGATACGGCGAAAATCTACTAACCTACGACCAAAAAGAAACACGGTTCAGGTTTGGTTTAGGAATACACAGATAAAGATTGTAATATTCAATTAGTGCGATATGAAAGGGTTCGCTATAACATTCTCTTTGGGGGGGAGAAGGTGATCAGGTTAACTGAAGATCAAATTCAAGCTATTAGTACTACTATTTCTTACAATGCTGACTACGGTGACCTGTCGCCAGAACTAGTTCTACAGTATATGGTAGCCACCTATATTACACCTTTAAACCAGCACTGTGATATTCACTCTGTTGGACTGGGTGATTGTGGATCCGGGTTTGGCTGGTTAGCTTTTGCATACCTTTTATCTGGTGGTAAATCGGCTTTCCTGGCTGAGCCTGATATTAAGAAATTGGAAGCTTCGAAAAAAATAGCCGAAATATTGGGTGTAGAAAGCAGGTGCGTTTTTAGCTCTGAAAAGCTGCAAGATATAAGCTTGCCTAATAAATCGATTGACGTCTTTGTTTCGGTTGAAACTTTAGAACACGTTGGTAAGGCTAATATTCGGCCCGCGGTTGAAAACATTATAAGGCTTACGAAGCAGGTTATAGTCTTAACTGCTCCAAATCAACTGTTCCCAATGGTTAGCCACGACGCTTATGTTCCATTTTCGCATTGGCTTCCTTTGGCGTGGAGGCATTCTTTTTGTCGCTTTTTGGGCATACAGCACCATGAGTTTCACCATTTTCCCTTTCCTTGGCACTTGAAGCCATTGCATCGCTTTTTTGCACCAAGAAGTCGTGTTCTGGTGTTTGGAAGCTACCGACACTGGCTTAACCGCTACCCAATTTATAGCCCTTATAATGGCGGGGTTGAAAAAATAAGGCCTCCAAAACTGGTTGCTCTATACATGCGCATAGTTTCAATAATATTGGGCCGGTATTCTTTCATTGCTAGCCCTAACCTTGCAAGCATATGGATTGCTAAAAACGAAAAGGTTTATGTGCCCAAGCAGGATGAAGAAATAAAAATATCTGGTGTTGCTGCAGAATAGCCTGATCTATTTTACATGGCTGCCGGTACCATCGCCTTTTGCTCGCCATTTTCGATTACGATTTTCTTGCATTTTTTTTGTCACTTCGTCCTGCATATCAAGGCCGTAGTTTTCAAGAAGGCGCATCAAGAGAATGATAACATCAGCAGCTTCTTTGCCAATGTCTATCAGGTTGTTATTCACGACAGCTTCTTTAAGCTCTGTTATTTCAATAGCAGCACGGTCAACCAGAACACTTTGATCATACGCCGGACCAAAGGTGGTATCGGCCCATTTTTGGATCGAGGATTGTGTTTCATGGGCATGTGTCATAGGGAATTACTCTTTATGAAGCGTGTATTTTTCAATTTTAAATGTGGGGGCGCCATTACCAAGATCTATATAGTGCATTTCCTTTACATTTTTTTGGTCCATTCCCATAAAGGCCCGTTTGTTATAATTGTGTTCTGGCTGTAGGGCCGTACCATAAATAATCAGATAGCGTGGTATCCCTTCCTCGTCTACTGCGGGTAGTTGCAATGTTCTATAAGAATAATATAACTTATCGCTGCTTGCGATAAGATAAACCACATAAGCTGCACACATTCTTTCAAAGATAATACTATGAAATAGCTTTATTGCTTCATGCGATTCAGGGGGCAGTGTATCAAAGAAATTCTTGCCAGTAGGAGCAATGCCCGTGGCTTTTTCAAGAAGGGTGCCATAAAATAAAACATATATATTGCCGGGGGCATTGTAGCGACCAATACCCATGTGTGGTAGAAGTTTTCCGCAGTTAGCTGGCGTTATGTCAGCTTTAGCGGGAAGGAAGGGGTGTAGGGTACGAGGCAGAGCGTCCCAAAACGATAGAAAATCATGAAAGTGTTGGCCCAGAGTCAGCATTTTATATCCTGCTCAAATATTCAACACTTTCTATTGTCGCTATTTTTCGATTTGACGCAATACTTGTTCACGTTCTTTTTCATCAACAATATTAAGGAGTACTTCCCAGAACCCTGCAACGGCTTCTGGCCCTGCTGTTTTGTAAGCCTCTGCAACACGCTGACGCTGTGTTGAGAAAAGTTCTTTTTCAAACTTTTCTCCTTTGGGTGTCAGGTGTAAAAGTCTTTGTCGGCGGTCTGTTGCGCCGGTTTTTTGGTCTATGTAACCATCATCCACCAGTTGCCCAAGGACACGTGATAAGCTTTGTTTGGTTATGCGCAGTAAACTTAAAAGTCCGGAAACTGTCGTTCCCGGGTTGCGGCCAACAAAATATAATACTCTATGGTGTGCTCTGCCAAAACCGGCTTTTTGGAGTATTTCATCAGGGTCCCGTGTGAAATCCCTGTAAGCAAAATACAGAAGCTCGATGCCACGGCGAAGTTCTTCTTCACGTAAGTATAAATTTGATTGGGGTAGTTTTCTAAACATGTATGTTTGCACCGCTTATGTCAGTGTTGTTGACACATTAAGGATGGAATGTGATGCAAATCAAGTAAAAAAAAAGGACATTGCTGCAGACGGTAATGATAGATATTGTTGAGCCTCTATTTGTTACGGCAAGTCTACGTTTTTAAATAACGATAGCTTGTCGAAAAAACGCCGCTTTTCTGTCTCTTATAATCACGATAGAACAGCATAGATGTGTCTTCCTTGGCTATGAGGGGTTTTCATCGTTGGCGCATGACTTTTCCTGTGCTAGTAGAGAAACCGCTTATGTCAATGCTACAGGAAAGCCTGTTGTGGGTTGGCAAATATCATAAGGGCTGTATGGCGATTAGTTATATCGTAGTGCAGGGCGACAAAGTGACATCAGGTGTGTCAGGAGAATGTGATTACAATGTTTGGTAATGTTTTTAAAAAGTCAATTCTGCTTATCACCCTGCTGGGCGTAGTGGCGTGTAGTTCCAAAAAAGACGAAGACAAGTATGTAGCACGCGATGTTGAGGTTATTTATAATATCGCAAATGATAATCTTGAGCGAAAGCGCTATAAACTTGCGGCGGCTGCCTTTGATGAAGTAGAGCGTCAGCACCCTTATTCTGTGTGGGCGCGTCGTGCACAGCTTATGTCAGCTTATTCCTATTATATGGGTAATGATTATGACGAATCTATTCTGGCAGCAGAGCGATTTTTACAGCTCCACCCAGGAAATAGATCTGCACCGTATGCCTATTACCTTATTGCTCTTTGTCACTATGAACAGATTTCAGATGTAGGCCGGGACCAAGACGAATCGGTCAGGGCACAAAATGCCTTAACTGAGGTGATCCGGCGTTACCCGGATTCAGACTATGCAAGAGACGCTAAACTAAAACTTGATCTGACAAGGGATCACCTTGCAGGCAAAGATATGGAGGTTGGGCGCTTCTACCTGAAACGGCAGGAATATTTGTCAGCAATTGTTAGGTTTCGCAGTGTCATTGAACAATATCAGACAACAAGCCATACCCCTGAAGCTTTACATCGATTGGTTGAAGGCTATCTAGCGCTAGGTATTACGGATGAAGCCCAAATGGCTGCTGCAGTGCTAGGGCACAACTACCCGGGTACAAAATGGTACAGGTATAGCTATGCTCTTTTATCTGACGTAGATTTAGCACCTGAGGTTAAATCAGGCTCATGGCTTAGTAAACTGTGGCCATTTTAATAAAACTGAGAGGCCTCGAATTATATTTTGTGCGATAGATAGAGGGGGGCGGCGATGCTGACTGGTCTCAGTATTCGCGATATTGTACTGATTGACCGTCTGGATCTTTCCTTTGATCGCGGGCTTACTGTTCTGACTGGTGAAACCGGGGCAGGTAAATCTATTCTTCTTGATAGCTTGGGGCTAGCAACTGGGGCACGTGCGGATAGGGCGCTTGTGCGTCACGGTGCTGAGGCGGGTATGGTAACCGCAGAGTTTATGGTTGCTGAAGCGCACCCTGTTTGTCGCGCCCTGCTGGGGCAAGGTGTTGACCCAGATAGTGGCCACCTTATTCTGCGCCGGCAATTAAGTGTCGACGGTAAAAGCCGTGCATGGATTAATGATCAACCTATAACACAAAGCTTTCTCAGCGATATCGGCACATTTTTACTTGAGGTTCATGGCCAACATGATGACCGGGGCTTGCTTGAAGCGTCTGCCCACCGTGACCTTTTGGATAGTTTTGGTGGTTACAAGCTTGAACTTCAAGTGATGGCGTCTGCTTATACTGTTTATCAGAACGCAGTTTTAGCGTTAGCGAAAGCAGAGCAGGAACTAACATCAGCACAAGCAGATGAGGATTATATCCTTCACGCAAAAGAAGAGCTGGCAGCCCTGCATGTTACTGCAGGCGAGGAAGATACCCTGAATGAGCGCAGGTCGCTCATGATGCAGGGGGAAAAACTTTCTGGTGACCTGCAATCGTTTTTAGAAGATCTATCCGGCAGGACTGGTGCTGATTCTGTGATCAGGGGCGTTTTAAGGCGTATGGAGCGCATAGACGGCGCTGGGGCAGAGCGTGTACAGCCTATTCTTCACTCGCTTGATCGTGCCTCTATAGAATTAACTGAGGCGATTGAGGCGCTTACCCATTTTATTGAGATGTTAGAGTTTGACCCGGAAGACCTAGAGGCAACGGAAGACAGGCTTTTTGAAATAAGAAGGCTTGCCCGAAAACATAATTGTTTGCCCGACGCTTTGCCTGATATTCTATCTTTGCTGGAATCTCAAGCGGATGCATTATCTGCAGGTGATGAAAAAGTTCGTGCGGCGCGTGAACAGTTAAAGACCGCAAAAAGTGCAATGGGCGAAGCTGTTGCTAAGCTCACTAAAGCCAGGATTGATGCTGCCCAGCGGCTTGATAAGCTCGTTACTGCTGAGCTGCCTCCCTTGAAGCTTGAAAAAGCCATTTTTAGAACTCGTGTAGAGCCTTTGAGCGAGGCTGACTGGAGCCAGTACGGTGGAGAGCGGGTGACCTTTGAAGTGAAAACCAACCCTAGCACGCCTTTTGGGCCCATGGTTAAAATTGCATCAGGTGGGGAGCTTGCACGTTTCATTTTGGCCCTAAAGGTAGTTCTGGCAGAAGGGGGTAATGTACCGGTTATGGTATTTGACGAAGTGGATAAAGGCATTGGTGGTGCAACGGCCAGCGCCGTTGGAGAACGATTAAAGCGGCTTTCTGTTGCTGCTCAGGTGTTGGTTGTAACACACAGCCCGCAAGTGGCCGCGTGTGGCAATAGCCAGTTTCAAATAACCAAAGGGGGCCTAGGCGGCGAGATACGTACGGCTGTTACATGCCTGACAGAAAATGAGCGCCGTGAAGAAATTGCCCGTATGCTGGCTGGTAGTGAAATTACCGATGCAGCAAGGGCTGCTGCCGATCAGCTCCTGCAAAGGGCAAAGGGTTAATAAAGTGGCGGATGCAAGCACCATTGCAGTTGACAGTTTAACCGAAGGGGAGGCACGGCGGGAGCTTGCTAGGTTGGCGATGGAAATTGCTTACCATGACCAGCATTACTATGCTGATGATGCGCCGCTTTTAAGCGATGCAGCATATGATGCGCTGCGACTACGTAACGCTGAAATAGAATCGCGCTTTCCGGCACTTGTACGCGCCGATAGTCCGTCAAAACGTGTGGGTGTTAGTCTTAAGCAAAGCAAGTTTGAAAAAGTAACGCACACGCGGCCTATGTTGTCGCTTGATAACGCTTTTGCTGCTGTGGATGTTCATGAGTTTGACGCCCGTATTCGCCGTTTTCTGGGGGTTGCTGATGACGGTGTTCTTGCCTATACAGCAGAACCCAAGATCGATGGCTTGTCACTCGCACTGCGTTATGAACACGGTATCCTTGTGCAGGCTGCAACACGAGGCGATGGAGCTGTGGGTGAAAATGTTACAGCAAACGCCCGTACTATTGATAATATACCACACCACTTGTCTGGGACCGGCTGGCCAGAAGTTCTCGAGGTGCGCGGTGAGGTTTACATGGGTAAGGCCGATTTTTTGGCTCTTAATGAGCGGCAGCAAGAGAAGGGCGATAAGGTTTTTGCCAATCCCAGAAATGCGGCGGCAGGGTCTCTTCGGCAATTAGATCAAAGTATAACGGCTGCAAGGCCTCTTAGGTTCTTTGCCTATGCTTGGGGGGAAGTGTCAGAAGTGCCATCTGAAACCCAGATGGGCATGATCGAACTATTTAAGTATTGGGGCTTTGATGTGAATCCGCTTATGGTTCTCTGCCCAAATGCAGATAGTGTGCTTTTACATTATAAGAAAATAGAAGAGCAACGCGGTGTTCTTGATTATGACATCGACGGTGTTGTTTATAAGGTTGATCGGCTAGATTATCAGAAGCGTCTTGGTACCGTAGCACGTGCACCGCGCTGGGCAATCGCGCATAAATTTCCTGCCGAAAAGGCAAGCACAGTCTTGCTGGGTATCGATATTCAGGTGGGTAGGACCGGAGCGCTAACACCTGTTGCAAAGCTTCAGCCTGTAACGGTGGGCGGTGTTGTTGTCTCCAATGCAACACTTCACAACCGCGACGAAATTAACAGGCTTGATGTACGTATTGGTGATACCGTGATCGTGCAACGGGCAGGCGATGTTATTCCGCAGGTTGTGTCTGTTGTACAGGAAAAGCGCCCTGTAGATGCTGAGCCGTTTGAGTTTCCTGATAGGTGTCCTGCTTGTGGCTCCCACGCTGCTGCCGAAGGGAGTGATGTTGTTGTCCGTTGTTCTGGCGGGCTTATTTGCCCGGCACAGTGTGTTGAGCGTTTGCGCCATTTCGTGTCACGTAATGCTTTTGATATTGAAGGCCTTGGACAAAAGCAGATAGAGCAATTTTACGAACGGGGATGGGTGAAAGAACCCGCTGATATTTTTAAAATAGCCACAAGAAATGAAAGCGAAGGCAATGCTTTACAGAAGTGGGAAGGTTGGGGTGAGCTTTCTGTCAGTAATCTTTTAAAAGCTGTAGAGGACCGCCGTTCAATCGCTTTCCATAGGTTTATTTTTGGCCTTGGTATTCCAGGTATTGGGCAGGAAACGGCCAAACTTTTTGCACGTCATTTTCAGACTGTGGATGCTTTTGTTTCTTATCTGGAAAAAGCACAGGCGCTTTTAGATGGTTTGAATAAGAAAATTGATGCAACAGCAGTGTCAGCCCTGAATTATTGCTTGTTGACGTTTGGGCACCTTAAAGATTTTGAAATTGCCTTAACCCCGGGGGATTTGCTGGTTGATGTTAATGCATATCCTCGTCTTATCGCTGCTCGTGCAGGCCGTATGCGTGCGGGCACACTGAAAGCTGAGAATGTAAAAATAACGCACCTTGAAACTGTTGAGGTGCTTTTACATGAAAAAGATTTTTCGTTCCCGCAACAAATAGCTTTTGAGTTATTTTGCCATAATCAGGAACTTACAGACCTTGATGGTATTGGTGTGGACGCTATCGTTAACATTGAAGATTTTTTCTTCGAGCAGCAAAATAGGTCTGCTTTCTATGCTCTTCTTGATGAACTGAATATAGAGCCAGCTGAAAAGCAAGCAGATGATAGTCCTGTGTCTGGTAAAACGATTGTATTCACGGGTAGTCTGGTAGAATTGACACGCGCGGAAGCCAAGTCTGGCGCTGAAGCGCTTGGGGCAAAAGTGGCGGGGTCTGTGTCTGCTAAAACTGATATTGTTGTAGCTGGTCCGGGCGCTGGATCAAAACTAAAGAAAGCAGAAAGCCTTGGATTAAAGGTTATGACTGAAGAAGAATGGCTTGCTTTCATCCGAGAGTAGGCGAAATTTATTGCGACTGATGGGGGATCTATGCCACTTAAAATGTTACAGATTATTGCGCCAACCGCGGCGGAAAACAATATCAAGAAGCTGGTTAGTGAAACGTCAGTTATATCTTTTTATAAAGGTGCACTTCTTGAGGATGATCATGCGCTCTATACTTTGCTAACAAGGGCAGAGGACAGGCAGCAGCTTATTGATAAGTTGCATGATATTTTGCAGACATCTTCAAAAGCCCGGATCAATATTTTGCCTGTAGACGCTACATTGCCAACCGTTGAGAGCCGGATCAGCGGTGACACACGGGAAGAGCTGTATCAAAAGGTAGGGCATGGTGCGCAGCTTAATTTTACTTACCTATTACTCACTTTTCTTTCAACAATTGTGTGCCTGATTGGGCTTTTGCAAGATAATGTCGCTGTCGTTGTTGGGGCAATGGTAATTGCGCCGTTTCTGGGGCCTAATCTGGCTTTTGCGTTTGCAACGTCGCTGGGGGATAAAGATTTGATGAAAAAATCTTTTATCTGCGGCACTATCGGCATGTCGTTGGCAATTATTATATCTGCAGGGGTCGGGGCACTGAATGGCAGTGTGCCTACCAGTGTCGAACTGATTAGTCGCACAGAGGTTGGGATTAGTGGTGTTGCGCTTGCGGCGGCCTCTGGCGTTGCTGGCGTGCTTTCTCTTACGACAGGGCTGTCAATGACTCTTGTTGGTGTCATGGTTGCGGTCGCATTGCTGCCGCCGGCGGCCACGTTTGGGTACATGTTGGGTGCTTCCTATATGAAAGAGGCATCTGGCGCTTTTTTATTGCTATCGGTGAATATTGTCTGTGTCAATTTGGCCGGCTTACTAGTGTTTCTGGGGCAAGGTATCCAGCCTCGATTATGGTTTGAGCGCAAGATGGCAAAACCATTTGTTCTTGCTGGGATCTTGGTGTGGAGTGTTGCACTTATTGTGCTTGTGAGTTTTATCGGGTTCTATAATTTAGTAGACTTATAAGTACAGTTATTCACTGAGAAATTGTCATAAATAATTAGCTATGCGTAAAACGCATAGCTTGGTTGCATTTTTAAGCACTTCTTAACTCTCTTCAGTGCGCCTATCTAGAGATCGTCAGCAAAGACTGACAGATAACGATAATCGGCGAGATACTGGAGAATTAAAATGGCAAACGAATTAAACAGAATACAAGAATTAACACCTTTTAGCTTTATGGCTCTATTGGCTGACAATGGTCAGGTTCCAGGGGCAATCAGTGGTTCGACGGACAAAGACTTTCTTGCAGTAACAGTTGAAGAAACTGTGCGCGAGATTGCTTCTGACCTCACCGCCAAAGGTGATTTTTTCTCCCTGATGGTTGAGCATGGCATGATGGCCAAAGAAGCTCCTGCCCGTAAATACAATATTAAAATTGTACGCCCATCTGGCTTGGGTGGTGGATTTACTGGCAACTTTGGTGGCGGTGCTCTCGTCCATTAATAAAGAAACCGACCAGCTTACAGGCTGATCGGTTTTGCTTTTTAAGAACTTTGGCTAAGGCGCTTGCTATTTTTTAAGCTTAAGCGCGAGCCAGTCTCCTCTCTCAATTCTGCCCTGAGATACTAGTCCTCGAGCTGTATAAGCTTCGAGGACTTCTTTTTCTTGGGTTACCAGTAGACCAGAGAGAATAAGAATAGCCTCTTCTTTTAAGGCGTCTGTTATATCTGCCGCCATATCTATAAGAGGACCCGCCAGAATATTGGCTACAATCAGGTCAAAAGGCTTACCAGTTTTGAAGCGGGGATCGTTTAATCCGTCTGCAACGAATAACTTTATGCCCGGCTCATCATGAGTGTTGCTGAGTTTTCCACCATTAATGGTCGTATTTTCTAGTGCTACATCAATAGCAATTGGGTCTATGTCTGTTGCGATGACATGAGCTTCCGGCCATAGTTTATGGGCTGCTAGTGCTAGCACACCAGACCCTGTTCCAAGGTCCAAGGCTGTTTTGGGCTTAAATGAATTTTTATACTCGGTAAGCGCTTCAAGGCAGGCTGATGTTGTTTCATGTTTGCCTGTGCCAAATGCTTGCCCGGCATCTATCAGCAGGTTAATGCGGTCAGGTTTTGCTTTATCTGCATCGTGGCTTCCATAAACAAAGAAACAACCTGCTTCAACCGGCGACAAAAGTTTCTGGCTTTCACTTACCCAGTCTTTTTCTTCAATGGGAAATATATCATGGTCCCAGTCAAGCAGGTGAGATGCTTCAAGCATGGCATTAATGAAACCATAATCCGGTTTGGTACTGAAGAATATTTCCACACGCCACAATGAACTGTTATCTTGCTCAAAATAGGAAAGGGTAGGTGGTGCCTGATCGCTAAGGTCAGCTAAAGTTTCAACGGTTTCCTCTAGGGCCTGCGCTTGCTCTAGGGGGAGTTCCCCTGAAAGACACCATGATTGCTCAGTCATTATTTTTCCTATGTACTATACTTTAAGGGCGGCTTACAAAGCTATCTACAACACGCTTTGTTCCAGCCTTTTCAAATTCAATGATCAGTTTGTTACCTTCAATGTCTTCAATCAGACCGTATCCAAACTTTTCGTGGAAAACACGTTCGCCAATAGCGTAATCGCTTACAGTTGCCGCGGGTTTTACTGCTTTGCGCCCGCTGGTCATAAGGCTTGTTACCGGCTTTTTATAAGCTGCTGTATGGGGTGTTTTCTGTTCTTGACGCCATGCTTGTGCGCGTTGCCATCCTGGGCCATATTTATCGCCGCCAGATGTAAAATAGCCTTGGTCTGAGTAGGCATCATCGCCGCCCCAACCGCGATTGCTACGGCTACCATATAGCCCTTGTGCAGATTCCATCTCTACGTGTTTGCCGGGCAGTTCCTCAATAAACCTGCTTGGCAGGCTGGATTGCCACTGCCCAAAGACCTGCCTGCTTCCCGCAAAAAAGATATAGGCTTTTTTTCTAGCACGGGTCAGGCCGACATAGGCTAGCCGCCTTTCTTCTTCCAGTCCTTTAACACCGGTTTCATCCAAAGCGCGCTGGTTGGGGAAAAGGCCTTCTTCCCAACCGGGCAGGAACACAGTATCAAACTCCAGTCCTTTGGCTGCGTGAAGGGTCATTAATGTTACTTTTTCGCGGCTATCATTGCTGTCGTTTTCCATAACAAGCGCAATATGCTCGAGAAAGCCACCAAGGTTTTCAAACTCTTCCAGTGCTGTCACCAGTTCCTTGACGTTTTCAAGTTTACCAGGGGCATCTGGGGATTTATCATTTTGCCACATATCCATATAGCCCGATTCGTCCAGTAGCATTTCTGTTACTTCGGTATGGCTATGGCTATGAAGAAGCCCGCGCCAGCGGTCAAAGTCATCCATAAGGCGGGTGAGCGATTTACGCGCGGCGGGGCGAAGTTCATCAAGCCCTGTTATCTGCCGTGCTGCGCGGGTCATGGAAATGCCGTGGCTGCGGGCAATATGATGCACTTTTTGCAACGTACTGGTACCAAGGCCGCGCTTGGGTACATTGATAATACGCTCAAAGGCCAAGTCATCATCTGACTGTGCAATAACACGTAGATATGCCATAACATCGCGAATTTCAGCGCGCTCATAAAAGCGCGGGCCCCCAATCACCCTGTAAGGTATACCAAGGGTGATGAAACGTTCTTCAAATTCCCGCATTTGAAAACCGGTGCGTACGAGTATCGCAATTTCGCTTAAGGCGTGGTCTTTACGTTGAAGACTTTCAATTTCGTCGCATATGGTGCGGGCCTCTTCAGGGCCATCCCATACACCCTTGGCGGCAACTTTTTCACCATCACCTTGGTCTGTCCAAAGAGTTTTTCCAAGCCGGTTTTCATTAGCTGTTATAAGCGAGGATGCAGCGCCAAGAATATGCCCGGTAGACCTGTAATTTTGCTCAAGCCGTACAATCTTTGCACCTGGAAAATCGTCTGAAAAACGCAGAATGTTACCCACCTCAGCACCGCGCCAACCGTAAATAGATTGGTCATCATCACCTACACAGCAAATATTGTGAGTGGCTTGTGCGAGAAGGCGCAACCAAAGATACTGCGCCACGTTTGTATCCTGATATTCGTCTACCAGAATATACCGGAACTGATTATGATAGTCTCGCAGCACGTCAGGCCGATTTTGAAGAATAGTGATAACATGCATCAACAGGTCGCCAAAATCACAAGCGTTTAAAACCTTAAGGCGCGCTTGATATGCAGCGTAAAGCTTGCCGCCTAATCCATTTGCATAAGCAAAGCTCTCGCCTTCAGGTACACGGTCTGGTGTAAGAGCCTTGTTTTTCCAGCGGTCAATCAATCCAGCGAGTGCTCGTGGGGGCCACCGTTTATCATCAATATGTTCGGCTTGAACAAGTTGTTTCAAAAGACGTATTTGGTCGTCTGTGTCCAGTATAGTGAAGTTTGATTGCAGACCAACCAGTTCGGCATGGCGGCGTAGCATTTTTACGCAGACACTGTGAAATGTGCCAATCCACATGCCTTCAATAGGCCGACCGATAACCCGTGCGACACGGTCCTGCATTTCCCGTGCGGCTTTATTTGTAAATGTGACGGCAAGGACATTCCAAGGGGCTGCTCGCCCGGTGTTTAGAATATGGCCAAGGCGTGTGGTTAGAACTCGGGTTTTACCTGTGCCAGCGCCTGCCAGAACAAGAACAGGGCCGTCAAGCGCCATAACAGCTTCGTGTTGTGGATCATTAAGGCCGTTTAAATAGGGTGGATTAGCACCTGCCACAGGTTGCTGTGGCGGTTCTATGTCAAAGTCATCAAGGTCGAAAGGATCATTCATGGCGCAGTCTATAACATCTTACAAGGGTTTGCAGAAAGCAGAATTAGCCACGTCTGCCCACTTTTCTGTCCCGTCCCTGACTTTCAAGAAGCGCACGATTGTATTCGTTCAGCACATCCAGCTTTTTCACCAAGCCAACAACAGTGGATCGATTGCCGGGGCTTACAACAGGTAAAATTTCATCACCGCTCATATCCATTCGGCTTAGAGCCACTTGAAGTGGGTCGGTTGTTTTAACGGTATAGGAAATATCGCGCATATAATCACGTATGGCATGTGTATTGGTCGTGTGGTCTTCAAAAATATTGGCAGGGAGCTGTCCAAAACCAACTGTTCCCATCATATTACCCGTTTCATCCGTTACAATCAGAAGGCCGCCTTCTTGGGCAATGAGCAGTTCCCGCGCTTTCACGGCGGGTTCATTTTCCTGCACGGTGAAGAAATCACGGGTCATATGGCCCTCAACTTTTGAGGATTCCAAAAGAAAACTTGCTCTACCACCTTCAAGGCGAATACCACGGTTAGCCAGTTGCATCAGGAAGAACGAGCGCTCATAAAACAGGCTGGTAAGCATGCTCGCAACAGCAGAGGCAATCATAACCGCAATGGTAACATTATAATCGCCGGTAATTTCAAAGACAATAAGCATGGTTGATATGGGAGCACCTAGCACAGCGGAGGCAACGGCACCCATGCCAACAACAGCATATAAGCCGGGGCTTGATGCAAGATCAGGAAAAACACTGCTTGCGAGAATACCAAAAGCGCCGCCCAGCATAGCACCAAGAAACAAGGAAGGGCTAAACACGCCGCCACCAAAGCGCCCACCATACGAGATAATCGTTGCAACCATTTTTGCCAGCAGCAGCGCTACAAATAGGTCAAAGCTGTAGGCCCCGTTTAAGGCAAGGCTCGTTGCTTCATAACCGACGCTCAGTATTTCCGGGTATATTAGTGCAATAATGCCGATGATAAGGCCTGCCAATGCAGGCAGCAGGCTATACGGTATTCTGTGAAAGTGGATGCGTATCTTGTCGCTCCAGTTAAGCCCAGACATGAAAAGAATAGAAACAATCGACGCCACTATTCCTAAAAAGAAGAAGGCGGGAAATTCCCAGAAACTGGTAATGAAATATTGAGATGTTTCAAAGGCTGGAAAATTACCAAGATGCGCCCTGCTTACAAGGGTGCCTGCAATTGCTGCAATTACAATAGGCGCAAACGTATGCAACGCATAATGGCCAATGATGACCTCAAGGGCAAAAAAGACACCGGCAATTGGGGCATTAAAGGAAGCTGCGACGGCAGAGGCAACGCCGCATCCAAGTAAGGTGCGGGCAACGGAAGGGTTTAGATGTAGATACCGGGTTATAACAGATGCAATAGTGGCCCCCATATGAACAACAGGGCCTTCGCGGCCAAGCGATGCTCCAGAACCAAGCGAAATCAGTGTAATGGCGGCACTTACAATGCCGTCTTTGGCATTAATTTCACCATTTGTAAGGGCCGCGCTTTCTATTACGTGGGGTACACTGTGTGTTTGCCGTGTTGGCAAAAACCGTAATAATTGTCCGACAATCAGCCCGCCGACAACAGGTGTTAGAATGATCTGCCACGATGGTAGCCGTGTTGCGGCGCTTGCGAGGGCATCTTCGCCAACACCAAAAGAAAATCCTAGCAGCATGGATATGCCTAGATAAAACCCTATTGCGCCGTAACCCGCCAATACACCGACGATAATGGATAGAACTGTTATGGCGCCAAACTCGTAACCTTCTGCACTGAACATGGTGGTTCGAATGCGACGTTTAAGCTTTTGTGCGAAAGAGAGTTTGTTTGTTGCCATGAAATGCTTACTTAATTTTATGGTGTCTGCTGTAAGCAGGCATAGTATGAATTTTCAGCATATTCTATCTTTTAAAAATGGTGCAGCAAAAGGCTTAAATTACTATCAATTTCTCGCATCTTAGTATGCTCTATAAAAAAGTTAAGAAAAAACCAGCCTAAAGAATGCCTAATTTGTAATGATACTTGAATTTATATGTATCTTTACGCAGTCTGACCAGACATGAGAAGTATCAAGAGCGAGTGGGGACCATGAAATATTTATATTGGGTAGGTGGAGTTTTTATAGCGATTGTTGGTACCCTATCCCTTGTCGTTAGTTTTCTGGACTGGAATGAATATAGAGATACTCTTGCCGATCTTGCCTCAAAACAAACAGGCATGAAGGTGGAATTGGCAGGAAACGTTTCTGCCTCTATATTTCCGCGCCCTGCTGTTTCTGTTGAGTCCGTTCGTCTCTCTCCGCTTCTCAGTAATTACTCCAATACTATTGCCACAGCAGACCGTATTGATGTGCGTTTAGGGCTTATGGGGCTGTTTGGGGGTGATTTGTCTATTCAAAGCCTGCTCTTAGACGGTGTTACTGTTGCCTTGGAACAAACACAAGCTGGTGGCTGGCAGGTTAAAGGCTGGCCGCAGACAGATGAAAATGCTGAAACAGCCGAGATTGATCTTGCCCGGTTTGAACTGCGCGGTGGCAAGATTGACCTTATACCCTATGGCCAACAGCCCTATGTAATTGAAGGGCTGTCTATGGAGCTGGATGGGCATTTACCCATGGGCCCCCTTTCCTGGGAGGGTGATTTTTTTGTTCGTGGACAAAAAATACAAACATCAGGCCAGATGCAACCTGTAAAAAGCACAGGTGAAACGGCCCTGAAGGTGGCTGTTGAGGCCGGTGGTGCCTCCCTTGATGTTAGTGGAAGGTTGTCTAATACTGGTGATGTAACTGGGCGTGTTCAAGTTGCTGGCGAGAGCATTAACCAGACAGCACAAATGGCGTATGCCTTTATGGGTGAGCAGGCAGCAAGTTTGCCTGATTTGCCTTTTAAACTGGATATGCAGATTGAAAGTGCAAATGATATAAGCCGTATTGTTAGCAGGGCTTTATCCATCGGCGGTACAAACGGGCGTGCAGATATTACGATTGCCCAGAAAGCCGAAAGTAGCCACGTGACTGGTACTGTATCCCTGGGTGTGATTGACTTTAATCAGTGGAGCTTGGCCGGGGCCCCCGATGGCGCTAATACCGTTTCTGCTGTTAATCAACCGGTTAATAACACCCTGCAACCTGTGAGTGCGGGTAATGTATTTGGCGCCATTGATGTCACGATTGAAGGTATTCGCTTGCGCAGTGGTCTTGGTCAGCGGATTGACAGTGTAATTACTATTGATGAGCAAGGTGTTGGTGTGTCCCAGTTGCAGGCCTTGTTGCCCGGTGCAACGACAGTTTCTTTCAATGGGGCAATAGGTGTTGGTGGTGGCAAAGGGAAGCTGCAATTGAATGTTGAAAACATTCCAGACCTTACCAAATGGCTTGAGCTTGACTTGGCAGATACTGTTCCTGAGGGACGGCTAACGACGGCTGCACTTAAAACTGACATTGAATTAAGCGGTGAAAAATGGGCTTTGAAAAACATCCAAGGCCTGATTGATACTATGTCTGTTACGGGCGAAATTCAGGGGAGTATATCAAACCCTATTCCAAGCAATATTAAGCTCACCGCAGATACAGTAAACCTTGATGCCTATATACCAACATCGCAGGCTCAAAAGGCAAACGGTGCGCCTTCGGCAACAGTAAGCTTACCAGCTAATACCAGAACAGTTTTTGACATTGAAATTAACCGACTACAATGGCTTGATACAGTGTTTAGTGATGTTGCCGTTAATGGCAATATCATTGGTGATCAGCTTACGTTTTCGAAAGCTCAATTGCTGCATGGTAAAGGTAAAGTATCTTTGGCTGATTCTACTATACAGTTCAAAGATGACATGATCTTTGCCGTCGGCGCAAATCTGACAAATTGGTCTCTACCCATTGTACGCTATTATCTGCCCGATTATAAACAGCAGATCAGGGCTAGCGGTTTTACTACAGTTGATGGCACTTTATCGCTTTCTGGGCCGTTATCAACGCTCAGGATTGGACTTGATGTTCATAGCGGCCATAACATAGCTAAAATGTCCGGTTCTATTGGATTGGATGATGCTGGTATTCTGAGTGCCGATTTGCAAGGTAATATGAAGCACGCTGATTTAGCACCTTTACTGCGATCATTCGGTACGATTGATCTTCATAAGCTACCTATTGAAGTGACCGCTACTGTTATTAAAAAGTCTCTAAAATCCCCGTTCGATATAAAAGCGGGTGGGGATGCAGCAGGTGCAAAGGTTCAGTTGCAGGCGAGCTATAATGCAGAGCTTGATAAAGCAGCTCTTTCTTTTGATCATCCTAACGCGGGCAAGTTCCTTGACCTAACCGGGCTTTCTGGCCCTGGTTTAGAGCGCGACCAGCCTATTCGCGGTGAGGTGATTTACGCATATATTGCAACAAATGCTACTGAAGGTGAAAGAGCAATTAAGCTGAATGGGGTTCAAAATGGCCCTGTTAACATTGATGGTGCTTTAAATCTAAATGCGGCTAACAAACTGGGCGGGAAAATCACGCTGTCTGGCCTTGATATCGATAAGATAATGGCCATAGATCGAGGGGCTGCGCAGCAGCCAAAGAAGGATGCCAGCCCGGCCTTACAGCAACTGAATAGCTACTCTGGTGATATTGAAGTGGCTTTGGACAGGGTACAAATTGGGGGGCAGAAGCTTCTTGTGCCTAATCTGGCTATTAGTCTTGGAAACGGTGTTTTGCGTGTTGATGCTGGTAAAAATGCAAAACTAAATGGCCAACCTTTGGCTTTAAACTTAAACATGGATACTGCGGGTAACGCACCCTTCAAAGGCCATATTCAAGCTGATAAATTTGATATATCGGCTGCGCTTATTTCTGAAGGGCTTGGTAATATTATTACAGCGGCGGGCTCAATAGATCTGGATATTAGCGGGGATATCACCAGTGGCATGGCCGGCCTTAAAGGCGGTGGGAAGCTCTCTGCACAGACAGGAACCTTGAACTTCTTGTCTGTTCCGGCACTTGTTTCCCAAATGACAGCGGCCAAAACAAGTAGTTCTTTCTTGGGTAGTATTGGCACTTTGCTACGGCAGGGAACTACACAGGCAAACACTATCGATATGGCTTTTGCACTTGATAGCGGTGTTATGCTACTTGAAACGGCGAAAGCTGCTGGCGCTTGGGGCAACTTCAATTTGGACGGGCAGGTTAACTTCGTTGACAGGTTCCTTTCTGTAAAAGGAGTGCTTGCCCTTATCAACCCTGCCGACACACCGTCAATCCCGGTTAAATATGAAGGTAGTTTTGATGCGCCCACTGCAAATTGGTCCAGCAGGCTTTTTGAGCGTTATGTGCTAGCGGGCATTGAGCAGCGCCTCAGAGGCAGCCTATTTAAAGAAATGGAAGAAAACAATACAGGTGAAGGTGCTGCCAACAACCCTGGTATTGCCGTTTTTGGCCGGGCTTTTGATATGCTAAATAAATTGAAAGACAAGCAATCAAAAGAGCAGGAAGCTAAAGAGAAAGCTGCTTCTCAAGGTTCTGGAGAATAAAGGCTCGAATAGCGCCAGATAGTGACCCGCCTCTAGCTTCATCAAGTTGGCGAACAAGTTCGTTCAACGTAATATTATCTTTTTCGGCAATAGCGCGTAGATGCCGCCAAAAGCCTTTTTCAAGAGAAATAGACGTTCTGTGGCCAGCGATGGTCACAGAGTGTTTTTCAAGTTTTGCATCATCTAAATCGAACATAGGCGGATCATGCTGGAGCTTTATCTATCGGTCAAGCAGCTTGACGGTTTTAGTGCTATAGGATAAGAACAAAAAAAGAACATTTATGCAGGTATGATATGGCAGAACCTTTTAAAGAGGCTATGAATAGCTCTGTTGTTAACGTAATAGGACAGGTTATAAAGCGGGTATATCCTGCTTTTTCAGTCGATGCTTTTATGAAGTATGCCACTGACGGCTTGGGACAAAAAGAACTAAAAGAGCGCATGCTTCATGTTGAGCAGGCGCTTAATATTTATTTGCCATCTGACCTTGAAGCATTTAACCGGATTGCGCTTGCTGCACTGCATCCCAGTGATGATACAAGTGGCGAGGGCATGATATGCGGGCCGGATGGCTTGTGCGGGTTTGCTTTATGGCCTCTTACAGCTCTTGTAACAACGAGAGGAATAGAGCAGCCCGAAAAAGCCTTGCCTGTTTTAAAGGAAATGACCAAGCGTTTTACAGCTGAATTTGCTATCAGGCCATTTTTGCTTAAGCACACAGATGTTACCTTAAATATTTTAAAATGGTGGGTTCTTGACCCTAATAGGCATGTAAGGCGGCTTGTCAGTGAAGGTAGCAGACCGCGCTTGCCGTGGGGACAACGGTTACAAGCCTTTGTGGCAGATCCAGCGCCTATTTTGCCATTGCTGGAAACTTTAAAAGATGACCCGGAAGACTATGTTCGAAGGTCGGTTGCTAATAGTTTAAATGACATCGCAAAAGACCATCCAGACTTGGTGGCAAGCATTGCGGCTGAATGGCTTGAAGGCGCTAGTGAAAATCGTAGAAAGCTGGTCCGACATGCTTGCCGTACTCTTATAAAAAATGGACATACGGCAACATTAGCAGCGTTTGGCTACCAGCCAGTCGCAGGACTTACTGCAGATATTGATATCATAACGCCTATTGTCAGTTTTGGTGAGGCCGTGGAGTTCGGTCTCACTTTAAAAAAGGGCCGTGCGCATCAAGATTTGGTAGTGGATTATGCAATACACTTTATAAAAGCAAACGGGCAGAGTGCGCCAAAAGTGTTCAAATGGAAAAATATAAAATTAGATAAACAAGGCCAGCTATATGGTCATAAAAAACATGCAATAAAGCCGATTACAACACGTCAATATTATGCCGGGCATCATAAATTAGAGGTGTTCGTAAACGGTATATCTGTTGGAACGGCTTTGTTTGAATTAAAGATGTAAGGGTTACTCCGTTAATTTAATATTTTCTGGGGCCCATAAACAAACACCTTTTGTTTGATATTCAACACCTTTACGCTTGTAAAATGCGATTGTACTAAAGTTTTCGCGTTCGATGTTCCAGCGCACATGAACATTTTCCTTTTTGGCCATAAGACCAATTGCTTCTAGTAGCTTATTACCAATTCCGTGGCCGCGTGCGCTAGGTTTTACAAACAGGTCATCGATTTGGATAATATTTTCACCAAACCAAATGTGGAAGCGGTGAAAATATGTTGCAACACCTACAAGGCTACCGTTTTCTTCTGCAACTAGGATGTTAAAACGAGGGTTAGCACCAAAGGCTGCTTCAGTGAACTGGTCTAGAGTGATCAGCAGGTAATCATCTACTTCATCATAAATAGCTAATTCATGAATAAGTGTAAAAGCAACTTCTGCATCAGAACGAATTGCTTCTCGTATAATAAAGCTCATAGACTCAGCCTTCCCCAGTGAATCATAGAGATGTAACCATCTTGAACAAAGCTTCCCTGTTGCTGGTTAAAATGTCAACAACAGGGATGCCATAGTGTGTAAGTTTGGTGTTAGCTCTTTTCCAAACGCCCATCGTAATCAATGGCAACACCGTATTCAGGATCTTCTTCACGTGACATTTCTATCGTGAGGCCACCTTTTTTAAGCAAGGCATAACAATCTGCGCTGAGGTGTTTGATTTTAAGAGTTTTACCAACATTATCATAACGTTCAGCCAAGGCTTCAATAGCCTGAAGGCCGGAATGGTCCCATACTCGGCTATCGAGAAAATCAACAACGACAATGGCGGGGTCTTTTTTTGGGTGAAATAAATTCTGAAAACTTGCAATGGATCCAAAAAATAGGGGCCCATGCAGTTCATATATTTTTTCACCGTTTTCGCCCTTGGCTGTGCGTGCGCCGATACGCTTGGCGGCTTTCCAAGCAAACTCAAGGGCGGATACAATAACCCCCACAACTACAGCAACAGCAAGATCACTAATAACAGTAACGGCTGAGACAAGCACAAGAACAAAAGCATCTGCTTTTGGTATTTTATGGAGAATACGGAAGCTTGACCATGCAAAGGTGCCAATCACGACCATAAACATAACGCCGATAAGAGCGGCAAGAGGTATTTGTTCAATCAGGCTGCTGGCAAAAAGGATAAACAGTAATAAAAAGAGCGCAGCTGAAGTGCCGGAGAGTCGGGTACGACCGCCTGATTCCACGTTAATCATGCTTTGTCCTATCATGGCGCAGCCACCCATGCCGCCAAAAAATCCGGTAACAATGTTTGCTGTACCCTGTGCTACACACTCTTGACTTGCGCCGCCTTTGGATTCTGTTAGTTCGGCGACAAGATTAAGGGTTAGCAGGGATTCAATAAGGCCAATCGCCGCTAAAATTAAGGAGTAGGGCAGAATAATTTCAAATGTTTCGATGCTGAAAGGCACAGTAGGTATATGGAACTCAGGTAAGCCACCCTTGATAGAGGCCAAATCGCCTACTCGCGGGATATCGATCCCAAAGCCAATCACTATGGCTGAAACAACCAGAATGCCGAGCAGGGGAGCTGGTATGGCTTTAATGTATTTGGAAGCAAACCAGATGATTACCATAGTCAGAAAGCTGAGGCCAAGCATGATGAAGAGAGGCTCAGCGGTCATCCATGTACCTGTATCAGGGTCTTTAAACTGGCCAAGCTGGGCAAGAAAAATCACAATAGCCAAGCCGTTAACAAATCCCAGCATAACGGGATGAGGTACCATTCGGATGAATTTACCAAGGCGGAAAACTCCGGCTAGAATTTGCAGGATACCCATCAAAACAACGGTAGCAAAAAGATATTCAACACCGTGCGCGACAACGAGACTTACCATAACAACTGCTAGTGCGCCTGTAGCACCAGATATCATGCCTGGTCTGCCACCAATTAAAGCAGTAATAAGCCCAACTATGAAAGCGGCATAAAGCCCAACAAGGGGATTTACCTGTGCAACAAACGCAAAGGCCACAGCCTCAGGCACAAGTGCCAGTGCGACAGTCAAACCAGAGAGCGTTTCAGTTTTAATCTGGGTAGGCGTTAATCGTGGTAATGAAAAAGGGCGTGTCATGGGGGGCCAATCTTTTTGAGGCTGGCTAATTGGGGATGCCAGCCAAGTCATAAACTCATATAGTAAAACGGTACTGTTTGGATAGGTCCAACAGCATTTAAACACAAGGGATGCTTACCTATAACATAGGTATTTAGCTTGTGTCAGACAAAACCCAAAATTGATGACATAGTTTAGTGCTGACATTTGGTAAGGTTGTGCACACACACTGTGGCTTGGCTGTAGGATAGAGCAGTTAATTTTGCGAGTAGGTCTGCATCAGCGTGCACGGCCTCAATAGCTGTCCAAATGGCTTGCATTTTTTCTTCTGATAGCTTGCTTTTCCTAGAAAATGCCAAATAAAGGGGGCCGCTGTGGTCTGGTAGTCGTGTTTGTTTAAATTGTGCCTCATAATTGGACTGTGTTATAAAAAAATCCACCAAGGGTTTAGCCAGTATAAGGCTATTTACGCGGCCTCGCTGCAAAAGATCAAACAAGTCCTGGTGGTTCATTAATTGAACTACCTGAGCGCCTGTTTTTTCCATTCTTTCCGCGGACATATAACCAAGCGGCACGCCTATAGGCTGTGGGGGTATCGCACCGTTCATTATGTCTCCCACGGGGTATCCCTCTTTGGTGACCAAAACAAAGTCTACCTGTTCAATGCTTTGTGGATGAGGGGTGTTTGAAGTAGCACCTTTCGGGTAGTAGAAAGCTTTATTGCGGCTTTCCAAGTAGGATATAGATATAACGGCATCAAGTTCTCCAGTTTTCAAGGCTGCAAGGCATCTTTTCCAAGGCATCTTTATAAAAGTAAAGGGGATTGCTACCTGTTCAAATGCATTGCGGACAATTTCCACATGGGTACCTAACGCTTTGCCATTTAAAAAGAAAGAGCCTGGAGGCCAAAACCGATCTTCTACACAGACTGAAACAGGCTCTATTGTTGGCGCATTTTGTGCGGAGGCACGATAGGAGCCTACTGAAATAAATAAGCCGATCAATGCTATTGAGAAAAAAATTTTTGACAATTCTAGTCCCCAATATGTTTTTTTATACCTAAACCTAGCATATGTAATCGTGCCGCAGTATAGCGTGTTGCGCAAGCAATGTTTGGCCTAAGGAAGGAGGGCATCCCTTCCTTAGGGGTTTAGATATCTTTAAAGAAATCATTTCCTTTATCGTCCACAACAATAAAAGCTGGAAAATCAACAACATCAATTTTCCATACCGCTTCCATGCCGAGGTCTTCAAAGTCTAGCACTTCTACTTTTTTAATGTTGTTCTGTGCCAAAATTGCGGCAGGGCCACCTATAGAGCCAAGATAGAAGCCTTTATTTTCAGCACATGCCTTTGTTACATCTTTAGAACGGTTTCCCTTTGCAAGGCTTATCATAGTGCCGCCAAGCTTTTGAAAGGGTCCAACGTAGCTATCCATTCGCCCTGCTGTGGTTGGGCCAAAGCTGCCAGAGGCGTAGCCTTCAGGTGTTTTGGCAGGACCAGCATAATAAATGATATGATCTTTGAAATAAGCAGGCATTTCACCGCCATCTTCTATCATTTTTTGAATGCGGGCATGGGCAAGGTCGCGGGCGACAACAATTGTGCCTGTTAGTGATAGCCGTGTTTTTATAGGGTATTGTGTCAGTTCTGCTAAAATCTCTTTCATGGGCCGGTTAAGGTTAACTTTGAGAACCTCTTCGGAAAGAACCTCACCCTCAATCTCTGGCATATATTTGGCGGGATCGGTTTCCAGCGCTTCAAGAAAAATACCTTCCGGCGTAATTTTCCCTTTTGCTTGCCGATCTGCAGAGCAGGACACACCAATACCAACAGGTAAGCTCGCACCGTGGCGGGGCAAGCGGATTACCCGCACATCATGACAAAAGTATTTGCCGCCAAACTGTGCGCCAATACCCATGTTTTGGGTCATTTTATGGATTGTCTTTTCCATCTCAGTATCACGGAAAGCTCGGCCACTCTTATTCCCTGTTGTTGGCAGATCATCTAGGTAGCGCGCAGACGCTTTTTTAACAGTAGACAAGTTATGTTCGGCAGAAAGGCCGCCAATCACTATTGCCAAGTGGTATGGTGGACACGCTGATGTGCCAAGAGTTCTAATTTTTTCTTCCAAAAGCGCGAGCATACGGTCTTCCCTGAGCGTTGCTGGCGTTTGCTGGAACAAGAAGGTTTTATTAGCACTTCCGCCCCCTTTGGCCATGAAAAGGAAATGATATTCATTACCTTTAGTAGCGTAGAGGTCAATTTGTGCTGGGGTATTATCTTTGGTGTTGACCTCTTCGTACATGGAAAGGGGTGCCATTTGGCTGTAGCGGAGGTTTGTCTCTGTGTAGGTTTTCATAACGCCTTTTGTGAGCGGGGCTTCATCCTCACCTTCGGTCCACACATATTGGCCTTTTTTACCAATAATAATAGCTGTGCCTGTATCCTGACAGCTAGGCAGTACTTTTCCTGCTGCAATATTAGCGTTTTTTAGAAGTTCCTTTGCAACAAAACGGTCGTTATTGCTGGCTTCAGGGTCGTCTAATATGGCCGCAAGCTGTTTCAAATGATCGGGGCGCAGCAAATGCGCGATATCAACCATCGCTTCACGCGACAAAAGCTCAAGGCCTTCATTCTGAATTTTAAGGATTTTCTTACCATCAACCTCAATTTCAGAAACATAATCTGATGTTAGCTTGCGGTACGTGGTTTTATCTTCGCCAAATTGAAACAGTTTTTCATATGCCCACTCAGACATGATGGCCCTTTCTGACAGGTAAATATACTTCAGATAGGCAGGGCAAGCCCGCCCGTTTTGCGGATGTTATAAAAACAAGTAGCTGGAAGGGCCAGAAAAATAACTTTAACTGACACTTATTTTCTGCGGAAGGCATCCAGTGTTACTATATTATCGCTACCATTGCTTTTTACGGTATCGGTTTTTGCGTCAGGTGACAGGGTATCATCAGGGCCTTGTTTATCTTGCGGGGCACCAGAATCAGCGGTTGGTTCACTGAAGTCAATTTCCTCAGGCTCCATGTCGTCGCTGTAATCAATATCCTCATGAAATTGAAGGGCGAATTGAACACTGGGGTCTACGAACCCGACAATCGCATCAAATGGAATAGTTAAATGTTCAGGTTTCTGATTAAAAGACAGGCCAATCTCGAAATAATCATCGTGAACCTTAAGCCCCCAGAATTTATGTTGAACGACAATAGTCATTTCATCAGGGAATCTGCTTACTAGGTGTGCTGGTATATCTACACCGTCTGCCTGAGTTTTAAACGCGACATAAAAATGATGGTCTCCCATCAGGCCGTCAGCTTCTGTATCCTTCAGGACACTTCGAACAACCTGCCTGAGAGCGTTTTGCACCTTGGCATCATAATCTATGTGGCTATCGGCCATTGCCTCACTCATACTTGTTTTACTCTTTTCATGCTTCCTTATAACCATATGATCCCTTGCAGTGAAGAGCTAACATCATGATTATTGCTTGGGTGATGTTTTTTTATAACAGAATAGGGCCCTAACCCTTGTGGCTTGGGGCAAAAAGCGTATGGAAAAAGTTGACATATTGGTTGTTGGCGCTGGGGCTGTTGGTCTTGCTGTTGCTACAAAATTGGCTGCGCATGGCCGCGAAGTGGTTGTTTGCGAAAAAGAAATGCTGCCGGGAAAGGGCATTAGCGCGCGTAATTCAGGTGTGATACATGCGGGTATCTATTATCCGCAAGATAGCTTCAAGGCCAAGCTGTGTGTTGAAGGCAAAAAACAGCTATATGATTTTTGCCGTAACTACAGGGTGCCTTTTCAACAGCTTGGGAAGTTGATTGTTGCTACCTCATATGAGGAACAGCAGGCGCTTTTGGCGGTTCAAGAGAAGGCCGCAGCGAACGGTGTGACTGATTTAGCACTGCTATCGCGCGCGGAAGTGTTAGAGCTTGAGCCAGCACTTGATGTTACTGGTGGGCTGTTTTCCCCTTCAACGGGCATTATTGATGTGCCTGCTTATATAACAGCCCTTGCCGGTGCGGTGGAACAGAGCGGCGGTGTGATTGCGTGTCATAATGCTGTGGTTGCCATAGAGCAAACGACAGGTGGTTTTATGATCCATACATCGGGCAGCGCCGAGGCTTTTGTGGCACAGTGTGTTATCAATTGTGCCGGGCTTGGTGCACAGCATATTGCCTATATAATTAAAGGCTTGAGCTCAGCCTGCATACCGCCGCTATACAAGGTGCAGGGCACTTATTTTGCGCTTTCTGGTGCAGCGCCCTTCCGTCACCTTGTGTACCCAATACCGGTTAAAGGTGGCTTAGGAATACATGCAACGCTAGATATATCAGGAGCTGTGAGGTTTGGGCCAGATGTACAGCCGGTAATGAGCGAAGATTATGCACCAGATGCGAGAAGGGAAACAGCGTTCAGGGATGCAATCAGCCGCTATTACCCAGCGATCGCAAACCGTGTGTTGACACAAGATTATGTGGGTATTCGCCCACAAATTGCAAAGCTTGGCACATTTGCAGACTTCATGATTTCAGGCCCTAACCAACACGGTCTTAAGGGGCTTGTTAATTTATTTGGTGTGGAATCACCTGGCCTGACAGCCTCTCTCGCTATTGCGGATCATGTTGTAAAAATGGCCTGATATACTAAAAGAAATAGTGGGCCGTTCTGTTGCTAGGTGGCCCATCCCCCACCTGAAGGCGTCAACCCTCAGGAATTTATAAATGTTAGTAGCTATGACTGCTTACGCAGCAACAGCATACTCGACGTTGTTGTCGTTTGCATTTATCAATTGTGGCCCATCACAGCGGTACCATCCTGAGCGAAAAGCAATACACCGTTCAATACACGTCGATCCTATTTCGCCCCCATCAGCAAAAGTCTTACCATGCAGGCTTTTGGTGGTGGAGGCGCCGGGTACCGCCCCCGGGTCCGTTATACATACTTAATGCGCCGTTTATCGCCATAGCTGGCAAGCCAGCAGGTCTGATATAAGTGCAAAAGGTGGCAATTTAAAGGAATATATTTCTGAAAACATAATTTCCGGTCTTATTCACGCTGCTAACTATTGCCAGAAAGCTGATGACTGCCTATAGCTTTAAATCAGTTCGATTCCGTGGGGAGTTCTCTTTTATGCAGCAGTATCTTGATTTGTTGGCTCGTATTCGCCGCGAGGGTGTTTACCGTGGTGATCGTACAGGAACTGGCACTTATAGTGTTTTTGGCCATCAGATGCGCTTTAATCTAGAACAAGGATTTCCCCTCGTAACAACAAAAAAGCTGCATTTAAAATCTATCATACATGAGCTTCTGTGGTTTATTGCGGGTGACACAAATATTAAATACCTGAAGGATCATGGTGTTTCTATTTGGGATGATTGGGCCGATGAAAACGGTAACTTAGGGCCAGTATACGGGCACCAGTGGCGCAGTTGGCCTGCGCCAGACGGTAACACAATTGATCAGATAACAAACCTTTTGAATCAGTTGAAAAATACTCCCAATAGCCGCCGTTTGATTGTTTCGGCATGGAATGTCGCTGATGTTGATAATATGGCCTTGCCGCCATGCCATTGCTTGTTTCAGTTTTATGTGGCTGAAGGTAAATTATCGTGCCAGTTATACCAGCGTAGTGCAGATGTGTTTTTGGGTGTGCCTTTCAATATTGCATCCTATGCACTTCTCACCCATATGGTGGCGCAGGCTTGTAATCTTGGTGTGGGAGATTTTGTGCATACTTTTGGTGATGCACATCTTTATAGTAACCATATTGAGCAGGCTGATTTGCAATTATCACGATCACCAATCAAGCTTCCTTCACTTGTCCTTAACCCTAATGTGCAAAATTTATTTGATTTTAAGTTCGAAGATATTGCCATTGAGGGGTATGAAAGCCATCCTCATATAAAGGCATTAGTATCTGTATGATACAAACAATGTAGGGTGAAAATGTGCACTGGGGCAAAGACTTACGCCAAACAATTGTACTAGCAATCATTGTTATTGCAGGGCTCGCTATCACGTGGTCTCTCACGCGTGTTGCAATAACAGCGGCACGCTACGAATCACAACAAACTTTTGAGCGTAAAGCAGATCTTATGGTTGATCGGCTGTTCCGTCATATTGAAAGTGGTTTTATTGCTGCCGAAGATACCTATAAATTTTTTGTATCCGTTGATGAAAAGAATCGCGGTATTTTTCAGGAGCTTGTTAAAAATAACAGCTATCTCAATAAAGATAGGAATTTTGTAGGGTTTAGCTATCCATTAAGTGTAGATAAGCGCAGTAATTTTACCAAATATATGAATGAGTTATATGATGGCAGGTATTTGCTTCGCATGCCGGAAAGCCAGTTGGGCAGCGCTCATGGTCAAGAACAAATGTTTCCTTTGTTTTATGTTTGGCCGGAAGACCCAACACCTGAAACGGGGCTTGTGGGTTTAAATATTGGTGCGGAACCTTCTCTTTACAAATTTTTATTGGAGACAATAGAAACTGGCACGCCCGGGGCTATTTTGCTGCCTTCTTTCCCTGAATTGGATCATGGTCAAAAAGGCATGGTTATGTTGGTGAATCCGGTCGTTAACCCTGCAGGCTATAAAGGTGTTTTGATTCAATTACTGGAAAATCAGGCAATTCTTGGTGATATGGGCACCATTGCTGAGGGGCTTATTTTACATGTGAAATCATCGTGGTCGAACGAACAATATTCACAGTCATATTCAACACAGCCAGAGATACGCACCAAAAACAAGCTCAACGAAGTTTTATATAAACGCAGTTTTGGTACCGCAGAATGGGCCCTGAAAGTACATGCGACACCTGGTACTGTAAAAGTTGATTATACGATGGCTACAATAACGGCATTAGTGTGCTTGTTGTTAACCGTACTGTTTTTTACGTTGTTATTTTTGCAAGGTCAGCGCGCAAATCGTGTTGCAGATATCGTTGACAGGCGCACCCGGGCTTTAAAAGAAGCTCACGATGAACTGGAAGAACATTACAAGCTTTTACAGAATTTGAACCGTGATGTTGAAGAAGCCCGCCGTACTGCGGAATATGCTAATAAAGCAAAATCTGAATTTTTGGCAACGATGAGCCATGAACTGCGAACACCTCTAAATTCAATTTTGGGCTTTTCGCAGTTGCTTTCAGATCAAGCTTTAGGCGAAATTAGCGATCCCCGTTATGTCGATTATGCAAAAGACATATATTCAAGCGGTTCTCATCTTCTGAGCTTGATTAACGATATTCTGGACCTTGCCAAACTTGAGTCTGGGAAAATTGTAATCGAGCAACGCATTGTTTCCGTGAGTGAGTTAGTTAGTCGCGCCATTAGCCTTATAGAACATCAGGCCAACGCTAAAGGGCTAAAAATTTGTACTGAAATACCTGACGATATGCCCAGAATGATTATTGGGGATGAATTAAGGTTGCGCCAAATCCTCATTAACCTTTGCACCAATGCCACCAAGTTTACCATTGAAGGCTCGATTACAATACGAATACATTCAAAATTCTTCAGGGATGGTCGTGCCGGCTGGGTGCTGGAAGTGGAAGATACGGGTATTGGTATTCCTGAAGAAAAACAGAGCGGTCTATTTGACCGCTTTACACAGGTTGATACGGCCTTGTCACGCAGACACGGTGGTGTTGGGCTTGGGCTTGCTATTTGCCGCGAACTTGTGAGCCGTATGCACGGGCATTTATCGGTTCGAAGTATTGTTGGTGTAGGGACTACATTCAGGGTTCATTTGCCTTTGGTAGAGGCAGACGAAGACCTAGACGATGATGACATGATCTAACGAACAAAAACAAACCGTGTTTAGTCTGGAAGGCCGCTGGATTTTTACTTTGATACACGGTAATTGTTATCGCAGATTTACAAAAAGTTAGTCAGGAGTATAAAAATGACCCTATCCATTATTGTAGCAATGGCAAAAAATAGGGTTATAGGGGCAGGTAATAGCTTGCCTTGGCATCTGCCCGCGGATCTCAAATATTTTAAACAAACAACACTGGGCAAATCTATAATAATGGGCCGAAAAACATTCGATTCGATCGGTCGGCCTTTACTAGGGCGTCAGAATATTGTGATTACTCGAAATCAGGAATGGCACCATGATGGTGTAACTGTGGTCGGGTCACTTGTAGATGCCATTAAAGCTAGCAATATGGCTGCAGAAGTTATGATCACGGGTGGTGCCCAAATATATAGAGAAGCCATGGCTGTTGTCGATAAGCTTTATATCACGGAAGTAGATATTGAAGTTGATGGCGATGCCACTTTTCCTGACTTTAACCGCGATGAATGGCAGGAAGTTAGCCGTGACAAGCACAAGGCCGAAGCGGACAAGCCGGGGTATAGTTTTGTCGTTTATACTCGCTTATAGACCGAGGGTCCCTGCAATTTTTTCGGCTATTTTATAATAACTCTGGCTGATAGGGCTTTCTTTATCTGACACGGTGACTGGTGTGCCTTTGTCGCCGGTTTCCCGAAGGCTTATGTGAAGTGGCACTGCACCGAGGAATGGGCAACCAATTGTGCGGGCCACTTCCTGTGCGCCGCCGTGGCCAAAAATATGGCTTTCAGTACCGCAATTTGGGCAAATGTAGGTGCTCATGTTTTCAATAATGCCAAGAATAGGGGTGCCAACTTTCTGGAACATGGAAATTCCTTTTCTGGCATCGATCAGGGCAAGGTCCTGCGGTGTTGAAACAATGATTGCGCCAGAGAGTACGGCCTGTTGCACCATGGAAAGTTGTACGTCACCCGTACCAGGTGGCATGTCCACGACAAGTACGTCGAGCGGACCCCATGCTACGTCTTTAAGAAGTTGCTGTGTCGCGCCCATTACACGGGGGCCGCGCCAAACAACAGGCTGGTCAACATCAATTAAAAACCCGATCGACATAACCTTCATGTCGAAAGCTATTAGGGGCTGAATAACTTTATCTTTAATTTCAGGACGTGCAGTAAGGCCTGTGAGCATGGGCACTGATGGGCCAAATATATCAGCGTCCAGTAAACCAACCTTTAGCCCGTATTTTTGGAGCGCAAGTGCTAGGTTAATACTGGTCGTTGATTTGCCTACCCCGCCTTTGCCACTTGCAACGGCAATAACATGTTTTACTCCCGGGATTTGGGTGGGAGTAGGAGGGGCTTTGGTGGCAGGGGTGACTGTTGGGGCTTTCTTGATAGCGGACATAACCACATTTACAGCAGTTACACCGGGAACTGTTTTTGCTTTTTCTTCTGCAAGGGCGCGCAAAGCTGGTGCATCGTTTGGCGGTGTGTCGCCAAAGTCCAGAACAATACCTACCTGACTGCTGTCAATAATTACGGCACTAACAATACCTGAATCAACAATGTTGGTTGCTTGTGATGTTGGAATAATGGTTTTTAAAACATCTAAAATAGACTTTTTTTGGATTTCAGGCATAAAAACCTCACTGAAAACAAGGAAAATTACCAACGGACGTTGCAGGAGGGCAGTACCTACCATATATAGCTAAACATGACACTGTCTTTCTGCAACAGAATGACACAGCGGTTTACCATGTCGGTAAACCATATGGGAGAAGTATATGCCTTGGCAAAATCAGGGGGGTGATAGGCCTAACCCTTGGGGGAATGGCCCCCGACGTGGTGGATCATCTGGTGGGGGCGAGCCACCGCAATTAGATGAGTTTATTAGGAAAAGTCAGGAACAAATTAAAAAAGCCATGCCCGGTGGCGGTGGTAGTATTGGTTTGATTCTGCTTGTAATTATTGCGATCTGGTTGATCAGCGGAATCTATAGGGTGGAACCAAATGAACAGGGCGTTGTTCTACAGTTTGGTAAACGAACAGAGCTGACTAGCCCCGGCCTACACTGGCATTTGCCATATCCAATTGAAACAGTTGCGGTACGCGGCGTGACGGATGAAAAAACCATATCAATTGGTGGTAAAGGGTCTCGTACGCGTGAAGAAAGCCTGATGTTAACTCAGGATGAAAACATCGTTGATGTTCGTTTTAACGTAGTTTGGCGTATTAAAGATCTTGGCAATTACTTATTTCAGTTGCAAGACCCTGATGGCACTATCAAGTCTGTTGCTGAAAGCGTTGTACGAGAACTTATTGGTCAAAATGGTATCACGCCTATCATTACAACGGCTCGTGGTGAAATCGAAGAGCAAGCATTGCTGCGTATTCAGGAAACACTGGACGAATATCATGCCGGTATAACCGCTTTACGGGTACAGATTATTGAATCTGAAGCACCTGTCGAAGTGAAAGATGCCTTTCTGGATGTACAACGTGCGGAGGCTGACCAGCAACGCTCACGTAACGAAGCAGCAAGATATGCCAACGAAGTTATTCCGAAAGCACAAGGCGAGTCTGAAAAGCTGGTTCAACAGGCAGAGGCTTATCGCGCACAAACTGTCGCTCGTGCTGAGGGTGAGGCAGCAAGGTTCCTTTCTGTTTATAATGAATATATTCAGGCAAAAGATGTAACTCGCAAACGTTTGTATCTTGAAACAATGGAAGAAATTTTGACTGGTATGGATAAGATAATTCTGGGCAGTGAAAATGGTTCTGGTGTTGTGCCGTATTTGTCTCTTGATGAACTTAAAAAGAAAAAAGCAGGGGGGCAAAAATAATGAGCGGGAAACTTATAGGAGCCCTTGTTGCTCTGGTTGTTGCAGGCTTTATAGCCTATAATAGCCTCTTTATTGTTAGCGAGTGGGAACAGGCAATTGTCGTGCAGTTTGGCGAGCCAAAACGTACCGTTGTTGAACCTGGTTTACATGTTAAAACACCTCTCGTTGAACAGGTTATTTATCTTGAAAAACGCATCCTTAGCCTTGACCTTCGGCCGCAGGAAGTACTTGCAAGTGATAAACGCCGCATTGTTGTGGACAGTTTTGCGCGCTACCGTATCGTTGACCCTTTGAAACGGTATCAGGCAGCAGCAAATGACGTAATTGCCAACGACTTGCTAGAAAAGGTAATGGATACAACAGTACGGAACGTGCTTGCTAAAGTACCCATGCAGAATATTGTGTCTGGTGAGCGTTCAGCGCTTATGCATGAAATAAGCGCAATCACAAACCAGCGTGCGGCCTCTTTTGGCCTTGAGGTTATTGACGTACGACTAAAGCGCGTTGACCTGCCGCCACAGAACAGCCAGTCTATTTTCCAACGTATGGAAACTGAACGTCAGCAGGAAGCCGCTGAAAAACGTGCTGAAGGTAACCGTGATGCTGTGAAGATAAAGGCTGATGCAGACCGTCAGGTGGCGGTTCTGGTTGCTGAGGCGGAAAAAAAATCACAGGTTATTCGCGGTGAGGCAGACGGTAGAGCTGTTAAGATCTTTGCAGATGCTTTTGGTAAGGACGAAGACTTTTTCGAGTTTTACCGTACTATGCAAGCATATAAAAAAGCTTTGGGGCAAGAGGATACATCTATCATCCTTTCACCGGATAGTGACTTTTTGAAGCTTTTTGTTAACTCTGGTAAGAAGAAATAAGACAAATGATGGTGTTCCCTTCCTCGAAACTGTTCACTAGTCGCAGGCAGGGAACCATTTGTCGCAAGCTTGGGCCTAAAGGCTTGACGTAAAATAAATTTGGTGTTGCGATGGCTGTGCAGATGGACAAAGTGCCATCTACGGCCAACAAATGGGCCCAATAGTAGAAAAGGAGTATGTGCGTGAGCACCTTTCTAGCAATAACAATCGATAAGCGAGCTACCAATCCCCTAAAGACCCTGATGCTGGGCCTTATGGTTCTGCTTGCTGCCATGTTGTCAGTTAAGCCTGTATCAGCAAGACCCGCGCCTGAGAGCTTTGCTGATCTGGTGGAAAAACTTCAGCCGGCTGTTGTCAATATCTCAACAGTGCAAACAATTGAGCGATCTGAAGGTAAGCGCCCAGAATTGCCAGAAGGTTTGCCATTCGGCGATTTCTGGGATCAGTTCAGAGACCGTTTTGAAGAGGATAATGAGCCGAGGACCGCTCGGTCTCTTGGTTCAGGTTTTATCATTGATCCAACAGGTATTGTGATTACCAACAATCATGTGGTTGAAGAAGCTGATGAAATCACAGTGCTTCTTGAAGACGGTGAAGAGTATAGCGCAACAGTTTTAGGGCGTGATAGCCTCTCAGATGTTGCTGTTCTAAAAATCGAGCCTAAAGAAAAAGGCCAGCTTTTCCCTGCAGTGAAATGGGGCGATTCAGACGTTGAGCGTATCGGCGACTGGGTTGTGGCCATTGGTAACCCATTTGGCCTAGGTGGTACGGTATCCGCAGGTATCGTTTCTGCGCGTAACCGCACAATTAATGCTGGTGATATTGAGTTTATTCAAACAGATGCCCCTATTAACAGGGGTAACTCTGGTGGACCACTCTTTAACATGAAGGGTGAAGTGATCGGTGTTAATACAGCTATCTTTTCGCCTACAGGCGGTAATGTTGGTATTGGGTTCTCTATACCATCGAATGATGCAGCTCGTGTTACACGTGAATTGAAAGAGCACGGCAAGGTTCGTCGTGGGTGGCTCGGTGTTGGCATTCAGCCAATGACCAAAGAACTTGCTGAGGCAATGGGCGCTGATATTACTAAAGGCGCAATTGTTACCCGTGTTGAGCCTGATAGCCCAGCGGCTAAAGCTGACATTCAGGAAGGTGATGTTATCTTCCGCTGGGACGGTAAGCCTGTGGACGATTCAACCACACTTAGTCGTTTGGTTAAGCGCACAGATGTTGATGTCAGTGTTGATGTACAGGTTTTAAGAAAAGGCAAAACTGTCACTCTTAAAGTGAAAACTGGTGAGCTTAAAATTGAAGCAGATGCCAGTGGTAAATCAACAGGCAAGAAATCTGATGATAACATGGAAGATAGCCATACCTTGATTGAAGGCATGGAATTGGCACCGCTTAATGACACAATTCGCCGTAAGTATAATATCGATGCTGAAGTTGAAGGTGTTGCTGTTACTCGTGTGGCCCAGCGTAGTCCTGCGTTTCATGATGGTATCCGTCCTGGTGCCGTGATTGTGCGTGTTAATCAGATTGCGGTTTCCAGTCCGGCTGAGGTTGCTAAATTGGTTGAGGAAGCGCGCGCTGAAGGACGTGAACGGATTCTGGTGCTTGTGTATCTGCGCGGTAATAGTGCGCACATACCGATGAAGCTTCTGAAAGAAAAAGATCAGATCGAAGAATAGTATTCTTGAAAGCTGTAAATGATTTAAAGGGCCGGTTTTCCGGCCCTTTTCTGTTGGGGTATTGAAGTGTTTATTCTGTTATCTCAGCGTCGGTATACCCTTGATAATATAGTAGAGTTCTAAGATCGCCGTATTTTACAGAGCAAGTGGCGGCAGCCTGTGTTTTGGGTTTGGCATGGTAGGCGACGCCTAGGCCTGCTGCTTCAATCATTGGAATATCGTTCGCACCATCCCCAACCGCCATGATTTCATGCTTCCCAAGTTTATGTTCTGCGGCAAGTGCCTTTAATGTTTCAAGTTTGGTATTTGCACCGCATATGGGCATGGCAACAGTGCCGGTAAGTTTACCGTTATCCATTTCCAGAATATTGGCGCGGTTCATATGAAAACCAATAGCCTCAGCCACTTTGCCCGTGAAATAGGTGAAGCCACCAGAGACAAGTGCTGTATAAGCGCCGTTTTTACGCATTGTCCTTACCAGTGCTTTTGCGCCGTCCATTAGATTAATGCGGCCTGCATAGCATTCAGCAAGCTGAGCTTCCGTTAGGCCTTCAAGCAGTGCCACGCGTTCGATAAGGGCTGCTTCAAAATTAAGCTCACCGCGCATGGCGGCTTCTGTAATGGCGGCAACCTTTTCCTTTAGTCCCATAAAGTCTGCTAATTCATCAATGCATTCAACCGTGATCATGGTAGAATCCATATCTGCTAAAAGCAGCTTTTTTTTGCGGTTCAGTGCGGGCTGTAAACACCAATCTAGACCCGAAATACCATTAAGGGTTTCAATAAGCTGATGTTTTGCTTCCTCAAGGCTGCTAAATTCAGCTATGTAATCAATAGCTATTCCTTCTGATAAGATAGTAGGCTTTGCATCACGGCTTCCAAGTTTTTGAAGCACTAGTGTTTCAGCCTCTTTGAGCGAACCGTTTTGATCGGAGGGGGCAACAAGGGTGAGGGCGATGTCCATAGTCATAGTCCTGAATTAACGAGGTAAATGTGAAACAGGTCTTTCTTATTGCAGGTCCAACAGCAAGCGGCAAGTCAGCATTATCGCTTCAACTGGCAAAAGATATTAATGGTATAATTATCAATGCAGATAGCATGCAGGTTTACGATGGTCTACGTATTGTAACGGCCTGCCCATCAGAAGATGATGAAAAACGTGTCCCACACAGGTTATATCGTTTTTTAGACGCACAAGAGACATGTTCAGCTGCTTTTTGGGCAGAGAGAGCCATGGCCGAGATTGAGCGTGCGTGGGCAAAGGGCCTTACACCGATCGTGGTTGGTGGCACCGGTATGTATCTTAAGGTATTGGTGAACGGTATTGCCCATATCCCTGAAATTGACGAAACCGTGCGCGAATTGGTTCGCCATGAATGCACTGAAAAAGGGAGTGAGTATATGCACCAATTGCTTGCTGAGCATGACCCGGTTACGGCTGAGCGCCTATTTCCTGGCGATAGTCAGCGGATATGCCGGGCCCTTGAGGTGTTTCGGTCTACAGGGAAATCTCTTTCTGAATGGCATAAAAATAACGTGCCAGGTCTTCTAAGTGCTGCGAACGAAGCGGGCCATGTTGCCAAGGTGGTTCTTAGCCCTGATCGAAAGACACTTTATGAAAACTGTGACAAAAGATTTGATATAATGTTGCGCGCCGGCGCGCTGGATGAGGTGCGCGAATTGATGCAGCGAAATTTACCTAAAAGTTTGCCTGCCATGAGAGCACTTGGGGTGCCGCAACTAATGGATTATCTTAACGGTATCAATAGTCTTGATGTGGTGACAGAAGAAGCAAAGATGCAAACGCGACGTTTTGCGAAGCGGCAACTTACATGGTTTCGGAACCAGTTTTTTGACTGGTTTTGCATTGATGCGCAATTTTCGGAAAGAAATTTATCTGATATAGTAATAAAAATTCACAAAAAACTATTGACTGAGTAATTTTCGTACAATAAAAAACTGCCAGTCGAAAGTTTCTATAATCTTTGCGCCGGTTTGGCCTTGGTTTGTGAAGGATTGACGCGGACACCCCTGTGTGGGGCGCACATGCGGCGCCCCTTCGTGTTTTTATAGGGGGTGTTTTTGGGTAGGTGCTAAATGCCATTAAACAATAACCTTGCCGAAGTAAAAGGGTGTGCGTTTAAGAAGCAGTAACTATAAAAACAGGACGACAGTATGACTGGCAAGGACAAAAAAATACCATCGGAACCCGCTGAGCAGTTAAGCGGCGCTCAAATGATCCTGAGAGCACTTGGTGAACTAGGTGTTGAGGTGATATTTGGCTATCCGGGTGGTGCAGTCCTGCCTATTTACGATGAAATTTTTAAACAGAACCGGATTAAGCATATTTTGGTTCGCCATGAACAGGCGGCGACGCATGCAGCGGAAGGCTATGCACGCTCAACTGGCAAGCCGGGTGTTGTTTTGGTTACATCAGGCCCGGGCGCAACCAATGCTGTTACTGGTCTGACAGATGCTTTGATGGACAGTATTCCGATCATATGTATTACGGGGCAGGTTGCCCGTCATTTGATTGGTAATGATGCTTTTCAAGAAGCTGATACCGTTGGCATTACGCGGCCCTGTACCAAGCATAACTATCTGGTTAAAGAAACATCTTTACTGCCGAGTATTATTCATGAAGCTTTTTATGTGGCTTCACATGGCAGGCCCGGCCCCGTGGTAATTGACGTACCAAAGGATGTGCAGGTTGAAAAGGCACCTTATCAGGTGTTTGGTCCTGCAGAACACCGTACATACCGCCCACAAATGGACGGCGATGAAACCGCCATTCGCAGGGCAGTTCATGCGTTTGCAGCCGGGGAAAAACCAATCATTTATTCTGGCGGAGGAATTATCAATTCCGGGCCAGAGGCTTCCGAACTGCTTGTTGAGTTTGCAAAACTTACGGGTGCGCCAGTGACCAATACGCTTATGGGGCTTGGAGCTTATCCGGCAAGTGATAAGCAGTTTGTTGGTATGCTGGGTATGCACGGCACATGGGAAGCAAACCATGCGATGCATGACTGCGATGTGATGCTTGCAATAGGTTCTAGATTTGATGACCGTGTTACAGGCCGAGTTGATGCCTTCTCACCGGATTCTACAAAAATTCATGTTGATATTGATCTTTCCAGTATTAACAAAAATGTTCAGGTCGATATTCCTGTGGTTGGTGATGCAGGCTCTGTTCTGAAGCGCATGATCGCTATTTGGAAAGAAGAGGGGCTTGGTAAAAAACAGCCTTCAATGGGTGACTGGTGGGCACAGATTGAAAAATGGCGCGAACGTAACTGTCTTGGCTATACCGATAGCACCGAAGTAATCATGCCGCAAAAAGCCCTTGAGCGCCTTCAGGAACTAATTGGTGACCGTACCGCGATTATTTCAACTGAGGTGGGTCAACATCAGATGTGGGCAGCACAGTATCTTGGGTTTGATAAACCAAACCGTTGGTTAACCTCTGGTGGCCTTGGTACAATGGGCTACGGTCTGCCGGCGGCTGTAGGTGCACAGATAGCGCATCCCGATGCACTCTGTATCGACGTTGCTGGGGAAGCCTCTATCCAGATGAATATTCAGGAACTTGGTACGATTGCACAGTATAAGCTTCCTGTAAAAGTATTCATTCTGAACAATGAATTTATGGGTATGGTGCGTCAGTGGCAGGCCTTGTCATATGAAGGGCGCTATTCAGAAAGCTATTCTGATAGTCTGCCTGATTTTGTGGCTCTGGCTAATGCTTATGGTATTAAGGGCCTTATGGTTGAAGACCCGGCAAAGCTTGATGAGACGATCCTGGATATGATCAATCATGATGGCCCCGTTGTGGTGGATTGCCGTGTGGCAAAGCTTGAGAATTGTTTCCCGATGGTGCCTTCTGGCGCTGCGCATAATGAAATGATTTTATCTGGCGATGTAAATGAGAGCAAACCATTTGACGACGAAGCCTTAGCTCTGGTGTAACGCGCTTATCAATTGAAACGGATACTTTAATGAAAGATACAAATCCTATTGAACGCCATACAATAAGCGTGATTGTTGATAACGAAGCTGGTGTTTTGGCGCGTGTTATTGGGCTATTTTCAGGGCGTGGTTACAACATTGAAAGCTTGACGGTGGCAGCGGTTGACAATAGAGATCAGCGCTCGCGCATTACCATCGTTACAAGCGGTACTAAAATGGTTATTGAGCAGATCAAGGCACAGCTGGCACGGCTTGTGCCGGTACATAAGGTGGCGGACCTTACAATTGAAGGGCCTCATGTATCGCGTGATCTGGCTTTAGTGAAGGTTGTGGGCACAGGTGAAAAGCGTGTGGAAGCACTACGTCTTGCCGATGCCTTTAGAGCAAGTGTGGTGGATTCATCCCTCACCAGCTTTGTTTTTGAACTTACAGGGTCAACAGAAAAGATCGATGCTTTTGTTGAATTGATGGCTGGCCTTGGCCTTGTTGAAGTGGCGCGGACAGGTGTGGTTGCACTATCGCGCGGCGAAAAACAACTTTAATTTTTGATGGAAAGACCGGGATTTCCCCAACTGAGGACAAAAAAATGCGAGTTTATTTTGATAGTGATGCCGATGTAAATCTGGTTAAAGATAAAACTGTTGCCATCATTGGTTACGGTAGCCAAGGGCATGCTCATGCTGCTAACCTGCGTGATAGTGGTGTGAAAAATGTGATTGTTGCTCTGCGTGAAGATTCTAGCACGCGCAAAAAAGCGTCTGCTGCAGGCTTTACTGTTATGACGGCAACTGAAGCTGCTAAAAAAGCTGATATGGTAATGGTTCTTGCACCAGACGAGCATCAGGCTGCTATTTACGCGACAGAGCTTCAAGAGAATATGAAAGAAGGCGCGGCACTTATGTTTGCGCATGGCCTTAATATTCATTTTGGTCTTATTAAACCGCGTGCTGATCTTGATGTTATTATGGTTGCGCCAAAAGGCCCTGGTCACACTGTGCGCTCACAGTATGCTGCGGGTAAAGGTGTTCCCTGTCTTATCGCTATCCATCAGGATGCATCGGGTAAAGCCCACGACCTGAGCCTGTCGTATGCTTCTGCTATTGGTGGTGGTCGCTCTGGTATTCTTGAAACAAACTTCCGCGAAGAGTGTGAAACTGATCTTTTTGGGGAGCAAGTTGTACTTTGTGGTGGCGTTTCAGAACTCATTAAAGCTGGCTTTGAAACACTTGTTGAAGCAGGTTATGCACCTGAAATGGCATACTTTGAGTGCTTGCATGAAGTGAAGCTGATTGTTGACCTGATCTTTGAAGGCGGCATTGCCAACATGCGTTACAGTATTTCAAACACAGCAGAATACGGCGATTATAAAACTGGCCCAAGGATTATTACGTCAGATACCAAAGCTGAAATGAAACGGGTTCTTGACGATATTCAGCAAGGTCGTTTTGTAAAAGACTTCGTGACAGATAACAAAGCTGGTAATCCAGAACTGAATGCGCACCGTAGCCTTGCAGCGCGTCACCCAATTGAAGAAGTAGGTACACGTCTTCGTAGCCTGATGCCTTGGATGGAAGAAGGCAAGCTGGTTGATAAAGAGAAAAACTAGACCTCTTTTATACATATCCTCCTTAAAAGCCTCGCAATCGCGAGGTTTTTTTTATGCAAAAAAAGCTCTGCTAGCCAGCTTGCTTAGTGCAGGGAAGCGGCATATAAATTTCATGTTAATAGGATTAGGCAATAATTTGGCAGGATCTTATATACCGCCTTTTAATATGATCTGATAAATTGCCTTAGCAATTGCTGCAAGTTAGCAATCCCAATTTATAAAGATTTGGAACTGACGTTCAGGGCCGCATGCCATAATGCAAGGAGAACATCATGATAACTTTAACAATCAACGGTACCGAACATAAGGTCGAGGCCGAAGACGATATGCCACTTCTATGGGTTATCCGCGACCTTGTAGGGCTAACGGGTACCAAGTTTGGCTGCGGTATAGCACAGTGTGGTGCTTGCACTGTTCATATCGACGGTATGCCTGTGCGTTCCTGTCAGACGTTTGTTGGTGATGTTGGGGGTGCGCAAATAACAACTATCGAAGGTGTTAAAGGTAAAGTTGCCGAAACGCTGCAAGCGGTTTGGGCTGACTTGGATGTGCCACAGTGTGGATACTGTCAGTCTGGCCAGATTATGTCAGCTACTGATCTGTTGACAAATAATCAGAAGCCAACCGATGACGATATTGACGCAGCTATGGCAGGTAATCTCTGCCGCTGCGCTACATACCACCGCATTCGCGCTGGTATCCACGAAGCTGCCAAACGTTTGGAGGCCTAAGCCATGATCCCGAAATTAATGCAATCCATCGCGATGCCTGCCTCTAAGATACAGGCATCACGCCGTCAGTTTTTGCTTGGCGCCTTTGCTGCGGGCACAGGTCTCGCTGTTGGTTACCGCCTGTTAGCTGCACCAGCTGCTTCAGCGAGTGATACTACCGCAGGTGATAGCGCAGAGTATACTTTTAGCCCTTACGTTATGATAAGCGGCGACGGTAAGGTTACGGTGCTTTCTTCCCAGTTTGAAATGGGGCAAGGCTCTTATAACGGCCTTGCAACACTTGTCGCAGAAGAGCTTGATGCTGATTGGGCGGCAATAGAAGTGCAAGGTGTTGCTGGTAATGTGAAGGCTTATGGCAATCTTGCTATGGGCGGCGCATTACAGATAACAGGTGGTTCTACTTCAATGACCACTTCGTGGGAGCGCTACCGCAAGGCGGGTGCTGCTGCTCGTGCTATGCTGGTTGCTGCTGCAGCCTCTGAATGGAATGTGCCTGCGTCCGAGATTACTGTTGAAAATGGTATTATGGCGCATTCATCAGGCAAAACTGGTGGTTTTGGCCGGTTTGCAGCAAAAGCCGCAGCAATGACAGTGCCAACAGACGTTGCCGTTAAAAAAGCGAGCGAGTGGAAGCTGATTGGTAATGCTGATCTAAAGCGTTTTGATAGTGCTCGCAAAGCAAATGGAACGGAACATTATACGATTGATGTTAGCTTGCCGGGAATGCTCACGGCGGTTATGATCCATCCGCCCCTTTTTGGCGCTAAGCTCAAGTCTTTTGATGCAGCAAAAGCTCTTTCTGTTAAGGGAGTTGTTGATGTTGTTGAAACACCGCGCGGTGTTGCCGTTGTTGCACAACATATGTGGGCAGCGATTAAAGGCCGTGAAGCTGTAACTGTAGAATGGGACGAGGCAGGCGCAGAGAAACGCAGCACTTCAGAGCTGATGGCACTGTATCATGATATTGCAGGAAAAGCCCCTGCTGCTATCGCTCGTAAAGACGGCGATGTAGACGCAGGTTTTGCCGGTGCGGCAAAGGTTATTGAGGCAAATTTTGAATTCCCGTATTTAGCTCATGCTGCTATGGAACCGCTTAATGCTGTTGCACGTAAAAATGACGACGGTACGCTCGAAATATGGGGCGGGCACCAGTTCCCGGATGTATATCAGATGCTGGCTGGTGAAATTGTAGGTATTGCACCTGATAAAGTGCAGTTGCATGTCATGAAAACAGGGGGCAGCTTTGGCCGCCGGGCCGTTTTTGATGGTGATGTGGTGGTTGAGGCGGTGTATATTGCCAAAGCTATAGGGTACAAGGCACCTGTAAAGGTACAATGGACTCGGGAAGATGATATGCGTGCTGGTCGTTACCGGCCTGCATTTGTACATTCTATGAAGGCGGGGATAGATAGTGACGGCAAGCTTGTTGCGTGGAGCAATCATCTTGTAGGCCAGTCTATTATGGCAAATACAGCCTTTGCTGGCATGATACAGAATGGGGTTGATCCAACATCGGTTGAAGGGGCGAGTAATTTACCTTATGCCATCCCTAATCAAACTGTTGGTTTAACCAGTACAGAGGTTGGAGTTCCTGTTCTCTGGTGGCGTTCTGTTGGCTCAACACATACGGCTTTTGCTGTTGAAACCTTCATTGATGAAGCTGCCGAAGCGGCAGGGCGTGACCCAGTAGAGTTTCGTTTGTCAATGCTGGAACCGGAATCGCGCCATGCCGTTGTTCTAAAGCTTGCTGCCGAAAAAGCCGATTGGAAAAAGCCGCTGAAAAAAGGCCATTTCAGGGGCGTAGCTGTTGCTGAAAGCTTTAGTTCGGTTGTTGCATATGTGGCAGAGGTTTCAACCAGCGATAGCGGCGATATTAAGGTTGAACGTGTTGTCGCAGCTGTTGATTGCGGGCTTGCGGTTAACCCTGATCAAATTCGTTCTCAGGTGGAGGGCGGCCTTGGCTTTGGTCTTGGTGCCATCATGGGTGAAGAGATCAGCTTAACGGATGGTAGCGTTGATCAGGGTAATTTTGATTTATATACACCCCTAAGGATCGACGCTATGCCAGAAGTGGAGGTGGTTATACTTGCCTCTGCAAATGCACCTACTGGTATTGGCGAGCCGGGCGTGCCACCTATTGGCCCAGCTGTTGCCAACGCGATCTATAAGGCCCTTGGTAAACGTATCCGGACCATGCCTTTTACGAAGTCGCTCACGGCTTAATAGTACTAACCCCGGCCAACTTTACTGGCCGGGGTCTTCTCTGAACCTAGCGTCTGTAGCGATAGATGTTTGCTTAAATACCGTGATTCGCACTTGAAATGGCTGTTGACCTGTAGCACTTTCGTCATTTTAGCCATTTGAGAGTGGACAATTTCCCCTTATTTTCTGCCGTTTTTGAGTTTTTATGATTATTTTTTCATAAAAGACTTGCTAGTATTGCTTTGGTGTTATACATAACTAATACACCAGATCAATAGAACGCTAAAGCAAAGGTTTGGTGTCGGGCACATAAAATATAAATACAGACCCGGGTTACGACAGCAATAATAACAGAGCCCAAAAGGCCATTTAAACGGGGGAGCTGGAAAACCAGCCCCCCATATAAAAACAAAACAAACGACAGTGTTAAAAAGACGGGCCTGGCCCAAGTCACAAATAGCGAGGATAAGAAAATGACTGCATCTGTTTATCAAACTACAAAAAGAGCCATTCGGCGTAGCCGTCGTGCTGCACGGACAACATGCACCAAAGCTTTTGATGCAAGCAAAAATGTTTTGCATGAGGTAAAAGCACCTACTGCAATTGCCGTTTAGTAATCAGCCTGTGAGAAGGAGATACCATGACGCCGGACTGGAATGATGACCAGCCTATATACAGGCAACTGAAAGATAAGGTTGTCACTGCAATACTGGATGGCAGTCTTGGTGAAGGGGATGCGCTCCCCTCTGTCAGAAGTGTTGCTGTGGATATGCAGATTAACCCTATCACTGCATCAAAAGCCTATCAGGAGCTTGTAATGGATGGCCTTGTAGAAAAACGCCGCGGCCTTGGCATGTTTGTTGTTGAAGGTGCTCGTAATAAACTTACTGAAGCGGAACGGGCCAGATTTCTGGATGAGGAATGGCCGCGGGTACTAGAAACAATTCGCCGGTTAGGGCTTGATGCCCAAACCCTGCTGAACAACAGCTTATCGCACTAGGAGCCAAGACAATGACAGAGATAAATGCAGAAACTGTTGTCGAAGCGCGTGGGTTGACAAAAAAATACGGTACGCAGTATGCCCTAAGAAATGTTGATATATCCATGCCGCTTGGCCGGATTGTTGGGGTGATAGGCTCGAACGGGGCAGGGAAAACAACTTTGCTGAACGCTATTCTTGGCCTTTCTAGTTATGAAGGTAGCCTGAAAGTTTTGGGACTAGACCCTTCAACCGGGCGCGATGCACTGATGCAGGATGTTTGCTTCATTGCAGATGTAGCAACACTACCAAAATGGATGAAAGTGCGCGAAGTACTTGAGTTTGTGAAAAATGTGCACCCCAAGTTCAATCATGCTAAAGCGCTTGATTATCTCGGACGCACCACCGTTCCGCTTGATAAAAAAGTTAAGGACCTTTCCAAAGGCATGACCGTGCAGTTGCATCTGGCAATTGTGATGTCGATTGATGCCAAGTTACTGGTGCTTGATGAGCCAACGCTGGGACTTGATGTTATTTTCCGCAAACAGTTTTATCGCAGCCTGCTTGAGGAATATTTCGATGATGATCGAACCATTATTATCACTACGCATCAGGTTGAAGAGATTGAACATATCCTTACCGATGTCATTTTCATAAAGAACGGAGAACTTGTTCTTTATGAAAATATGGACGATCTGACACAAAAGTATGTGGAAGTGATGGTGGAAAAAGGCAAAGAAGCTGAAGCAGAGGCCCTGAAACCGATAACAAAGGGTGTTAGTTTCGGTAAAACGACCTGCATATATAAAAACATAGACCGTGAAATATTGGCAAAATTAGGCGAAACCCGCCGGTTAGGCCTTGCTGATATATTCGTGGCAACCATGACAGGAGAAGGGCAATGAGATCTGTTCCTGCACTGATTAAACGCGAAATTCTAGAAAGCAAAAACAGCTTCGTTTTAACCCCGCTTATTCTGGCCGGTATTGCTATTACGCTTGTTAGTCTCACACTGCTTGGTTTTGGTAACATGCAGTTTATTGACGGCATGCAGGAAAACGGTGTTCAAACCTTTAGCGACCTTATTGTGCAAATGCAAAAGCACCGCCCTGATGACTGGCGCGAGGCAATGATGGTTGGCTACTGGGTTGTTACTATGCCTGTGTGGGCTGTTATGCCCTTTGTGATTTTCTTTGGGCTTTTAGGTAGCCTGTATGAAGAACGCCGTGACCGGTCTATTCTGTTCTGGAAATCAATGCCTGTTCCTGATTGGCAGGAAGTACTTGTAAAGCTTGCTGTGCCGCTTTTGGTCGTGCCGCTTATCTTTCTGATGATCGCTATATTAGCACAGATTATTATTGCTACTTTATTCACAGTGGTTCTTGCGGTGCAAGGCGGTGATATTGGTGCGGTTTGGCCTTTTGGTTTGATGTTGAAGGTATGGTTCTCTTCAGTTGGTGCAAACTTGCTGTTCGCTCTTTGGGGCTTGCCGCTCACTGCATGGGTGTTGTTTGTGTCATCCTTCGCTGCACGGATGCCTTTTATGTGGGCAGTGCTCCCACCCGCCTTGATTGTTATTGTTGAAGGTATGTTTTCCAACACAGCTATGTTTGGCAAATGGCTGGCTATTCATGCCGGTGCGTGGCTCGGTGAAACAATTGACCAATATGCCGGCCATCAGATGATCAATGGGCCAAGGGAAGTTCTTATCAAACTCACTGGTGGGCCATTCTTCGAAATGTTGGCACAAAGCATGATCAATGTTCAGTTCTGGTTTGGGCTTATTATCGCAGCAGGGTTTGTTTACGGCGCTGTTTATATGCGTAAGCAAGCCTTATAGAATTCCCTCCCAAGGGAGTGCTGGGCCATTCTCCTGTGCCGGGAGGTGGCCCTTTTCTATTGTTAGGTTAGTAATGTTAAGCCTATAAATGTGGATACTGGCATTTATTTGAAAACCGATTGGGGACGTATGAAAATTGAGAACGTAAAAGAAATTATTGGCGATTTACCCTATATGAGTTTAGCGAATGCCAAGAAGGTCGAGAAAATATTTCATAAATATAAGTGTCGAAGCGTTTTGGAACTAGGCTTCTATCATGGTGTTTCCACTAATTATATGGCGGCCATTTTAGAAGAACTTGGTGGCGACAGAAAAGTCACTACTATTGATCTGGTTTCAGCAAAGCAACATTCGCCTAATATTGAAGAGCTTGCTTCGAAAACGGGCTTATCTGAGAGAATCGAAATATTTTACGAGGAACGTTCTTATTTATGGCGGCTGATGAAATTGATAGAAGAGGGGCGTAAATTTGACTTTTGCTATCTTGACGCTGGCCACATGTGGGATGATACGGCTCTAGCCTTTTTTCTTGTTGATAAACTTTTGAATGATGGCGGACTTATATTGTTTGATGATTTAAACTGGACCGCTGCAAAAGGAGGCTATTATCAAAATTGGCCCGAAATAGAGCGTAATACTCCAGCTGTTGAACGTGTATGGTCCTTATTGGTGATGCCACATCAAAATTATAAAGAAGTCTGGATTAAAAATAACTGGGCATTAGCCAGAAAAAAGAAAAAAGTCCCTTTCTTACCTTTAAGATATTGATTTCTGCTTTAGTTGTTGGCGAGATTAAGCTCATCTGTAGCCATTTCTAAGGTATCAAACAGAAACCCGGGGCTCACCGCACAGCTAACGAGAGACCAGTCACGATTTGACCGTACGCGTTGCCAAGCATGTGCAGGCACCAGTATTTGTGGGTGTTCACCAGCCAATATGTTATTGCCGAGGATGTTTGTTGCCATAGCGTTGCCAGCTTCTTGAATTTCAAGCGTCATGGGGCTACCGGCATGCCATAGCCATAGTTCATCTGAATCAATCCTGTGCCAGCGAGCAAAGTCAGTACCTTCAAGTAAATAATAAATCGCGGTCATTTGGCCGCGCCCGTTAGGTTCGGTGGATGTTTTATGGGTGCGCCTGAAATAGCCGCCTTCAGGGTGAGGGGCGAGGTTCAGGGCTTTAATAATATCTGCTGCGCTCATGTATGTTCAACCATTGTCTTGTGGGTCTGTTCAGTTAGGCATCATAAAGGGCGCTAAACTAAGGGTTAAATGTAAGCTGGCAATCTTTCTTTCTATATAGCGGTAATAAATACAAAATAAAATACTCAGGATAATAGGGGATATAAGGCGCATGAAAAACCACTTCCGCTTTTTATAGAAAACTGTCTGCACCAGTACAGTGGCTGTACTGGTAACGGCATCATCAGTGTTTACCATGGATAAGGTAGCAGCCAGTATCGGCGATTTTTTCACAAAATACTTTGAAGAGTCGATAATGGAATCATCAGAAACACTAACATACACCCGTTATATGGAAACCATGGGCAAACAGTTTGATCAGTATCTTGTTCGAATTAAAGCACAGAATGCTAAAGGCATTATTTTGCCCAAGCCTTTAATGGAGAAGGTTATTGAGATTGGTCAAAAATATACAGCTGGGCCAGCGACGGAAGACCTGCTGTACAGGATGTTTGCTGAAAAATTAGAGGCGGTGGAGAGCCTTTTCGTGGCTGAAAAAAAAAACGGCATTTCTGGAAGCGGCAAAAGAGGGCTCTTGTAGGAAGACCCCTATAGTGACGTAGGACGGCTTAAAGCCGAGCTATTCCAGGCTGTAAGACTGGTTGTATATACGGGCATGCACTACAAGCACTGGACCCGTGAGCAGGCTATTGATTATATGTATAAAAATACGGGCCAGGCTATGTCTGACGTGGTCTCGGAAATTGAGCGTTACATGGTGTGGCCGGGACAAGCACTTACCTACAAGGTTGGTATGCTTAAAATTTTGGAATTGTGCGAAAAAGCAAAAACAGCACTTGGGGACAAGTTCAACATTGGTGCTTTCCATGATGTTGTACTAACAAATGGTGCGTTGCCACTTTCCATCCTTGATGAAATGGTGAGTGAGTATATCGGGGAAGCAAGTAACTAGTATATATCAGGGCAGATATTTTGTACCTGCCGCTATTTTCGTGGTGATTGTGTATAGTGTAAAAAGGCTAGGTATTTTATCTGGTCTTTTTTATGATGTAATAACCCGCTTTTTTACCATGCGAATAAGGAACCACGAAAGGAATAGCATGATAGGAACCGAGAGGCCGGTCAGTATCTCTGGTGTGAAAGGCAGCCCAAAGGCTTTCGCACCTTTCAATGCATAGTTAACAAGACCGATGCCATAATAACTAACTGCAAAAATAGAAAGGCCTTCTACGGCTTGTTGCAGGCGTATTTGCCGAGAACCTTGTGTTTCAAGAGACTTTAAGATTTTATGGCTTTGGCGTTTTTGTGCCATATCCACCATTGTATTCAACAGGTTTGCCGCGCGTGAAATGCGCGCAGTCAGGTCATTAGCTCTATGGCCAGCGGCTTCACACGTGCGCATGGCGGGGCTGAATGATTTGCTTAGAAACTGTGTCATACGAGGGTGATCGTTCAGTGCTTCTTCCTTAATTTCTATAAGGCGTCTGCTGATAATATCTTCATAGGCTTTTGCTGCTGCAAAGCGATAAGCAGTTGAGGAGGCTAAGTGTTCGGCCTTTGCTGCAATTGTGGTAATTTCGATCAGGAGTTGCTCCTGTTCTTCTTCACTGGGGTTTGAAGCGATGGTTGCAATGATTTTATCAAGTGCAGGTTCCAGTTTGTCTAGTGTTTCCATAGTTTTTCTAGCAATTGGAAGCGCGGCCATTGCCAGAATTCGGTATGTTTCAATATCTAATAAACGGTGTACCAGACGAGAAAGGCGACTATCTGGCAGATTTAACGCACAAATAAGCACTCTGATAAAACCATCCTTATCAGGAAGGAAAGGTGACCATATGGCAGCTGAATGGCCCGCAGCCCAGCCACCATAAAGCTTTTTGGTGCTAAAAATATTGCAAGCAGCGGCATAGCCATTGTCATCGGCAAGCAGAGCCGCAGGCAAAACTTCAATGCGTATGCCAATTTTCATTTCAGAAAGCAGGGTGCTGCGTGCCTTTTCGTCCAGATAACTTAAGGGAGTATCGCTAAAAGCACTGTCTTGGCTGGCTGGCATGGCAAAGGTATAGCAGGTAACCTCAGTGTGCTTTTCCCACTTCACCCGGTATGTGCCCATGTCGGTTATGTGGTGACGCGTGGAAGGAGCTAGCTCTTTTACCTGACTGCCAATATAACCGGCCTCAACTTCTTCCAAAGTTCCATCTGGGCATTTGGCCGTTACAACATGTGTACACCGCATGCTAGGGTCGATTTGCATTTCAGGCCGGGCATGCCATTCAGCATTTAGTGCTGCTTGGATTATATCTGCTTTCGGGCCGGGCATTTTTGAAATCTCCTATAAGGTTGAGCGGACTATAGAGAAGTTGATTTCAAGCAAGCAACTGCCTTCGGCGGGGTGTGATATTTTTCCCGCAGAAGTGTGGTATCTTGTCCACAGTAGGGCGTTGAAATCTTTCTGGCTTTACGTTTTGCTCAGTTCATAAAGGGCGATAGCGGCCGCTGCTGAAACATTCAGGCTTTCCACAGCGTCTGTCATGGGGATACAGGCAATCGCATCGCAGTTTTTGCGCACAAGGGGCCGTAATCCGGTGCCTTCTGATCCCATAACAATTACAATATTGTCACCCATATTCAGTGCGCGAATTGAGGTTTTTGTGTTGCCATCTAACCCCACATGCCAGTAGCCAAGATCTTTTAGTTCATCCAGCGCTTGCGAAAGATTTGTTGCCTGTGCCCAGTGCACTGTTTCAATGGCGCCAGCGGTGGCGCGGGCGAGGGCCCCTGTCTCCGAGGGGCTATTTCTATCCTGTGTAATAACTGCGCGGGCGCCAAAGGCGACAGCAGAACGGATACAGGCGCCAACATTCTGTGGGTCTGTAACCTGATCGAGCATAAGAATAATATTCTTTTGCCCATCAACTGGGGCAAGCGTGTCAAGGGGGATGCCGGGTAGGGGGCGCACTTCAAGAATGATACCCTGGTGTGGTGCACCGGGCGGTACGCATGTATCAAGCGCAGACGGCTCAGTAGGTGTTGTGTAAATTTTTTGCCTGTTTGTGGGTAAACTAATCTCAGCTAAGGCCTTACTGGTGCCAATAAGCTGCACACATTCGCGGCGTGGGTTTTGAAGGGCCGCATAAACCGAATTTCTGCCAAACAAAAAATACCCATCTGGTGAACGAAGGCGAATCTGTGGGGCAGAATCGCGCGGGCCTTTACTATAGTGTTTTTTTTCAGAAGCAGGTTTGCCGGTAAAGGCCTTTGAAGCAGATCGATCGTCAGCTTTTCTGCCGTGCGTTCTGGTATTGTTGTTTTTTCGTGCGTTCATGGAACTATCCTTACGATAACCGATCTGGAAAGGCATCCTTTATAGCTGTTTGCGTCGCTAAGCAAAAAAAATCCTTTCAGAGAAGAAGTTGGTGTTGACATGGGTAAAGATATGGGCATATTGCGGCCTCACTGTAACGCACTGACTATAGGTATGTTGCAGACTAAAACGGAGGGGTGGCCGAGTGGTTAAAGGCACCAGACTGTAAATCTGGCCGTGTATGCGTACACAGGTTCGAATCCTGTCCCCTCCACCACTACCTTCCCTGCAGGCAGCTGCATGGAGGGCTTGTTGTGTTCGAGAGGAGCCGCTTGGCCCTGTACTTATTTATGTGCGGGTGTAGCTCAATGGTAGAGCAGAAGCCTTCCAAGCTTACGACGAGGGTTCGATTCCCTTCACCCGCTCCAAATTAGGTCTCTCTCGGGCGACTATATTGAATGTGGCAGTCCATGCGGGGTTGTTGCTGGGTATAAATGTTTCGCCCGTCAGGTTTTGACCGGGGCGTGTTGCTTGTAAGGATGAGCGAGCATGGCAAAAGAGAAGTTTGAGCGTAATAAGCCGCACTGTAACGTAGGCACGATTGGTCACGTTGACCATGGCAAGACAACGTTGACAGCGGCGATTACAAAGGTTCTTGCTGATGAAGGTTTCAGCAAGGCCGTATCATTTGATAACATTGACAAGGCCCCTGAGGAGCGTGAGCGCGGTATCACGATTTCTACGGCGCACGTTGAGTATGAGACGAAGAACCGTCACTATGCGCACGTTGATTGCCCAGGTCACGCTGACTATGTGAAGAACATGATTACGGGTGCAGCGCAGATGGATGGCGGCATATTGGTTGTGAATGCGGCTGATGGCCCGATGCCCCAAACGCGTGAGCACATTCTGCTTGCACGCCAAGTAGGTGTTCCAGCGCTTGTTGTGTTCATGAACAAAGTTGACCAGGTTGACGACGAAGAGCTTCTTGAGCTTGTTGAGATGGAGATTCGCGAGCTTCTGTCAGCGTATGATTTCCCAGGCGACGACATTCCGGTGATTGCAGGTTCAGCGCTTGCGGCGCTTGAAGGCCGCGATGACGAGATCGGCAAGAATAAGATTCTTGAGCTGATGCAGGCTGTTGATGACTATATTCCAATGCCAGAGCGTGCTGTTGACGGTGCTTTCCTGATGCCAGTTGAGGATGTGTTCTCGATTTCTGGTCGTGGTACAGTTGCGACAGGCCGTGTTGAGCGTGGTATTGTTAAAGTTGGTGAAGAGATCGAGATTGTCGGTATCAACGCCACGAAGAAAACAACGGTTACAGGTGTAGAGATGTTCCGCAAGCTTCTTGACCAAGGTCAGGCTGGCGACAACATTGGTGCCCTTCTCCGGGGTGTTGCACGTGACGATATCGAGCGTGGTCAGGTTCTGGCACACACTGGTTCGATTACGCCGCACACGAAGTTCACAGCAGAAACCTATATTCTGACAAAAGATGAGGGTGGCCGTCACACGCCGTTTTTCGCGAACTATCGTCCACAGTTCTATTTCCGTACGACAGACGTAACAGGCACGGTTGAGCTGCCTGAGGGTACAGAGATGGTAATGCCTGGTGATAACGTAAACCTGACAGTTCAGCTGATTGCACCGATTGCAATGGATGAAGGTCTGCGCTTTGCGATCCGTGAAGGTGGCCGTACCGTAGGTGCTGGCGTCGTTGCGAAAATCATCGAATAAGTAACTGATTCTTAAAAAGGGCTGGTGTTATCGGCCCTTTTTTATGTCTGGTTATGGGTTTGTTAGCCAGATGTGACCATGCCATTTCAGAAATGGTAAAAAAAGTACTTGCAAGGGCGCGCTGTGAAGGTTACACCGCACCCCTTGTGGTGACAGGCTTGATCGGTTTAGGGGCGTAGCTCAGTTGGTAGAGCACCGGTCTCCAAAACCGGGTGTCGGGAGTTCGAGTCTCTCCGCCCCTGCCAGCTGATCATGCTGGGCCCCGTGATGGGGTGTTGTTAAGGTATTGTTATGCATGCGATATTTTTCGTGTGTATGTAATGTGTAAAAGGACGGGCAATGGCAAAGACCACCCCAGGTGAATTTATTCGTCAGGTCCGGCGTGAAGGTGCCAAGGTAACGTGGCCTACGCCGAAAGAGGCGGGAATCACCTCTGTCATGGTATTTATCATGGTAGTTATTATGGCGGTGTTTTTCCTTGGCGTCGATTTTATGTTGAATGCAGGTATTCAGTGGATACTGGGTCTCGGAGAATAATGTGAGCAAATCACGCTGGTATATTATCCATGCCTATTCGGGCTTTGAAGGCAAGGTTGCCGCTGCTATAAGAGAGCAGTCTGTGCTTCAGGGTCTTGATGCGCTCGTGGATGAGGTAATTGTTCCTACGGAAGAGGTCATCGAGATTCGTAAGGGCAAGAAGGTAACTGCGGAGAAGAAATTTTTCCCCGGCTATGTGCTTATTAAAATGATACTGACCGATGATACGTATCACCTTGTTAATGGCCATGCTAAGGTTACAGGCTTTTTGGGACCGCAGGGTCGACCAAGCCCGATATCTGATGCAGAGGCTGCGCGCATCCTTAATCAGGTTGAAGAAGGTGTTGAGCGCCCACGTCCAACGATCGTTTACGAAGTTGGTGAAGATGTGCGGGTTATTGACGGACCGTTTGCGAGCTTTAATGGTGTTGTGGAAGATGTTGATGAAGATCGTTCACGTCTGAAGGTGTCTGTTTCTATCTTTGGCCGCGCCACGCCTGTTGAACTGGAATACACGCAGGTCGAAAAAGTTATATAGAGATTTGAGGGTAACACCTCGGATAAAGGCTGCGGGAGGTCTAGCCATGACCGTACCGCAAACCCTAGCAAAGGCTGAAGCCATTGCTGAATTTTGAAAGGGAATGAAATGGCAAAAAAAATTCAAGGTTACCTGAAGCTTCAGGTAAAGGCCGGTCAGGCTAATCCTTCTCCGCCAATTGGTCCGGCACTCGGCCAGCGCGGTGTTAATATTATGGAATTCTGTAAAGCGTTTAATGCTGAGACACAGAAATTAGAGCCGGGCATGCCTATCCCGACGATTATCACTGTGTATGCGGACAAATCTTTTACATTTGTTACTAAAACTCCTCCTGCTTCTTATTTCCTTAAGAAAGCGGCTGGTCTAAAATCTGGTGGCGCAACACCGGGTCGTGCGGTAGCGGCGACCATTACGCGTGATCAGGTTAAAGAAATTGCAGAAGCTAAAATGGTTGATTTGAGCGCGAACGACATTGAATCAGCTATGCTGATCATTGAAGGTTCTGCCCGCTCAATGGGCCTGCAGGTGGAGGGTTAATATAATGGTTAAAACTACAAAACGCCTGAAGAAAGCTTGGGAAGGCCTTGACCGCGAAAAGCTTTATACCGTTGCTGAAGCCGTGAACGAGCTTAAAGCACGTTCTGCTGTGAAGTTTGATGAGACAATTGAAGTTTCTATGAACCTTGGTGTTGATCCACGTCATGCTGATCAAATGGTTCGCGGCGTTGTTGCTCTGCCTCACGGTACGGGTAAAACAATGCGGGTTGCTGTATTTGCGCGCGGTGCAAAAGCAGACGAAGCAACAGCTGCTGGTGCTGATGTTGTTGGCGCAGAAGACCTGATGGAAGATATCCAAAAGGGTAACATGAACTTTGACCGTGTGATCGCAACCCCAGATATGATGGCGGTTGTGGGTCGTCTTGGTAAAGTTCTTGGCCCGAAAGGCCTGATGCCAAACCCTAAGCTTGGTACTGTTACGATGGATGTGAAAGCTGCGGTTGCTGCTATTAAAGCCGGTTCTGTTGAGTACCGCGTTGAAAAAGCAGGTATTATCCACGGCGGTGTTGGCAAGCTCAGCTTTGACGAAAGCAAATTGGTTGAGAATGTGAACTCTTTCATCGGTGCTGTTATTCGCTCAAAGCCGACAGGCGCGAAAGGCACGTATGTAAAGCGTATTGCTATGACATCAAGCATGGGCCCAGGCCTTAAAATTGATGTTTCATCAATCGATGCTTAATTAACAAGATTTGTGCTAATGGGTTTTCCTGTTAGCACATTCATTCAGGCGGTTGTTTTGCCTGAATGATAGTAACTGTCCGAGATTGCAGGTGCTGTGAAGTGTGTTTCTAGTGAGTGACCTTCGCAGTTTAAAAGAAATAGATGTCGCGAACTGTGGCCTGCATGAGATAGGGTAAGGAATTATTGTCTGTTAATGGCAATTCTCGCGGTTCCTACAGGATAGGGTGTAACCCGTTCTGCTCCCTGGACACGGTAGCGTATTACTTAACACCTTGGTGTGGGTAATACTGGGCTCAAATGACGAAAACCTGAATGTTGATGGTTTTCAAAGTCGGAGACGAGAAAAGTGGAAAGAGCCGAAAAGCAGGATCTGGTTGCATCCATGCATGATGTTTTTTCTGCAGCAGCATCTGTCGTAGTGGTTCACTATGATGGGTTAACTGTTGCCGAGATAACAGCACTGCGTGCAAACATGCGTGAAGTGGGTGCTACACTTAAAGTAACCAAGAACCGGCTGACTCGTCTTGCGCTTAAAGGTACTGAATACGAAGGCATTGCTGACCTGTTTACAGGACCAACAGCAATTGGTTATGCGGACGACGCAGTCGCAGCACCGAAAGCCCTTGCTGATTTTGCTAAGAAAAACGAAAAACTTCGTCTTCTTGGTGGCGGCATGGGGGCAACGGTTCTGGATACGGCTGGCGTTAAAGCTCTTGCTGATCTGCCATCGCTTGATGAACTTCGTGGTAAACTTGTGGGTCTCCTGCAAGCTCCTGCTACGAAACTCGCAGCGATTACGCAGGCTCCAGCAAGCCAACTTGCCCGTGTATTTAGTGCTTATAGCAATAAAGACGCAGCTTAATTTTAAGAGTAACGCAGGTGGTTGGAGATAGTTCTAGCCCCCTGAATTTTATGCAAATGACACGCGGTTCCCTGTAGTGGAGCCAATTTATTGGAGTGAATACCATGGCTGACCTCGATAAGCTTGTAGAAGAACTTTCTGGTCTTACTGTTCTGGAAGCTGCTGAGCTTTCAAAACTTCTCGAAGAAAAGTGGGGCGTATCTGCTGCTGCACCTGTAGCTGTTGCTGCTGCTGGCGGTGCTGCTGCTGCTGACGCTGCTGAAGAGAAAACTGACTTCGACGTTATTCTTACCGCTGCTGGCGACAAGAAAATTAACGTGATTAAAGAAGTTCGTGCCATCACTGGTCTTGGTCTTAAAGAAGCAAAAGATCTTGTTGAAGGCGCACCTAAGGCTGTTAAAGAAGCCGTTAACAAAGCTGAAGCTGAAGAAATCAAGAAGAAACTTGAAGAAGCTGGTGCTACGGTCGAACTCAAGTAATTGCTTGAGGCTTAAATCCTTAAGGTCGGATGCGTTTTTCGCTTCCGGCCTTTCGGCGTCCTGATGGTAAAGGACTATAAATATTATACCTTTGTATTGGGTTAAATTACATTTTATCCCAAAAATACTTGGATTTTCAGGAGTTTAGGGTAGATTGCTCCCCTGTACTCTGTTTTGACAGCCGAAATTTCCCCTTTTGCAAAGGAGAATTTAGGCATAATTAAAAGGACGAGGCGAAGCATGGCGACTTCATTCACCGGTCGTAAACGTGTGCGGAAAGACTTTGGACACATTTCTGAAGTAACCCAGATGCCAAATCTCATTGAGGTTCAGCGGCGGTCTTATGACAAGTTCTTTAGAGCTGGTTCAGACGAGGCGGAGCGCTTAAGCTCGGGTTTGGAAAGAGTTCTAAAGTCTGTATTTCCCATTCAGGATTTTGCGAGCACTGCATCACTTGAATATGTGAAATATGAGCTGGAAGCACCAAAGTTTGATGTTGAAGAGTGCCAGCAACGGGATATCACTTATGCAGCTCCCCTTCGTGTGACGCTGCGCTTGATCGTGTTTGAAGTTGATCCTGAAACTGAAGCCAAGTCTGTTCTCGATATTAAAGAGCAGGACGTCTATATGGGCGACCTGCCAATGATGACCGATAATGGTACATTTGTTGTGAACGGTACAGAGCGTGTGATTGTTTCACAGATGCACCGTTCTCCTGGCGTATTCTTCGATCATGACCGTGGTAAAACACACAGTTCTGGCAAGTTTCTTTTTGCCGCGCGGGTTATTCCTTACCGTGGATCATGGCTCGATTTTGAATTCGACGCGAAAGACGTTGTTAACGTTCGCATTGACCGTCGCCGTAAATTGCCTGCGACAACGATGCTTTATGCCCTTGGTATGAGCGACGAAGATATTCTGGCGTATTTTTACAAGATACAAAGCTATAGCCGCACCAAAGGTGGTTGGCGGATTCCTTTCAAAGCTGATGCTTGGCGTGGCCAAAAACCTGCGTTTGATCTGGTGAATGCTGATTCCGGTGAAGTGATTTGTGCTGCTGGTGAAAAACTGACGCCGCGCCTTGCTAAGAAACTGGAAAACGAAGGCGTTAAAGGTATTCTGGTTCCTGATGAAATGATCGTGGGCAAATATGTTGCGCAAGACATGATCAATGAAAAGACCGGCGCCATTTATGTTGAGGCAGGTGACGAGCTGACGGTTGAGGCTATTGAAGCCCTGACAGATGCTGGTTTCAAGCAAATTGAAGTGCTTGAAATTGATGACGTTACTGTTGGGCCGTATATTCGTAACACACTCAAAGCCGATAAGGTTGAATGTGCGGATGGTGCGCTTGCTGAGATTTATAAAGTAATGCGCCCGGGCGAGCCACCAACCAAAGAAACAGCCGAAACGCTGTTTTATGGCCTATTCTTTGATCCAGAACGCTATGATCTTTCGGACGTTGGTCGTGTGAAAATGAATATGCGCTTGGGTCTTGAGTGTGAAGACACTATTGGTACACTGCGCCGTGAAGATATTCTGTCAACACTGCGTACGCTGGTTGATCTTAAGGATGGCCGCGGTGAAATCGATGATATCGATCACCTTGGTAACCGCCGTGTACGGTCTGTTGGTGAGTTGATGGAAAACCAGTACCGGATCGGCCTGCTTCGTATGGAGCGTGCTATCCGCGAACGGATGTCATCAGTTGATATTGACACTGTTATGCCACATGACCTGATTAACGCGAAGCCTGTTGTGGCAAGTGTTCGTGAATTCTTTGGTTCAAGCCAGCTTTCACAGTTTATGGATCAGACGAACCCCTTGTCTGAAATTACCCATAAACGCCGTATGTCAGCGCTTGGGCCCGGCGGCTTGACGCGTGAGCGTGCGGGCTTTGAGGTTCGCGACGTACACCCAACGCACTATGGTCGTATTTGTCCGATTGAAACACCCGAGGGGCCAAACATTGGTCTTATCAACTCGCTCGCCACATATGCACAGGTTAACAAGTATGGCTTTATTGAAAGCCCATACCGTAAAGTTGTGGATGGCAAAGTAACAGACGAAATCCTTTACCTGACTGCTATGGAAGAAGGTAAGTTTAAGGTTGCACAGGCAACTGCTGGGCTTAATGCTGATGGCAGCTTCTCTGGCGAGCTTGTGTCTTGCAGGCAATCAGGTGAATACCTGATGTCTACGCCGAACACGATTGACCTTATGGATGTGTCACCAAAACAGCTGGTATCTGTTGCGGCTTCTCTTATTCCATTCCTTGAAAATGATGATGCGAACCGTGCCCTTATGGGATCGAACATGCAGCGTCAGGCTGTGCCACTTGTGCGTGCTGAAGCACCATTCGTTGGTACGGGTATGGAAAAAGTTGTGGCATCTGATAGTGGCGCTGCGATTGCTGCACGCCGTACTGGTGTTGTGGAGCAGGTGGATGCGACACGTATCGTTATTCGCGCAACAGATGAGGTTGAATCAGACCAGTCTGGCGTTGATATTTATACACTTGCAAAGTTCCAGCGTTCAAACCAGAACACATGTATTAACCAGCGCCCACTTGTGAAAGTGGGAGACGTGATCAATAAGGGTGATATCATCTGTGATGGTCCGTCAACGGAGCTTGGTGAACTTGCCCTTGGCCGGAATGCCCTTGTGGCGTTTATGCCTTGGAATGGGTACAACTTCGAGGATTCTATCCTTATCTCTGAGCGTATCGTGAAAGAAGATGTCTTCACTTCAATTCACATTGAAGAATTTGAAGTGATGGCGCGTGATACGAAGCTTGGGCCGGAGGAAATTACCCGTGATATTCCAAACGTGGGTGAAGAAGGTCTGAAAAGCCTTGATGAAGCCGGTATCGTTTATGTTGGCGCGGAAGTGCATCCTGGTGACATTCTCGTAGGTAAGATTACACCAAAAGGCGAAAGCCCGATGACACCGGAAGAAAAGCTTCTTCGTGCCATCTTTGGTGAAAAAGCATCTGATGTACGTGACACATCTATGCGCTTACCGCCCGGTGTTGCTGGTACTGTTGTTGAAGTTCGTGTGTTTAACCGTCACGGTGTTGACAAAGATGAGCGCGCTCTTACGATCGAACGTGAAGAGATCGAACGTCTGACAAAAGACCGTGAAGATGAACGTGCTATTCTCGAACGTAATATCTATGCACGCCTAAGCCCCTTGTTGATTGGCAGAACTGTTACTGCGGGCACCAAGGACATGAAAAAGGGTACGCTTGTTACGGAAGAGGGCCTCTCAGAGCTTCACCGTATTCACTGGTGGGATTTGGCAATCGACGATGATGCTGCTATGGGCAACATTGAAGGTCTGCGTAAGCAGTTTGACCAAAACCGTGCCCAGCTTCAGAGCCGTTTCGATGAAAAGATCGAAAAACTCCAGCGTGGTGATGAGTTGCTTCCTGGTGTTCTGAAAATGGTTAAGGTTTTTGTTGCCGTGAAGCGTAAGCTTCAGCCGGGTGATAAAATGGCCGGTCGTCATGGTAACAAAGGGGTTATCTCGCGTATTATGCCAATTGAAGACATGCCACACCTTGATGATGGTACAGCTGTCGACGTGGTTCTTAACCCACTTGGTGTACCTTCGCGGATGAACGTTGGTCAGATTCTTGAAACACACCTTGGCTGGGCCTCACGTGGCCTTGGTCGTCAGATCGATGCGATGCTTGATGCTTACAAACACGGCGCAGGCACCACAGATGATTTCCGTGGTAAATTCCGGGACATCTACGGTGATGAGCAGTTTGAAAGCGAGATTGCAGAGCTTGACGATGAGCAGATACTGGAACTTGCTGGCAACCTGACAAACGGTGTTCCTATGGGTACTCCTGTGTTTGATGGTGCTAAAGAGGCTGATATTGTAGTGATGCTTGAAAAAGCAGGGCTTAACAGCTCTGGTCAGGTTGACCTGTATGATGGCCGTACTGGTGAAAAGTTTGATCGTAAGGTAACTGTTGGTTACATTTACATGCTGAAACTTCACCACCTTGTGGATGATAAAATTCACGCGCGTTCGATTGGACCATACAGTCTTGTTACCCAGCAGCCGCTTGGTGGTAAGGCCCAGTTTGGTGGTCAGCGCTTTGGTGAGATGGAGGTGTGGGCACTGCAGGCATACGGCGCTGCCTATACGCTGCAGGAAATGCTGACAGTTAAGTCTGACGATGTTCAGGGCCGTACAAAGGTTTATGAAGCCATTGTTCGCGGTGATGATACATTTGATGCAGGTATACCGGAGTCCTTTAATGTTCTTGTGAAGGAAATGCGGTCACTGTGTCTTAATGTTGAACTGATTACTGGTACAGACTAGAGCATTAATGAGTTTGGCCGGAGAAAATGAAATCTTCGGCCAGTTTGCCATCTGCAATTCAGACGGTAAGCTTTGATTTTGGAAGGCGAACAGGGCCCCTTTATTACAGAAGAGCCCTACAGCAACTAAGAGAAGCCGGACATGAACCAAGAAGTGATGAAGTACTTCAACCCGAACCAGAAACCTGAAACTTTTGACCAGATTCAGATTTCTATAGCCTCACCAGAGCGTATTCGTTCGTGGTCTTTTGGCGAGATTAAGAAGCCAGAGACTATTAACTATCGTACGTTTAAGCCTGAGAAAGACGGTCTGTTCTGCGCCCGTATTTTTGGCCCTGTAAAAGACTATGAATGTCTTTGTGGCAAATACAAACGCATGAAATATCGCGGCATTATCTGTGAAAAATGCGGTGTTGAAGTAACACTGTCTAAAGTTCGCCGGGAACGCATGGGTCATATTGACCTAGCAGCTCCTGTAGCGCACATCTGGTTTTTGAAATCACTCCCAAGCCGTATTGGCCTTTTGCTCGACATGATGCTGAAGGACCTAGAGCGGGTTCTGTATTTTGAATACTATGTTGTTATTGAGCCTGGCCTTACGCCGCTCAAACAGTTCCAGCTTTTGTCAGAGGACGATTATTATCGTGCTCAGGACGAATATGGTGAAGATAGCTTTACGGCGGGTATCGGTGCTGAAGCAATTCGCAAACTTCTTGAATCTATTGATCTGGAAGGCGAGCGCGAGAAGCTTCTGAAAGAATTGGCTGAAACCAAATCTGAACTGAAACCAAAGAAAATCATTAAGCGCCTTAAAGTTGTTGAAAGCTTTATTGAATCAGGCAACCGTCCTGAGTGGATGATTTTGACTGTAGTACCGGTTATTCCGCCAGAACTGCGTCCGCTTGTTCCACTTGATGGCGGTCGTTTTGCGACATCAGATCTTAACGACCTGTACCGCCGTGTGATCAACCGGAACAATCGTTTGAAACGCCTTATTGAACTGCGCGCGCCTGACATTATCATCCGGAACGAAAAACGGATGTTGCAGGAAGCTGTTGATGCACTGTTTGATAACGGTCGTCGTGGCCGCACTATAACGGGAGCTAATAAGCGCCCGCTGAAGTCACTTTCAGACATGCTGAAAGGTAAGCAGGGTCGTTTCCGTCAGAACCTTCTTGGTAAACGGGTTGACTATTCTGGCCGTTCCGTGATCGTGGTTGGTCCTGAATTGAAACTGCACCAGTGTGGCCTGCCGAAGAAAATGGCGCTTGAGCTATTCAAGCCGTTTATCTATTCGCGCCTTGACCGCAAAGGTATTGCGACAACAATTAAAGCTGCGAAAAAACTGGTTGAAAAAGAACGCCGTGAAGTTTGGGATATCCTTGATGAGGTTATTCGTGAACACCCGGTAATGTTGAACCGTGCACCGACATTGCACCGTCTTGGCATTCAGGCGTTTGAACCAGTTCTGATTGAAGGTAAAGCTATTCAGTTGCACCCGCTTGTTTGTGCGGCCTTTAACGCTGACTTTGATGGTGACCAGATGGCGGTTCACGTACCGCTCTCCATTGAGGCACAGCTTGAAGCACGTGTGTTGATGATGTCTACAAACAACATTCTGTCTCCTGCAAACGGTAAGCCTATCATTGTGCCGTCACAGGATATCGTACTGGGTCTTTATTATATGACCAGCATGCGTCAGGGTGATGTGGGTGAAGGCAAGTCATTTGCTGACTTTGATGAAATTCAATTCGCACTCGATAGCAAAACTATTACACTTAATACCAAAATTATTGCTCGAGTTGAAACAGTTGATAACGATGGTAATCCGAAGTTCATTCGGGCGGAAACTACACCAGGCCGTATGCTGCTTGCGCGTCACTTGCCGAAACACCCGAAGGTACCTTTCAGCCTCATTAACCGTCAATTGACGAAGAAAGAGGTTACTGAGGTTATTGACGTTGTTTATCGTCACTGTGGACAGAAACAAACTGTACTCTTTGCTGATGGTATTATGGGCGAGGGCTTTAAACGTGCATGTACTGCGGGTATTTCCTTCGGTAAAGACGACATGATCATCCCTGATGCCAAGATCAAATTGGTTGAAGATACAAAAACGATCGTGAAAGAGTTTGAAGAGCAGTATCAGGACGGCCTGATCACACAAGGCGAGAAGTACAACAAGGTTGTTGATGCTTGGGCGCAGTGTGGTGATAAAGTTGCCGAAGCAATGATGAAAGAAATGGAGCGTACAACGATTGATGACACAGGTCGTCAAAGCGATATGAACTCTGTTTACATGATGGCACACTCAGGTGCACGGGGTTCCGCTGCACAGATGAAGCAGCTTGCTGGTATGCGCGGCTTGATGGCAAAACCTTCTGGCGAGATTATTGAAACACCAATTATCTCTAACTTTAAAGAAGGCCTATCAGTTCTTGAGTATTTCAACTCATCTCACGGTGCGCGTAAGGGTCTTGCTGATACAGCCCTCAAGACTGCGAACTCAGGGTACCTGACACGTCGTTTGGTTGACGTATCGCAGGACTGTGTGATTGTTGAAGAAGACTGCGGTACTCATAACGGTATTACGGTAACAGAAGTGTCTGAGGGCGGCGACGTTCTTGTACCTCTTGCCGAGCGTATCCTTGGCCGCTGCCTTTCTAATGATATTAAACACCCTGTGACAGGTAAGCTTCTTTTTGAAGCAGGCGAGCTTCTTGACGAGGTTAAGTCTGACGCTGTTGAAACAGCGGGTCTTGGCGAAGTGAAAATCCGGTCAGTGCTGACATGTGAAACCAAAGGCGGTACGTGCGGCAAATGTTATGGCCGTGATCTTGCGCGTGGTACACCTGTCAATATGGGGGAGGCTGTTGGTGTTATTGCAGCTCAGTCTATCGGTGAGCCAGGTACACAGCTTACAATGCGTACATTCCATATTGGTGGTGCTGCAACGGTGAACGCTGAGTCTGCGATTGAATCATCAGCTGATGGTACTGTGCGTATTGATAACCGTAATGTTATCGAAGACAGCAAGGGCCGCAAGATTGTTATGAGTCGGAACATGGAAGTTGTCATTGTTGATGACGAAGGCCGTGACCGCGCGAAACACCGTCTTGCATATGGCTCGCACCTGTTCAAGGACGAGGGTCATCAGGTTGTTAAAGGTGAAAAACTTGCGGAATGGGATCCTTATACCATTCCAATCATCACCGAGCAAACTGGTACGGTACGTCTGGTTGATCTTGTTGAAGGAACTTCAGTTAAAGAAGTTGTTGACGAGGGCACTGGTATTGCAACCAAGGTTGTGACTGATTGGCGCTCTGCTCCAAAAGGTGCTGATCTCCGTCCGCGTATTACACTGCGTGATAAAGACGATCAGGTTGTTGAGCTGGCAAACGGTACAGAGGCACGCTACTTCCTGTCTGTTGATGCCATCCTGTCTGTTGAAGATGGCCGTCATGTTCAGGCTGGTGATGTTATTGCCCGTATTCCTCGGGAAGCTGCTAAGACCAAGGATATTACTGGTGGTCTGCCTCGTGTGGCCGAGCTGTTTGAAGCACGTCGTCCGAAAGACTGTGCGGTTATTGCTGATATCGACGGTATTGTTGAGTTTGGCCGTGACTACAAAAACAAACGTCGGATTACAATTCGTCCTCGCGACGAATCTGAAGGCGAGCCAGTTGAATATCTGGTGCAAAAAGGCAAGCACATTACCATTCAGGAAGGCGACTTCATCCAGAAGGGTGAGTATCTGATTGATGGCAACCCAGCACCTCACGATATTTTGCAGGTTATGGGCGTTGAAGCTCTTGCTAACTATCTGGTTAAAGAAGTGCAGGATGTTTACCGTCTGCAAGGTGTGAAGATTAACGATAAACACATTGAAGTTATTGTTCGTCAAATGTTGCAGAAGGTTGAAATTACATCTTCTGGTGATAGCACCTATCTGCCGGGTGAGCAGGTTGAGCGTGAAGAGTTTGAAATCTATAATACCAAGCTCGAAAAAGAAGGTCGTCTACCAGCTAAAGGCTTCCCAATTCTATTGGGTATCACAAAAGCCAGCTTGCAGACACGTAGCTTTATCTCTGCTGCATCCTTCCAGGAAACGACACGCGTTCTGACAGAAGCTTCTGTTGCTGGTAAGAAAGACAAACTTGTTGGCCTGAAAGAGAACGTGATTGTTGGTCGCCTTATTCCTGCAGGTACGGGTGCGGTTGTGAACCGTCTGCGCCATGAAGCTCTGAAACGCGATCAGATTGCAACAGAAGAGCAAGCAAAGGCTAATGATCCTATGGCAAGCGCTGAGGCAGAGTTTGCTGCCGCAACGGCTGATGCCTCAGGTGCTGAAGCTTAAATTACCGACCAATAGTTAATGATAGTAAAAAGGCTCGCTGCGGCGAGCCTTTTTTGTTGCCATTTCTAAGTGAAGCTGAAAAGAGCAGGGAAGCCCGCTATAGGGTGAAATATGGATATTCAGGTGTTCTCTGGAATCATAAAAGCTGTGGGGTTTTCTTTTTTGAGTAAGTTAGGTAAAAGCTGGCAGAAGCTACATTTATGCAAATTAGCCCCTTGTCACTAATATATAGGGTAGGGCACTCTTTTTTCGTTGACGTTGCTTCTGTTTCGCTGTAGTAAGCGCACCTCGTCAGAGCGCTGGTGGTAACCGAATCCCGGTTAGACGCTGCGGTTTTCTGACTAAGAGAGTTAAATTTGTAATCCCGAATGGCCTCATCGGAGTGGGTAGTATTCCGATGTAGGTGGTTTTGCTGCATGTAAAACGAGTCTTTCGGGTGATGGTGACAGAGAAAAACGGCAAGGAAAAAGAATGCCTACCATTAACCAACTTGTGCGTAAGCCGCGCAAATCAAAGCCAGTGCACAATAAAGTGCCTGCGCTTGAAGCATGTCCGCAAAAGCGCGGCGTGTGTACACGTGTTTATACAACGACACCAAAGAAGCCAAACTCGGCACTTCGTAAGGTTGCGCGCGTGCGCCTTTCGAATGGTCATGAGGTTACTTCCTATATTCCTGGTGAAGGCCATAACCTTCAGGAGCACTCTGTTGTCCTGATTCGTGGTGGTCGTGTGAAAGACTTACCTGGTGTTCGCTACCACACTCTTCGTGGTGTGCTTGATACCCAGGGTGTTGCAGATCGTCGCCGTAGCCGTTCGAAATACGGCACGAAGCGTCCGAAGTAAGTTTGAGAGGAAGACCGCATGTCTCGTCGTCATAAAGCAGAAAAACGCGAAGTACTGCCTGATCCAAAGTTTGGTGATAAGGTTCTGACAAAGTTCATGAACAGCCTGATGTTGGATGGTAAAAAATCAGTAGCTGAGCGTATCGTATATGGTGCTTTCGATAAAATCGAAAGCCGTGCCAAGTCTGAGCCTCTTGGGCTTTTTCATGAAGCACTTGATAATGTTAAGCCTGCGATTGAGGTACGTTCACGCCGTGTAGGTGGTGCAACGTATCAGGTGCCTGTTGAGGTACGCAGTGAGCGTGCTCAGGCGCTTGCAATTCGCTGGCTCATCGATGCTGCCCGGAAGCGCAATGAAACAACTATGGTGGATCGCCTGTCTGGTGAACTGCTTGATGCTGCGAATAGTCGTGGTTCTGCCGTTAAAAAGCGTGAAGATACGCACAAAATGGCTGACGCGAACAAAGCATTTTCACACTACCGTTGGTAAGTTAGGTAAGGGACTGGTTCCATGGCACGCAGAACGCCACTTAATCGTTATCGTAATATCGGCATCATGGCACACATTGATGCGGGTAAAACTACGACAACAGAACGTATTCTCTATTATACAGGCCGTAGCCACAAAATTGGCGAAGTGCACGATGGCGGCGCGACTATGGACTGGATGGAACAAGAGCAGGAGCGCGGGATTACGATCACGTCTGCTGCTACAACTTGTTTCTGGAAAGATCACCGCATTAATATCATTGATACGCCGGGTCACGTTGACTTCACAATTGAGGTTGAGCGTTCTTTGCGTGTGCTAGATGGTGCTGTAGCTGTATTCGATTCTGTTGCAGGTGTTGAGCCGCAATCAGAGACGGTGTGGCGTCAGGCTGACCGTTACGGCGTGCCGCGTATGTGTTTCGTTAACAAGATGGACCGTATGGGGGCAAACTTTGATCGCTGTGTCAGCATGATCAGGGAGCGCCTGGGGGCTAAAGCGCTTCTCATTCAGTTGCCGATTGGTGCGGAATCTGAATATGAGGGTTTGATTGACCTGATCCGTTTCAAGGAAGTTCTTTGGAAGGGTGAAGATCTTGGCGCGTCTTACGAATATGTAGATATTCGCCCGGAATTGCTTGAAGCTGCTGAAGTTGCTCGTCTTGAAATGATCGAGACTGCTGTTGAAGCTGACGAAGCTTTGATGGAAAAATATCTTGAAGGTGAAGAGCTTACCGAAGAAGAGCTGAAAAAAGCTATTCGTCGCGGTACAGTTAAGGGTCTTTTCGTTCCGGTATTGAATGGTACAGCCTTTAAAAACAAAGGTGTTCAGCCGCTTCTTGATGCTGTTGTTGATTTCATGCCTGCCCCAACGGACGTTGAGGCGATTAATGGTGTGGACGCGCATGATATCGAAAAAGAAATTGTGCGTCATTCAACTGACGATGAGCCGCTTGCTGCTCTTGCGTTCAAAATTATGAACGACCCGTTTGTTGGCTCGCTAACATTCTGCCGCGTTTATTCTGGTATTCTTGAAACTGGTACACAGGTCATGAACTCTGTGAAGCAGCGTAAAGAAAAGGTTGGCCGCATGCTTGAAATGCACGCTAACAGCCGCGAAGACGTTAAAGAAGCTCGCGCCGGTGATATTATTGCCTTGGCTGGTCTGAAGTCTACAACAACAGGTGACACGCTTTGTGCGATCAATAGTCAGGTCATTCTGGAGCGTATGGAATTCCCTGAGCCTGTTATTGAGGTTGCTGTTGAACCTAAAACTAAAGCTGACCAAGAGAAAATGGGCATTGCCTTGAACCGCCTTGCGGCTGAGGATCCATCTTTCCGCGTGTCTTCTGATGAGGAATCAGGTCAAACTGTGATTGCGGGAATGGGTGAATTGCACCTTGATATTCTTGTTGATCGTATGCGCCGCGAGTTTAAGGTTGAGTGTAATGTGGGTGCGCCTCAGGTTGCATACCGCGAGAGCTTTGCTAAAGAAGTTGAAGTTGATTACACGCACAAGAAACAGTCTGGTGGTTCTGGACAGTTTGGTCGCGTGAAAATGGTTGTTACCCCTGGCGAGCGTGGCTCAGGATTTCAGTTTAAAGACGAAATCAAGGGCGGTAACATTCCTAAAGAATACATCCCAGGTGTTGAAAAGGGTATCAAGGACATCGCTGAGAGCGGTGCTCTGATCGGCTTCCCGATCATCGATTTCTCTGTGCGCCTGATTGATGGTGCTTATCACGATGTGGATTCGAGCGTTCTGGCGTTTGAGATCGCGGGTCGTGGTGCAACAAGAGAGGCGGCTTCTAAAGCAGGTATTCGACTGCTAGAGCCAATTATGAAGGTCGAAGTGGTAACGCCTGATGATTATATGGGTGATGTTATCGGCGATCTGAATAAGCGCCGTGGTCAGATTCAGGGTTCTGAAACCCGTGGTCCGAACTCGGTCATCAATGCAATGGTGCCGCTGGCGAACATGTTTGGTTATGTGAATGAGCTTCGCTCTTTCTCACAAGGCCGGGCGCAGTTCACTATGCAGTTCGACCATTATGATGCAGTCCCACAAGCAGTTGCTGAAGAACTTAAAGCAAAGCTTGCAGGGTAATAAACAAGAAAAACAACGCTATTATGGATCCCTTGGTAAACAAGGGCCGATAGAAAGGTAGTTAAAATGGCAAAAGAGAAGTTTGAGCGTAATAAGCCGCACTGTAACGTAGGCACGATTGGTCACGTTGACCATGGCAAGACAACGTTGACAGCGGCGATTACAAAGGTTCTTGCTGATGAAGGTTTCAGCAAGGCCGTATCATTTGATAACATTGACAAGGCCCCTGAGGAGCGTGAGCGCGGTATCACGATTTCTACGGCGCACGTTGAGTATGAGACGAAGAACCGTCACTATGCGCACGTTGATTGCCCAGGTCACGCTGACTATGTGAAGAACATGATCACGGGTGCAGCGCAGATGGATGGCGGCATATTGGTTGTGAATGCGGCTGATGGCCCGATGCCCCAAACGCGTGAGCACATTCTGCTTGCACGCCAAGTAGGTGTTCCAGCGCTTGTTGTGTTCATGAACAAAGTTGACCAGGTTGACGACGAAGAGCTTCTTGAGCTTGTTGAGATGGAGATTCGCGAGCTTCTGTCAGCGTATGATTTCCCAGGCGACGACATTCCTGTGATTGCAGGTTCAGCGCTTGCAGCGCTTGAAGGCCGCGATGACGAGATCGGCAAGAATAAGATTCTTGAGCTGATGCAGGCTGTTGATGACTATATTCCAATGCCAGAGCGTGCTGTTGACGGTGCTTTCCTGATGCCAGTTGAGGATGTGTTCTCGATTTCTGGTCGTGGTACAGTTGCGACAGGCCGTGTTGAGCGTGGTATTGTTAAAGTTGGTGAAGAGATCGAGATTGTCGGTATCAACGCCACGAAGAAAACAACGGTTACAGGTGTAGAGATGTTCCGCAAGCTTCTTGACCAAGGTCAGGCTGGCGACAACATTGGTGCCCTTCTCCGGGGTGTTGCACGTGACGATATCGAGCGTGGTCAGGTTCTGGCACACACTGGTTCGATTACGCCGCACACGAAGTTCACAGCAGAAACCTATATTCTGACAAAAGATGAGGGTGGCCGTCACACGCCGTTTTTCGCGAACTATCGTCCACAGTTCTATTTCCGTACGACAGACGTAACAGGCACGGTTGAGCTGCCTGAGGGTACAGAGATGGTAATGCCTGGTGATAACGTAAACCTGACAGTTCAGCTGATTGCACCGATTGCAATGGATGAAGGTCTGCGCTTTGCGATCCGTGAAGGTGGCCGTACCGTAGGTGCTGGCGTCGTTGCGAAAATCATCGAATAGTAGAATAAACCAGGCGCTGGAATTTATTTCAGCGCCGTTTTAAAGGTGTAAGATCAATGGAAGCGCAAAATATTCGCATCCGCCTGAAGGCTTTTGACCACCGTGTGCTTGACCAAGCAACTGGTGAAATCGCTAATACGGCAAAGCGTACGGGCGCCATGGTTCGCGGTCCTATCCCGATGCCAACTCAGATCGAAAAGTTCACAGTTCTTCGTGGTCCACACGTGAACAAAAAGTCACGTGAACAGTTCGAAATGCGCACGCACAAACGCTTGCTCGATATTGTTGACCCAACTCCGCAGACAGTGGACGCGCTGATGAAGCTCGACCTAGCTGCTGGTGTTGATGTTGAAATCAAGCTGCAAGGATAAGACCCATGCGTACAGGTTTGATTGCAAAAAAGCTCGGCATGACACGCATATTTAATGATGCAGGTCAGCATGTACCAGTAACAGTTCTGCAGCTTGATAGCTGTCAGGTTGTTGCTCAGCGTACGACAGAAAAAGATGGTTACACGGCTCTTCAACTTGGTGCCGGTGCCCGTAAAGTGAAAAATGTATCCAAGGCACAACGTGGTCATTTTGCTAAGGCTGAAGTAGAGCCAAAAGCAAAGATCGCTGAATTTCGTGTTGCTGAAGATGCTCTTGTAGAAGTTGGTGCAGAATTAACTGCGGACCATTTCCTGATTGGCCAGCGTGTAGACGTTGTTGGCGCCTCTAAGGGTAAAGGTTTTGCGGGTGCCATGAAACGCCATAACTTTGGTGGTCTTCGTGCATCGCACGGTGTGTCTGTATCGCACCGTTCGCATGGTTCTACCGGTCAGTGTCAAGATCCGGGCCGCGTATTCAAGGGCAAGAAGATGGCGGGTCACCTTGGTGATCACCGCACAACAGTTCAGAGCCTTGAAATTGTAGAAACTCGTGTTGAAGAGGGGCTTATCCTCGTTAAGGGCGGTATTCCTGGTTCTAAAGAGAGCTGGGTGCTGATTTCTGACGCTGCGAAAAAAGCTGCTCCGGAAGGCCTGCCAATGCCGGCAGCATTCCGTGCGCCTGCCAAAACTGAAGCTGCTGCGCCTAGCGTAGAAGCGGCGGTTGAAGCTCCCGCTGAAGCACCGGCAGCTGACGCTGCTGAAGACAATAAGGAATAAGCGTCATGAAGACGGATATTCTTACATTAGACGCCAAAAAAGCTGGTGACATCGATCTAGATGAAGCTATCTTCGGCGTTGCAGCACGTGCAGATATCCTGCACCGTGTTGTTAACTGGCAGCTTGCAAAACGCAGGGCAGGAACTCACGCAGTGAAATTCCGTTCTGATATTGCCCGCACTGGTAAAAAGTTTGGCCGCCAAAAAGGTGGTGGTGGTGCACGCCATGGTGACCGCCGTTCAAACATCTTTATCGGTGGTGGTCGCGCCTTTGGCCCAATCCCTCGTGATCATGGCTTTGATCTGCCTAAAAAAATCCGCAAGCTGGGTTTGAAGAGTGCTTTATCTTCAAAACAAGCTGAAGGTAAATTGATCATTGTTGATGTAGCGGAACTTAAAGACGGTAAAACAAAAGAGTTGAAAGCAAAGCTCGAGAAGCTTGGTCTTGTAAACGCTCTGTTTGTTGACGGCATTGAAGTGAATGAAAACTTCAAACGCGCTGCGTCTAACATTCCAAACATCGATGTGCTGCCAAGTCAGGGTGCAAATGTGTATGACATTCTTCGTCGTGACACACTTGTTCTGACAACTGCAGCCGTTGAGAAACTTGGGGAGAGGCTCAAATGACTGCGATAAAGCATTATGATGTCATCAAGAGCCCGGTGATTACTGAGAAAGCTACACTTGGTTCTGAAAATAACCAGATCACTTTCAAAGTTGCGATCGACGCATCTAAGCCTGAGATTAAAGCTGCAGTTGAAGCGCTTTTTTCTGTGAAAGTGAAAAAAGTCAACACGCTACGTCAGGAAGGCAAGGTTAAACGTTTTCGCGGTGTAATCGGCAAACGCGCCGAATTCAAAAAAGCGATGGTTACCTTGGCTGAAGGTCATAGCATTGATGTGACGACAGGAGTGTAACCGATGGCATTAAAGCAATATAAACCGGTTACCCCTGCACAGCGCGGCCTGATCCTTGTAGACCGTGAAGGTCTGCATAAGGGTAAGCCTGTAAAAGCGCTAACAGAAGGTTTAACCAAATCTGGTGGTCGCAATAATAAAGGCCGTATCACAGCACGTCGCCGTGGTGGTGGTCATAAGCGTACATACCGGATGGTTGATTTTAAACGCACAAAGTGGAATGTGACGGCAACGGTTGAACGTCTTGAGTACGATCCAAACCGCACAGCTTTTATTGCGCTTATTAAATACGAAGACGGTGAACTGGCTTACATCCTGGCACCACAGCGTCTTGCACCTGGCGATCAAGTTATTGCTGGCGAAAAGGTCGATGTGAAGCCTGGTAATGTGATGCCACTTTCTAACATGCCTATCGGTACCATCATTCACAATGTGGAACTGAAAGCTGGTAAAGGTGGTCAGATTGCCCGTTCTGCTGGTGCTTACGCTCAGCTTATTGGTCGTGACCGTGGTTACGCTCAGATTCGCCTTTCATCGGGTGAGGTACGTGTTGTTCGTGGCGAATGTGTCGCAACGGTTGGCGCAGTATCAAACCCAGACAATCAAAACATTAAGCTCGCTAAAGCGGGTCGGAATCGTTGGCTCGGTCGTCGTCCAAGTGTTCGTGGTGTTGCCATGAACCCTGTGGATCACCCACATGGTGGTGGTGAAGGCCGGACTTCAGGGGGTCGCCATCCGGTTACACCTTGGGGTAAACCAACAAAAGGTAAGAAAACTCGGTCAAATAAAGCGACCGACAAACTTATCATCCGTTCGCGCCACGAGCGCAAGAAACGATAAGGAGTTTCCATTATGGCACGTTCAGTATGGAAAGGCCCCTTCGTGGACATGCACCTTCTCAAGAAGGTGGAAGCGGCTCTGGAAAGCGGAAAGTCTTCAGTAGTAATTCAGACCTGGTCTCGCAGGTCTACAATTCTGCCGAACTTCGTAGGGCTGACATTCAATGTCTACAACGGGCAAAAGTTCATCCCTGTGTATGTGAGCGATGACATGGTTGGTCACAAGCTTGGTGAATTTGCACCAACGCGGACTTACTATGGTCACGCGGCTGATAAAAAAGCGAAGAGGAAGTAACCCGTGGGTAAGGAATCTGCAAAACGCCGTTTGGCGGATAATGAAGCAGTAGCTACAGCTACCATGCTTCGCGGCTCTGCCCAGAAGTTAAATCTGGTCGCAGCCACTATCCGTGGTATGAAGGTGGAAAAGGCACTCAATGCTCTGAGCTTTAACCGCCGTCGTTCTGCGATAGAAGTTAAAAAGGTTCTGCAGTCTGCAATTGCAAACGCAGAAAATAACCACAATCTGGATGTGGACAGCCTCGTTGTTGCTGAAGCAACTGTGGGTAAAGCGCTTACCATGAAACGGTTCCGCGCTCGTGCTCGTGGTCGTACTGGTAAGATCGTTAAGCCGTTCAGTCGTCTGCGCATTGTTGTGCGTGAAGTTGAGGAGACTGCATAATGGGTCAGAAAGTAAACCCGATTGGTCTGCGCCTTGGTGTGAACCGCACCTGGGATTCGCGCTGGTATGCTGACGGTAAAGAATACGGCACGATGCTGCATGAAGATCTGAAAATACGTAAATTCGTATTTAAAGAACTTTCTCAGGCTGGCATTTCCAAAGTTATTATCGAACGCCCGGCTAAAAAATGCCGTGTAACGATATATTCGGCTCGTCCGGGTGTTATCATCGGTAAAAAGGGTGCTGACATTGAGAAGATGCGTCAACGCATTGCGAAGCTTACGAACTCTGATGTAAGCCTCAATATCGTTGAAGTGCGGAAGCCTGAAATTGATGCGAAACTTATTGCTGATGGCATTGCCCAGCAGCTTGAGCGTCGTGTTGCTTTCCGCCGTGCGATGAAACGCGCTGTACAAAGCGCTATTCGCCTCGGTGCTGGTGGCATTCGTATTAACTGTGCTGGCCGCTTGGGTGGCGCTGAAATCGCTCGTACTGAATGGTACCGTGAAGGCCGCGTGCCGCTGCACACACTACGTGCAGATATCGATTATGGTACCTCTGAAGCTCTAACTGCATACGGCATTTGCGGTATGAAAGTATGGGTCTTCAAGGGCGAGATTATGGAACATGATCCAATGGCTCATGAGCGTCGCGCAAACGAAGTTCAAAGTCAGGGTGGTCCGTCCCGCCGTTAGGCTGGGACGCAAGTGATAGGAGCGGCATACAATGTTGCAACCGAAGCGTACAAAGTTCCGTAAGGCTCATAAGGGCCGGATCCATGGCGATGCCAAGGGCGGAACAACACTTAATTTCGGTCAGTTTGGTCTTAAAGCGACTGCACCTGGCCGTATCTCAGCTCGTCAGATCGAAGCTGCTCGTCGTGCTATGAACCGTCATATGAAACGGTCAGGCAAAGTATGGATCCGCATCTTCCCAGATGTGCCTGTAACGGCGAAGCCAACCGAAGTTCGGATGGGTAAAGGTAAAGGTTCTGTTGATCGTTGGGTATGTAAGGTCAAGCCTGGCCGGATCATGTTCGAGATCGATGGTGTTTCAGAAGAACTCGCTCGTGGTGCGTTTGAAAGGGCAGCTGCAAAGCTAGCCGTTGCAACTCGCATCGTTGAGCGGATGCACTAGAAGCGGAGTGAAGACAATGAAGGCATCAGATTTACGTGCCAAGTCGCAAGACGAGCTCCGCGAAGAGCTAGTCGGTTTGAAAAAAGAGCAGTTTAATCTGCGTTTTCAGGCAGCGGCCGGTCAATTGGAAAATACTGCTCGCGTTCGTGAGATTCGCCGTGATGTTGCGCGGATCAAAACGTTGTTAAGCGAACAGGCTGAGGCGTAAGGAGTAAACCCATGCCAAAGCGTATTCTACAAGGAACAGTTGTAAGCACAAAAGGCGAAAAAACTGTAATTGTTAAAGTAGAACGTCGTATCAAGCATCCTTTGCTTGACAAAATTATTCGACGCTCTAAGAAGTACCACGCTCATGATGAGAGCAACCAAATTCAAGTTGGGGAAAACGTTCGAATTGAAGAATGTCGCCCCCTCTCGAAACTAAAGACTTGGCGGGTAGTTGGCGGTGAAGCTTAAGGCTTCATCGTTTTTCTGTCCTCTGGTATTATTTAAAGGGTGTAACCCATGATTCAGATGCAAACCAACCTCGACGTGGCGGATAACTCCGGGGCCAAGAGGGTGCAGTGCATTAAGGTCCTTGGTGGATCTAAGCGTAAGACTGCTGGAGTTGGCGACATTATTGTTGTCTCTGTCAAAGAGGCGATCCCTCGGGGTCGTGTCAAGAAGGGTGACGTGCATCGTGCCGTTATCGTTCGCACAGCTAAAGAAGTTCGTCGTGGCGATGGTACTACCATTCGTTTCGACAACAATGCAGCTGTTCTTGTTAATAAAAACCATGAACCAATCGGTACACGTATTTTTGGCCCGGTTGTTCGTGAACTGCGTGCAAAGAAGCATATGAAGATCATTTCGCTTGCACCGGAGGTGTTATAATGGCCGCTAAGCTTAAAAAAGGTGACAAGGTCGTTGTGATTGCCGGTAAAGATAAAGGCAAGCGCGGCGAAATCACATCTGTTCTGCCGAAAGAAGGTCGTGCAATTGTACAGGGTGTAAACCTTGTTAAAAAGCATAACCGTCCTACGCAGGTGAGTGCGGGTGGTATCGAGACAAAAGAGTCTGCGATTCAGATGTCAAACCTTATGATTGAAGATCCTAAGGATGGCGCTCCAACCCGTGTTGGTTTCAAAGTTCTGGAAGACGGCAAAAAAGTTCGTTTTGCTAAGAAATCCGGGGAGATGATTGATGGCTAAAGTATTGCCACGTCTTCGCGTTAATTACGAAGAAAAAGTTAAGGCATCTTTGCAAGAGACGTTTGGCTATAAAAACCCTATGCAGGTTCCTAAGCTGGACAAGATCGTAATCAACATGGGTGTTGGTGACGGTGTGCAGGACAAGAAAAAGGTTACAAAAGCAGCTGAGGAAATCGCTGCGATTGCTGGCCAGAAGCCTGTAATAACTCGTGCGCGCAAATCTATCGCCAGCTTTAAGCTGCGTGAAGGCATGCCTATCGGCGCTAAAGTAACGCTGCGCGGTGAGCGCATGTACGAGTTTCTTGATCGCCTTATTACGATCGCAATGCCACGTATCCGTGACTTTCAGGGTGTTAATCCTAAGTCATTTGACGGTCGCGGCAACTATGCGCTTGGCCTGAAGGAACAAATCGTCTTCCCAGAAATCAACTATGATCAAATTGATCAGGTTCGCGGGATGGACATTATTATCTGCACCACGGCTCAGACCGATGATGAAGCGCGTGCGCTTCTCGCTGGTTTTGACATGCCGTTTAAAAAGTAACGGCTGGAGGGTTTTGACATGGCTAAAAAGAGTGCCATAAACAAAAACGAACGGCGTGAAAAGCTTGTTGCTAAATACGCTGGTAAGCGTGCTAGTCTTAAAGCGAAGGCTTCTGATAAGAACCTTCCTGATGACGAGCGTTGGCTTGCTTCGCTGCAACTTGCTGCTATGCCTCGTAACGGCGCAGCAACGCGTCTTCGTAATCGCTGCGACGTAACTGGTCGTCCACGCGGTTATTATCGTAAATTCAAAATGTCACGGATTGCCCTGAGGGAACTTGGTTCCGCAGGTAAAATTCCTGGCATTGTAAAATCAAGCTGGTAAGGGGGAACGCTCATGTCGATGACTGATCCTATCGGCGATATGCTGACCCGTATCCGCAACGGTTTGCAAGCTCGTAAAACTGTTGTTGCATCGCCCGCTTCAAAAACACGCCAGCGTATTCTGGATGTTCTTGAGCGTGAAGGTTACATTCGCGGCTATACTCGCACTGATAGCGAAGGCAACAAAGCCACGCTGTCTATTGAACTTAAATATCACGAAGGTGAGCCTGTTATTCGCACGATTAACCGTGTGTCTACACCTGGCCGTCGTGTCTATAGTTCTGTTGGTGATCTGCCTCGTGTTCACAACGGCCTTGGTATTTCGATCGTTTCCACTCCGAAAGGTGTGCTCTCTGACGCTGAAGCGCGTGAGGGCAATGTGGGCGGCGAAGTGCTTTGCACCGTATTCTAAGGAAAGGGAGAAGCTATGTCCCGTATCGGTAAAAAACCAGTGGCGATTCCGTCTGGTGTGACCGTTTCCTTAAACGGCGCGGACCTCACGGTAAAAGGCCCTAAGGGTGAAATGGCAATGTCATTTGTTCCTGAAGTAACGGTTACTCAGGATGATAGTGGTATTGTTGTAAAACCTATAAACGACACAAAACGTGCACGCTCTATGTGGGGCATGCAGCGTACAATGGTTTCCAACCTGGTTGAGGGTGTTACTGATGGTTTCAGTAAGCGTCTTGAAATCAGCGGTGTTGGTTACCGTGCACAAATGAAAGGCTCCTCACTGAACCTTCAGTTGGGTTATAGCCATGATATCGACTTTCCGATCCCTGAAGGCATCAAAATTGAGACGCCTGATCAGACGACGGTCGTTATTTCCGGTATCGACAAACAACAGGTCGGTGAAACAGCAGCTAAAATTCGCGAGTTCCGTAAACCAGAGCCTTACAAAGGCAAGGGTATTAAGTACGCTGGCGAATATATCTTCCGCAAGGAAGGTAAGAAGAAGTAATGGGTGTCCAAAATGGCCTCTAATGCTACAAACTTTGAACGGCGTCGCCAGCGCAACCGTACGCAACTTAAGAAAAATTGCGGCGGGCGGCCACGTCTTTCAGTCCACAGGACTAACCAGCATATCTATGCACAAGTCATTGATGACGTAAAAGGTGCTACTCTTGCTGCTGCGTCCACACTGGACAAAGATCTCAAAGGCTCTGCTCCTAATAAAGAAGCAGCTGCCAAGGTTGGTAAATTGATTGCCGAGCGAGCCAAGGCCGCAGGCGTTGAATCAGTCGTGTTTGATCGGGGTGGTTTTCTGTACCACGGCCGCGTCAAGGCACTGGCAGATGCAGCGCGTGATGGCGGCTTGAACTTCTAGGCTTGAAAAGGAAAAGGATGTCCAATGGCACGCCCAGAACGCAATCGCGAAGAAAGTGAACTGATTGAAAAGCTTGTCCACATTAACCGTGTGGCCAAGGTTGTTAAAGGTGGCCGTCGCTTTGGTTTTGCTGCTCTTGTAGTAGTTGGTGACCAACGTGGCCGTGTTGGCTTTGGTAATGGTAAGGCCCGTGAGGTTCCTGAAGCCATTCGTAAGGCAACAGAAGCTGCTAAGAAAAACATGATCCGTGTACCTCTGCGTGAAGGCAGAACGTTGCACCACGATATCAATGGCCGTCACGGCGCTGGTAAAGTGTTGCTGCGTACAGCTTCTGCTGGTACAGGTATCATCGCTGGTGGCCCAATGCGCGCTGTATTCGACGCGCTTGGTGTTCAGGATGTGGTAACGAAATCTCAAGGCTCTGCAAACCCATATAACATGGTGCGTGCAACGTTTGATGCTTTGAAAAATCAAAACTCACCACGTCAGATTGCTGCCAAACGGAACAAGAAAGTTGCTGATATTGTAGCACGTCGTGGCGATGTTAAAGTTGCCTCTGGTGATGATGCGACAAGTGAAGCTGCTGATCAGGCGGAGTAATATCAGATGGCTGCGGATAAAAAAGCAACTGTAACGGTCACGCAAATTGCGAGCCCGATACGCCGTAAGAAAGACCAGCGTGAAACACTTGTTGGTCTTGGCCTTAACAAAATGAACAGAACGCGCGTTCTGGAGGATACTCCTTCTGTGCGCGGCATGATCAACAAAGTGCACCACCTTGTGCGCGTTGTTGAGTAACGCCAGCGTTTTGGAGAGATGAAATGAAACTCAATGAACTTCGTGACAACAACGGTGCCCGCGTAAGCCGCACTCGTGTTGGTCGTGGTATCGGTTCCGGCAAAGGTAAAACTGCTGGTTCCGGTCATAAAGGTCAGAAAGCACGCTCTGGTGTTGCGATCAACGGTTTTGAAGGCGGTCAAATGCCTATCTTCCGTCGCTTGCCTAAGCGTGGTTTTAAAAGCCTTAACAAAAAAGATTTTCAGGTTCTTAACCTTGGTCGTTTGCAAAAGGCGATCGATGATAAGAAGCTGGATGCAAAAAAGGCAATCACTGTTGATGTTCTCGTTGAATCTGGTTTGATTGGTCGAGTGGTTGATGGTGTTCGTTTGCTAGCGAAAGGCGAGCTTTCTGCGAAAGTAGATATAACTGTGACTGGCGCATCTAAGGGTGCAATAGAAGCTGTTGAAAAAGCTGGCGGTAAAGTTACGCTTGCATAAATCATTTAATGTCGAGATATAAGACTGATAAGGGGCTTTGACAGTCTATGGCTTCTGCTGCTGAACAACTCGCGTCCAATATAAGCTTATCTTCCTTCGGTAAAGCCGAGGAGCTGAAGAAGCGTATATTGTTCGCGCTTGGTGCACTTGTTGTGTACCGGCTGTGCTCATATATTCCTATTCCAGGGATAGATGCGGACGCGGTTAGTCGTATGTTTGCAAACCTTGGTGGTGGATTTGTTGATATTATCAACACTTTCTCTGGTGGTGCTTTGCAGCGGACCTCCATTATCATGCTTGGTATCATGCCTTATATCTCGGCATCAATTATCATGCAGCTCTTGACGACCATGAATCCAACCTTAGCGGGGTGGAAGAAGGAAGGCGAGCAAGGGCGCAAAAAGATCAACCAGATGACACGCTATGGTACTGTTCTCCTCACAGTTGTGCAGGGCTGGGCGGTCGCAAGCGGGCTTCAGGGCCAGTCTGGTGTTGTTGTTGATCCGGGTATCTTTTTTATTGTGACCACCATTATCACGTTGCTTGGTGGTACTATGTTCCTCATGTGGCTCGGTGAACAAATAACCCAGCGTGGTATCGGTAACGGTATTTCGCTTATTATCTTTGCCGGTATTGTTTCAGAGTTGCCGCGAAATATTGCACAGGCTTTCACGCTTACGCAAAACGGTAGCCTGTCTGTTACAATATTACTAATGCTGTTGATTGGCGCTATTGCCTTGGTTTGGTTTATTGTTTTCTGCGAACGTGCGCAACGCCGCGTTGTTATCCAGTACCCCAAGCGCCAGCAAGGCAACCGCGTGTTCCAAGGTGATAAATCGCACCTGCCGCTGAAGCTCAACGTAGCGGGTGTTATACCGCCTATCTTCGCAAGCTCACTGCTTTTGATGCCGCTAACTATTGTTGGTATGTATCAGGCAAGCGGTCCAGAGTGGCTGACACTTATCACGGCAACACTCGCGCCAGGAAAGCCTGTTTATATTGCGCTTTATATTGCTCTTATTGTTTTCTTTTGCTTCTTCTATACAGCTATTCAGTTTAACCCTGAAGATACTGCAGATAACCTTAAAAAACATGGCGGCTTTATCCCTGGGATTCGCCCCGGCAAGCGTACATCTGAATATTTAGACTATGTCTTGACGCGATTAACTGTTATCGGTGCTGCATATATATCTTTTGTATGTGTTATTCCTGAGCTTCTTATGAGTCAGGCTTCTGTTCCATTCTACCTTGGTGGTACAAGTTTGCTGATCGTTGTTAACGTAACGATGGATACAGTGTCACAAATTCAGTCTCATTTGATGGCGCAGCAATACGAAAGCTTGTTGAAGAAAACACGCCTGAAGGGGGGACGCAGGTGATTATTATTCTTTTTGGCCCTCCGGGCGCAGGCAAGGGCACACAGGCCCAGCGGATCGAAAAAGAAAAAGGCCTTGTACAATTGTCTACAGGTGACATGCTGCGGGCTGCTGTAGCCGCTAAAACCCACTATGGGAAGATGGCTTCAGAAAAAATGCAGGCAGGTCAACTTGTGTCCGATGACATCGTTATTGGCATTATCGCGGACCGAATTAAAGAAAATGACTGCAAAAATGGTTTTATTCTTGATGGCTTTCCCCGCACTGTCGCACAGGCAGAAGCGCTTGATGAAATGCTAAAAGAAGAAGGTCGCAAGCTTACTGCTGTGATCGAAATGAAAGTTGATGATGCTGCACTTGTAGACCGCATCGCTGGTCGTTATACATGTGCAACATGTAACGAAGGTTACCATGATACAAACCTGAAACCCAAGGTGGCTGGGGTTTGTGACAATTGTGGTGGTACTGAATTCAAACGTCGTGCTGACGATAATGCCGAAACTGTTGGCAAGCGTTTGGAGGAATATTATGCACAGACGGCACCTGTTTTGCCGTACTATGCAAACAAAGGAATTTTGCAGCAAGTTGATGGTATGGCAGCCATTGATAAGGTTGCTGCAGATATTGCTGCGGTCTTGGCCGCGTAAAAACTGCTAGAAGGCGGTTGACGAACGGGGGTTTATTCATATAATCCCCGGCTTCAACACGTCTTATGGCATTGTGTTGTATGATGTGAACATGTTTGATCAGGAGAAATGGTCGTGGCGCGTATATCTGGCGTAAACATTCCGACCAATAAGCGAGTTGAAATCGCTTTGACGTATATTCACGGTATTGGCCGCACTGCGGCTAAGGGTATTTGCTCTGCGCTTAATATCCCAAGTGAACGTCGGGTTATGGAATTGGCGGACGCTGAAGTAATTCAGATCCGTGAGATGATTGACACTAACTTTACTGTTGAGGGTGACCTTCGCCGTGAAGTTTCGATGAATATTAAGCGGTTGATGGATTTGAAGACATATCGTGGTCTTCGTCACCGTAATAAATTGCCTGTACGCGGTCAGCGCACAAGCACGAATGCTCGTACTCGTAAGGGTAAAGCAGTCGCGATTGCAGGTAAGAAGAAGTAAGTTTAACAAGCTGTTTAGGGCTTCCATAGATTAAGGTCTGATTGAGATGGCAAAAGATACTAGCCGCATTAAGCGCCGTGAGCGTAAAAACATCACGAATGGTGTTGCTCACGTTAACGCATCATTCAATAACACAATGATTACCATCACTGATGTACAGGGGAATGCCATTTCCTGGTCATCTGCTGGCACGATGGGATTTAAAGGTTCTCGGAAATCAACGCCATATGCAGCGCAGGTTGCAGCCGAGGACGCAGGTAAAAAAGCACAAGAACATGGCATGAAAGCTCTTGAAGTTGAAGTGAAGGGTCCGGGTGCGGGCCGCGAAAGCGCTCTTCGGGCTCTCCAGGCTATTGGCTTCACGATTTCTTCTATCCGTGACGTAACGCCAATTCCACACAATGGCTGCCGTCCACCTAAACGTCGCCGCGTATAAGGCTGCTGTTTGGGCCGTTAGTTGTAGAGTATTGGCGCGAATCCTAGGGCGCTAAATTTTTTAAAGCGTCATAAATAATGAGGGTTACACCGTGATCCAGAAAAACTGGCAAGAACTTATTAAACCAAATGGTCTTACAATCACTCCGGGGTCTGATCCCCTGCGTAAGGCCACACTCGTAGTAGAACCGCTTGAGCGTGGTTATGGCATGACATTGGGCAATGGCCTTCGTCGTGTGCTGCTCTCATCGCTTCAGGGCGGCGCTGTAACAAGCCTGCACATTGAAGGCGTGTTGCACGAGTTCTCAAGCGTACCGGGTGTACGTGAAGACGTGACCGACATGGTTCTGAATATCAAGCAATTGCCTATTCGTGTTACCTCTGATGGCACAAAGCGCTTGCACCTTACGGCTTCTGGCCCGGGTGAAGTAAAAGCAAATGCTATCAGCGAAGTTGCTGATGTTGATATCCTCGACAAGGACTTGGTAATTTGCCACCTTGACGAAGGTGCTACACTCAATATGGAACTTACCGTTGCGTCAGGCAAAGGCTATGTTCCTGCGGACAGGAACCGCCCTGAAGATGCGCCAATTGGTCTTATTCCAATTGATGCTCTTTATAGCCCTGTGCGTAAAGTCAGCTACAAGGTTGAGGCCACACGTGAAGGCCAGATCCTTGATTATGACAAACTGACAATGGACATTGAAACAGATGGTACGGTTACACCGGAAGACGCAGTTGCTTTTGCAGCGCGTATTTTGCAAGACCAATTGTCTGTGTTCGTGAACTTTGACGAACCAGAAGAAGCAACCAAGTCTGACGAAGATGAAGAGCCAGCGTTCAACCGCCAGCTGCTTCGCAAAGTTGACGAGCTTGAACTTTCTGTTCGTTCCGCGAATTGCCTTAAAAACGATAACATCGTTTACATTGGCGATCTGGTACAGAAAACCGAAGCAGAAATGCTCCGTACTCCAAACTTTGGCCGTAAATCTCTGAACGAGATTAAAGAAGTTCTTGCTTCTATGGGCCTTCGCTTGGGCATGGAATTGCCTGCTTGGCCACCAGAAAATATCGAAGAACTTGCCAAGAAACTTGAGCAAGAGTTTTAAAACCTCCCTTTAAGGGACACCTACCGGTACTATGCCCCAAGGTTTGTCTTGGGGCGCAAGGCCGGATAGGCAATTTGGAGAAGAACAATGCGTCACCGTAAAGCCGGTCGTAAACTGAATAGAACTGCAAGCCACCGTAAGGCTTTGTTTATGAACCTGTCTCAGGCTCTTTTGAAGCATGAGCAGATTGTAACAACACTGCCTAAAGCAAAGGAACTTGCGCCTGTTGTTGAGAAACTTATTTCTCTTGGCAAAAAAGGCGGCCTTGCTAACCGTCGTCTTGCGATTGCTCGCCTGCAGGATGAAACACTTGTTTCAAAACTGTTCGACGAGATTGCTGACCGCTACAAAGAGCGCGCTGGTGGTTACACCCGGGTTCTGAAAGCTGGTTTCCGCCACGGTGATAATGCACCAATGGCTGTGATTGAGCTGGTTGACCGCAATGAAGACGCTAAAGGCAAAGATAGTGGCCCTGTTTTCACTGATGAAGATGAAGCTGCTGCATAAGCCTTGCGCATAATCTAAGTTTAAAAAGGTAGCTTTCGGGCTACCTTTTTTTTATCTGGTCAAAAAGGGCAGGGGCTTTTTGTACTTCCAGTTTTGGTTCTGACAGAGCCATCAACATAAGCGCTAACTGGTCTAGGTACCATGAGCGTGTCTTATCTCTGATACTTCGATAGAAAACATCTTCCACAAAACAGGACAGATTATTCACGGTGCTAGTAGCGGGCGCATGAAATACAGCGCGACCACCATGATAAACCTTCCAGATAAAGGTCTCTTGGTGCAAGCCAGCGTGTTCCGGCCGGTTCAATGCAATGGAACCAGGGCCTATTAACGCTAACTCTTTAGGGTCAAAGATCGCCTTGCCGTCGATGTCAAGAATAACAAGGTATGGATAAGCCTGCAGCCAATGAGGCAAATGTATGTACCTTGAAAACACGGCATATGATTTCATCTCTATTAAGGCGCCATCAAATGTTTCTTGTGACGTGTTGATCCGTACACGGCAGTCTTTCTCTAGTTGTTTGATTTCTGCGCTTGGAACTGCAAAATTTATAAAGTTTATATGCACAATCGTATTTTTGGCGCACTTTCCGCACGATTCTAAAAAGGTTTTTGCATATTTTTCAAAGTAGACTTTATCAGCGTTCACAAGAAACACTGGTTCATTTTCCATCGGGGCGTGAAGGTTTTCCAAGCGAACGGGTAGAGAGTATTTTCTATGAAGGCTTGTCCGCGCATATTTTTTATACCCTTTTATAGAGTGCACCAGCTTTATGGGTTCAAAAAAAGGAATGAATGGATGTTCTATATCGTGCCCAAGCTGAGCGAGCTTTTCAACAAACTGTTCTGGGTCGGTGTGTAGCAGCTGTTTGTTTTCCAAAAGCTCAAACAGGGAAGTATAGATAGAAGAAGCATTCCATCGGCGCAGCACCTGTGCTGCTGCTGTATCATGCTCTAATTTTGTGTGTAAAAAAAACTCAAGTGACGCGAGGACATTTCTATACACACTTATAGAATGGGCGGCAGTATCTTCCTGTTTTAAAAGCCTGAAGAATGTTTTTTGTGGCAGCACATTATAGGCAGCGAGTAAAACCTCGAATCTGATTTTAGGCTCTAGCTGCGTGGCTAGTGTTTCCGTAAAGGCCTGAGCAGGGTCTGATACGGCAATAGCTGTTCTATAGGCAGCTATGAGAGCTTTAGGCTCGATTGCAGCTCCCCCCATATCTAATGGAGACACAATGCTGGAAACCGCTTCTTTATAGCGCCATTGCCAAAAATGGTGTGTGTATTTTTGGAATGGGCTGTCTATCGGCGTTGCAGTATCCATTTCTGCATAAAGCTGCATAAGTGTGCTTGTACTATCTGTGTCGGTCACCGTGAGGTCCTGTAGGTAATAAAGTCCTGATAGGACTTTGCATGTCTCTGCTTCGTAAACAACATGAAATATAAGAGTAAAGTGCCAGTATTTAGTCAGTACCCGGGTCTACCACGGTTTCCATCACAGCAAAGGTTGATGTGTGCGATACATAGGGTAGGGCCGATATTTTTTCCCCCAAGACTGTTCTATATTCTGTCATGTTACGGGTGCGTACTTTAAGCAGGTAATCAAAGCCCGCAGCCATCATATGGCACTGGGTAACCTCGGGAATTTTTCTAACGGCTGCGTTAAAATCATTCAGGGCTTTAGAACGTGTATCGCTGATGGTAACCTGCACAAAGGCAATATGCCCAAGGCCCATCTTGGTTGGGTCAGTAAGGGCTGTATAGCCCCTGATATAGCCTTCGGTCTCAAGCTTGCGAATCCTATTAATGCACGGCGTTTTTGAGACACCCACACGGTCTGCAAGCTCGGTCATGGTTATACGGGCATTCTGCTGTAGTTCCCGTATGATTTTATGGTCTATATGATCCATTTAACCATAATCCTGTATAATATTGTATTTTTAGAAGCTTTATTGATCAATAATTAGTCTATTATATTGTTATGTCTTTAAGTAAAGGAAAAATGGCCTGATGGGAAGTGCTATTCTTGGTTTGAACCTCAGTAACAGGAATAGAACGATGCTGACCAAAGAAACATGCCGGACCCACATTAAAGATGCTTACCTGCGCGATGAAACCACCGCTATTGCTGACCTGACAGCAATGGCCAGCTTGAGCGCTAGCGAGCGCCAGCATATTGTTTCTGTTGGTGCGGGCCTGGTTAAAACCGTTCGCGCTTCCACAAAACCGGGCGTTATGGAATCCTTCCTTGCTGAATACGGCCTAAGTACAACAGAAGGCGTTGCCCTGATGTGCCTTGCCGAGGCGCTGCTACGTGTGCCAGATAGCCAATCTATTGATGATCTGATTAATGATAAAATAGCAGGTGGTAAATGGAATGACCATTTAGGTCATTCTGATTCCGGCCTAGTGAACCTTTCAAGCTATAGCTTGAATATCATCAGTGGCCTTCTGGATGATGACGGCGATGATGTGAAAGCCACTTTGCGCAGTCTTGTACGCAAAATTGGTATGCCCGCCGTTAGAACCGGGGCACGGCTTTTTATGAAAGAGCTGGGTCGCCAGTTTGTTCTTGGACAGAATATTGATGAAGCAAAAGCCCGTGCCGCCCAAAATGTTCGGTACCGGTATAGCTATGACATGCTGGGTGAAGCAGCCAAAACAGCCGAAGATGCAGAAGCTTTTTATAAAAGCTACATGAACGCTATTAAGCGCCTTGCTTTGGACTGCGATAAAGCCCCGGGCAAATTAAAAGATAACCCCGGTATTTCGATCAAACTTTCTGCCTTGCACCCAAGGTACGAGTGGACACAGCGCAAGCGTGTGCTGCAGGAGCTTGCCCCAAAAGTGCTGGCCCTTGCTGTTGCGGCGAAAGAGGCCAACATGGGCCTTACAATCGATGCAGAAGAGGCAAACCGTTTAGAGCTATCGCTTGATGTTATCACAAATGTGTTTTCATCACCTGACCTCGCAGGCTGGGATGGTTTTGGTATCGTTATACAGGCATACGGCAAGCGCGCGCCCTTTGTGATTGACTATCTTTATGCGCTAGCGACAGAATTTGACCGTAAAATCATGATCCGGCTGGTGAAAGGGGCTTATTGGGATGCAGAGATAAAGCTCGCGCAGGTTATGGGTCTTGAAGACTTCCCTGTATATACCCGCAAAGCGCATTCCGACATTTCCTATGCGGCCTGCACACGCAAACTCTATACATTAACGGACCGGATATTCCCGCAGTTTGCGACCCATAATGCCCACACTGTTGCAACAGTGCTGGAGATATTTGCCGGCGCACAAAAGGATGTGTACGAGTTTCAGCGTCTGCACGGTATGGGGGAAAGTCTTTATAAGGTTTTGCTTGATCAGAAAGACGTAGCCTGTCGTGTTTATGCACCGGTTGGTGTCCACCGCGACTTGTTGGCCTATTTGGTACGACGGCTGCTTGAAAACGGCGCGAACAGTAGTTTTGTCAACCAGCTTTATGATGCTGCTTTGTTGCCGGAAGATGTGGTGGCAGACCCTGTCGAGCGCGCAAAAGCACCTGCGAGGCAATCAATCGCGTTACCGGCAGATATTTTCGGTACTGACAGAGCAAACTCAAAAGGCTGGGATGTAATGGATGGTTGCCAGATGCAGCAGCTTGAAAGCCAGAGGGCGGCATACCGCTGCTGCAGCACATGGAATGCGGTGCCAGTTCTTGCCGCCGCTGTAGCTGAGGCTGACCGGCAGTCGATAGATATTATAAACCCCGCTGACACAAAGGATGTTGTGGGCAGGGTATGTTTAGCGTCAGTCGCAGATGTTGAAACGGCGCTTGATGCTGCGACAGAAACATTCTCTGTATGGCAGGGTACAAGTGCGGAGAGCAGAGCCGCTATTTTGCACAAGGCCGCTGACCTGTTTGAAGATAACACGGCTGAAATTTTTGCGCTTCTATGCCGGGAAGCGGGTAAAAGCCTGCCTGACGCAGTTGCCGAACTGCGCGAGGCAGTAGACTTTCTGCGCTATTATGCTGAAGAAGCGAAAAAGCTTGATAGCAAGATGAAGGCGCGCGGGGTTATCGTCTGTATTTCGCCGTGGAACTTTCCGCTTGCCATTTTTACAGGCCAGATTGCCGCCGCCCTAGCTGTTGGGAATACCGTTATCGCAAAACCGGCTGAACAAACGCCGCTTATTGCCGCCCGCGCCGTTGAGCTGTTACTGGAAGCAGGCATCCCCGCTGGTGTCTTGCAGCTTGTACCTGGTGCGGGGGACGTGGTGGGTGCAGCTCTTGTTGCAGATAGCCGCATTGCCGGTGTGTGTTTCACAGGTTCAACAGGAACAGCACAGATTATAAACCGCACTTTGGCAAACGCGTCTGACCGTGTGGTGCCGCTTGTTGCGGAAACCGGCGGCCTGAATGCCATGATTGTTGATTCCACCGCTCTGCCTGAACAGGCCGTGCGCGATATTGTGGCTTCTGCCTTCCAAAGTGCAGGCCAGCGCTGTTCGGCGCTTCGTATCCTTTATGTGCAGGAAGATGTGAAGGACCGGATTCTAACGATGTTATACGGCGCGATGGACGAGCTTGTTATTGGTAACCCGTGGGATACAGCAACAGATATAGGCCCCGTGATCGACAGTGAAGCACACTCAGGTATCACTGCATATGTGAAGGCTGCGAGAGACACCGGCAGGCTTTTAAAGCAGGTACAGGTGCCAACGAGCGGGCTTTTTGTGCCGCCAACGGTGGTTTCGGTCAGTGGTATAGAAGATATGGAGCGTGAAATTTTTGGCCCGGTTCTGCATGTTGCCACTTATAAGGCAAAAAACCTTGGGCAGGTGGTAACGACAATCAACCAAAAAGGGTACGGCCTTACGCTTGGTGTACACTCCCGTATTGATGACCGGATTGATTATATCAAACACCGGGCGAAAGTGGGCAACATCTATATAAACCGTAACCAGATTGGTGCGGTTGTCGGGTCGCAGCCGTTTGGCGGTGAAGGGCTTTCCGGTACTGGCCCAAAAGCGGGCGGCCCTCACTATCTTAATGTGTTTGTGCATGCAGGAACCGAAGCTGTCGCGATAAAGACTGTACAAAAGCCAGATATGCTGGCCCTCAGTGATCTATTACCTACAGTAGCCACCCTTGCCACGCCAACAGAGGCACAGTGCAACAATGCCTTTGATATCCTGGCAGAAGGGTTCCCTGAAAGTGTAGCGGCGCTAAAACCGGTTTTTGAAATATTGCAGCAAGACTATCCGGCTGAAAATGTCATGGTCGGCCCTGTAGGGGAAAGTAACCAGCTATACAGAGCGCCAAAAGGGCTTGTCCTTTGCTTAGGGCCAGACCAGACATCCCTATTGCAGCAGCTTTTACAGGCTGTGTATTTCGGTAATAAAGCACTGGTCTTGACGCCAGATAGCAAGCTTGCAGTTGCTTTAAAAGCACTGGAAGACAAACTGGGTTTTGGTGTGTTGGCGGGGGCCATAAAGCCAGCGCTTTTAACCAGTGCAGGCTTTATTGATGCTGTTGCTTATGCGGGGGCAGGCGAGAGCGCAAAAGCCATACAGAAAGCCTTGGCACACAGGGAAGGGGCAATCATGCCGCTGATAGACCGTGCAGTTATGCCCTACAGATTTATATGTGAGCGGCATATCTGCACGGATACAACGGCGTCTGGCGGTAATGTCACGTTACTTGCGGCTGGATAAGCCCTAAGGCCTGACGGGGTAATACCGGTCAGGCTTTGTTTACTGTGCCATAATTTCCATTTTAATTGCGTTAATAATCCCGCGGGGTGACTGGCCAAAACGCTGTTTAAAAATGCGGCTAAAGTGACTGAGGTCATTAAAACCCCATTTGAATGCAATTTCAGATACGGACTGATGCGTGACGATGGATTTGATCAGGTCGTCTTTACTGCGGTCAAGGCGCCGGCTTTTAATCCATGTGCTGACAGTTGTGTCCTGATCCTCAAACAGCATATGCAGGTAGCGCGGTGTTATATTGTGAGCACTAGCTATCATGGTTGGGTTAAGGTCTGGGTCGTGCAGGTTTGAAATGATAAACTGCTTGATCCGGTTTAGGGCAATGTGCCGCATGGTGTTGGGTGATATGTTGGCATAGGACCCAAATGCTGCCGCCATAATAGACATGGTTGGCTCCATCATGGCTGTCAGGTCTTCTGTCGTAAGCTGCCACATATGTTGTTCAATATTATTAATGTGGTTGGCCAGCATTGACCCAACGCCTGACTTTTTGGGTATAACGATGCCTCTATAATCATGCGCCGTTGGAAATACGCTGGTGAGCGAGGATTCTGGTATTAGCAGGGATACCTTCTCCAGCTTGTCTGGCACATGAAATGACATATGCTGCGTGCTATCCCATATCACCATGTCGCCTTCGTTTAGCCATAGTGATCTGTCGTCAAACTTTAATTGCTCGCTGCCTTTTCGTACATACAGCAGGTTCAGGTAAGCGTTATCAGAATCTGATATTTCCTTTATGGAGCGAAAGCCTTCCTGTGCGTCACATTCGCATTTGATAATACGGTATTTGTCAAAAAGCCGGTAGGCCAGCTTGGCGTTGAAATCATCCTTGCTGGCTTTTGATAGTGTCCACGGCAAGTGTGATACAGAAATCATATCCTGCCATGCATCCAGTTTTTCATTATTGGTATACGAACTGGTCGACCAGTTCTGGACGTTATTGTGCATAGCCATGCTGCCTTCTCCCATTTCCCCGTAGTGAGCATAGTTTTTTTTGCACAGAAAAGCAACCAAACCCGCAGAATACGTAGCTTTCTTCGCTGTTAGTCAAGTTAGAGTTCTCTGAAGAGCAAGTAGCCGCATTTAGTTCGCTGATGGTCAAATAAGCTTTCGTCCAGAATCAAGACAAATGACAAACTTAAGATCATAGTGATGATGGGAAAAAGGAAGGACCAGTGGAGGGAACTTATGAATAATAGTCTACGGGCTATCATGCTCACATGCACGTCTTTAACGTCTATGTTGGGTACGGTCAGCTATGCTGAAGAAGCATCAACAACAAACACACAGGTGGGTCTTGAAGAGATCATGATCACGGCGCAGCGCCGCGCAACCAGCCTGCAAACAACAGCCGCAGCAATTTCTGCACTTTCTGCAACACAGATGAAAGCCCGCAGTATTGATGATGTTGAAGACCTGGGGCAGTTTAACCCCGGTATGGATGTCGCCATCTATCAGGGCGAAGCACAAATATATATTCGTGGTATCGGCTATTCCGGTATTATTGGGGGTACGGACAGTTCAACAGCACTGCATTTAGACGGCGTTTATCTTTCCCGGTCGTCCGCCGCAGTGCCAGCATTTTTTGATGTTGACCGTGTTGAAGTGGTACGTGGCCCGCAAGGTACACTGTATGGTCGAAATGCAACGGCTGGCTCTGTAAATATTATTTCCAAAAAGCCAACAGACGAGTTTTCAGCCGAGGTTTCTGCGCTGTACGGCAATTATAACAGATACAAGCTGTTTGGTGCTGTTAGCGGCCCTGTAAGTGACACAGTGAAAGTGCGTCTTGCCGCACAAATGGAAGACCACGATGGCTATACCACCCTTATTCGTCCGAACAGTGACCCGCTTGGCCTTGGTGATGTAATGGGAGAGGCAGAAGGCAAAGATGACTTCATGGCGCGCTTAACCGTGCAAATTGACCCAAGCGAAGACCTGACAATCACTCTAACCGGCGATTACTATAAAGCAGATGATACCGGCTCTGTATGGATTTACCAAAACCGGGGTTATGCAACCAACCCGTTTTTCCAGCAATATATGGCTGACCGGGGCGGTGTACTACCTGAGGAAAAATCCAGAATTTTTGTATCTGACCTCGAGCATTTTAATAAGCCCGAAATCTGGGGCCTGACCGGCAAGATTGAATGGGCGCTTGGTGATTATGCGCTCACGTCGCTGACTGCTTACAAAAAGACCAACCCCTTAAACCGGAATGATCTGGATTCAACAGGGGCGTTTGGGGTGGATCAACTGCGTGAAGAAGATCACAGCCAGTTTAGTCAGGAGTTTCAAATCAGTTCACCGGGCGGTGAAAAGCTGGAATGGATATTGGGGCTGTATTATTTCAGTGAAGAAAATGATGTCAGGAACGAATATTTCCTGCCGTTTGCTGACGAGCAGTTTGGCCTGCCGTCTGATGATGAGTGCTGCCTGCTGAAACTGAATGGCAGCTCAAAAACCAAAGCGGTTGCTGCCTTCGGTGAGGCAACCTACGATATGACAGACACTCTTGAGCTGGTGCTTGGTGCCCGGTATAGCTGGGAAGAAAGAAGCGGTATCAACGCTGTTGAACTGGCTTCGTTTCCGTCAGACGCGTTGAATAATTTTGCCGCACTGGATGATGCTTCCTGGACATCTTTTACGCCAAAGTTTGGTTTGAACTATACGGTTAGTGATGAGGTATATCTTTATACGACCGTTTCTAAAGGCTTTAAAAGCGGTGGTTATAATGTTGGCTCTTACCAAAACACACCGTTCGACCCTGAATCAATCTGGTCATACGAAATTGGTGTAAAGGCTGACCTGTTTGATGACCGTCTGCGCTTAAATTCGGCGCTGTTTTATTATGACTATAGCAACCTGCAAATTCAGGATGTTGAAGGCAATAATACCATTGTCCGGAATGCAGCGAGTGCTGAAATCAAGGGTATCGAGATTGAAGGTACAGGCTTCCTGAGCGATAATTTACAGCTTGATTTTGGCTTTGCATGGCTTGATAGCAAGTTTACAGAACTGAACATCATTGATCCAAAACGCCCAACACTCGGCGAACTGGATCTCGAGGGCAACGCTCTGCCACGGGCGCCAAAGTTCAAGTTCAATGTTGGCTTGCAGTATACTGTGCCGCTTGAAAGTGGTGCCAGCATTATGATCCGCGGTGATTATGCATGGCAGGACGAAACCTTCTTCTCGGCTTTCAATGTGCCTGAACTGTATCAAGACTCCTATAGTTGGGGCAAAGCCCGTGTCACTTACACAAACCCAGATGACACATGGGATATTTCAGCCTTTGTTGACAATATCAGCGACGAAGTGGTTGCCAAAAATGCCACTTTCAACGGGGATATTATCGATAGCACAGCCTCAGGAAACCTGGCACCGCCCAGAACATACGGTGTGGAAGTAAGTTTCCGGTTCTAGGCAACCCCGCGCGGCGCTCCGCACATTCCCCAAACCGGGGCGCCGCATTCTGTAGGAACGGGGAAGGAGATAGAGAGAATGATGACACAACCAGAAATACTACTCAAAACCGCTGATCTACCATGGGTGCCTATTATTGAAGGTATTGATTTCAAGCTGCTTAGGGCTAGCTCAGAAACCGGCACATGGAGTGTTATCTTTAAGGCAAAAAAAGGTAGTTTCTTTCCTGCACACAAGCATTTTGGCGCAGGCGAATATCTCATGCTGAAAGGGCGGATGGAATACCGTGTCGGTGTTGCTGTTGAAGGGGATTATGGCTACGAGCCTATTGATTCCATTCATGAAATGACAACGTTCACAGAAGACTCTGAGCTTTTGTTCACGAACCACGGTGTTGTATTGTTTCTGAACGAAGACGGCACTTACGGCGAAGCGTTAGATTATAAATATGTCGCCGATCTAGCAGCACAGCACCTGAAATAAGAACGGAATAAAACCATGAATAGATGCAAGGGGAAGATTGCACTGGTAACGGGCGCTGGGCGCGGTATTGGTGCGGGTATTGCTAAAGAGTTTGCTGAGCAAGGTGCATTTGTGTTTGTGTCTGACCTAGATGAAAGCACTGCAAAGTCCACTGCTGCAGAGATTATCAGCAGTGGCGGCGCGGCGCTTGGTTTTGGGCTTGATGTAACCTCTGGTGATGATTGGGCACGGGTTACTGACTTGGTGGCAAAGGAAAAGGGCCGCCTTGATATTCTGGTGAATAATGCGGGCATTGAAACCATAGCGACTATTGCCGACATTACATATGAGCAGTGGCGTCGTACGCAAGACATCAACGTAGATGGTGTTTTTCGCGGCATAAAGTCATGTTTAGACCTTCTAAAGGTCTCTGGTGCGGATACGCCGTCGGGTGCTTCTATTATTAACCTGTCTTCTATTGCAGGCTTGGTGGGGGTAACGGATCAGGTTGCGTACAATACATCAAAAGGTGCTGTCAGAATTATGACCAAAGCTATGGCAATTGAGTTTGCAGCACATGGCTATAATATTCGCGTTAATTCCATACATCCAGGCGTTATTGGTACAGCCATGATGGATGAGGTTTATGAAACCTGGCAAAAGAATAACACTGTCGGTACACAAAATATGGACGAAGTGAAAGAAATCGTCGTCAACATGCACCCTCTGAAGCGCATTGGTAGCCCAAAGGATATTGCAATGGGTGCTGTGTATTTAGGGTCTGATGAATCTGGCTTTGTTACGGGGGCTGAACTGGTGATCGATGGGGGCTGGGTTGCACAATGACCTCGGAGGCCATTAATACAGATACTTACTGGGAAACTGCGGCACAGGCAGTTGACTGGTTTAGCCCGTGGCATACTCTTGTTAATACAGAGGATGGCCCCGGTGCAAAATGGTTTGACGGCGCAACCTGCAACACCTGCCACAATGCGGTAGACAGGCATGTAGCAGCAGGGGGCGCTGACCGGGCCGCGCTTATTTACGAAAGCCCCGTAACGGGCAGTGAAAAAACATACACATACGGTGATCTGCAAAAAGAAGTGGCGCTGCTTGCGGGGGTGCTTGCTGCAAACGGTGTTTGTAAGGGTGACCGGGTTATTATTTATATGCCGATGGTGCCAGAGGCTGTCTTCGCCATGCTTGCCTGTGCGCGCCTCGGGGCTATTCATTCTGTTGTTTTTGGTGGCTTTGCAGATCATGAGCTTGCCAAGCGTATTCAGGATGCCACCCCAAAACTGGTTTTGGCAGCCTCTTGTGGTATAGAGCCATCAAGGGTTGTGGCGTATAAGCCGCTTCTTGATAGTGCGATTAAACTCTCTAGCCATAAGCCAGGCTGCTGTATTATTTTACAGCGCGAACAGCTAAAGGCTGAGCTTGTGGAAGGCAGGGATATTGATTGGGCAGAAGCGCTTCTGAGCGCCAGCCCACACGGTGTTGTACCTGTTGCCGCAACAGACCCTTTGTATATTCTCTACACATCAGGGACCACAGGCGCACCAAAAGGTGTGGTCAGAGATAACGGCGGCCATATGGCGGCGCTCACTGCGACCATGCAAAATTTTTACGGTGTTGGTGCGGGCGATGTGTTTTGGGCAGCGTCAGATATTGGCTGGGTGGTGGGGCATAGCTATATTGTTTATGCACCGCTGCTGGTTGGTGCAACAACCATTCTGTTTGAAGGCAAGCCAGTCGGCACGCCAGATGCGGGCGTTTTTTGGCGAACGGTTGAAAAATATAAGGTTAAGGCGCTTTTTACAGCACCCACCGCCATTAGGGCAATCAGGCGGGATGACCCTACGGGCAGCTTTATCAAAAAAGCAGATATAAGCACCCTAAAGGCTCTGTTTTTAGCCGGCGAACGCGCTGACCCACCTACAATAGAGTGGGCAAAAGCAGAACTGAATATACCTGTGATAGATCACTGGTGGCAAACCGAGCTTGGCTGGCCAGCGCTTGGTGTGCCGCTTGTGGGAGCTGATATTCATATTAAAACCGGCAGTGCTGGCAAACCTGTTACAGGGTTTACTGTTCTTACGCTGGATGAAGCAAGCCGCCCATTACCAACAGGGGAAATGGGCGACATTGTGATTAAGCTTCCTTTGCCACCGGGGGCTTTTCCGGCGCTTTGGCAAAATATGGAAGGCTATAAAAAAGCTTATTTTTCAAAGCACGCCGGATATTACCTGACAGGGGATGCAGGCTATATAGATGATGACGGCTTTGTCTATGTTATGGCCCGCACCGACGACATTATAAATGTAGCAGGCCACCGCCTTTCAACTGGTGATATGGAAGAAGTGATCGCGGGCCATCCCGCAGTCGCCGAATGTGCTGTTATGGGGGTAAGTGATCCTATTAAAGGCATGATCCCCGTTGGGCTTGCCGTGCTTTCATCAGGGGCAGGTGTCGATACAGCAGTAATTGGGCGGGAAATAGTGACGCGTGTGCGCGACCAGATCGGCCCGGTAGCAGCCTTTAAGCATGTTGGTTTTGTAAAGCAGCTTCCAAAAACACGGTCAGGCAAAATATTGCGCGCAACACTGCGCAAAATTGCAGACGGCGAAACGGTTGTAACACCAGCCACAATCGATGACCCCCTCACGCTTGAATATGCACGTAATGCCTTTAAGGGCATGGGATTAGGGTAAGGACAAGACATGAAAAAAAATGACACACGGTTATGGATGTATTCAAACATGGTAAAAAGCCGTGTTTATGAAGAACGCATAAAGGTGGCATACCTTGAAGGCAAGCAGCCGCTTTTTAACATGGCAAAAGGCCCTGTGCCCGGCGAAATGCACCTTTCAAATGGGCAGGAACCCTGTGCTGTTGGTGTGTGTGCGCACCTGCGGGCTGATGATGCTGTTACCGCCACCCACCGCCCCCATCATATTGCCATTGCAAAAGGGGTGGACCTAAAAGGTATGACGGCAGAGATTTTTGGCAAGGAAGCAGGACTTTCTGGCGGCAAGGGCGGCCATATGCATATCTTTGATGCCAAGGTGAATTTTGCCTGTAGTGGTATTATTGCTGAAGGCATGGGCCCAGCGGTGGGCGCAGCGGTTGCTGCCAAAATGCGCGGTAGCGATGCGGTGGCAGTTTCTTTCATTGGCGAAGGGGCGGCGAACCAGGGGGCATTCCACGAATCTCTTAATCTGGCAGCGGTATGGAAAGCTCCCGTTGTTTTTATTATTGAAGATAATTCATGGGGTATTTCTGTTCATAAAGATAAGTCTACGGCGGTGAAACGCAATTCAGACCGTGCTTCAGCCTACGGTATGCCCGGCTATTTTATTGAAAAGAACGACCCAGACAAAATTTATGAAGTAGCAGGCGAAGCCATCAGCCGTGCTCGCAGGGGAGAAGGCCCCACGCTCATTGAAATAGAAACAGTGCGCCTTGAGGGGCACTTCATGGGCGATGCTGAAGGTTACCGCCCTGAGAGCGAAAAAACAGCGCTTGCGAGTATAGACCCAATCCCGCTTTACAGAGCAAAGCTGATAGCAGAAGGCATTGCAGAAGAGGCATTGCTGCACTCGATTGAAGCGAAAGCAACAGCCGAGGTAGATGCAGTTTTTGCATTTGCACGCGCAACGCCGTTACCGGCACCAGAGCAGGCATTTGACTGCGTTTTCATGGCTAAGCCAGCAGCATAAAGGGGGCAAATATGTCTACAGCAAAAAGAAAACTAACCATTGCCCGCGCCATGAGCGAAGCCATCGCGCAGGAGATGGAGGCAGATAGCAATGTTATTGTTATGGGCGAAGACATTGGCGCTTTAGGCGGTGTATTCGGCACCACACAAGGGCTTCTGGAAAAGTTTGGGCCAGAGCGGGTGCGCGATACGCCTATTTCAGAAACCGGCTTTATTGGCGCAGCGGTTGGCATGGCCGCTGCTGGCATGAAACCTGTTGTGGAACTGATGTTCGTTGATTTCTTCGGCGTATGTATGGATTCAATTTATAATCTGGCAGCAAAGCAGGCTTATTTCTCAGGCGGGCAAGTTACATGCCCCATGGTGCTCATGACATCAGTGGGCGGTGGCTACGGTGATGCAGGCCAGCATTCCCAGTGTCTTTATGCAACTTTTGGCCACTTGCCGGGGCTGAAGGTGGTAACACCGTCTAATGCGCGCGATGCAAAAGGCCTGATGATTGCGGCGATAAACGACCCGAACCCGGTTGTCTTTATGTTTCATAAGGCCCTGCAGGGCATGGGCTGGTTGGGCACGGTGAAGCGCTCAATCACCGATGTACCTGTTGAACGCTATGAAATCCCCATTGGCAAGGCTGAGGTCGTAAAGGAAGGCAGCGATCTTACAATTGTTGGCTTTGGTGCCACGCTACATATGGCACTGGATGCCGCTGAAAAGCTTGCTCAAGACGGCGTGCATGCAGAGGTTATTGACCTGCGCTCTATTGTGCCGCTTGACCGGGAAACGGTTATCAAGTCGGTACAAAAAACCGGCCGCCTTGTTGTGGTGGACGATGATTATAAGTCTTACGGTGTGGCCTCAGAGGTTATCACCTCTGTTGTTGAAACAGACGGCCTTATAATGAAAGCCGCCCCCCAGCGCGTTACTTTCCCAGACATTCCGGTGCCATTCTCCCCCGCACTTGAGCATTTTGTATTACCAAATGCTGACAAGGTTGAAGCCGCTGCCCGTCATGTTTTTAGTCATTAGGAGGTAAAAATGGATATTCAGATACCAGCAGATTTTTGGGAAGAAGATGTTGAGGGTGTTATTTCGTCATGGCTTTATGATGACGGCGACACGGTTGAAAAAGGTGATGTCATTGTTGAAGTGATGGTTGAAAAGGTCATGCACGAACTGGAAGCACCTGCTTCTGGCATCTTGAAGCAACTTGTTGCAGAAGAAGAACCAGCTGCCAAGGGTTCTGTCGTTGGGCGCATTGAATAATGGACGCTGATACCAGCTTTATCAAGTTTGCCGGGGTGCGCGGTATGATCGCCCGTAACATGATGGGCAGCCTGCACGGCGGTGCCCAGCTTACCTACACGACAGATGTTGATGTATCTGCACTTATTGCGGCAAGGGCTGCATGTAAGGCAGCAGGGTCAGCGATTAGTTATGAAGACATGATGCTGAAAGTGGTTTCTACAGCGCTTTTAAACCATCCTGCCCATAATGGTACGGTGGATGAAACAGGGGCAACCTTGTCTGCTGCTATTCATATGGCCTTTGCGGTGGCATCTCCTACAGGGCTTATGGTGCCTGTGGTCAGAGATGTTCAGGCAAAAACGCTTGTTGAAATTGCTGATGCGCGCCGAGATCTTGTTAACAAGGCGCAGGCAGGCAAACTGGAAATCAAGGATATGAAGGGTGGCACCTTTACCCTGAGCAACCTTGGCCAAACACGGGTGGACCATTTTACCCCTATTTTGAATGCTGGGCAGATTGCGCTTTTGGGTGTGGGGCGTATTCGCCAATACCCATCAGGCACGGGTACGCCGCTGATGGGATTATCCCTTACGGCTGACCACCGCGTTGTTGATGGCTGGGCATCGGGCCAGTTTTTAACCGAGATTGCCGAGCGGCTAGAAAGCTTCAGCGTAGATGGCGCCTGATGGCACAGTGTGCAGGCACATGTGCCGCGATAGCTTGGAGGCTGTAACGCTTACTGCGCAAGCGCACGTTGCTGCAGATTACATCCTATTGAAAGCCATGACGGATAGTGTTTATGCAGCGCCCAAAGCAAGGCTATGGCTTAATGAGCGCTGCCTTGTTGTGGGTAAATCAGTGGCGCGGCAGGGGGCGTTTCAGGTGGCCCAAAAAGCCCTTCACCAGCAGGGCATGCCTGTTGTTGTCCGTGACACAGGTGGCACAGTTGTGCCGCACGGCCCAAATGTGCTGAATCTGTCTCTTTTCAGGCGTGTTTCTACCGGTGAAAAATCTGTCAGCGACAGCTATAAAATACTGTGTTCAGGGGTTACTAAAACGCTTTCTAGCTTAGGTGTTACAGCAACTGTTGGGCCGGTACCGGGTAGTTACTGCGACGGTGACTATAATATTGTTGTTGCAGGAAAAAAGCTTGCGGGCACCGCGCAGCGCTGGCGTAAATGCAGTGATGGTTCTGGCGATTGGTTGGTGCTCACTCACGCCTCCATATCCATTGGCGCTGACCCGGAGGCCGAGGATGCTATCGCTGTACTTTATAAGCATATGGGCTGGCCGGATATGTTCGAGCGAAGTGCCCATGTTTCTCTTGCTGAATGTATCAGCACGCACATTCACGATTTGACAAATTTTTTCTATCATCAAATGCAGCAACACTATCAAAGATCAGGGTATATTTTGATTTAAAAGGGTATTTAAAAACAGCGTCTTGTGGCATTTCATAAATATCTGTAATAACAAAGAAAATGAAAGGCAGATTCTGTATGTCCAAACTCTCGTCTATTTTTTGCTATCCGATTAAAGGCTTAAATGGCCAAAAGCTGGAACAGGTTACCCTGATTGAAAATACATGTCTGCCATATGACAGAATGTATGCTCTTGCTTTGGCAGACACAGAATTTGACCCTGAAAACCCGGTCTTTTTGCCAAAACGCCATTTTTTAATGTTAATGCGCGATGAGAAACTGGCAGAGCTGGAAACGGTTTTTTCTGAAGAAGGTCATATACTTACCATAAAAAAAGACGGTGTTGAACTGCTGACCGCAGCTTTGGATGCGCCTGGTGGTGAAGCTGCGCTTGCAGATTTCTTTTACGACTTTATGGGCGGCAGCTTAAAAGGAAAACCTAGGCTTGTGAAAGCACCGGGCCATATGTTTGCTGATGTACCACAAAAAAACCTGACCATCATTAACCTTGATACAGTGAAAGATATTGAAGCCAAGACAGGGCTTACTATTGATCCGCGCCGTTTTCGGAGTAATCTTTACGTTGAAGGCATTGGTGCATGGCGCGAATTTGATTTGATAGATCAAAGCTTTACCATTGGGGATGTTACATTTTCGGCCCTGTCACGGGTTGACAGGTGCGCGGCAACAAATGTTAATCCCGATACCGCTGAGCGCGATATGAATCTACCGCTGCAAATACGTAAAAACTATGGTCACCTTGACTGCGGTATTTATGTTGATGTGATTAAAGGTGGTATGCTCAAAAAAGGCGATACCATTACGCTATAATGGTTTTTTAGCCTTAGAGGGTGTTTTGGCGGGCGCTTGTTCTGGTTGGGCTTCTTCGTCCTCGGGGGCAGAAATTATACCAAGCTTGATAGCGTCCTGAATAAGCGTGTCAGGGCGCTCTGTGGTGATGCCGCTGGTGTTAGGCTTAAACTTCAGAATGACTGTTGGTAATAGGCTGAGCTCCATTTCCAGATCTGAAAAATAAAATTGCTGGAAGTTCAGGTTCTTTCTGGCAGATGTTGCCCTGAACAGGGATACGAGAATGGTATGAACAAGCCGCTTACCGCGCACCTCGTGTAATATTGCCATGCGTTCTTCATCATCGATAATTTCACGCAGTCGCAGGTGCGGGGTAATGCGCGGTGACAGGCCAATTCCAACTTCTATCTCGGTAATGTCGTAGCCAGCGCGTTCAATATAGGGAATTGCTTCGTTAAAGCTTTGGGTTGTTTTTCTGAGGGTGTCGCCGCTATAGCCCTTTAGACCATTCAGAAGCTTAGAGTATGTAAGACGCGCGTTCTGGGCCCATGTTTTGGGCGCAGGGCCCATAACAATGTCACGTAGTTCATCATATATGTCGGTTAACTTCGCCACAGTATCATCCAGCTAAACAATTAGAACTTTCATACAGATCATGAAACCATGACGGTGAAAAAGTCCAGAAAAAGAAAGAGTTAATGATACTCTATAGGTAAAAGGGCCGCAAGTGCGACCCTTTTTGTATAGCTACCCGGTAAGGTTAGGCTGAATAGCGGTTTAAGTGATAATCGGCATCACCGAATAATATTTCATTCACCAGCATGCGTTTCACATATGCCCCAAGGGCATATTCGTCTGTCATGCCAATGCCGCCGTGCATCTGGATAGATTCCTTACCAAACTCTCTTGAGGCTATGCCAACCTTTGCTTTTGCGGCGGAAACAGCTTTTCTGCGAATATCGCTGTCGCTGTTTCTGGCTTCTACTGCGGCTTCCATTGTGATTGATTTTGCCTGTTCGTACTCGATAAGCAAATCAACCATACGGTGGCTAAGAACCTGAAATGACCCAATAGGGCGGCCAAACTGCGTGCGGGTACGCAGATAGTCTTTAGTTAGCTCTGAGACTTCTTCCATAGCCCCCAATGTGTCGGCGACAAGGGCTGCTGCACCCCGGTCAACGGCGGCTTCAATGATGGCTGATGCCTTATCTGAAGCACACAGCAAGGTTGCCTCTGCGCCCTCAAGCACAATATCGGCCGCGCCGCGCCCATCCATAAGCGGATATTTATGAAGCGTAATACCGCTCGCATCAGCGGGCAGTAAAAAGAGGGCAGGGCCGCCTGCATCAGCTGAAATAATCAGATGATCAGCCGTGTCCGCACCAAGAACCACTGCTTTACGACCCGTCAGTACCCATGAGCCGCCTTTTTCCTGCGCTTTGGTGTTTATGGCAAGAGGGTTATGTCGTTCGCCGGGTTCATAAAAGCCAGCGGCATATTTTTCTTCGCCCACGGCGATTTTGGGTAAATGCTCTGCGGCAATATCGCCGTCTGCTTCTTCCAGAATATAGGCAGCGATAACAACAGAACTGATATATGGTTCTATTACCAGCCTGCGGCCTAGCTCGGTACATACAGCCATTACATCGACATGATTACCGTCAAAGCCACCCGCTGCTTCAGGGAGGGGCATAGCCATAATGCCAAGCTCTGCAAGGCTTTCCCATGTTTTTGGGTCAGATGTAACTTTGTTTGCAACCTGTTCGCGGTATGCTTCAAAAGTGTATGATTTGGCCAGCGAGCGCTCAAGCGACTGCACCAGCATTTTTTGTTCTTCAGTAAAATCAAAATTCATTGTTTACCCTTTGCTTTCTAACTGCAGCCTAAAATCCAAGGACCATTTTTGAAATGATACCCCGTTGAATTTCGTTAGAGCCGCCGAATATGCTGATTTTGCGGGTGTTAAGATAGGCAGGCGCTGAAATGGCATTGTCCAGTGATCCCATGATCTCGCCGTTCCACCCGATATCGTGGGCTTCTGGTTGGCTTGGGATGGCATAAAGGCCAGAGGCTTCCATCTTGAGTTCGTATATGCGCTGGGCAATTTCACTGCCCCTGATTTTAAGCATGGAGGAAACTGGGCCGGGATCTGTTCCCTGACTGGCTGCTACAAGCATGCGTTTGTTTGTAATATCGAGCGCGCGCAGTTCGATTTCTAGCTCGGCAATCTTGTGTTTGAAGGCCGTGTCTTCAATTAGCGGTTTACCGTTCTTTTTTTCAGCAGATGCGAGGCGTTTTAGTTGCACAAGCTGGTCTTTTGAAATGCCGATGCCAGCAATACCAATGCGCTCGTGCTGCAACAGGAATTTGGCATAGGTCCAACCCTTGTTCTCTTCGCCGATCAGGTTTTCAACAGGCACCTTAACATCGGTGAACCAAACTTCATTCACTTCATGGCTGCCATCAAGTGTAATAATGGGGCGGACTTCCACACCCGGGCTTTTCATATCAACCACAATGAAGCTAATACCGGTTTGCTTTTTCTCGGCTTTTGTATCGGTGCGAACCAGACAGAAGATCCAGTCACCAAAATGACCAAGGGTGGTCCATGTTTTTTGACCGTTAATGATATAATGGTCGCCGTCTTTAATAGCAGTTGTTTTCAGGCTTGCGAGATCAGAGCCTGCTCCCGGTTCAGAGAAACCCTGTGCCCACCAAACTTCGCCTGACTGAATGCCGGGAAGGAACCGCTTCTTTTGCTCGTCGTTACCAAAATTAATAATAACCGGTGCTAGCATTGAGACACCAAAGGGCAACACACGCGGCGCGCCTGCTGCATAGCATTCTTCATCAAAGATGGCGTACTCTACGGGGTTCCAGCCAGTGCCACCAAAGTCTTTGGGCCACAGCGGTGTTGACCATCCCTTTTGAGCCAGAATACCATGCCAGCGACGGTATTGTTCTGCTGTTAGGTGGCCTCCAGCGCGCATGGCTTTTTTAATATCATCTGGCAAGGCTTCTTTCAGGAATTCCCGTATGGAATCGCGGAAACGTACCTGTCCGTCGCTAAGGCTTAAATCCATTGTTATCTCCAGTCTCACTTGGTTATGGAATTAATGTAGAAGGCAAAGTGAACTTGTCCAATTTATGATGCTAAAAAGGTGATGTGTACGGTAGTTTTCATATATTTTGCGCGCCTTAAATAAGGTTTTTCTGCTTTCAACTTTGACCCATTGGCTGTGCGACATATGTTACGCAGTAATCTCTGCATGAGTAGTTACAAAAGAAGGTGGGAAGATATGACAAATGAATATGTAACCGGACTATTCAGTCTGGAGGGCAAGGTTGCGCTGGTGGCTGGTGCGTCTTCCGGTATAGGGGCTGGTTTTGCAATGGCCTTGGCTAGGGCTGGTGCAGATGTGGCACTCGGCGCCCGCCGCACTGACCGTATAGAAGCCTTGGCAGCAGAGATCATGCAGGTAACAGGGCAGAAGGCTATAGCTGTGCCGCTTGATGTGGCGGACGGCGAAAGTGTTAAAGCCACCTTTGATAAAGTTGAGGGCGGCCTAGGGACACCTACAATTATCGCAAATAATGCAGGCATAGCCATACCCAAATGGGCGCTGGATTATAATGAAGAAGACTGGGACACCACAATGGATATTAACCTGAAAGGCATGTGGCGTGTAGGCACGGAAGCTACCAAGCGTATGGTTGCTAAAGGTTTGGGTGGCTCTATTGTTAACACGGCATCTATTTTGGGTCTTGGTGTTAGCCCGCAGCAGCTAATATATGCAACAAGCAAAGCAGCCGTTATCCAAATGACAAAAGCCATGGCTTTAGAGTGGCAGCGATACGGTGTTCGGGTAAATGCCCTGTGCCCGGGGTATTTTAAAACCGAGATTAACGCTGAGTTTATTGATAGTGAGCACGGTCAAAAAATGGTGCAAGCAACTCCTGCACATCGCTCTGGTGATATACAAGAGCTGATCCCCGCACTGCTAATGCTTGCCTCTCCGGCAAGTAGCTTCACAACCGGGGTTGCCTTACCTGTTGACGGGGCACATTCCGTTAAACTGGTGTAGAGGTTTTTGAATATAAAAAAACGGGGGCGTTTGCCCCCGTTTTCATTTGTAGCTGTTTGTTAAGCTTAGAAGTTCGCTTTTAAAGCAACACCCCAAACACGAGGCTCGTTCACGTAGCCAGTGTTATTGTTGAAATCAATCACACCTTTCAGGTTTGCTTCATTGGTAATGTTACGGCCAAAAAGAGCTGCCTCATACTGACCATCATTCCAGCGGTAACCAGCGCGTACGCCGCCTTCAAATGTGCCAGATGTCTGGAACTCTACAGTTTGGTACAATAGCATGTGTGTTTTGCCCTGCATCGCCCAGTCAGTGAAGATAAACAGCTCGCCGTCAGCAAGGGGTGCTGTGTATTCGGCTGTTAAGTTCAGCGTGAAATTAGGTGCTTGTGGCAATGGGTTACCGTCAATGATCAGGAAGCCGTCTGAATCTGTCGGGTCGAGCGGTGTACAGGCGCCAGAACCACAGGCAGGAACACGAATGTCGTGGTCATTGATTTTTGTGTGAGCAAAGCCAAGGCCTGCTGTAATCAGGAAGTTATCTGTTGCTTGATATTCGATATCAGTTTCAAAGCCCCAGCCAATAACTTCATCAAGGCTTTCCAAGCGAACGCTGTTGGTTGCGCCGCCCACAGCACTCACTTGCAGGTCTGATACATCATAGTAGAAGACCGCAGCATTCCAGCGGAAACGCTTGTCTGCGAACAGGGCTTTAAAGCCTGCTTCATAAGACATGATAGTTTCTGATTTAGCCGTAGATGGGTTGCCCACAAAAGCAACGTCACGGCTTTGGATGGTTGGTGCGCGGAAGCCGCTTGCGATACGTGCATATACAGAGAAATCGTCGCTGTATGCATGATTAACCGCAACGTCCCAGCTTATGTTGTCATCACTTGTTTCCACTGTTGGCAGGTAAACACCTAGCCCGCCAGAGAAAGCGTCAGCAGATTTTTTGTCGTCAGTATAGCGAACGCCAATTGTAACCGTTGTTTTGTCAGTGAGGTTATAGCTGCCTTGGCCAAACACTGCCCATGTTTCGTTACTATGGCTCACAATCGAGTCAGGAACAAAGAACGGACGTGTGCGCAGGTCCATGCTGGCGTCAAAATAGTAAAAACCAAACTGGTAAAATAATTCTTCAGATGCATCTACAGCAACGCGCAGTTCCTGCGTGAACTGGTCAAGGTCATCAATGCCATCTTCTGTACTAGACTGGAATGGAATGAAACCGGGGCCAGCAGGGTTACCGCCATCAATATCACCAAGGCTGGAACCATTGGTGGTTTCATAAGCGGTGATGGATGTGATAGTCGCTGATTCTGACAGGTTATATGTAAGTTTCAGTGATGTACCCCAGCTATCGTATTCCTGTGGGTTGTTGTGTGTGTCATTGTAAGAAACAGTGTCACGGTCAAAGTTTTCGTTCAGGCCGCGTTCGTCGGTTGTTATAATGTTAGCACGGAAAACAGCTGCTGTACCTTCATATGAGCGGGCATGTACGTTAACAAGGGCTTCAAGATCTTCTGTTGGACGGAACAGAACTTGCAGACGTGCTGCCATTTCTTCAAAGCCACCAAGGGCATCATCTTCGCCCGTGAAGTCATTGTCTATCCAGTCACTACGACGCTGGTAAAGCGCAGAAGCCCGTACCAGAACTTTGTCACTTATGGCGCCGCCCATAGCAGATTCTGCCGTTAAGGTACCGAGTGAGCCATAACTTGCACTCACATAAGCTTCAGAGTCTTCCGTTGGTTTTTTCGTGTCAAACTTGATGATGCCTGCTGTTGTGTTGCGACCAAAAAGTGTGCCTTGTGGCCCGCGCAGTACTTCAACACGCTCAACATCAAAAAGCGGGAAGCTTTTCAGGACCACATTTTCCTGAACAACATCATCCATGATAACTGAAATTGGCTGTGATGCGGCAAGGTCAAAGTCTGTGTTTCCAAGGCCGCGCAAGTAGAAGCGCGGGGCAACACGACCATTTGACGATTCTGCGTTCAGGCCCGCAATCCGGGAAGAAAGCAGGCGAATATCTTCGCCGCCAGCAGAAAATTGAGTAACGCGATCACCTTGCAGGGTTGAAACAGAAATAGGAACATCTTGCAGGCTTTGTGCGCGCCTTTGGGCAGTTACAATGATTTCTTCCAGCGATTTACCTGTGTTGGCGTCTTGCGCTGCGGCCATGCCTGAAAAAGCAAGAGCAGAACAGCCAAACGCCAGACGGGTAATATTGGTCATCAAAGTTTTTGTCATGGTGTGTTTCCTCGATAATCTCGATTTTGGTGTTTTATTATGTGATGTGATATTTGTGCGGTACTAGAAACCTGACAGATCTGCAAAGTCACCTCACAAAATGGATGGCCTGAGTGTGCATATCCTGTGCATAAATGCGACACTATATTGCAGTAAAGTGACGGTCTATGAATGCGGGAAAAGCACAGTGTTGCGAAAATGTTACTGTTGTTGTTTCGCCTGTTAGGATGTAATGCCTGATAAATGTGATTTTGTGGCAAGGAAATTTCATGAAATTTGAAGAAGGTCTGACCAAAGGTCGGCTTATAAAGCGCTATAAACGCTTTTTGGCTGATGTAGAACTTGAGACGGGCGAAACAGTTGTGGCGCACTGTGCTAATTCGGGGTCTATGCTTGGACTTAAGGAGGCGGGGTCCCTTGTGTATCTTTCTGCCAACAAAAACCCTAAAGCCAAGCTTGACTGGCGGTGGGAACTGGTGGAAGTGGATGGTAGTCTGGTTGGTATAAATACAGCGCACCCAAACCGCATTGTAGAGCAGGCCATTCTGGACGCTGAAATTCCGGAACTTAGGGGCTATAAAATAGTTCGCCGCGAAGTGAAATATGGTCAAAATAGCCGTATTGATCTGCTGTTGGAAGACCCGGGGCTTTGTTATGTTGAAGTGAAGAACGTAACCCTTAGGGAAGGCGCAAAGGCACTTTTTCCTGATGCGGTAACGGCACGCGGTACCAAGCATCTTGCGGAATTGGTGGATATGGTAAAGCTTGGTCACCGGGCTGTAATGTTTTACCTTGTGCAGCGCAGTGATTGCACGTTATTTGCTCCTGCCACAGAAATTGACCCGGTGTATGCAAGTGCGCTAAGAGAAGCATATAAAGCAGGTGTTGAAGTGCTTTGTTACCAATGCAGCCTGACACCGTCTGAAATTGTGATCGATAAAGTAGTACCTTTGGAAATATAACGACAGGCCCGAACGATGAATTATGTTGATGCAGTAACCGCCCCTGAAAGCAGAACTGGTGCCATTAAAATATACGGGCCAGAAGCTCTGGACGGTATGCGCGCAGCAGGGCGCTTGGCTGCTGAAACGCTCGATCATGTAACCCCCTTTGTGGAGGTGGGCATTACTACAGATGAGCTAAACACCATATGCCATGAATTTGTATTGGCGAACGGTGCCATTTCTGCCCCCTTAAATTATAAAGGCTTTCCAAAGTCTGTTTGCACCTCCATCAACCATGTTATTTGTCACGGTATTCCCGGCCCTAAAAAATTGCGCATGGGTGATAGCCTTAATATTGATGTGACGGTTATTCTGGATGGCTGGTACGGCGACACAAGCCGGATGTTTTTTATCGGCGAGCCTAAGTTGCTGCCAAAACGCCTGTGCCAGGTAACTTTTGAAGCCATGTGGAAGGGAATTGAGGTTGTTAAACCCGGCGCCTTTCTTGGTGATATTGGGCACGCTATTCAAACCCATGTTGAGGCAAATCGCTATTCTGTGGTGCGTGATTTTTGCGGGCACGGTATTGGGCGTGTATTTCATGATGAACCAAGTGTCATGCACTACGGCACGCCCGGCAGTGGGCCAGAATTAAAGCCCGGCATGTTTTTCACCATTGAACCGATGGTCAACGCTGGCAAGCCCGGCTGCAAGGTGCTTGCTGATGGCTGGACAGCTGTTACCCGCGATAAATCGCTTTCTATGCAGTTTGAGCATACCTTAGCTGTAACAGACACAGGCTATGAAGTGTTTACCAAGTCGCCAAAAGGCTGGGAATGCCCGCCGTACGCGCTTGATAATTAAGGTCTTTGTTAGCAGTAATTGGGGGCTGTGTGGCAATAGGGAAAACACCAGTAGAGGATAAGCCAGACCATAGGCATGGTCACAGGCAACGCTTACGGGAACGGTTTTTAAAAGCGGGCCCTGATGGCCTTGCAGATTATGAACTACTGGAACTTATTTTGTTTTTGGCAATCCCACGCCGCGACGTCAAGCCGCTCGCTAAAGAGCTTATTAGCCATTTTGGAAGCTATGCAGGTGTGCTTTCCGCAGAAACGGCAATGCTTACAGCGTATCCCGGGCTCGGCGAAACGGCGGTGGCGGCTATCAAGTCGGTGCAGGCCTCGGCCCTTCATCTTGCGAAAGCGGAAATGGCATCAAGGCCGGTTTTGTCGAACTGGCAGGCTGTTATTGGGTATTTACAGGGGGCAATGGCCCATTTACCACGCGAGCAATTTCGTGTTTTACTACTCGATAAAAAGAATGCGCTGCTGTCAGATGAACTGCTAAGCGATGGTACGGTGGATGAAACAGCCGTCTATCCGCGCGAGATTGTGAGAAGAGCGTTGTCTGCCAATGCTTCCGCCCTTATTTTGGTGCATAACCACCCTTCAGGGGACCCGGCACCAAGCCGGGCAGATATAGTTATGACAAAAGAAGTTTTACAAACCTGTAAAACCGTTGGTATTCATGTGCATGACCATATTATCATAGGCAAGTACGGCCAAACCAGTTTCAGGGAACAGGGATTGATATAAGGGTATGGTGCAAAGTTTGGTAGAATGTGGCGGAGTAGATGTGTGTACTGGCGGCAGGTAAAGTCCACTAAAAAAGCGCTTAAAAACATGCCGGTTTCTGTGAAAGCTGTTGTGGTTTCGCGGGATGGCAAGGCTCTTGTTATGCGCAAATATTACGGCACAGTTGATTTACCTGGTGGCAGGCTTGAAAAAGGTGAGGATATGTATTCCTGCCTTCAGCGCGAAGTGTTTGAAGAAACCGGCCTGACCGTTAAAAAATTTGAATTTGTGTGCTCGTGGGTAAAGCATAGCCCTGATACGGGGGACAGGCTGATGGTTGTTTTTGAAACCCAACTCAGGTCTAAGGCTAAAAACACCACTATAACTTTATCAGACGAGCATGTCTGGCACCAGTTTATGATATCAGACGAAGCTGAAGAACTTGCTGACATGCCGCCCGGTTATGCAACAGCGCTAGAGGTATGTTTTAGCCGTTACCGGCCAATATAGGCATTCTCAGGGTTGCGGTTTATGGGGCTATCTGCTAGCAGGTCGGCAAGAATATCTACCTTTTGATCCGAACAGGAGCCTGCCCACATGATCGCACGTTATTCCCGCAAACAAATGACCGATATTTGGGAAGCTGAAAACCGTTTCCGCATCTGGTTTGAAATTGAAGCGCACGCGTGCGATGCAAACGCAAAGCTGGGCCGTATCCCTGAAGCTGCTGCCAAAGCTGTGTGGGAACGCGGCAAGTGGGAAATCGCCCGCATTGATGAGATTGAGCGCGAAGTAAAGCACGATGTTATCGCGTTTCTCACGAACCTTGCCGAGCACGTGGGCGATGAAGCTCGTTTTGTGCACCAAGGCATGACATCATCAGATGTGTTGGACACATGCCTGTCTGTACAATTGATGCAAGCGGCTGATATTATTATTGAAGACCTTGAAAAGCTGCTTGTGGTGCTCAAACGCCGCGCGGAAGAACATAAATATACAATCTGCATTGGTCGCAGTCACGGTATTCACGCAGAACCTGTTACATTCGGCCTGAAAATGGCGCAGGCATATGCTGAATTTGACCGCTGCTTGGCTCGTATGAAAGACGCGCGGAAGGAAGTGGCAACTTGTGCAATCTCTGGTGCGGTTGGTACATTCGCCAACATTGACCCGTTTGTTGAAGAATATGTTGCCGAGAAAATGGGGCTTGAGGTGGAACCGGTTTCCACACAGGTTATCCCGCGTGACCGGCATGCGATGTATTTTGCGGTTCTCGGCGTTATTGCAAGCTGTATTGAGCGCCTTTCTGTTGAGGTGCGTCACTTACAGCGCACCGAAGTGCTGGAAGCGCAGGAATATTTCTCCAAAGGCCAAAAGGGTTCAAGTGCCATGCCGCATAAAAAGAACCCAATCCTTACGGAAAACCTAACCGGTCAGGCGCGCTATATTCGCGCTATGTGCATTCCGGCGATGGAAAACGTAGCCCTTTGGCACGAACGCGATATTTCGCACAGTTCTGTTGAACGCTATATCGGGCCGGATGCAACTGTGGCGCTTGATTTCAGCCTTGCGCGCCTTACTAACGTAATGGACCAGCTTCTGGTGTACCCAGACAACATGCTGGATAATATGAATAAAATGGGCGGTCTGCCAAACAGCCAGCGTGTTCTGCTGGAGCTGACGCAGGCGGGCGTTAGCCGCGAAGATGCCTACCGTTTGGTGCAGGAAAATGCCATGAAGGTATGGGAAAGCCGGGGGGCATTGCAGCTTTTAGATTTGCTGAAAGCTGACGAGATTGTGACCAGCAAGGTGTCAGCTGCGGAACTGGATGAGCTGTTTAATATGGATTACCACACCAAACATGTAGACACGATTTTCAAGCGGGTGTTTGGGGCCTAGTGCCCCAGACATCGGTTTTCGGGGGTCAACTGATGAATAAAATAACTATAGTATTTCTGCTTTTTGTATGGGCAGGCATTACAGCAGGTGTTAAGGCACGTGACTTGACTGTTGGAGATGTGCCGCCAGACAATATTGGGCATACCCTTGAAGGGGAGAGGGTCAAGATATCAGACCATAAAGGCAAGGTTGTTATCGTAAGCTTTTGGGCGACTTGGTGCCCACCCTGTATGGAGGAAATACCTATTCTGAACGCCATTCAGCAACAGGTTTCTGATGATAGATTAAAAGTTTTAAGCGTAAATTTTCAGCAAGACAAGCGCACCGTACGTAAATATGCCAAGCATTTGGAAAAGTATTTTGACGAGGTGCATCTAACGTTTCTATATGAAAAAGATAACGGGATTAGTGCTAAGTTTGGTGTAGACCGCCTGCCTTACATGTTTATGATTGATCACACAGGCAGAATAGCCCATATCCATATAGGATATAGTAAAGAGACAATCCCCTCTTTGGTGGAAGAAATAAACGCACTTTTACAAGAGCAGCAAAAAGACCACTTATATGACACAAACAGTATCAGCTAGCCTTGTTGTTATCGGTGATGAAATCCTGTCTGGCAGGACACAGGATACAAACACGTCCTACCTTGCCAAGTGGCTCAATGAATGCGGTATCCAGCTTTCTGAAACCCGCACGGTACCTGATATTGAAGCGGAAATTGTGGCGGCGGTGAATGCGCTTAGGGCCCGCTATGATTATGTGTTCACGACGGGTGGCATTGGCCCCACGCATGATGATATTACGGCGGAAAGCATTAGTGCGGCCTTTGGTGTGCCGTGCCAGAGGCACCCAGAGGCCTATGCCCGCCTGCTTGCCTATTATGGCGAAAAAGACTTTACCGAAGCTCGGCAGCGCATGACTCGTGTGCCAGAAGGCGGGGTGCTAATTGATAATTCTGTATCGATCGCACCCGGTTTCCAAATTGAGAATGTGTTCGTGATGGCAGGTGTCCCAAAGGTGATGCAAGCCATGCTTGAGACCATTCGCCCGCGCCTAAAGGCGGGCCGCAAGGTTTGGTCAGAGACCCTTATAGTGTATGCACCTGAAAGCCGCATCGCACCGGGGTTAGAGGCCGTTCTGGATGGTATCGACGATATCAGTATTGGCAGCTATCCGTTTTACAGCGAAAAAAGCGTTGGGGCACAGATTGTGATCCGCTCCCATGATAAGGCTGCAATTGCACGAGCAATGACTGCGCTAAAAGGCTTTTGCGTAGCTTGTAACTATAAGACAGAAGTGCAAGCTAGCGCTTAAATACCACAGTTTTACTGCCGTTCAGCAGTACGCGGCGCTCTAGGTGCAGCTTTAAAGCTTCTGCTAGCGTGACACGCTCGACATCGCGGCCAGTTGCCACAAGGTCGCTACCATCCATTGCATGGTTCACGCGGGCGACATTCTGTTCAATAATCGGGCCTTCATCAAGATCTGCCGTTACATAGTGCGCTGTGGCACCAATAATTTTAACGCCTTTTTTGTAGGCTTGCTGGTAAGGAGCTGCGCCTTTAAAACTTGGCAGAAAACTATGGTGAATGTTAATCACTTTGCCGGGCAGCTTTTTACAAACATCGTTACTTAATACCTGCATGTAGCGTGCGAGGACAATAAGGTCGATCCGTTCTTCATCAATGAAAGCCAGCAGTTTTTGTTCTTGTGCTGCTTTGTTTTCTTTGGTTACCGGCCAGTGCAGAAAGGGCACGCCGTATGATGCGGTTAGCTGGTAAGCATCAGCATGGTTTGAGATAACGGCAGGGATGTCCATAAACAGGGCGCCGCGCTCTTTTCTGTACAAAATATCCATCAGGCAGTGGTCAAATTTTGATGTCATGATCAAAACCCGCTGGGGTACATCCATATCATGGATTGACCAATCCATTTTGAATTTACTACCAAGCGGAGTAAAGGCTTCGCGCAGTTCAGCGCAGCTCAGGTGCACATTAACAGGCTGTACAGCAACCCGCATGAAAAACTGGGCACTATCACTATCGCCGAATTGGTCGCTGGATGTAATGTTACAGCCGGTTTTTGCAAGCAAGCTTGAAACCTCGGCCACAATGCCGGGTTTGTCTGGGCAAGATAGGGTTAATACATATTTTGCAGTCATTCTATTCCCTCAGCGTGCAGCGGCTTGTGCCTTATGTGTGGGGGCACAAAAGCAAGGCTACGGTCTGAATGCAATAGGAAAGTAGATTTTTGTGCATTTTGCCGCTTAGGGAGTGCACGGAAAGGCGGACCAAGCGGCAAGTAGTATACATAAGCCGCTTGGTCTGTATTCAGTGTCTAAGCGACGGAGCGAATGCCGCTTTTACGGGTTTTGTTTACCTCAGATAGAAAATCATTGCCCCATGCATTCACATCATGGGTTTTAATAATATTTGCCATGCGGTGGATACGGGTTTCTTTTTCGGTATCTGGAATATGAAGCGCGTGGAATAGCTTGTCTGACATATCCCTTTCATCATATGGGTTCACAAGGAACGCGCTGTGCAGTTCTGCGGCGGCACCGGCAAACTCAGACAGCACAAGTGCCCCTTTGGTCCCTGATGCCTGTTTAGCCATCACATATTCTTTTGCCACAAGGTTGAGGCCGTCCCTGAGCGGCGTAACCCAGCCAACATCTGCGGCTTTATAATAAGCAATAACATCTTCAAATGGCACCATGCGGCTAACAAATTTAATAGGTGTCCAGTTATAGGTGCCAAACCGACCATTGATAAGGCCAACATGGTAGGCAATGTCCTGACTGATTTCCTCGTAAATTTTCATGCCTTTGGCGGGCGGTGTGCACACCATAATGAGCACTACTTCTTCATGCAATTCCGGGTGGTCTTCAAGAAAGCGCATGTAGGATTTCAGCTTTTCAACCGGGCCTTTGGTATAATCGGTGCGCTCAATGGAAACGATACACTTTTTGTCGCCGACCTCTTCCTTGATTTTGTCGTAAAGCGCATTGACGCTGTCAGTTTCAACCAGATCTTCAATATGTTTGCAGTTGATACCCACAGGGTGCGCACCGAGCGCCACAGTGCTAAGCTCTGTGGTAATGGATGTGGCGTAACTATCGACCCCGATCGCGCAGCCATATGTTTTAAAGCGCGGCGCAGCGCTTTGGGTTTTGTTGATTGTTGCGCGCATGTTGGAGCATACAACATTCACAAAATTATCTACATATTGCGGTATATGAAAGCCAATATAATCGCATTGCATTAGCGAATTAATGATATCGCGGCGCCACGGTGTCATGTTGAAAATGTCGGCAGAAGGGAAGGGTGTGTGATGATAAAAGGCAATCTTCACATCGGGCCGCATTTGCCGCAAATATCCAGGCACCATCCAGAGGTTATAGTCATGAATCCAGACCACAGCACCTTCTGCGGCTTCTTGCGCAGCTTTTTCCGCAAAAATACGGTTGATTTCAAGGAAATGATCCCAGTGATCATGATTGAAGATCACTTTCTCATGGAATGAATGCAGCAGCAACCAGAAGGCTTCTTTTGAAAAGACTTCATAGAATATTTTTACGTCATTAGCCGTAAGCGGAATACGGCATGCTTGCAGGTTTTCATACAGGTCTTTGTCAACATCGACATGCTCTGCAAAGTTTTCCGGGTTTCGTGTTTCAGAAAGCGACCATGCTACCCACGAGCCTTTTTGTTTTTCGCTGAAAAAGCCAAGCAGGGTAGGCAGAATGCCATTTGGGCTGCTGTGCTTTTGCCGTACAGCTTTACCATTTTCAACAGCCTCTTTGTAGGGCAGGCGGTGATACACCATAACCAGATCGGCATCGCCGTATATATCGGCCTTTGCAATGGCATTATCTTTTTTTATCATTTTAAAATGATGCAGCGCTTCAAAAATGCCGTCCGTGCCACTTTCTTTTGAATAGTAAGCGTTCTTTAGCGATTTGGCCTGCTCTTTAAGGGGCTGTTCTGAATTGTCGAGAACTACGCCTTTGAAGCCAGCCTTGTACATGCTGAAATCGTTCATGGTGTCGCCCGCCACCAGCACGTTGTCGTGGTCAATACCTAGCTGGTCGATAAGCGCGGTTAAGGTGCGGCCTTTGTCTGTGCTGTGCGGTAAGATATCAAGATAAATATCGTTCGAATAAATGACATTACAGTTCTTTTTGCTCAACTCTTCAATCTTGCCTTTCGGCAGCTTGTCTGGCTCCACAAAAAATGACATGCGCCTTTCTTGGGGGACTGGCTGGCGTTCAAGCGCGTCAAGGCCTGTTACATCTGCAATATCAGCAAGAGTTTCGTTCCAGCGGCGGGTTATTTTATTCTGTATAGGCTGCACCGGAGTTAGTTTTTTGCCGTGCAGGACTGTCGCACCAACATCGCCAATAATATAATGCGGATTGGGGATAAACAGGTCATCCAGAAATGGCAGAATAACCTCGGTATTGCGGCCTGTTACAAAAATGACAATGAAGTCAGGGTTCTGCCGAAGGAAACGGTAAAGCTTGTCTTTTTTACCGTCTTTAGTCTCTAGAAAGGTTCCGTCCAGGTCTGTTGCGAGGACATATGGTTGGGCGTCTTTTGGACGTAAGATGACAAACTTCTCCTATTGTTGCGTGTTTGCTAGCACTTACCTACCCCTGTCTTCCCAGCGTGGCTTATAGCAAACTTAATGAAAAAACTCAAGAAAGCTGGTTTTGGTGGGCTTTCTCTGTTTGTAGTGTATGTTTTTCAGGCGAACCTTTTGTTACCAGAAAGCCACCAGCATGATGGCGGTTAACAGCACGACAGCAGCGCCTTGAATGCGGTAGTTTTGGTAGAAGGGTGTGCCTTTTTCTACCCGGCTAAATTCTGGCTTCCAAAGGGCGCTTTCTGCCTCTGTGCTTTGGCCGGGTGCAGCAAGGCTCGCTACTATAAGAATGCCAAAGCAAATGGCTGTTACAATCCCTACTGTAATGGTGAAATGCAGGGTCCACAGGCCCATTTGCCCAAGGATGAAAAACAGTAGGCCTATAGTGTGCCCTGTAAGCAAAGTGATAACCGCCGCGCGGCTGGTGGCGCCGCGCCAAAACATGCCGCACAGGAAGACCGCAACAACTGGGGGCACCACAACGGCAAACGCTTGCTGCAGGTATGCAAACAGGCCCTTAAAGTTTGCAATGTTTGGTGCCCAAACAGCAGCAACACCGATCAGAACTATCGTGGTCCACCGGCCCCAATTCCGCACCTGTACGGGGCTAAGGGGGTGTTTTTCTGTATCGGCAAAATCTTTTATAATCAGTGTGGAGGCTGAATTTAGCGTGCTATCGATGGTGGACATAATGGCGGCAAACAGGCCAGCAACCACAATACCTTTCATGCCGACAGGTAAATAATCATTCACCAGACGCGGGAATATTTGGTCAGGGTTTTCCATTGTGTCATAAAGGCCTATCGCCATGGCGCCCGGCATAACCATAATGAACAGCGGGGTAAGCTTCAACAAGCCCGCAAACATGGCGCCCCACTGGGCATGGCGCACACTGCGAGCGCCCAGAATCCGCTGGGTAATATACTGGTTGGTTGCCCAGTACCAAAAACCCAAAATAGGCACACCTATAAGTGTGCCAAGCCACGGCAGGTGCGGATCATCAAGCGGGCGTACAAGCGACAGATGATCCGCCGGGATAGCGGCTTTTGCTGTGGCCCACGAAAAATTAAATTCGGCAAACACATAATATGTAATCACGCTGGCACCGATGAGTAATATAATCGCTTGCAGCACATCGGTGTATACAACAGCTTTCAGGCCCCCAGCGGCAGTATATAGCCCGGCAAACACGGCAATCGCCACACAGGTGGGCACCATCGGCAGGCCGGGGAAAAATATTTGCAGCACAAGCGCACCCGCATAAATGCCGCCAGCCGCGTCTACCATAATGCTCATTAAAATGGTGAGGATGGAAAAATATTTGCGGCAAAAAGGGTTGTAGCGAATTTGCAGATACTCCGGCACCGTGGTTATCTGTTTTGCGAGAAACACCGGAATCACAAAGAATGCCATAAACACCAGCACAAGGCCGGCCATCCATTCATAATTGGAAATGGCAATGCCGCTACTGAAGGCGGCACCCGAAAGGCCAATAAGCGTGGTGGAGGAAATGTTCGAGGCAAATAACGAAAAGCCAATCACGCCCCAGCCAAGCGAACGCCCGGCCAGAAACAGGTCTTCACCGGTTTTGGTGCGCTTCATCACCACAAGGGTGATACAAACAATGAAGAGAAAATATAAAAAAATGAGCCAAAGATCTATGCTGTGCATGGCACGTGTCCTAGCACACTGAGCAAAAAAAACAAGGTTAGTGCATTTCGACGTTGTTTTACGGAGATATGTTCGTTAAGAAAGCGCTGCAAATAATTTTGCATCCCACCCCAAATGCCCGCGTGGTGGAATTGGTAGACACACAGGACTTAAAATCCTGAGATCGTATGATCGTACCGGTTCGAGTCCGGTCGCGGGTACCATCCTCTCCAGTATTTTCAAATAGTTACGAGTAAATGGCGTAATTTTGGCGTAATTCTCAGCACAGTATGTATTGCTTGATTCTGTCATGCAACGGAAAAAAGAAGGTGTGGGCATAAGCGCCACACCATAATTTGGGGGACTTTTCACTTTTTCTGATGCTGTCGTATATACCGCTTAACTTCATCTGCATACCACAGCGGGCCGATTCTGCCTGTGTGTGTAGGAATACGTACCGCACGTGGAAAATCTGGTTTGCATACTATCCGTTGCTGAACAGTTATCTTTGAGCGGTTCAAGTATGCGGCAATGTCAGAGACGGACCACAACCGCATGGGTATTTTTGTTGTACGGAGTTCTTCAAGGATGGAGGTGAGTAGTTCCTCCACTCTTGGTTGGGGCCACGGCTTATCCATTATCCTTCTCCGTATCTGATGCCGGACAGTTGTCCGTCCGGCAGTTGGAGATCAGCAGTTCATGGGTGCGTTTGTTCGCTCCTGCTGCTGCGGTGTAGACAACTGATGCTTCCTCAATGGTAAAGGCCCTGAAGATATGCCGCACCTCAGGTGTGTCATTGATGGACATGATGAAGCTGCCCTTGATCTTCGCAAGCTGGCCTGCCAGCTTCTGAAAGTCATCACGGTGAAACAGGTTCCGTCCATAATAGTCCTCAATTCCGTAATACGGCGGATCGAGGTAAAAAAGCGTTGTTGTCCGGTCATACCGTTTGATGAACTGTTCGTAGTGTAGGCATTCGATGGCGACACCCGCAAGGCGTTCGTGTATGTCCTCCAAGAGCGGCCCAAGCTTCAGTATATTGAAGCGGACGGGGCCTGTGACATGGGCACCGAAGGCTTGCCCGGTTCGCAGGCCGCCAAAGGCCATCTTTTGCAAATACAGAAACCGGGCTGCCCGTTCCAGATCAGTCAGCGTGTCGGGGTTGGCCTTCCGCAGGCGTTCAAATTCCTTGCGGCTGGTAAGCTGAAACTTTAGCATTTCCATAAAATGTGGATAATGGCGCTGGAGTATCCGGAAGAAGGTGGCAACATCACCGCTATAGTCATTAATGACCTCGGCACGAGGAGCCTTGTCCCGGCGCAGGAAGACACCGCCCATGCCCACAAAGGGTACAGCATAGGTGACATGCGAAACGGCATCGATACGTTTGATAATTTTTGCGGCCAGCAGTCGTTTGCCACCGATATAGGGTGCCGCAGGGCGTGTAGGTGTAATAGGGGTAAGCTGGTTCATGATAATGTTCCTTGTGATGTCGTTGATAATCGGGATTGGCTGGCAAGGAAGGCGTCAAGGTCTGTGTGCCTGTAACGCACGGCTCGACCGAGCTTGATGAACTTGGGGCCTGTTCCGTAAACGCGCCATTTGTTGAGGGTGGAAGACGCAAGCCTCAGGTATTGGGCTGCCTGTGCTGTGGTCAGGAGGCGTTCACCTCCCTCTCCATTGTCTGCCACGCCCGGTATAATGCTAGGAGTAGTCATCATGCCGCTTCTCCTATCTGCCGTGTTTCTAGCGGAAGCATCCTGCTGATGATTGCTGTGATAACCGGGACGGTGACAGCATTACCGAGCATTTTGTATCGCTGCACATCAGATACTCCCGCTGTCCAGCCATCAGGGAACCCTTGCAGCCGTTCACACTCGGTTGGGGTAAGGCGGCGTATACGGCCTTCCATGGTAAGCGTATGCTGCCGCATCCCTGTATCGAGTGTTTTGGCGATGGATGAGACACGTCCTCGCCGGGTTGTATGGCTGTTGATATAGGCAAAGTTGATAACCTGTCCGACTGTTGCCTCGGCATACCCTTTCTTTGTAGCTTCACGTACCCGGATGACAGGAAGGGGCTTATTGTCATTGGCAGGTTTGCCTATGGCGCCTCCAGAGCAGCTAGGCTCGATAGCGCCTGTGCCTGCCGTTCTGGTGAAAGGAAATACTTGGGGTCGGGGTGTTCCTCTAAGATGTCCGACAATAAACACACGTTCCCTGTTTTGGGGAACGCCAAAATCCTTGCTGTTAAGCACCTGCCATTCACAGTCATACCCCAGTTCATCAAGCACGGTGAGGATGGTATGGAACGTACGTCCCGTGTCGTGAGATAAAAGCCCTTTGACGTTTTCAAGGAGAAGCAGACGTGGCTGCTTTTTCCTGATAATCCGAGCGATATCAAAAAAGAGTGTACCTCTGCTGTCAGCAAATCCTTTGCGTTTTCCAGCGATTGAAAAAGCCTGACAGGGAAAGCCGCCAACAAGGAGGTCAAAGTCTGGCAGGTGGCTCGGGTTAACCTTTGTGATGTCTCCGAAGTTGTGGTGGCTGGGGTAGTGTCGTTTATAGACCCCGACTGCGTGTTTATCGATTTCGGAGTATCCAACGCATACCACGGCATCTGACTGTAGCTGGTCGTCACTGCCCGTGCCACGGTTGCTGACAGCACCCGTTCCCGTGGCAGATAGTTCCCCTTCGGTTTGTGTGTCTCTGGCAATATTGCCACTGTCCTGAACTGTGTTGAATGCCTGTTCGATACCATGTTCAAATCCTCCTATTCCTGAAAACAGACTGAGATAGCGTATGGGGGCTGCTGGCCTCTGGATAAGTGACGAGCAGCTAATGGGGCGTCTTAGACCCGATACTTCTGTGAATGCCCGACCGGAAGGAGTGTCCTCCTGTGGTCGTATGGCTGTTGCTGAGTGCATGGTTTTTCTCCTCTTGTTGAAACCGAGGAGCACAGTGGCAAGCACTGGAATTCTGTAGCCATAACAATTGGGAAACGTGTTACCACTTTGTTTGGAAACATGTGAGTATGCCCTGTGGCTCTAGTCTTGGACTGAGCTGTACCAGGAGGTTGCACAGGAGGAAATGTCAGGAAACTTGTTACTCTTTTGGTAGGTTTTTCAGAGTAATATAAGCGAACACGTTACCTTGTTTTCAGTAACATCAATGCGTTTGGTGATAGACTCAACAAGCTTTCGCTTCTGTTCAAAATCTTCCAAACCTGTCCAGACATCCAGCAAGGTTTGTCCCCTTGGTCTGATTACTTCAGGCAGTGGATAGCTTTCAAGCTGGGCGACAAATATTTCTTCCAGTGCATCCGAGGGGATTTTGGTTGTGCAGTCTGAGCATACGTATTTTTTGGTAGCCGTATTGGTGGGCACACGCATTTTCTGCCCACAACCACAATGGGTGATGCCAGCGAACAGATTGGTGGGCTTGCGAGGTGCTCCACCTTTCCCTTCCTGAGACTGGAGGATCAACTGGCATTTTTTCCAGAGATTATCTGAAATGATTTGCTCTGCTTCGCCGTCAATACCAAGTACATATTTGTTTTCAAGAATGCGGGTCACTGAGGGTGAGGTAAACGAGGAGCCTGACCGGGTTGTCTTCTTTTCAGCATAGAGAATGTCACAGACTATCTTACGGCGCTCATGCTTTACAAAAAGCTCGAAGATATACTGAATGACAGACACTTCGTCAGGCACAAGGGCAAGGCGGCCTTCTTCCCTTTTATATCCATATGGCGCGGGGCCAGTTCGTATGGTTGCCATTCTGAGTGCCTCTAAGCGGTATTGCGTAGGAACTCAGAACATTACGGTTTGTGATATAGTGTAACTATAAGACTTGACTACTGTTTTAGCCATTTTGAACAGAATTACGCATTCTGTTCAAAAGGGAGCAGTAATGTCAACTTGTTTTGAGTAAATATATGAAATCTGATCAAGGTTTTACCCCGTTTGATAGAAACGGAAATAGAACATACCTTACTATTGAAGAAAGGAGGGCATTTTTGTTAGCGGCTCACAGCGCTGATCCTTATGTCATGACATTCTGCATGGTGCTCGCTTACACTGGGGCGAGAATTTCAGAAGTAAGAAACCTAACACTTGAGAGCATAGATTTCTCACTTCAATGTATAATTATCAAATGCCTGAAAAAAAGGAACAGAGTCGTTTATAGAGCTGTACCAGTACCAACAGATGTTTTGCTAACACTTGATAGCGTACATGACTTGAGAAACGATTACTCTAAGAAACGAAGAAAACTGTGGACTTGGAGCAGGACAACAGCTTGGAATAAGGTATCTAAAGTTATGGCTAAGGCTGGCTTGTCGGGTATTTCTGCCACATCTCGTGGTTTACGACATACATTTGCTGTTTCAGCAGTTCAGTGTGGTATTTCATTAAATATGATCCAAAAGTGGATGGGCCATGCAGATATTGAAACTACTGCATTATATGCGAATGCTGTTGGTGAAGAAGAGCAAAGAATTGCAAAAAAGATGTGGTCTTATCTCTAAGATTAACCAGTATAACAATTACATACTAAAGAATCCAAATACGCTAATATTCAGAAACATTGCATTAAGTTATCTTGAATGGTAGGATTCGCAATGGGTTAAGTAAATTTAAGGTATATATTTGTCCCGCCAGCCTTATAAATCTCTTCAATTTATGAAGTCTGCTAGTAAGCAGCTTATTCCTAACTTGATAAGAAGCAAAGTTGTGCTCTGGTCAGATGTTGCTGTACAAATTGTGGAGCAACGTTTTCAAAAAAACCGTGCACATAGAGAAAAAATCAAACCTATCACTTCGAAGGAGTTTAGCTCCATCGAAGAAGAGATGGAAGCTATGAACCTTCATAAACTAGGAAGGTATCAACAAATGGCTTTAACATCGCGTAAAAGGCCTGTTCTTACATATCAGTCTCAACAAGAAGCATTTAATCACCCGGATACAAACTTGATAGATAATTATTGTTTATATCCAGAAAAGCTCTCTACCACTGAGTTAGAACAAGTTGAAAAGCATCTTAGTGAGTGTGGTCGTTGTAAACGCCAGGTTGATGATACAAAATCAAAGTCTAGGTATTTACGCGATATTTTGGAGCGAGGTTACCAAGAATAGTTTAAAGCCACAGGAATGCTGTGGCTTTATTTTGTTTGGATATATTGATGCCAAAACAAATGAAGACACTTTCTCAGAAACTTTTAAAGCGTAGAATTACTCAACTGCAGCATATTCATATTGGAACAGGCGCTCTAGGGCTAGGTCTCCCTGTATGGTTGTGTTCTACTCTCCAGTTTTCTGTTATCTTGGCAAATCGCTCTGAACAATCGCGCTCTTATAACCGCAATTTATTGATAAAAAATCAAAAGCAATACAGGGTTGTACCTCAAGGTCAGCACAAGCAGGGCGATATAGTTTCAATTTCCGACTTGATTTTCTATGATCAGGAACAAGATAAGTTCTTTGATGCTATTGCTCATCCGAATACGTATATAATCACAACTGCATTAAAAGAGGCAGTTTTGAAGCCCTCGTTTGTTTCATTAATGTGTGCAGCACTGTCTCATAGGCTTAAACGACACATAAAGAAGCCATTATATATTATATGTTGTGAAAACATTATATGTTCGAGACAATTTAGAGATGCTGTGCAATTGCAAATAGGATTCCCTCTTCCTTCCTATATACAATTTCTCCCATGTGTTGTTGATCGAGTTTGTGCTACACCTTCGGTTACTTTGAAACCTGACGGATATTCTGAAGTGTTAGTAGAGGTTGAGAGATATGCGAGATGGTATATTGAGAGACCTAAGCTGACTTCTTCAAAAGAGTTACAAAAAAATCTTACACAAAGTCCTGTTGCTAAGACTGCTATTCAATTTACAGAAAATATTGAATGGGAAAAGACTCGTAAACTTATACTAATTAACGGTCCGCACCTGCTGATCGCTATTAATGCTAGAGCTGCTAATTATTCTCGATTAGATAGTTATTTAAAACATGATGCAGATGCTGCCTATATACTCGAAGATTTATTGCAAGAAGCATCTGATGCACTTCAATGTATTGAATTTGAGCGAAATGCTACTCTGACTCTGTCAATCTCAACTTCAGATATTAGTCAGCGTTTTCGTGAGAATCCTGATTTAGTGAATCGCGTGTTAGCTAGATTTCAAAACCCAAAGCAACTTGAGGCCTTCTTAAAAGACTTGTATAAAAAAGTCTCTCAATGGGCGTTAACTTATCAAAAAGAGTTCAATGAAGCCCCTAATCAAACATCACGCACATTATTTCTTCTCACGAGTCTTATCAATTATGACCGATATAACGGCTAAAGATTCATGAACAGAATGCGTAATTCTGTTCAAGAGGAATTGTGTTTCTCCTGAACATTTTTTCAAATCAGGGGGTAACATATGTTCAAAAGAACACTCATTGCATTAGGTACACTTGGAGTAACAGCGGCGGCACAAGCGGCTGAAGAAGCACAGGCAGACTGGACCGGCCTCTACATGGGTCTAGGTATAGAAACCACCAAAGCCAAAGTATCAGTAAACCCAGACCCGTCAGGCATCATTCTGTTTGATAATCTTGAAGACCTCAGTGGCAACAAAGCAGACTGGGCAGGTGCGATACAGTTTGGCTTCCGCAAGGAGTTTGGCAAGCTTGTCTTGGGAGCGGAACTGGAAGGCATCTTTGGTGGTGGCAGGACTATAGCGGATAGTACCGATGGTCTGCTGTTTGAAGATGCTCCTGACTTTCTCACCCTATCCTCAGAAGCAACCGTCAGTGTGAAGCCCAAGGGCCGTATGGTTGGCACAGTGGAAGTCCCCATTGGCAAACACTTCCTAATTGGTGGTGAGGCAGGCTTTACGCTCGCTACAACTTCAGTCTCCGGTGACATCTACGGTCCATACAATTTCTTTGACCCCACCATCAGGGAACACTGGGCTTCATACAGTGATACCTCAAACCAGATAGGTGGGACATATGGCATCAGGGCAACTGCCAAGGTGGGAAAGCATATGCTTATCACTGCCAGATACACCTTTGCCAAACTGGGAACAGCCACGGCACCTGTAACACTGGACGAGTTAGAGATTATCGACATGCCAGTAGTGCAGGCCGCAGAGGCCGTCACAAAGCTTGAGAGTTTCCGCCTTGGGGTGGGCTACCAGTTCTAAAACACATCTTCCATAAGGATTTCAGACATGAAGAAAACACTCAGTATGCTTACACTTGCTTTTACCGTTACTGGCTGCGTGAACACGTCTAGCAGTCTGGAGCGGGAAACTGCCCGTTTTGTTGGTGATGTGTCACCGGAAGCCATAACCGTCCTCAATATCGACAGGGGTATGTTGTCTGTCAAATGGGATGCCCGTGTCAAAGACGGTCGGGTGTACCGCTGTGACGCAGATGATATGATGAAACGGGTGCATTGTGTGCAACAGTAAGTGGATACAGCACAGAACACGGTCCTTCCTGTTTTGTCTGTACGCTTTATCCTTGTCGGGATGTGCGGCTGTACCACTGCTCATGCTGGTTGGCGTGGGGGCAGCCACTTTTGCAGTACATAAAGTAGTGCAAACACAGTCCGGCGGAGAGATTAAGGTTGCCTTTCCTGCGGTTGATGGACGAGAAGCCCCACCACAGTCACTACCGTCCGGCAGCACGGTTGCCGTTTGGTCGAATGGAGAACGAGAAGAGCGTTTTATCGCAGCCCTCCGTGCCTCTGGTACGTTTACCATTCACTCATTGCCAAAGACAGAAGCCAACACTGAGGCAGACATGGCAGATGCTTTCATGGCTGCCTGCCAGACCAGCAAGGCAGACCTTATCTTTGCGGCAACAGATGAAGACGTATCAAAGAAGAAAAATCTTCTATCCATCGACAGGGCCGCAACAACCTACACCCTGCATCTGCTAGTATTTTCCTGTACTGAAAACACTGTGACATGGAAAGACCGCATGGCTCTCATTGTAGAGCAAGGCAAGATACAGCCAACAGAGAGCGAACTACAGCAGGTGGCAGGCGATATGTGGGCAGAACGGATACTGGTTGCTAAAAACATGCAGCCAGACTGAGGATAGTATTGCTCTTGGACTGTCTAAAATGCATTTCCTCTGCGTTAGTATTCCAAGGGAGAACTCGGTAAGGGGTGGAAACATCCCTTGCCGCTTTTTATATATGGAACAGGATACATCAGTTTCCTCAGTGTATAACCTCCCAAGGACTTGTGCTGAGGACGAGGGGCTGCTGGATGTGCCGTTCAGTCCCTCACCATATCAAATAGATATGATTTGACTGTAGCCCTATGTATGTGATGGTTAAGTATTCGCGGCGTATATACGACCCCCAAAGTATGTATGCGCCGCCGTGAGAGGGTTGTATTATCAATCCTCTCACACACCTTCTTAGATTTGGCAGGCGGGGATGTTTGCCAAGGTGCAGAAAGCCCCAGTCGCAAGACTGGGGCTTATGTGTTTCTGTCCTCATGTTGGAACGCCTGCTCCCGTTAGCAGGAAGGTCATGGCTTCTTGTGCTTTACCGGCAGCGGTGAAGACAGCCCGATTGTCGGAGCGCAGCAGGGCAAGCCAGTGTTCTATGTATGATGCATGGCGCAGTTGTCCCTCTATACCAAAGAAGGCACACAGGTAGGCTGACGTCAGCTCGGCTATCAACTCTTCAGCCGCATAGGACTGCGTCCCAAACCGACCCGTGAGATCACGCCCTAGTCGCTTGGTATGCCCTGTTGCATGCCCATACTCATGAAAGAGCGTTGCATAGTAATGGTCTGGGCTTTCAAACTGTGATGGCAAGGGCATGACAACGGCGTCATGACGTGGGTTATAGGCAGCACTGTCACTGCCGTGGGCTACGTCAATGTCTGTTGCAGCAATAAAGCCTTCTATATCCTGCATACACTCATGATCTGGCAGCGGTTCATCCGGTGTAGTGTAGGCGTCCGGTAGTTTCTCTAACTGGCAGAGGTTGAAGACAGCATAGGAACGGATAACGGGAATGACTTTCTCAGCGTCCTCATCATCCGTAACCTTGATCTCTTTGACATAGACAATGCGGACGGCTTTTTCACCCTTGCGGACATAGGCTCCAAGGGCATGAGCCTGTTTGAAGGTGAGCCAGCCGGAGCGGATGTAGTTTCGCTCTGACGCCCGAACCCATAAAAGCAGGACATTGATGCCGCTATAGGGTCGTCCGGTCACTGCATTATGGGGAAAGACATGTTTGTCTGCGTTTCCACCTTGCCACGGTTTTACCCACGGCGGTGTGCCTGCTTCCAGTTCCTCAATGATGCGGTTGGTAACAGACGTGTATATCTCCTGTGATTTCATGACAGAAACCTCTCTTGTTGTTGAAAGAACAGATGGAAGCCAAGAGCGATGCTCCGGGCTTCCCGCTGTGTTTCAGCGGTGAGAGCTTCGTTGTGCCGAAGTGAGGTAATGTGTCAGCCCGAGGGAAGCCGCACTAAAGAAAGACATAGCCGCAGGTTCCGGGTCCCATAGCTTTCGTTTTGGTGGCACTAGAGATGACAGGATTGGTAAGGCTTCTGCGGTCTTTCCGGCAATTTCATGCTTAGTGGTTGCTCCAAACGGGTTAAAGGCTTCCCTGATCTGATCCCGGCTATAGAGATACACACGTATATTCTGTGTGGCGGCAATGCTGGCCAGAGACCTGATTAGGTCCGCAACACGGGGGCGGGCTTCAACCACATCTGACGGGATTTCTTCGAGTACAAGGGAGGCAGGTTTGTAATAGTTTATGAGGGTAATGAATTTGCGGGTACAGACCTTGTTTTTATCTTCCGTTGCCCACTTTATACCCCAGTCCAGCAGTGTGTCGGCGCTTGAATGCACGGAATAGCCAAAGCCGATGCGGGTTGGAAATACGGTGAGTAACAGGTCTGGCCCTTTGTGTGATGTGGTCATAAAGCATGGTGGTTATGTGATAATGGCCTTCAGGTGCTGCCGTTTATATGGACTGCCTCTATTTGTTTTAAGAAGTGCTCGAGCACGCTTTGTGATCTGCTTTTGCATGGTCCTGTACTGGTCAGGAAACAGGTCTCTTGCTGATGTACCATATATGATTTCAAGTGCAAGGACGGTCTCAAGAGGTGGCGTACGGGTACCGCGTTCGTAGCGGGTAACTTTTGTGCCGCAAACACCGCCAAGCAGAAAGGCAACTTCATCCTGAGTAAAATGGCAGCTTTTACGCTGTGAGCGAAGCGTGGTGAAGAACATGGGTATGAGGTGTTATTGGTGTCTGTGCGCAACAAACAGCACCACATATATAAAAACGCCGAATGGTCGGCGGATGTAGGGATAGAAACCTGCCGGGTGCGGCAACCTGTGCAGTGAAGCGGATTACGTGTCCCCCACAAGGACAGCGCATGTCTGATATACGGTGTGTTATACCATGAAACTCCTATGTCTCACTGTTTCCATATTGCGTGAACTTTATGTAATTCATCAATCCAGCACTTTTGTTTGTCACTAATATCTCGACCCTTCGATTTAGCTAATTCATAGAAGCCTGGGCCGGGTTCCATATCGCCATGTTTATGCACAACTATAACAGTGAGGAGTCCCCTATCTTTTTTGTCTTCCTCTGACGATATTTCACCAAGCATGTGGGCTAATCTAACATCGTGTGGATCAAGTTTGATTGTTTGTGTTTGATGTACTAAATCCGAATAAGTAATCATTTGAAGGTTTTTTGCCGTGTTGATTAACAAGTGGCGCATTTCTTCTTTTGCAGCATTCCATTGTTGTTCTGAAAAACCATGGCGCATATTGTCTCTGATCATCTCATTTCCCCGTGCTTTATCGCTTTGGATGATTATACCTTTTTATAAATAAACAGCAGTTGTTATTTTTTGCCGCCCCCGGCAGGTTTCCTCTCCTATGGAAAACACACCACTTCCCTATGCTAAAGGGCATATTCGCTAACCAACGCTTATGTCAGATATACCAGCTTTTAAGCCTCTTAAGTCCGAGGAACTTGCCCATATCCTTGATCTAACCATCAAGCATGACAAAACCAACAAACTGATAACTTTCTTATGTGCCCTGTCAGCATACACGGAGGATGATCAGCTAAATATTTCCTACAACGCCCCATCCTCAACCGGGAAAAGCTATATTCCCACAGAGATCGTCAAACTCTTCCCCAAGGAAGACGTGATGCAAATGGGGTATTGCAGCCCGACGGCTTTCTTCCATGATGTGGGAGAACCGGATAAGGAGAAGAGGGGCCGGGTGGTCGTAGACTTATCGAGGCGCATATTAGTGTTCCTTGATCAACCTCATAATGATCTGCTGACCCGGCTACGCCCCCTTCTGTCTCACGATAGTAAAACTATCAATATTAAGATTACCGACAAGAGCCAGAAACAGGGCCTTCGGACCAAGGATATCCTTCTGAAAGGTTACCCGAGTATTGTTTTTGCAACCGCCCGATTATGCCTTGATGAGCAGGAAGCCACCAGAATGTTCCTGCTTTCGCCTGAGGTGTCTCAGGATAAAATCCGGCACAGCATTACCGAGGCCATCAAGCGGGAAACAGACCGTGTTGGATATGAGAGTATGCTGGCATCCCATGCGGGCAGGGCACACCTTATCAAGCGCATTGCTGCTATCAAGGCTGCTGGCATTAAAACCATCAAGATTGACCCCAAACTGGAATCCGAGATCAAGCGGGTCTTTCTTGGTAAGGGCAAGGGTTTGAAGCCACGCTCACAGCGGGACATCAAACGCTTTATTTCGCTCATGAAAGCCTTTGCCCTACTGAACCTCTGGTGGCGGGACCATAAGGAGCAAACCATCACTGTACACCCTGATGACTTTGCGGAAGCCTATGTCCTCTGGTCTGAGATCAGTGCCGCACAGGAACTGAACTTGCCGCCCTATATCTATACCCTGTACCGGGACGTTATTCTGCCAGCTTGGAATACCAAGAATGAAGGCCGCAAGGTGCAGATTGGTTTGCTGCGGTCAGAGGTGCTGTCTCAGCATTATGCCCTTTATGGTCGTATGCTGGATGCCACACAGCTTCGCCAGCAAATCCTGCCAATGCTGGAGACAGCGGGACTAATTACCGAAGAACCGGACCCCCGTAACCGGCGGCGCAAGTATATATATCCCACAAATCCTGCACAGATTTCTGATAGTGGGGCGGGGGGTGGGGTACTTGACATACCCCCTCGGTCGATTCGTAATTTGGACGATAGCGCGTTATGATGCACGAGGCTCAGAATCACTCCCCTGCTAAAACCAAGGACTACCTTCTTTCGGAAGAATCCATAGAAGCTCTTACGGAACTGGCTCTGCTCATACGGGAAGTGCGCGCCTATCAGGCGCTTCATGAGCCCGATAAACTCCAGAAAAGTGATGAATTGTACAATAGATACAAAAACACTAAGGACGATAGAGGCAGGCGCGTTTCGTGAGTATTATCTTATCTATAACCGCAAGAGCACTGACGAACCCAACAACCAGAAAAACTCCTTGAACTATCAGCGCGCGGAAAACCTCAGGTTTGCGGAAAAGTCGGGTCTTTCTGTTGCATCCTTATCCATTGAAGGCTTTTGCACACAGGGTATTATCGCAGAGCGGCATTCAGGCTTTAAGGAAGACACGACAGTTAATGTGAATAAAAAGGGCATGGTGCAACACACCATCGCACGCCCCAAGTTCAAACAGCTTATAACGCTTCTGAGCAGAGGGTATTTTAAAGGCATTATATGCCTGTCGTGGGATCGGCTTAGCCGCAACAAGGCTGATAACGCAATCATCTCGAAATTCATGCGGGCAGGGATTGATGTCCGCTTTGCCTACGCACAGTATGACAATACAAGTGCAGGCATGTTGCATATGGATATTGATGGTATGTTTGCAGCCCACCATTCCCGTGTGACCAGTGAGAAAGTACGCATCACACAGTATAATTTGCGGGAACAGGGTATTTGCACCCATAGAGCGCCCATTGGGTATCTCAATATTGGCAAGTCCAATGATAAACCGATTGATCCTATACGTGGGCCTATCATCCGTAAGATGTTCACACTCTATGCACAGGGGAACATCGGTATATCTGAACTGACTCGTTGGGCCAACGAGCAAGGGCTGACATCATACCCGATGCGTAAACGCAGAACCCAACAGCAAATGCTGGATGACGGAGACGAGGTAACGCGCCCTCCCAAAGTCTGCTTGCCTGTCGGCAGAGGTACTGTACAGCGTATTCTTTCAAACCCGTTTTATATCGGCCAAACACTGGGTAATCACGGCCTGAATGTGAAAAGCAAAAGCCACAAACCACTGGTGAGTGACAAGCTGTTTTACCAAGTGCAGGGCTTGTTAGGGAAAAAGCGCCCGAATATCAACTATGCCCAGAGAGCTGACATGCCGTTCCGCAAGATGATACGGTGCAGTCAGTGTGGTCGCACGTTCACACCCTATAAAACCAAGGGTGTGCATTATCTATCTGTTCACTGCGCGCCAACTTGCGGGAACTCTGTCAGAAACTACAAAGTGGCGGAGGTGGAGAAACAGATCGGGGATATTCTTTCTGGATTTACTCTGACAGATGAAGAGCATGCAGAACTGGATGATCGGGTTTTAAACGAACATACCGTGCATGAAGAGAAAGCACGTCACCGTAAAGAGAAGAATGGGCGTAAACAGTGTAAGGTGCGTGAAGACTTGGCTTATCTGCAAGACAACAAACTGATGCTGCTAAAAAACGGTGTGTATGACGCAGCAAGCCTTGTTGCGGAGGAAAATAAACTGAAAAGCAGTCTGCTTGAATTACAGGAGGTGGATAAGGGAAATGAAGCCGAAGAACAGGAAATTTTGAAAGACCTCCTTAAACTTTCTGAACTCCTGAAAAGGGCGTATTTCTGCTATATTTCAGCAAATTCCTTCCAAAAAGCATGTTTTGCCGGAATAGTGTTTTCTGAACTTTCTCTCTCTGAAAATACGTTGAGTTATAAGGCTAAAAAAGGGTTTCAGGCGTTTGAAAGCCGTTCTGACTCATTGGGCGGACCCACTGAATGGTTTTCTGAACTTTCATACCCTAGTGCGGTGAGAAAAAGTGTTGTGACGTTGGAGAAGGTACTTAAAGATTTTTAGTACCCCACGCTGCCCTCACTGTTTGGTTTCAATAAGCCAACTTAATTTGGTAAGCTTCCCAGCTTTCTAAAATGGACCCCACGAACCATCTTCTAGGCGAAATTCTATCAAACCATCCTTTCGCGTGGTTAACACCTTTCTAGTGCCATCTCTGAAAGGACCGCCTTTCGCGAAGGACTGGAACAAGGGTAGAGTCTGCTGAGTGTCATGCTGATAACCCTTGTCCGAGATAACTACATAGTAAACATTGGGAAAATATTTCCTATAAAACTCTCGGAAAAAGTCTCGATCAGATTCTTTAATGCGTCCATGATGAGGTGCAATTAAGATATTGGTTGCTGCCATCGCATTTCTAAATGACGCTTTTTGAACAAGATGTTCCCATCCTGCACGCTCTAAGTCTCCCGTGAAGAGGACTCCCGTGCCATTACAGTCAAGGAAATTGACAAGGCTTAGATTGTTCTCATCATCGAAATTTGGATAGGAACAAGAAAACTTCTCTCTTTGTAAACCTGAAAAAGTCGGAAGTGGGCTTGAGCCATCTCCTGTAAAAGTATGGTCAATTGCCTGACATAATTTCGCCATTCCATTTCCCATCCCATCTTCGCTTTTCAATTCTCTTAGATTGCCTGTCGAGACAGAGACATTTCTAGAAAGCCACGAGACATCTACTTGGTCTAGCAAGTTCTCAATTCCGCTAACGTGATCCTCGTCATAATTGGTGATGGCAAGCATGTCGAGCCGATGAATTCCGTTAGCTACCAAATAATCGCCAGGACGCCATCCGGTGGTAGCGTTGTGACCTGCATCCAACATTAACCGAGTATTGTCGTCACACGTTAGTAGTGCACATGCTCCATGCTCGACGTCAAAAATTTTAAGATTCATAATTTTTCTCTATTTAATAGTTCGAATAATCTCAGCTTGAAAACTCCCTAAAAACTTCACAAACCGCACAAACATTCCTACGAACACGACTGCTGACACGAGTGTTAATTGCCAATACAATGCATCACCAGTGCACCATGCTTTCCATGTCAGTAACCCTGTAGCAATGAGAGCTACAAACGCAATATTGCGACAGAAGCCATATTGGTTGCGAAACTCGTCAATTCTTTGTCTTACGCCGTCCACTGAAAAAGACTTGCGAAAGGCAATTTGAAAAACATCTTCAGCATCATTCACCTCAGCCACAGTAACCCCTAGTTCAGAAGCGGCGCACTCTAAAATTTTTGTGCGTGTCCGTAGAGGAAGCGGCTCGTAGTATCGACCAACTAATGACCCGAGGATACGTTCGAACCAGTTGGGGGCTACTGTTCCTAATTGAAGTGTCATAGGTTTTTCAAGGCAGCGGGACATTATAAATGTCTCTAAGACCGTCTGCGCTAGCATCGCAATCAAATGCCCTAAGATATAAGCAGCGACAATTGCTATTGTAATCTGAGCAAAACCCCACTCCCTCATATTCAAATATGTGGAGTCATTCAGAGTAAAGTCGATGATGGCTAGAAAAAGCCCTCCACTTGCTAGATAAGCGTAGAAATCATAGTCGGTGAATGGAAAATAGTTTTTCATATGCTCTACAGTGCGGTGGTTAAAGAGTTACAGTTATCGCACACATAATATTGAAACACAAAGTGGATGAAATCTCTATAAAGTCTTCCTTCGTTTTCTCCTCAACTCCGCCACAGACTTCTTCTTCGGACGTCCGCGCTTCGGTTTCTGAGGTTCAGGAAAGACCATCCCTTCAGCCATCTCTATTGGGAGAAATGATACTTTATTCTCTATCTGTATTTTATGTACCAGTAGGGCTAGTTCTGTGAGTACATCGAGATTTTCTTGAGATAACATATAGTTTTATACTGCCTACTTCTAGAAGTATCAGATATGGAAGTGTACCATTACAAGTAAAGGACCTAGGTTAGATGAATTCACATATTAATAGAGACCGTAAAAGCACACGGAAAATATCACGATAAATATATAGAATATGAGTATATTGAATATATAAACTAAACGCAGTCAAGGCCATTAAAGTAATATACATTTATGGGGATAGCATGAGTATAAAATATACAAAGTTGTGGGAGAAGGCGTTTAAAGTTCAAGAAAATGACCCATTCAATGGTGCTCGTGATAAATTACGAAGCGCACATGAAGACTTCTGGAAAAATGCCACTGTCTTGTCTAATGAAATACAGAAATCCTTACCTCATTTAACATTGCATAATGAACAACATTTTGAAGCATTGTGGAGGTGCGCTGACCTTATTGCAGGAGAAAGACTTGAATTAACGCCTGTTGAAACATTTATATTTGGAGGAGCTGTCCTTATTCATGATGCAGCGAATTCTATTGCTGCATTTGATGGAGGAATAGATGAGATAAGTAATACTCCTGAATGGAGTGATGCTGTAGCTAGTTATGAAGCAAGATACTCCGATGAAGAAGACTCTAGTGATAATGACAAAAAGCAACAAACCATTCTACTAGAGACACTTCGGCATTTGCATGCGGTAAAGGCAGAAAGCCTATGTGGCATGCATGTAAAAGTTGGGAGCGAGACTTTTTATTTATTGCAGGACGATTTGTTGCGGTCACATTTCGGTAATGTAATAGGGCAAGTGGCAGCAAGTCATCATTGGGATATAGAGGATATACCTCGTAGGATGCAGTCTCGTATAGGTGCGCCATCGGGATTCCCTAATGAGTGGATTGTTCGCCCAGTTTTGATTGCATGTCTTATTCGTTGTGCAGATGCAATACAACTGGATCAATCTCGTGCACCTGATTTTTTGTATGGGTTATTGAAACTTGAGGGTATTTCAGAATTACATTGGAGAGCACAAAATAGAATAGCTGCTCCCATGCCTGATCCAGATGACACCTCGGCAATATTATTTACGTCAACAAAACCATATCTGGAAGCAGACTCTGATGCTTGGTGGATTGCATATGATGCAATCAATATGGCTAGTAATGAGCTTTCAAATTCAAATGCCTTGCTAAAGGATGTAAATTTACCTTCATTTGCCATCAATCGTGTAAGTCATGCGAATTCACCTGAGCGTATGGCTCATCATATAAGAGTAGATGGATGGGAGCCTGTAAGGGCGAAGCTTCAAGTTTCAAATGTTGGTCGCATGGTAGATATGTTCGGAGGAGAGCAGCTATATGGTCATAAACCATATGTTGCTTTGCGTGAACTTATTCAAAATGCGGCTGACGCTGTCAGGTTGCGCCGTGGACTAGATGCCTCTAGTTCCAGTTACCGAGGCCAGATTACTGTAACTCTTGAACCTATAAATAATGAAGAGAATGATGTTTGGCTGCATGTTGATGATGATGGCATAGGAATGTCACAAGATGTTTTGGTTGGGCCACTTCTAGATTTTGGGTCCAGCTATTTATCATCAGCCTTAGTCAAGTCGGAGCGCCCAGGCTTAGTGGGGCAAAAGTTGCGACGAGCGGGTAAATATGGAATAGGTTTCTTTGCAACCTTTATGTTGGGTGATTATGTTGAGGTGACGTCAAAGCCATTCGATACTGGGCTTAATAGTGCTAAAACACTGGTATTTCGCAATGGGTATAAACATAGGCCTATACTACAATCTAAAATCCCAAAAAACTTTGGAGCCAACAACTCTACGCGTGTTTCTGTAAAGTTATCTAGTAAGAAGTTTTCAGAGTTATTAAGTCATAGGGATATGTATGACTCTGGTGTGGAGGCACCTCTAGATAAATTAGTATCTGCACTTTGTCCGATGTTGGATGTAGATATTTTTGTCGAGAAAGATGGTGACCGCAAACATGCGCATGACCAAAACTGGGAAACTCAAGACCCAGAGGTCTGGTTAAATTCAATTACGCTTCCTTCAGAGGTTGTAGGCGTGAGGGGAGAAAATATTGAAGAAAAAAGGAAAAGTGCATTAGAGTTTGCTGCGAAAAATTTAGAATTGATCGACCCAAATAACCCTTTCCTTGGTAGAGCATGTATCTCACTTGGTCTCACTATTGGAGCTAAAACTGTCGGCGGATTAGTTGCGCACCATGCATTTCAAAATCCAAATGAGAATTTCGTAGGTGCAATTGAGTATCATCCATCTGGTCCCATACGATCAGCTCGTAATTCTATCGCGGGCGATAAACTTGCACTTTGGGCAACTAGGCAAGCAAAGTCATTAGCTACCCAGAATTTAAGTGATCAAGAAAAGTTTCGTGTGGCAGTGAGGGTAACTCAGTTTGGTGGTGATGCTGAACCAGTTGCTGTGATGAATTTGAATCGCAAACCTTCAACTTTGCAGGATATTTATAAGCATTTATTAAAAGGAAATATCATATTCGCCCCAATTAAAATGCCTAGGGAACAGACTCCTCCTATGATTACTCACGTAAGAGAAAATCATACTGGTTTGATAGATAATTATCATACGAACGAATTAGAGTTCTTAGTTGATACGCTTGAGTCAATGCACGATGGCTCTGATGCTGACGTTTATTGTGCGGTTCCCGCTGAAGGATTTGATGTAAAACTGGGATTTGTTACGTTGCTAAACAAGTATGCGAGCGAAAATGGAAAATACATAGAAGGTGAGTTTGTTCTTGGGGTTGAGTTTGCAAAATATATTGGCGAAGCATCTCCTCGACAAGGTTTGGTGAAAGGAAAGATAATAAAAACTAATGGATTAAAGTTGCTAATCAAAAACTAGGCTGTGGCTACAATTAACCCGGTAGACAAAAGATATATCTGTACGTGACTTCAGACCCTAGCGGAGGGATGTTATTCAATAATAATTAAAGAATGTTTTCCCAAGTCACTCACATCGCTCATGCCACCCTCCGCAATAAGCGAACCCTGTTCGGAATTAAACAGCCTGATCGCCTATCTCACACCTACATCATCGGGAAAACAGGTACAGGTAAGAGTAGTTTGCTGTTTAACCTCATCAAGCAGGACATAGAAGCTGGTAGAGGTCTCGTTCTTCTTGATCCACATGGCGACTTGGCAAACAAGGTCGCTCAGAGTATGCCGCAACACCGTCGTTTAGACATGGTGTATTTTAACACGACAGACCCACATATGCCCTACGGCTGCAATCCCCTGCGGTATGTATCTCCTGAAAAACGGCCCTTGGTGGCGTCTGGTGTGCTTGAAGTGTTCAAAAAACTATGGAGTGGAAATAACTGGGGTGTGAATATGGAACATATTCTGCGGAACTGCCTGTTAGCACTATTAGAAGTGCCACATGCAACACTGGTAGATATTCCCCGCTTGTTAACAGACAAGATATTTCGGGAAGAAGTGATAGAGCAGATTACCAACCCACAGGTGAAGGTGTTTTGGGGGCGGGATTTTAGCGCCTGCGGCTTTGACCGTCCTGCTGCCCTGTCCCCCGTGCTGAACAAGGTGGGAGCGTTTCTGGCAGACCCCATGCTCTACCGTGTGTTAACAGCGTCAGAGAAACCGCTGTCTTTCCGGTCCCTTATGGATCAAAAGAAGGTGCTGGTGGTTAATCTGGCAAAAGGCCAAATTGGGGAAGATGCCTCTTCCCTGCTTGGTGGGCTGTTGGTGTCTATGGTGACGTTGGCGGCATTCAGTCGGGCAGATGTGGCTGAGGAACAGCGCACTCCGTTTTTCCTTTATGCAGACGAGTTCCAGAATTTTGCAACAGAAAGCTTTGCGGATGCAGTGTCAGAACTACGGAAGTATGGTATTGGGCTTATCCTTGCCCATCAACATTTGCATCAGGTGCCTGAGCGTATTCACAGTGCGATACTTGGGAATGTGGGAACGCTGATATCGTTTCGGGTGGGAGCAAAGGACGCACCTTATATGGCGCGTGAGTTTCACCCGGTGTTTTCTCAGGAAGATATTGCAGGGCTGCCCAATTACCAAATGTACCTAAAACTGATGATTGACGGGGTGCCATCGAAGCCGTTCAGTGCTGAGACAATGGGGTTTTAATAAAGGATCCCTTGTTGTGATTACCAAGGGACTGCATCGAATGGCAGTCCTCTTTTTTTCAACTCAGCTTCAAATTCATCAGATTGTTGCTTCCAATCGGAAGTGGCACGTACCCGATATACTTTTTCCTCTTCGGGAGTAGATTCATCCTTAATCACACAATCACGCATAGCGAGATGAAGGCTCTGTAATCCGTTATCACTTAACTTACTAATATCCATAAATATTCCCCAATCGTTCTTAATCTGGACCAAATAGTCCTTTGATTCACTTAGATTTTTCAATGTCGTCATCAATTGCTTTTCGGACGCGGGCCTTCAAAATGTCATGACCTTCCTCGAGAGTGACATAGTATATCTTAGGCAGATTGAACTTACTGTTAGGCGGCACAATGGTTGCAGATAACACCCCTGTCTGCCTATACTGTATTAGATAGCCTTTGTATGTTTCTTCAAACCGTAATTTGTCCCCCTTTTTGACAATTTTTCTTCGGAGAGGACACCGCGCCATTTTATAGGCAGAGCGAGTGTTAAACTCATAGGTTCTTTCAAGTATGTCAAAGCCCATCCAATATTTACATGTTATGAAAGCTATCTTAAATGGATCATCCATGGTTGGTGTTAATTCTGATGCTTCCCAAGTTTCGACTTCTTTATCTTGCCAGATCAAAAAGCCTTTACCTGTAGTCAAAACTATAAGAAGGGCAACTGCAACAAAGCTTGCAAAAATTGCTAATGTTTTTTTCAATCTAACCGGTCCCATTCTGTAAGCAGGTCTTCTCAGTAACGCTTTATCCGCCTGTGCAATGTAAATAAGTGAAGACTGCGATTTCATCTACATTGAAGTAGCGTTTGGTGAGGGCGAAATGTTCAACCATTTGAGAGGTGCACATTGTGTATCTCGCAAATCGGTCATTAAATGCGACGTCGCAAGTAGCTCCATAACTGTGATTGCCGTTTGCCGTGCCAGCTGCGAGGTGAACAAAATTTTTACATTCTTTCATCTGCCCTCCAGGAAATCTTGATAAAAACTCTCCCTCGATGGCCTTTTTCATTTTTTCTTCGAATTCAGGGGTCCACTTCTGAGACCTATAAACATAGCCGCATGCTTCGTATGTGCATCCATTTGGTTCCATTTCAGGGTAATCACCCGCCTGTGCAGCAGTAAATACTGTGCCAGCCAAGTATATAGAAGACAGCAGTGTGAAAAAGCATCTCATCATGTTCCCCCAATCAAATAGTTATACGGCGTTCACAACTATAATGACTCAACAATACATATTTATTGCCCTGTGGGTACTATTGTTTGTAGAGTTTCTGTGCAGTTTTGAGTCCACACCTTAACTGATGCACATAACGGGGGTTATCATGGAATTACTGTTCGAGCGCGAGCAAGGGTCGCGTGAGTTTGGCGGCGTTTACTTCAAACTTATTGGCAAACTGGAATTTGGTGAAGAAGAACAGGAACTCATCAAACGCTATAAGTTTGACCAAGCTGTTCTTATTGAATCCTATCAACCTAAATTATTACAACAATCAGCCCTCAGGGGGCTGGGTGTTTTGGTGCTTTCGTGGCTTCTCTATTTCTTCATGTTTGAAGCCGGAAACTTTGCCCTTATCTTAGCAGTTATCACAGGCGGTGGTTTTGGCTACTGGTATTATCACCAGAACCGCCAGACCATCTATGTCCGTGACCTGATGCATGGTCGTCATTTCTTATGCGAAAGCGTGGTGGAACTGGCCCGCAAGGAAGCATGGCTGGAACTGATCTGCTCCTTCCTCCGTCAGGTGATGGAAAGCGCCAAGCACTGGGATGGAGCAACCCATGTACCTATTGAAGCCCTACCAAAGGATGAAGCGAAACAGATCATTATCAAGGGCATCTAATGTATCTGCATATTGCTGCCCGTTTTCATGCCTTTGTGAATGGCCTCTTTCGGCCTTCAGAGGAGCGCAAGACATGGTTTCTGTATCACAGGGTTCTGCTGAGGCTTAAACAGCAGGGCCTTGAGGACCAGTTAGGCCGTGTTGGATGCGCACTTATGCTCGCTAGCGACATAGCAGATGGTTTTGGTATGTCAGAAGACCATCCACACCGGGAGAAACTTGAAGAACTGGTGGCTCAGATATTGGACTATGAAGACCTGTTTCTCCTCCCGCACATAGACTGGGGGATGCCGCATACAACAGCAGAGTATTTTGACTTGAGGGCGCAAATCCGTACCCAGCTTGGCTATGTGCAGGACTTTAAGGCCACCTACCAGCGTATGTTGGATGTAATAACAGAGTCCCTGAATGCCCTTTATTCTGCACCATCCCCATCTCCCAAGCGGGACGGAACGGGCGGACAGGTCTTCTATGCTGATTTGCTCGATAGCCTGCCAGACTGCGGCGCTATTGTGGAAGGTATGATCCTTCCCTTCTATGATAAGGATATCACCGAGAAAGAGTTGTTCAGTCGGCTGCGGCACAGGTTTGACAGCAACCTTGAGCAAGCGTCCGGTAAATATCCGGAAGCGTCGCCTATCAAAGACCCGAAACAACTCACACGGACATACTTTGCCGGAACGCCGTTTCTTCCTTTCATGGATGATGAGGTGGTTGTGACCATTCCGCAGCAGACCCGCTTTGAGCATACCCATATCCTTGGCGGCACAGGCCACGGCAAAACACAACTCTTGCAGCAGCTTATTCACCGGGACATCGTGGCAGCCAAAGAAGAGACAACGTCTGTCATTGTGATCGATAGTCAAGGGGATTTGATCCGGAATCTGTCCCACCTCAAGCTCTTCAGCACTGAGGGTGAAGACGCATCTCTGGCTGACAAGCTTATCATCATCGATCCAACAGATATTGAACATCCGCCAGCCCTCAACTTGTTTGATGCAGGGTTGGAGCGGATGGAAGACTATACGCCACGGGAGCGGGAGTTGGCCTTCAATTCCCTCGTGGATATCTATGGCCGTTTCTTTGGGGCGCTACTCGGGGCTGAACTGACCGCCCGGCAGGGTGCAGTGTTTCGCTATATCGCTCGCCTGATGCTGACCATTGACGGAGCCACCATCCATACGATGATAAAGCTGATGGATGATATCCGCCCTTTTGAAGCCTACATTAAGAAGCTTGATCCAACTGCCAGACAGTTTTTTAAAGAGGAGTTCTCAAGGAAAAGTTACAACCCTGTCCGCCAGCAGATCAAGCAGCGGCTTTATACGGTCCTCTCTATCCCGACCTTTGACCGGCTTTTCTCCGCCCCCAAGTCAAAGATCAACTTCTTTGATACCCTGAATGCTGGGTCTATTGTTCTGGTGCATACCGCCAAAGACCTTCTTAAAACAGATGGGGCGGCTATCTTCGGGCGGTTTATCCTGTCGCTTATCGAACATGCCATTATGGAGCGAGCTACGCTCAAGGAAAGTGAACGCACCCCTACCTTCCTTTATGTGGACGAAGCGCAAGACTATTTTGATGAAACCATCGAGACCTTACTGGTGCAGGGCCGGAAGCAGCACTTTGGCCTTATCCTTGCCCACCAGAGCCTTGCACAACTTACGACACGGCTCAGAGCTGTTCTGATGGCAAACACCAGTATCAAGCTGGTAGGCGGTATCAGCAACAGTGACGCACGAGAGCTTGCAAATGATATGCGCACCCAAGCAGACAGGCTACTTTCCATGAGGAAGCATGAGAGCGGCAGTGAGTTCGCCCTGTCCGTCCGTAACCTGACCCGGCATGCGGTGAAAACACAGATTGACTTCGGGCTACTCGAAAAAGAACCAACGCTGACACCAGAAGAGTATGAAAGCCTTATTGCTGCCAACCGGGAACATGTGACCTACAAGCCTGCCAAGGACGATGTGCCGCAGGCAGTCCCAGAGCCAGAACCGCCCACTGAGGCCACAGAAACGGCTGACAGTGCTTCAGAAACAGAAAATGCAGGCCATCGCACCCTTCAGGAAGATATCGCCAGACAAGCCAAAAAACATGGCTTTGTGGCTAGCGTGGAATATCTGCTGCCGGATGACAAACGCATCGATGTGGCATTATTCGGCCATGGTCAAAAAGTGGCTGTCGAGGTGTCTGTTACCAACCGAGAAGACTATGAACTTTCTAATATGGAGAAGGCTCTTGAAGCTGGCTTTGACACCGTCTGGATGGTGGCTCCTGATGCAGCACACCTTGAAAAGCTGGAAGCTCATATCCGTGACAGGCTGGCAGCGGACAAATGGTCCAAGGTGCTGTTCGGATCGCCAAAGGAGGTCACAACGTGGCTCAAGCGGTATAAGGCACAGCCGAGGAACAGTTCCAAGGTAGCTGGGTATGAAGTGGAGGTAGTATATGCTTCGTCAGACAGCGATAGCGATTCACAGTTTCGCTTAGGCCGTCTATGTGACTTATAACGGATTTAAATGGACATATAAATGATACGAGTTGAGCACTTATTCGATAGTTTGTTATTAATACACAAATCTGCGTCTGCTGTTGAACCTAGCAGAAGAGCAGTCCGCTATCATCTCGATTCCAAGAGTGCTTCAAATAGAATTGAAGTTCTTTTTTACAGAGCCTTCTCTCGTTTATCATTGTTGTCTTATGGTGCGGCATGGGAACATACCATATCCAACAGCAATGAAGTACCTAGCCCCTCTAGAGACGATACTGTAAACTTTTATTTTCATGATTTTAATGCCTTGAAAGAAGGTGGTGCCATCACAAAAAATGGTGATTTTTCTTCATGGCTATCAGGACAAATACTGCGGGATTTCAGCGAGTATTTCGCATTTCACCTGCTGGAAGTTTACGAAGTATGCGTACTGTTAAAACAGCATAATACAGAACTTTCGGAAGATGATGTCTCACTAGCGAAAGAAGAAGTTTTAAGCTTTGAAAGAGCCAGTATAAAAGATAGGCTAAAAAGGCTGCACAAAGAGTTTCAGATCAGTATCCCTTTCAAGAAGGAAATTCTAAGCCTCTATGAAGCAAGAAATATACTTGCTCACGCCAACGGATTAGTTGAGAAAAAGCACTACAACAATGTCAAAAACCTGCAAATACAGTGGCCTGTGAACAAATACTATTTAGTGAGAAGAGATACAGGCAAAAAAATTCCGTATAATCGAGTTTCAAAGCCCTTTTTAAGTGAAAAGTATGGCAAAGTTGAAATTAACTGGTTGAGTAAATTTCGTAAAGTTACTTATTCAGCAGGCGAAAAGATTTCCCTTGAGAATCGGGACTTTCAAGATCTCGTATTTTTCTACCTTCACGTAGTAGAAAAAATGCAGCTCCAAATCGTCGAACTCTTTTTGCAACATGGCATATTCGTATCACCTGTAGAAACATACACAGGCACCATCTCTGGACAATTTATAGGGGAAGATATTCCCGATGAACATAGTGACAGTGATTAGTCAGATACAAGATACGTTCAATAACCGCGAAATTGCGATTGCTATTTGGATATTAATTCTCTTGGGTTGGGCCTTAACGAAAAGAGATGTCGCTGAGAGTGTATTCTCATTTCTACAAAGCTTGTTTGAACCAGCAATCATAACAACGATCATGCTAGCGACCGCCTATATTCTGTGTGTAATTTTAGTGCTACGGAAAGTTGGCTATTGGGATATCACACTTCTTAAAATGACACTAATGTGGTCTCTGACAGCATTGGGGGTGTTGTTTTCTAAAATACAGCCCCTCGCACAAAAGCGAGGTGCTTTTAGGGGAGCTATCATCGAGAATTTTAAGATTATTACTATAGTAGAGTTTATAACCCACCTATATGCATTCTCACTCATTACCGAATTAATACTTGTGCCTGTGACAGTAATATTAGCCATGTTACAGGCATATAATCACGCGAAAGATCAAAGCAAAAGTCTCGATAAACTGCTTTCATTCATATTTACTGCTTTCGGGATATTTTTATTCTATAATGCGTTGTCCAACATATGGAATAATACAGATCAGTTTTTCACCAAAAATACGGCAAACGAGTTCACAATCCCCCTTGTGCTCTCAACTGCTTTTCTACCTTTTGTATATACAGCAAGCTTATATCTAAAATATGATTCCCTTATGTGTCAGTACAAACGCTACTTACCAGATGACACTGAATACACAAAAGCGGCCTTACATTACATATTCTGGCAGGCACTGATATCCTTTAGAGGTAACAAAGAAGCGTTTAAGTTACTTAATACAAACCTCACTGTAGATGCCGCTTCATCAATAAAAGGTATCACCAAAGAAATTCGAGAAATTAAGAAGCTGCTGCAAGCAGAAAAAAACAGCTCGCCGATAGATATAGAAGATGGCTGGTCACCTTATCAGGCCCGACGATATCTTGATGAATGTGGCTTTGAAACAGACTACTACCATGCGGTTATGGACGGTGAATTCGGGTGGTGCAGTGGATCAAACACAGTTTACATTGAGAATAGCGGATATCCGAAAAGTACTTTATATTATTATGTTTCAGGGACGGAATTCCTCGTCACATCCCTCAAGTTATCCCTCTACATAAAAAACATAGAGACTGAAGTGGAAGCAAAGGAGCGTTATCTCGCCCTATCATCAATCCTTTTTCTTCAGGCATTTATGAAAGAGATTCCCCTTAAAGCTTTAAAGGGTATTAAGGCAGGAAAACCCTTTAAAACCTATATGCAGGGAAAAGTCATAGAGCTCCAGAAAGAAAGTTTACCGTTCATTGATCGAGATGATTACGCTCTACACCTCTATATCCGAAACCCTGATGCAGAGCACTATCACTAGCTCCTATTACTAATACTTTACTCCAGCATCGCCGCCAGTTCTGTCGCGCTTTCATTATAATAGACCATCAGGTTCTTGATGTCCCTATGCCCCACCATCCGTGCTAAGGCCAACACATCCAATTTTTTGGAAAGTCTCGTAATGGCTTCATGCCGTGTGTCGTGAAAATGAAGGTCTTTAATTTCAGCCTGCCGTGCGGCGTTACGAAATAAGGCAGAGGCAGTGGGAGACGATACTCGTTGGTCTGTTTCAAGAAAATGCTGTGCGAGTTCTATCGCTCTGGAAGAGAGCGGTACCTGTCGACGATCTCCATTCTTGGTGTGATGAAGTTGAATGTATTTTTTGGATAGGTGTACAGATGTATGATCCATACGACATAATTCGCCAAGTCGCATGCCGGTTTCAATCGCTAGCAGAAAGAAAAGCCCGACCAGTTGTGTACTATTTTGAATAGGGCCGTCAGAGCTATACCCAAGTGCAAGAGTGACCCTCTCCATTTCATCCTGCATGATGAGGCGGTCACGAGGGCGCGGCTGTTTGGGGCGATCAAGCTCGGATACAGGGTTTTTCTCCAACCAGCCCCATTCTTTGCGAGCCTTGGTAAAGACTGCTGAAATTGTATTCAGGTTACGATTAACCGTAGCGGGGCTTACTTTCTTTAAGCGGCGGTCACGGTAGTCGGCTACGTGCTGGGTGGTAAGTTCGTGTAGGCGTACCTTGGTGAGTGGGTCACGTTGCATGGATCGAAAGAGTACTTGTTCCCATCGTCCCCCAAGTTTAGTAGGGGATACTTCTTCTCCATATCGTTTGAAGGCATCGCTGACTGTTTTTGTTTTTGGCATGCTTGAGGTTTTTCCGGCAACAATTTCTGCTTCTTTTATTATTGCCCATTCTACAGCCTCGGCTTTTGTGTTAAAGGATGCAGATACAAACTGGCCTTTTTTACGAACCTCTACTCGCCATTTGTTGCTACGTTTCCTGTACGTTGCCATTGTTTTCTCCTATCAAATCTTGGCGTAATTTTGGCGTAATACGACCAAATATTTACGCTTTAGACTCAATAGAGAATACTAGTAGATGAGGGTGGTGTGTAAATGTAACTATTTGAAATTATTGAAAATAATACAAATAACTACAATTTACCTTTCTTGTTTGACCCGCTGGTCGCGGGTACCACTTCAAAGAAACTTTACCTATTTTATACGGCCTATTTAAAAAGGGCTGGTTTCCCAGCCCTGTTATAGTTTTTAAATATAAAGCTTCAGCGCAGTCTAAAATTCCATGCGCATGGAAACTTTAATATTTCTGCCAGGCAAGGGTGCCAGTTCTTTTAGGAAGCTGGTGTGCTGGCGTGCTTCAGCGTTTGTCAGGTTCGAACCGCGCAGTTCAAGGCTTAGGTTGCGGCTTTCAAAAGGTCGCACCGTTACATAGGCGTTCAGAAGCAGATAATCATCTGTTGGCAGTTCATAGTCGCTCACGCGGGTTTGCTTGGCGGCATATTCCAGCTCGGTGCGCACATCAACGCTGGTTGTGCGGGCTTCCACGCCAAACAAGGCGCTCATGGGGGGAATGCGGGGCAGGTTCTCGTCTGTGCCCTTCAGTTTGGCCCGTATCATGTCAAGCTGTCCGTCGAGGTGTATATCAATATCGCCCAGTGTTTCGGTGCTTACTGTACCTGCGTGATATTCTGTTTTGGTTTCAAAACCATAGAGGGTTGCGTCGCTTGCTGTAAATTCGAACACATCCAGCCCGTCTATCTGTGTGCCGAGGTTCGCTTCATAGATGAAGTCATCATATGAGGTGACATAGCCATTTACCACAAAGCTTATGGGGCCAGCGACATAGCTAAAGGTTGCCTCGACACCGAGGGCGGTTTCCTTGCCAAGCGTTGCATCACCCAGTTCATATGATTTTGTCGCAAGGTGTGCACCGTTTGAAAAAAGTTCCTCGGTTGATGGTGCGCGTTCTGTGCGTGAAACTGTAATGCCAATAAAGGCTGCTTCGCTTAGGTCGTAGCCTGCACCGGCTGATGCGCTAAAGTTTGTGAACTCGCGGCTTGTATTGATGCTGTCTGCTGTGTGTTTGGTGTGCTCTAACCTACCGCCTACATCAAGCTGCCACGGGCCTGTTGAATATTCTTTCACACTGTAGAGGCCGTATTGCCGACTAATGGTGGCAGGTACAAACGCTTCGTCGCCAATCGCTTCAAAATCGCGGTACTTAACGTGCACACCTGTTGCACCACCCCAGTTACCACGATCCTTTTCGATCATGTCAAGGCGGCCCTCATAGCCCTTATTGAGGAAGACGGTGCCAATTTCATCACCTTCAAGCTCTGTATGCTTATAGTCAGCATAGCCAAAGCGCAGCTTGGCCTTTTTGAAAAGACCCATGTCAGCCTCATATTCGCCGTTCAGGTCATAGCGGGTTTGCTTAAGGTCAATCGCGACAGATTCTTCTTCATGCTCATGGTCTTCTTCTGCATGATCTTCTTCACCTTCTTCGTGGCTGTGGCCCGGCACGCCGTAATTACTGTCCAGCTTGTGAACATTAAAACCGATAAAGCCATTATCAAAGATGGCAGAAAGCCCAACCGAACCACCTTTGGTTTTTGTGGCGGTGTTTGGCACTGTGCCGTAAGCTTCTTCTTCCTCTTCGTGGGCACCGCCTTCGTCGGCTTCTTCTGCTTCTTCTGCAGCGCGGAATTGTGCAGATTCAGCGTAACCGGGGATATCATAGTCGTCAGTGGTGCGGTACATGCCATCAGCATGAATAACAAACTGGGCTTTGCCTTTTTCGTTTAAAAGCGCATTCACAGCACCTGATACTTCGTCGCCGTTGTTTACGGTGGTGTGGCCGTAACGAATGGCACCCTCGACGCCGTTTTCCGGCACGCTTGTTGGTATGCGGCCATCAATCACGTTTACAACGCCGCCTGCAGCGCTGCTGCCGTACATAAGCATGGCTGTACCGCGTAAAATCTCGATACGCTCTGCCATGGCAGGCTCAACCGCAACTGCATGGTCAGGGCTGGTGGAAGAGGCATCAATAGAGCCAAGGCCATTATCCAGTATGCGGATACGGTCGCCGCCGAGGCCGCGAATGATGGGGCGGCTAGCGCCCGGCCCAAAGAAGGTGGATGAAATACCGGGCTGGCGGCGCAGTGTTTCACCAATAGACCCGTCAAGCTGGCGTTCAATTTCTTCCTGCCGCATCACGGTGGCACCAAGGATTGTTTCGCCCACTTTGCGACCCTCAAAAGCGCCAGATACAACAATTTCTTCAACCTGTTTGCTTTTAGGTGGGGCTTCTATGGCATGTGCAGGCACATAAACGCCAGAAAGCAATATGGTGGAAGTGGCAAGAATGGTTTTTGCGTGTGTACGCTTTATATGAAAAAAAGTGCTGAACATAATGTTTCCTGTTCCCTAAAACGCATGAACATTACGTAGCTGGTTATGCAGCTAATGCTCATGCCACATACAGATGTATGTGTTTGTAAATATGACTGTTTTTATGGTGTTGGGTGTGAAAGGGCAGGAGGTGCGCGAATGGGTGTGGTTAATGCCACAACAACATGCGGGGGTAGAGAAGTGCTTATTTCATAGAGAAAATTGTCAGCTTCAATGGGGGGTAGTGTAATAGCGGGTGTAATATCAAGCTGCTGTATTTGGCTACAGGTGGCACTAATAATACAGGGCTGGCCGCCGTGACTGTGGCGGCTTTCACCGTAAGCCGCTGTGTGAAACGCGCCAATTAGCTGGGCAAGCAGAAAAACGGCAACAAAAAGCGTGTTCTTGCTTTTGTATAGCCGCCACCTTGATGCAATGTTTTTACGCTGCACGCTTGTCACTACTACCTATTCCCGCACGGATATTTATATCTTATGCGGTTATTATAGTATAATATAACATATATCAAGGGGCGGCTTTAAAACTAAACTATTGTTTTATTTTAGGCATCGAGACTGCCAATAACCAGCATGATTTGCCTGATTTCACTGCGCTTGAAATACAGCAGCCTGTCAGGGTTAAATTGGCGCAGACAAAGGGTTTCACCTTCCCATTTTACAAACTGTTTTATCAGGCCTTTATGCTCTGCGGTTTCGATCAGAACAAAACGGCCTTTTCTAGGGCTGGTTGTCGGGTGAATATAGGCAAGGTCTTGGTCTTTATACTTAGGGGCCATTGAATCGCCTGTGACAAAAACGGCAAAAGCGCCTTGCACGCCTTGCAGGTCTGCAGGGCGAAAGGTCCAGTCAATCGGGTTTTCTTCAATCGTTAGGTTGCCATTGTCGCCGCCTTGAGCGCGGCCAAGTACGGGCAGGTCTTTGTGTGAACTAAACATTGATTTGTGCGGCGCCCCATGCTGCCACAGTTGCCCTATGCTTTTATGAGCGGGCATATATGAAGGTGTTATTCTCGAAGCAGGGATTATGTGTTTCATATATTTTGTTCTCCTTTTGTTCTTTATTATGCCACTGTTTGGGCAAAAGAAAAGGCTAAAAATTACTAATTTTAAGCTTCGGTTGTGTTGGCATGTTCTTTGCTTATTTAGGGTGAGAAATAACGATAGCGCCCGAAAAATAATAGGCGGTCAGGTAAGGTACATGTGGGTTAACATATTGAAATTAAAATATAGTTTTGACGATGTTAGTTTTAAGGGTGAAGGGTTTCTCTTTACCGCTACCGCCTTTCCTATTCAGGCTGCTCGGCAATATGTGCCAACGATCTCAGCATATGTGTGCAACTGCGGGGAGGTAAAATATGTCGCTTAGTAATATTATTTCCACCTCGCTTTCCGGGCTGTTTGTAAATCAGTCTGCCATGAAGGTGACATCAAACAATATTGCAAACGTCAATACACCAAACTATGCCCGTTCGGTGATTGAACAAAAGGCGCTTGTTACACAGGGGCAATCTGCGGGCGTTGGCATTGCCAATATTTCAGCGGTTATTGATGAGTTTTTATCGACAGCTTACCGGAAGGCCCAATCAAACACGTCTGAATTTTCTGCCCAGCGCGAGTTCCATGACAGATTACAAGGTGTACTTGGTGACCCTGCTGCTGATAGTTCACTTTCGGCGCGTATGGATCAGATATTCCAAAGCGTGGCTGATTTAAGCCTGAACCCGGCTGATGTTCTGCGGCGGCAACAAAGTTTATCTGAAACGCAAAGCTTTTTGGATCAATTGAAGCTTTTCCATTCGGAAGTGCAGAACTTACGCGGTGAAGCAAGCCAGCAGATATCAGAAACTGTTGATGCCATTAACGAGCAACTGCAGCGTATTAACGACCTTAATCCTTTGCTGGTTAAGCAAAAGGCTTTAGGGCAGGACACGGGGGGTGTTGAAGGGCAGATGTCTGATGCGCTCGCCACACTTGCTTCTTATATCGATATCAGGGTTGATAAGCAGCCAACGGGCGCTTTGTATATTTCTACGGCAAGTGGCTATCCGCTTGTGGATACAACACTTTCCCAGCTTAAATATAATGCGCCAGGTATTGTGGGTGCAGGTACTGTTTTCCCACCCATCACGGTTAGTAGGGTGGATAAAGATACATTAGAGGCTATATCTTCTGTGACAGACCTTAGTGCGCACATACAATCAGGCCGGTTGGCGGGTCTCCTTGATATGAGAGACAATCAGTTGACGGAGCTTTCTGTTTCCTTGGGCGAACTTGCAGCCCATGTTGCTGATGAATTTAACGCCATTCAGAATGAATATTCTGCAGCACCACCCCCAAATAGCTTAACGGGCAAACAAACACTGGTGGATGGTAGCTACGCAACAAACTTTACCGGCGTTGTGACCTTTGCTGTGGTTGACGGTGATAATGAACTGGTGGCAACAACTACAGTAGATTTTGACAGTAGCCCCCCAGCAGACTTTGATGCCCTTGTGGCGCAAGTAAATGCAGGCCTTGGCGGCAATGGCACTTTAAGCCTTGTTGATGGTGTGATGTCTCTGACCGCAACAAATGCATCTAACGGCGTTGTGATTGCCAACGACCCTGATACACCAAGCGACCGAGCGGGGCGCACATTCAGCCACTTCTTCGGCATGAACGACCTCATTACATCAGATGTGCCCGGAATATATGAAACTGGCCTAGACGGCACAGAGGCCCACGGTATGGGGTCTGGTGAAACTATTCAATTCAAACTAACAGATGCGTCCGGCCGTGAAGTTACAACGGTAACAGTGCCAGTTACCGGTACAACATATAACGATATGATTGGCGCCTTAAATAACCTGTCAACAGGGCTTGGGGCATATGGAAGTTTTGCGCTCGATAGCAGCACAGGTGCGCTTTCATGGTCAGCCAATAGTAATTATAGCTCTATAAAGCTTGAGGTTACTTCTGACACCACACAGATTGCAAACACGGGCTTGTCGTTTACAGCGGCCTTTGGTGTTGGTGATCAATACAGAGTAAATGCTGCCAGAAACATTAATATTGTTGAAGCTATTGCTGAAGACCCTGATCTTTTAGCTTTAAGCGTTTTTGATCTAAGTGGCAGCGTCGGTGATATCGTGCTTACAAACGGTGATCAACGCGGTGCTCTTGCCTTGCAGGCGCTGGAGACAACCCTTGTTGGTTTCAGTGATGCTGGTGAACTTAAGGCATCGAACGTTACACTAACCCAGTATGTATCCCGCTTTTTGGGTAATGCTGGGTTGCAGGCTAGCCGTGCTTCAAACTTTGAAGAAGATAACATGGCATTGCTTCAAGAAATTGGGCAGCGCAACTCTGATGTTTCGGGGGTTAATCTGGATGAGGAACTTGCCAATCTGGTTATTTATCAGAACGCCTATAACGCGGCGGCGCGCATACTGTCTAGTGTGCAAGAACTTTACGATTCCCTGCTGGCTGCAGTGTAAGGAGAGAGTGAAATGACAAGAGTATCAAGTTTTGGTCAACAACAGGTTCTTCTGCGGTCCATCATGGATAATCAGAAAAGCGTCTTTGAAGCACAGCGGCAAATTTCAACGGGTAAAAAAACCGATGAATACCGTGGCTTGGCAGGGCAAACAAACACTGTGCTTGGTGCGCGCTCTTTCATGTCACGTATAGAAACATATCAGCAATCCATTGCTACTATTCGCGGGAAGCTGGATGCTAATGATGTTCAGGTCAACGGCGTTATTGGAAGTATGGAATCTTTCCAGAAAACTATTCAGGATAGCCTTGCTAATAATCAGGCTGAAGGTTTTGCTGAAACGCTGGATCAGACATTTAAATTTATTGTTAATGCACTCAATACCAATTTTGATGGAACCTATCTGTTTTCTGGTGCGGAAACTGGCACAAAGCCAGTGAATATTACGTCACTTTCTGAACTGGCGGCGCTTGGCTCTGTAAATGAGGCTTTCGATAATGCTTCCTTGTCTTTTGAAGCGCGGATTGCAGACGGTGTTAGTCTTGATTTTGGGTTACTTGCCAATGAAGTGGGTGGGTCTGCTTTTCAAGAAATGCTCGACATTTACAATGAAATTAATGGCCCTAATGGCCCTTATGAAGGTGAACTTGATGCGACCCAGTTTGCTTTTTTGCAAAGCAAGCTAACATCGCTTAGCGCTGCTATTGATGATGTGCGGCAGGTTCAGGTGTCAAACGGTCTTGCTTATGAGCGTCTTGATGTCGTGGCTGACCAGCATGCTGATAGCCTTGTTTTTCTTGAAACCTTTATTGCTGATATGGAAGATGTTGATATTGCAGAGGCTGTTACGCGTCTCAATAACGATCAGGTTGCACTTGAAGCCTCTTATCAAGCAATTTCTTCTCTTAGTAATCTATCGTTGTTGAAGTTTTTATAACAGTATTCACGAGCACGGCTTGCACTTGATGAAAGGCGTTGTATTTCCAGCTAACCTGTTTAAATTGTTGCGACGTTAGTCTGGAGCCTAAAATAATGACTGTAAATGCAGAGCAATTTCGCCAAGGGATGCGCCGCTTGGGCGGTGCTGTTAATATTGTAACCAGCGCCCATGAAGGTATATATGCAGGCCTTACAGCAACCGCCGTCACCTCTCTTTCTGCGGAGCCTCCAAGACTTTTAACCTGCATTAACAGGGCTGGTGTAACGTATGAAACCATCTCAAAAGGCCGTAGTCTTGCGATTAATGTTCTAGGAACTCAGCATAAAGATCTGGCAATTCTATTTGCAGGGTTAAGTGGGCAGCCGGAAACTGAGCGTTTTTCCTCGATTGAATGGAATGTTGGCGTGGGTGGTGCACCGCTATTGCCTGACGCTCTTGTCAGTTTCGACTGTGAAGTTGAGAGCATTTTAGATGCCGGCAGTCACGGCATTGTTATTGGCCTAATCCGCTCTATTGTTGTTGGCGGCAATTCCGGTGACACACCGCTCTGTTATTTGGATGGTGACTGGGCAACCATGACCAATTTTTCCTAATATTTGTCGGTTACGTGCAAAAAAGTGCATGTTTAATAAAAAATTAATCTTTTTTTTAACCTTTCGAATCGCAATATGTTGACTCTGCGAATCAAATAGATTCGATATCTTGTGTTTTGCGACAAGGTTATCCACAGGGTGTCTGTGCATAACCTTGCTAAAGTGTTGATTCTTAGTATAGAATCTATAAACTATAGAGTTACGTGTCCGGTGAAGGGGTAAAAGCGGGTTTAAAAGGAACCCGTGAAGCAGATTTAACCGGCTAGGAGATGGCCCGTGGTCAGTAAGGAGCTGCAGGATTTACTGTTGTTGGCGAAAGAAAAATCGTCGGATGCCAGGTCACGTCTTGTAGAGAATATTACAGATCTATTTTTATCAGATGATGGTCGTCTGAGTGAGCATGAACGCGCCTTAATGTCAGACATCCTTGGTAAGCTTGTTAGCCAGGTTGAGGTTGAGATTAGGAAAGAGCTTGCTCATACACTTGCGAACTCCGATATTGAACTTGCTGAAATTGCAAAGTTTCTAGCGAGTGATGAAATAGAAATTGCCCGCCCTCTGTTGGAGCGCAGTAATCTTTTAAAAGACCCCGAACTTATTGAAATCATTCGCATGCGGACAGATGAGCACCGGATGGTCATCGCTATGCGGGATGAAGTTTCTGAACAGGTAAGTAATGCTCTTGTTGAGTATGGTAGTGAAGATGTCATCGAGGCGCTTCTTAATAATCATGACAGTAATCTGTCGAAACGTGCGATGGAATATTTGGTTGCGGAATCTCGCCGGGTAGACAGGTTTCAGGAGCCGCTTTTGAACCGCACTGATTTGCCGGGCGATTTGGCTTTCCGAATGTATTGGTGGGTTTCAGCCGCGCTCAGAAAAAAGATTTTGACCGAATATAATGTTGACCCGATTGTTTTTGAAACAGCCGTGAAGCGAGCCGCGCGTACAGCGATGGTTGAGCAAATGGACGATCAAAGTGCCTATATTCGGGCACAAAAACTGGTTAGGCGCATGCTGGAAAACGGCGAACTGAGTGTGCAGTTTTTGCTAACGGCACTGCGACAGCAACGGATTGCAGTTTTTGTGGCGGGAATGGCTGAACTTTCGGGCGTTAGCTTCCGTGTTTCATGGCGTATTTTTTCTGATAAAGGCGGTGAAAGCTTTGCCGTTTTGGCGAAGGCGGTGGGTATAGACCGCTCACAGTTTACTAATATTTATTTGCTTGTTGTACAGGCGAGAGAAGGGGGCAGTGTGAAAGCCCCCGGTGTGCTGAAAGAGATTCTTGAACTTTTTGATTCCACCTCTGAGGAAAATGCGAAGGGGGCTTTGCAGGTGTGGCAGCGGGATTATGCCTATCAGGAAGCAATAGAAGAACTGGATAAGGTGAGTTAATCGATCACAGATATGTGACGAGGGTTGTAGGGAGGCCCGCTATGGTTGAAAGACCAATGAAAGATGACAAGGTTGTGGATTTGGCAACCCACAGAGCTGAAGGGCAGCCAGACCGGGAAGCATTTGGTGTTTCCATACAACGGTTTGCAGGCCACGCTGTAGCCGCCAATGAGACTATATTGGCTATGCTTGAAACCATTGTGGTTGACGAGGCCTTGCCGTTTTATATGGCATCCCTTGATGGTACAGTTATTCATGTGAATGATCATTATACGGTACTTGATGCCGCACTCGTGGATAAGCCGTTGGCTGCAGGAAGCGCAGCGCACGCGGGCAAACACCAGATTCCATCTTTAATGCCCGTGATTGATGATGTTCTAGCATGTAATACTACTGTGCGCGCAGAAGAGGTTGTGCGCATAAATGGCAGGGACCGTATTTTTCTGGGGCGGCATTCTCCTGTACGAAATCGTGAAGGCCATATGATCGCGATTGCGGGTACTTATGAAGATGTTACCGCACAGGTGCGGGGTATTGAAGAAGCGAATAAAACTCAGGCACAATTTCAGGATTTTACCCGAGCAAGCTCTGACTGGTTTTTTGAATGCGACAGCGATATGCGTATCCGTTCCCTTTCTGAGCGTTTTACAGCGATCGTTGGCCAGCCTGCATCCCTGTTTATTGGTTCGCGGTTCGAGCAATTTGGCCGTTTAGAGAAAAACCTCAACGATAAACAGGAAGGCCCTCGTGCTATTCAAATGCGAAAACCGTTTCGCGAGCAGCTATTTATTGTATCAGAGCCAAGCGGTAAGGAATTGAAATTCCATTTGTCAGCCGTTCCGGTTTTTGACCGGCAATCTGGCGACTTCCGGGGCTATCGCGGTGTTGGGATGGATGTAACCACACGGTATAAGCAGGCTGATGAAGCTGCTGCTGTTAGGGTTAATCTTGAAGCACTGTTAACCGAGCTAACACGTAAAAATATGGCGCTCGATATTGCAAGCGAGCAGGCAACCAGTGCTCTGCGTGCCAAAAATGAATTTCTGGCAGCAATGAGCCATGAGCTTAGGACGCCGCTTAATGCTATTATTGGCTTTGCTGAAGCCTTTGTGCGCCAAACTTTTGGTGCGCTTGATGCAACATACATTGGTTATGCTGAGGATATCCACAAATCAGGGCAGCATTTGCTGGAATTGATCAATGATATTCTGGATGTTGCAGTTATTGAAAGTGGCGGCCTTTCTTTGCAGGTAGATGAGCTGGATCTTAACCAGATTATTCTTAAAGCAACGCAAATGAATATAGCTGCTGCGCGGAGCAAGGGTATCAGTGTTGATGCCTTAGCTGTGAAAACCGAGGCTTTAGTTAAGGTTGATGACCGCCGGATGACACAAATTTTAGTAAACCTATTGTCCAATGCAGTGAAGTTTACGCCGACAGGCGGCGCTATTGGTATGGAGGTTTCAAGCGCTGATGACGACCAAATCGCTGTAACAGTCTGGGATACAGGGATTGGCATTCCGCCAGAGCATCAGTCTAATATTTTTGAAAAATTCCATCAGGTAACAGAGCATATATATTCCCGTACACAAGAGGGCACTGGCCTTGGGCTGCATATATCACGTGAGCTTGCCCGCATGATGGGGGGCGATATTGTGGTTAAAAGCAAGGCAGGTGCTGGTAGCAGGTTTACTGTAACGGTCCCTCTTGCGGATGGAACAGCAGGGGATGGCAACTTTATTTAAAAATAATCCCATAAGGGACGGGTGAACAGGCCTTCGTACTTTATTGTGCGGAGGCCTGTTTGATTTCAGGCAGAACGAGGAGAAGATGTTAATATACAAACTGTTCGGTAAAGATACGTTCAGCCAGTGTATGTTCTGGGTCAAACAGAATGGGTAGGTCTTTGCTTCTATCTTCTTCAATAATAACATGGCGCACATCGCGCACTTCGTGCATATCAGCAACGGCTGAAACAGGTCGTTTCTGAGGCTGGTTTATCGTTAGCTCAACTGTTACGTCATGCGGCAGCAAAGCTCCGCGCCAGCGCCTAGGCCTGAAAGCTGAAAGCGGCGTTAAGGCCAATAGGTTTGATTCAAGCGGAATAATAGGCCCGTGCGCGGACAGGTTATAAGCGGTGCTACCGGCAGGTGTCGCGACAAGAACACCGTCCCCAACCAATTCAGGCAAGCGTACCTTGCCGTCAATCGCGACCCGAATATTTGCAGCTTGCCGGGTTTCCCGGAGAAGAGAAATTTCGTTGATAGCCAGATATTCAACGACTTCGCCGTCGCAGCGTGTTGCCCGCATTTTTAGCGGGTGAAGCGTGAAAGTATCAGCGTTTTCAATACGTTCAATAAGGTTGTCTTCAGAAAAAGAGTTCATCAGAAAACCAACAGTGCCTTTATTCATGCCGTAGATAGGTTTGGTATGCCCCATATAGGTATGCAGCGTTTGCAACATAAAACCATCACCACCAAGCGCTACGATCACGTCTGCTTCACGTGCACTAACCGCACGGTAGCGGCTGCGCAGTGTTTTTGCAGCCTGTGATCCTTCACCAAATTCACTAGCTATAATAGCTATTTTCATTGTGTCGCTCCTACTATTGGCGGACAGTATAATTGAAATGCTAACTTGTGCGAGTAGATTATTTTAGTAGGGGGTCATCCGCCAGTTTGGCTCATATGGCGGTTCACCTTGCCTATCATCTTACCGTTAGACATGGCAAAATCATGGCCCTTGGGTTTTAGGCCCATGGCAAGGTCGAGGCAGGCAGATAAGGCCTGCTCGGGGGCATCCGACCTAAGGGCTGCGCGAAGGTCAACGTGATCATCTTGTCCTAGGCACATATAAATACGCCCTGTGCATGTAACGCGCACACGGTTGCAGCCATCGCAGAAATTATTTGTCAGCGGTGTAATAAGGCCAAGTTTTTGGCCCGTGTTACCAACGGTAAAATAGCGAGCAGGCCCGCCTGTGCGTTTGTCGCTTGGTGTCAGGTCAAACACTGTATCAAGTTTTTCTTTTACGGCAGTTAGCGGCAGGTATCCGTCTTCGCGTGGGTCAGAGGTGTCACCGAGGGGCATGGTTTCAATAAGGGTTACATCCATACCGTTTTGGCTGGTCCAATTAAGAATATCGGGAATTTCATCTTCATTCATGCCGCGCATGGCAACGGTATTGATTTTGACTTTAAGACCTGCAGATTTCGCGGCCTCAATACCGTCTAGTACAGTATCCAACTGATCGCGGCGCGTTATTTTATGGAACAGATCTTTTTGCAATGTATCCAGTGAAATATTCACGCGGCGAATACCTGCTTTATAGAGGTCTACCGCCATGCTGGGTAACTGTGTGCCGTTTGTCGTAAGTGTTAATTCATCAAGCGAGCCATTGCCAACACAGTAACCAAGGCGGTCAACAAGCCAGAGAATGTTTTTGCGAACAAGTGGTTCGCCGCCAGTAAGACGGATTTTCCGAACACCACGTGCAATGAAGGCTGTACATAGCTCTAGCATCTCTTCAAGGCTTAGAACTTCTGACTTAGGTAGAAAGGTCATTTGTTCTGCCATGCAGTATGTGCATCTAAGGTCGCACCGGTCCGTGACAGAAAGGCGCAAATAGGTAATCTTGCGACCAAACTGGTCACGTAATGTTTTGGGCGATTTGATATTTACGGCATTGTCTGGCATATGGCTAATGTCAGCATCCTGAGGGAGGAAGTCAAGATATTGCTGTATAATTGATGGATAGAATTACTTTATGTATTGCTCAGACATAAGTTTCACTTATCCATTATCGTCCAGAAGGGTGCCTAGTGTTTCATCTATGCGTTTAAAGGCCTCGGCGTTTGCTTTGAAAGCCTGTTGTTCGGCTCTTAAATCGACAAGATGCTGTAGAATATCGCCGTAGCCTGCAGATGCAGTGTTGAGGCCAAAAGCCTGGCTTGATTCTGTTTCAGTAATAGTGGAGGTGGGCGTGTTTGGTACATCGCTTTCAAGCGTGAACGACGCTGCTGCAGCACTTGCGGTTAAAATTTCCTTGGCAATATCAGTTGCCCGTCTTTCAGACTGCAATAGACCAGTTGTGGTTGTTTTCAGTGCATCAAGCATCTTCTTTACCCCGTTACAGGAAACTACTATAGATTCAACCCCTGAAAAAGCTGTAAAAATATAGATACAATTTTATCTAATGTACCCTGCGAGGCCAAAACCATGAAAATTGACGCTGTGATCGATGTCGTATGTCCTTGGTGTTATGTTGGTAAGCGCCAGCTTGACCTTGCGCTTTCGGCGCGACCTTCCCTAAAGGCAGATGTATGGTGGCGGCCCTATCAGTTAGGACCAGATACCCCCAAAGAAGGTATCGACAGGAAAAGCTATTATGCCAAAAAGTTTCCCGACCAAGCTCGGTTAGCCCAGATGCGCGAACACTTAAGCGATTTAGGCAAATCACTGGGCATTACATTTGATTTTGAATCAGAGTGCCTGATTGCCAACACACTTGATGCGCACCGTCTGATACGCTGGGCGCGAGCAGACGGCGTGCAGGATGCTGTGGTAACAGATTTAATGCAGCGCTATTTTGAAGATAGCGCTTTTTTAGGGGCGCATGAGCTTCTGGTCGACGTTGCTGCAAAAGCAGGCATGGATGCCAAGGTTGTTGCCGATCTCTTAAATACGGAGAGAGATAATGACTTGGTACAAAGTGAGATTGCACAGGCGCGCAAGCTTGGGGTGCAGGGAGTGCCGGTGTTTATCATTGACGGTAAGGCTGCCATTTCAGGGGCGCAAGGGGTAGATGCTATTACAGATATGATAGATAAGCTTAAAGAATAGAAAAGAGGATGGCTTGCACCATCCTCTTTCTCAAATCACATACTCAAAACGCAGGCCATAGTGAATTGAGAGCTATTCATATTAGAAGCTTACCAATACGCCAGCTTTTGTTTGCCACGCATTTTCATCATTGCCGTATGTTGTATAATCAGCGCCAAGACGCATGCTTAGACGCTCGTTAACAGCACGCTCGTAGCCGCCGCCAAAGCGCCAGCCACCTTCACCGTAGCTGTCATCATCAGCAGGGGTGGCGTCAAAATTTGTTCGTACATAACCAGCTTTACCATATAGTAGGTTTGTGCCGTCCTGACCGAATGCTTTACCAAGTATTAGGGAAGCGCTCCATTCATAATTAGAATGTGTGCCAGTCAGGTCGTTCTTGTAGCCTGTGTCACCGAAGCTACCTTCAATGCCGGTCACAATACCGCTATCCATTTGATTGCGAAAACCTATGACGCCGCCGTAATAAAGGCTGTTGTCGCTATTTGAATCGATTGCGAGTTCAGTCCAGTCCAAGCCACCTTCAATACCAACATATGATCCATCAAAGTATTTGCCGTCTTGTGCAAGTGTGGCTGTCGCTGCAGTCAAAGAGACGATTGATGCTGCAATAATTGTTTTTGTAATAGACATAGATTCCTCCAGTGTTAATGCGACCCAGCGATAATTTCCGGTGTCGACAAAACAGAATTTGGCCTCGAACTAAGGCGGTGGAGAGGAGGATATGTGTCAGAAAAGTGAAACATTAAGGCATATTAGGGCAGGTAGATGAACAGAGATCTATTCATAAAAAAAGGAGGCGCTAGGCCTCCTTAAGGTATTGATATTTCATTATAACTTTAGGTTATAGTAGCTGGTTTTTTCCAAGAAAGGACAACCCACCCAAGAATAACGGATAGGGTGCTGGCTGCCAGTACGCCAATGCGTACATCCGCATTTGTTTCAGGTGCCTCAAAAGCAAGACTGCCGATAAACAGGCTCATGGTAAAACCAATGCCGGCTAGATGGCCAGCCCCCCAGATGTGGCGAAGCTTCAGAGTGCCAGGTAGAGCTGCTCTGAAAAGATATATAGCGCATAAGGAGCCCGCTAATACACCTATGGGTTTGCCGATAGCAAGCCCTGTTAGAACACCAAAGCTGATACCTTCCGCTAAGCTTGCGAAGCTGAAGCCTGTAAGAGAAATTCCTGCGTTTGCGAGCGCAAACAGAGGTAGTATCATTAGGGAAACAGGTGCATGGAGGCTGTGTTCCAGATCTTCCAGAATGGAATGGCCCTCTTGGTCTTTACAGGCGGGAATGGCAAAGCCAACAGCAACGCCAGCAAGCGTTGCATGCACACCTGATTTGAGCACGCAGACCCAAACAATAATACCAATAAACATATAGGCCGGAACGCTGCGTACATTAAACCGATTTAACAGGAACAGGGCTGCGCAGCCAGCAAGCCCAAGGGTAAGGGACAAAGTTGACAGGTCATCTGTATAAAAAGCTGCAATAATTATAACCGCGCCTAGGTCATCTAAAATAGCAAGCGTTAACAGAAAAACCTTTAACTCAGTTGGGACGCGTTTTGAGAGGAAGGCCAAAACGCCAATAGCAAATGCTATATCTGTTGCTGTTGGAATTGCCCACCCTGCCATAGCTGAAACATCACCGGCAACAGCAGCCCAATAGATAAGTGCAGGAATTGCCATGCCGCCAATTGCGGCCATACCAGGTAATATGATGTTTTTAGGGTTCGCCAGCGAACCATAAACCATTTCTCTTTTTAGTTCTAAGCCAACCAGTAAAAAGAAAATGGCCATAAGGCCTTCATTGATCCACAGCAGCAAAGACTTTGAAAGGCCATAACTCCCAATTGATATAGTGCCTTGCATGCCAAGCAGGGAATCATAAAGCGGGGCGGCGGCTGAGTTATTAAGGATTAGGGCTAAAGCAGTTGCTGCAATAAGCATCAGTCCACTGATAGCATCAGCGGATAAGTTCAATTTCATCGATATCTCCCAATATTGTAATGTCCATATTGGGATGCAACACCCGTTTTTCAAATAAAATCGGTATAGTTGCTAACGGTTTTCTTCTGCTATGCTAGCCAGCTTTCTGGTTAAAGCTGCAATGGTCTTTAATCTGACACCAATTTTTTCCATTTTAGCATAATAAACCAGCTTTTGATCTGGGCGAACTTTTGCGGTATTTCCTGTTGCAGATATGAACTCAATAAGGGATGCCGGGTTTTCAAATTTATCATCTTTAAAGCTGATAACAACGCCCTTGGGGCCCGCTTCCAGCTTTTCAATGCCGGCACGTTTGCTATAGCCTTTAATGATCATAACCGCGGCAAGTTGCTTTACTTCACCCGGAAGCGGGCCAAAACGGTCTATTAACTCAGCGCAGAAGGTATCCACATCTTCTCGGGTAACCAAATCAGCAAGCCGGCGATAGAGGGCCATACGCTGCGTGAGGTCCGGCACATATTTTTCCGGGATCATAACCGTAGCCCCAAGATTAATTTGCGGTGACCAGTCACTATCCATCAAATCATCATCGCTGCTACCAGCGCGTGCTTCAGCAACGGCTTCCTCAAGCATTTTCTGGTAAAGCTCAACACCCACTTCGCGGATATGACCTGATTGCTGGTCACCAAGCAAATTACCAGCCCCCCGAATATCCATATCATGGCTGGCAATAGTGAAACCTGCACCGAGCGTATCGAGAGCAGATAAAACCTGAAGACGCTTGGTAGCATTTTCGTTTAAAATGCGACCAGACGGTGTTGTGAGGTAAGCATATGCACGGGTCTTTGACCTGCCCACTCGGCCCCGAAGTTGGTACAATTGAGCAAGGCCAAACATATCTGCTCGGTGTACAATCATGGTGTTGGCAGTTGGTATGTCAATGCCGGATTCGATAATAGTGGTAGACAAAAGCACGTCATAACGGCCTTCGTAAAAGGCTGTCATCACGTCTTCAATTGTTGTTGGTGTCATTTGTCCGTGGGCGATAACATATTTTACCTCAGGCACATGATCGCGCAGATAAGCAGCGGCTTCTTCAATGTCGGCAATACGGGGGCAGACATAAAAGCTTTGGCCGCCACGATAATGTTCGCGCAGCAAGGCCTCACGCACAACCACATGATCAAATGGCATCACGTAGGTCCGAATAGCAAGCCTATCTACAGGCGGCGTTGCGATAAGAGAGAGGTCACGAATGCCCGACATGGCCATTTGCAGCGTGCGCGGAATTGGTGTGGCTGTCAGGGTTAGAACATGCACATTGGCTTTTAGTTCTTTAAGCTTTTCTTTGTGGCCCACACCAAAATGCTGTTCTTCATCAACAATCAAAAGCCCTAAATCTCGGAATTCAATGCCTTTTGCAAGCAGGGCATGAGTGCCAATGATAATATCAACCGTGCCCTTGGTCATTTCATCTTTGGTTGCCTTGGTGTCTTTGGCAGAAACCAACCGGGAAAGTTGGCCAATGCGCACAGGCAAGCCTTTGAAACGCTCGGTAAAATTAAGATAATGCTGGCGAGCGAGAAGGGTGGTGGGGGCAACAACAGCGACCTGATGCCCGGCCATAACAGCAAGAAAGGCTGCCCGCAGGGCGACCTCGGTTTTACCAAAGCCAACATCACCGCACACCAGCCGGTCCATCGGTTTACCAGATGCCAAATCACCTGCAACATCAGCGATTGCACGAAGTTGATCATCGGTTTCTGTGTAAGGGAAGCGGGCGCAAAACTCATCATACATGCCCTCAGGTGTTATGATGGTTAGGCCTTCTTTAAGGGCGCGTTCAGCCGCAAGCTTAATAAGCTGGTCTGCCATAATGCGGATGCGCTCTTTAAGCCGTGCTTTTCGCGCCTGCCATGCAACGCCGCCCAGTTTGTCAAGCTGAGCTTCAGCATCCTCACTGCCATAGCGGGATAGGGTTTCGATATTTTCAACTGGGACAAAAAGCTTGTCACCGCCCGCATAGGTTATGAGCAGGCAGTCGTGCGGTGCACCTGATACCGTTACGGTTTCAAGGCCTTCAAACCGGCCGATGCCGTGGCTGGTATGAACAACCAGATCACCGGGATTAAGGCCAGAGGCTTCTTTTAGGAAATTATCGGCTTTTCTGTTACGGCGTGACTTTCGAACAAGCCTGTCGCCAAGCACATCCTGCTCTGAAATAACAGTTAAATCATTGGTTTCAAATCCAGTTTCAAGAGGAAGGACGGTTACGGCAATAATATGTTTTGGCGCCGTTCGAATATCCTGCCAAGTAGCCGCTATGCCAACAGGCGTTAGGTCGTGATCTTCCAGAACACCTTTCATCCGGTCGGCAGAGCCCGCAGAATAGCAGGCAAACACAACGCGCTTGCCAGTTTTTCGGGTATCTTCTACATGGCTGCGAACCGCATCATAGATGTTTATATCGCGGGCATTACGTTCTGGTGCAAAACTGCGGCCTTGCCGTGCGCCAAAACTAACAACACCAAGTGCTGGGGGCTCTTCAAATGGTGAAAACCGGCGCGCATTAAGCTTTTCAAGGAAGCTATCCCACTCGCCTTTTTGTATATAAAGGCTTCTGATAGGCACTGGTTTATAAGGCGGCGCACTGATGGCACTGTGTTGTGCCTTTTGTGCACTGTGCATGTCATGGGCGCTTTTACGGGCTGTGTAATAATCTTCAAGCGCTTTGAAGCGTTCGTGGGCCGCTTCATCGGCCTGATGGTCCATGCTAAGAAGCGCGTTACCAACGTAATCCAGCAGGGTGGCCATAGTATCATGAAAAAAAGGCAGCCAGTGTTCAGCGCCCTGAAATTTACGGCCTTCGCTTATGGCTTCATATAGAAGGTCGTTCCCCTTGGCAGGACCAAATGTGGCTGTATAGTTTTTACGAAACCGCGTGATAGCATCTTCCGAGAGAGCATATTCGCTTGCAGGTTTCAGGTGAAGTCGGTCAGCCTTGCCTATGGTCCGCTGGTCAAGCGGGTCAAACAGGCGGATAGTATCCAGATCATCGCCAAAAAAATCGAGCCTTAAAGGGTGTTCGTAGCCTGAAGGGAAAATATCAATAAGGCCACCACGCACGGCAAATTCGCCCGGCTCCATAACTTGGCCTGTACGGTTATAGCCGTTTGCCGCCAGAAAGCTTGCCAGTGCCTGCATGCTAACTGTATCACCGGGTTTGGCATCAAACGTTGCATCTCTCACGGCGGATAGGGGTGGTACGCGCTGTAAAACTGCATTCACGGTGGTGAGAATAATGCGCGGGCCTTTTTGTCGGCTGCTGGCAAGGGTTGAAAGTGCAGCCATACGGCGGGCAACAATATCACCTTGCGGGCTAACCCGGTCGTAAGGCAAACAGTCCCATGCGGGAAAGCTGATAATATCTATATCTGGGTCAAAAAACCGTATAGCGCTTTCAAGGGCCGTCATGCGCGCATCATCGCGGGCGATATGCAGAATGGGGAGTTTTTTGTCGGCGAACAGTCGGCCAGCGCTGGTTGCAAGCAGCATAGCATCATAACCACCGGGTATACCGCCCGCCAGAAGTGGGTAATCTTCAGTAATAAATGCGTCTAGGGGCATGGGCAGGGAACTTTACTTTGCCTTCAGGATCATGAAATCAAGCTTTTGCAGGCGGTCCATCAGCGCACCTTGAAATTCTTGTGGTACATTCTCGCCAGAGGTAACCCAACCTAAAATTTCATGATCTTGCTCTTCATACAGCTTTTCAAACCATTCACAGTCTTCATGGGTAAAGCTTGCATGGTTGGCCTCGACAAAGTTACCAAAAATAAGGTCCAGTTCTTTAATGCCGCGATGCCATGACCGAAACAAAAGCCTGCGCTTGCGGTTTTCAAGGTCAAGTTCACCGTGGGGGTTATAGTCTGGAGTAACCATTATTTCTTTCCAGTTTATCGTATTTCTTATCTAGCTTCTTTTCGGGCGGCACACCATAGGCTATGGTCATGCATCATTAAAGCGAAACTTTTGTCTATTTTGGGGAAAATGCCGCATGCGGCCTGAATTACTGTTTGATTATTTTGCGGATATTGAACGTTTGCCGGGTATTGGTAAACGCACGAAACCTGCGTTGGAGCGTCTTGCCGGTACCAGAACAGTTGACCTGCTGCTCCATAGACCAGTGGGGCTCATTGACAGGCGCTACCGGCCCAAAGTTGCAGATGCTGTGCCGGGGTCAATTGTTACACTTGAGGTTACTGTCGTTGAACACAGACCTGCACTGAACAAGCGCACACCTTACAGGGTGGTATGCCGTGACAGTAGCGGTGATGTGATCCTTGTTTTTTTCCATCCCCGGCCAGACTGGATTAAAAAACAGCTACCAGAAGGTGAAACCCGCATCATTAGTGGCAAACTGGAACATTACGGTGATCAGGCCCAGATCACGCACCCTGACTATATGGTAGACCCGAATAGTCCGGCTGATCTGCCGCTCCTTGAAACTGTTTATCCTTTAACGGCGGGTGTTTCGCTTAAAATGCTGCGAAAAGCGATTTTGGCAGCGCTTGAAACTGTGCCTGCGCTGCCTGAGTGGCATGACAGTGCCTTGCTGGCGCGGGAAAAGTGGCCAAGTTTTCTGGAGGCCTTAAAGCAGCTTCACAGCCCTGATACGTTAGAAGATATTGCACCAAACAGTTTGGCCCGCAGGCGGCTTGCGGCGGACGAGCTTCTTGCGACCCAGCTTGCGCTTATGGTGGTGCGCGACCGTACCCGCCGTAAACGGGGTAGGGTGCTGAAAGGTGATGGGCGCATCCGCAAAAAAATTATGGCGGCCCTGCCATTCAACTTTACAGGTGATCAGCAAACAGCGCTTGCAGAGATAGTCAGCGATATGGAAAGCGAGCGTGCCATGCTGCGCCTTATGCAAGGTGATGTGGGCAGTGGTAAAACGGTGGTGGCGCTTATGGCCGCCGCCGCTGCCACGGAAGCAGGCGTACAGTCTGCTATTCTTGCCCCTACTGAAATTCTCGCAAACCAGCATTTAGCCACTATTCAGCCACTGGCAGAGGCTGGAGGCCTTAAAGTAGCGTTGCTTACAGGCCGCAATAAAGGTAGGCCCCGGCAAGCCATACTAGAGGCGCTTGCAAATGGTGACATTGATATACTTATTGGTACCCATGCCCTTATTCAGGATGATGTGGTGTTCAAAGACCTTGGTTTTGCGGTGATTGACGAGCAGCACAGGTTTGGGGTGCAGCAGCGTTTGGCTTTGTCAGCGAAAGCAACGGCGGGCATTGATGTGCTCGGGATGACAGCAACCCCCATTCCGCGCACCCTTACGCTCACGGTTTACGGCGATATGGACACCTCGCTTATCCGCGAAAAACCACCTGGCCGTTTGCCGGTGGATACGCGGGTTGTGTCACTGGACCGGCTTTCTGATGTGGTATCGGGTATTAGCCGTGCAATAAGCGCTGGTGCGCGGGTGTACTGGGTGTGCCCCTTAGTGGAAGAAAGCGAACTGCTGGATGTCGCGGCTGCGGAAGAACGTTTTGTTGCCCTTAAAAAGCTGTTTGGCGGGCGTGTGGGCCTTGTGCACGGTAAAATGAAGGGCACAGAAAAAGATGCTGTTATGGCGCAGTTTGCCAGCGGCGAAATCAGCGTGCTTGTATCCACTACCGTGATTGAGGTGGGCGTGAATGTGCCGGAGGCCACCATTATGGTGATTGAGCATGCAGAGCGTTTTGGCCTTGCGCAGCTTCACCAGCTAAGGGGCCGTGTGGGCCGAGGGACAGATAAATCAAGCTGCATTTTGCTGCGCACCAACGCGGTGGGCGAGGTGGCGCGGGCGCGGTTGCAGATTATGCGCGACACAGAGGATGGCTTCCTGATTGCGGAAGAGGATTTGCGGCTGCGCGGCGGCGGCGAAATTTTAGGCACCAAGCAAAGCGGCCTGCCGGAATTTAAAATGGTGGACTTTGCCGAGCACGCAGACCTGATCGCCATGGCCCGCGACGATGCTAAGCTGATTGTGGCAAAAGACCCTGAGTTAAAGGGGGAGCGCGGCAAGGCGTTGCGGCATTTGCTCTATCTGTTCGAGCGCGATGAAGGCATAAGATTGATGGGGTCTGGTTAGCTTACTTACTAAATCTTAGTGTATGTTGGGGCATGAAGTTGTGTTTACACTTAATAATCGTGAATTAGCTTTAGTCATTTGGCTGGGTATTTTTTTACTTTGTTGCCTCGCTAAAACTGAAATTCGTCACAGTATTTGGGCTGCTCTTAAAAGTGCTATGACACCGACCTTAGTTAAGTTGGTGTTGCTCATATGCCTTTATGTTGCTCTGCTAGTATATGGCCTCAGCCTTATAGGTTTGTGGGAATCCTCCGGTTTAAAAGTGACGGTCCTATGGGTTATGACATCGGGTATAGTGGTATGTAGCAAGACTGACGCAATACGCACCGATGAACAGTTTTTTAAAAAACAAGTGTGGGCAAATGTTAGTGCCGTTACTTTGTTTGAGTATATAGTTGCATTTCAGCCATTTAGTTTGAGTATAGAACTAATTGTATTTCCTTTAGTTGTAGTCATATCGGTATGGTATGCTGTTGCAGCACAGGATCACAAAAATAAGTCCGTAGAAAACTTGATGATTACACTGCTTTTAATATGGGCATGTGTTTCATTTTATCATTCAGTTGATTACATAATTCACCAAGAACAGGCAGGTTTAGTGCTTGAAACCGCATATGATTTAGTTTTTCCATTAATGATGACAGTGTTGTTCTTACCGTTTCTTTATATTTTGAGGTTTTATGTTGTTTATGAAATTGTTCTGATACGTATAGGGAATACTATGCCAGACAAGCTCAGAAGATGGGCATGTATAGAGGCAATAAAGGCGTTCAAATTTGATACTTTCCTCCTTGACCGTTGGAGCAATTCAGTTGTTTTGCGTAGGCTGACTACCAAAAAAGAAGTTATGATGTTAATTAATGAACAGTTCGTCTTACATAAACACGAACAGCAGCCGCACTTTATCCATCATAGTGATGGTTGGTCACCATATTTTGCACAAAAATTCCTCTCAATAGTAGGTTTGGAAACAAATAGTTACACATATTATTATGAAGAAGAGTGGGGTGCTTCATCTCCGCCTTTAAAGTTTGGCGATCGCTTAAAGTCTAATAGTATATCATATTTTATAACCGGTGATCTTAAGGCGGCTAAAAATCTAAAAGTTATGACAAGTATCCATGATATACATAGGGAAGATGAGGCAAAAAAAAGATTACTAGAGGCATCAGAGTTACTAACTACAAAAGCTATAAAGCGTGACATGCCTCTTAACATAAGAGCAGCCATTTTAGCTGGGAAAGGTCAAGAAGAGAAAGTTGATGACAAGAAGCTCATGGTAAGCCGTATTGATTGGTCAAATATAAACTCTGCAGGTTACACAATGAATTTTAGTGTTGAGCATATTGATCGAAGTTAGATATTTTTAAATGATCTAGTAACTATATTTAACACCAAGATGAATAGTTAAGGATGCAATCTCTTACATACTCACACCCCTTCTGCATCTTCATTGGATTAATTGTGAATAATATTGAATATATGGTTTACACATAGTATTCTATATCCATTAGAAGGAGTTGACTATGTCAGACAGTGTGAATGTACGGGTTACGGGTGAGCTTAAAAATCATTTGCAGCAACAGGTTGGCGAAAGTGGCCTTTATGAAAACGCCAGTGAATATATTCGCTCCCTTATTCGGGCAGACCTGATGAGTTCCAAGGAAAGCTGGCAGTGGTTGAAAGGCCAACTTGAGCCTTCCCTGCGGCTTGCGGAAGAGGATTTTGTCAGCGTGAGCGCTGATGACGTGATTAGCCGCAATAAGGTTTAGGCCCCGTGGTAAGCTCTGGGGCACGTTTTGTTTTTTCACCAATTGCCGATAAGGCGCTTGATAAAATCTGGCAGTATACAGAAGCTGAATGGGGCAGGGCACAGGCTGAAACCTATGTTCGAGAGATGATGACGCACTTGGGTGCTGTTGCAGAAAAGCGCCATGTTTGGCGCGTGTTGCCGCGCAAACTAGTCGTGCCGCTTGATCTGGATATGGATGTATATATGAGCCGTTACGGCAAGCATGTTATATTCTTTAGGGAGCTGCCTTCGAGGAAAGTGGGGGTTCTTGCCATTCTCCATGAAAAAATGGATATGCCTGCACGGCTTGCTGGCGATTTGCGCAAGCTGGATGCCGGTACGGGCTAAGTGCTTAGGGCTGAGAGCAGTGGTTTGGTTTTAAATTATACATACTGACGCGCATAAAATGGATCTTTACATGGCTTCGCAAGACTTTACCCCCAAATTATGGACGCTTCTGCGCGGTGGGTACAGCATGCAAAACTTGCGGGCGGATTTTACAGCCGGCCTGACCGTTGCAGTGGTCGCCTTGCCGCTTGCCATGGCCATTGGGATTGCAAGCGGTGCCTCGCCCGATAAGGGGCTAGTGACAGCGATTGTGGCCGGGTTCCTTATTTCCCTGCTCGGGGGCTCGCGTGTGCAGATTGGTGGCCCAACGGGGGCCTTCATTGTGGTTGTGTTTAATGTGATTGCCGAGCATGGCTATGACGGTCTTTTGTTGGCAACAATACTAGCCGGTTTTATTTTGATATTGGCTGGTTATGCCCGTTTTGGACAGGTTATACGGTATATTCCGTACCCTGTTGTAACTGGTTTTACGGCGGGTATTGCTGTCATTATTGCCTCGTCGCAGGTTCAGGACTTTTTTGGCCTTTCACTTGATGCTGTGCCCGCTGAGTTTTTGAGCCGCTGGGCTGCTTATGTGCATGGTTTTCCCAGCATGAGCATGGTTGCTGTTGTTGTTGGCCTTTCAGCCCTTTTCATTATTTTGGGGTTCAGGAAATGGGCACCGTCTGTTCCCGGTAATTTGGTGGCTGTGGCGGTTGTGTCCCTTGGGGTTTATGCTTTTCATATGCCGGTGGAAACAATCGCGGACCGTTTCCCGAATATAGCGGTGGGGTTGCCCACGCCGCAGTTGCCCGCGTGGGATTATGCAAAGTTTTTGGAAATTATCCCCTCTGCTTTTACGATTGCCTTCCTTGCTGGGATTGAGGCGCTTTTGTCGGCTATGGTGGCGGACGGGATGACAGGGTACCGGCACAGGCCGGGACAGGAACTGGTGGGGCAGGGCGTTGCTAACATTGTCTCAGCTCTGTTTGCAGGATTACCCGCAACAGGGGCAATTGCGCGGACAGCTGTGAACATTAAATCGGGCGCAAAAACCCCTATTGCAGGCATGTTTCATGCGGCCTTCATACTTGCTTTTGTGGTGCTGGCTAGTGATGTGATGGGTTTTATTCCACTTGCGGTATTGTCTGCTATTTTATTCGTGGTCGCCTGGAATATGAGCGAAGTGCATCATTTTGTGCATATTCTGAAAATGCCGAGTAATGACCGTTTCATTTTACTGCTGACCTTCTTTTTAACTGTGCTGGTTGATTTGACGGTTGCAATTGGGGTGGGGGTTACACTGGCATCTTTGCAGTTCCTGTATGAGATGAGTAAATCTGAAAGCTTGCATGTACAGGGGCGAAAAATTCGTGATGATGAGGCTTTGATACCAGAGGATGTTCACCAGCGGGACGCGTTACCTGAAGGTGTTGAAGTGTTCCGTTTTATGGGGCCTATATTTTTTGGCATGGCTGACAGGTTAGCAGATAAGTTTCAGTCTATGGTGACAGCGCCAAAGGTGCTGATTGTGCGGATGAAGCTGGTGCCTTATATGGATGTGGCAGGGGTGCGGGTGATTGGTAACCTCGTGGCGCATTATAAAACTAAGGGCACAGTGATTATTTTTACGGGGCTTCAAGCACAGCCAAAAGAGATTCTGGAAAAGGCCGATATCCGCCCCACTGCACTGGATGTTCTATTTATTGACAGATACGAGGATGCTGTTAGGCGGGCATGTGATCTCGTTTAAATCTTTTTCTCATACACCCGGTAGGTTTTATAAATAACGCAGCCGATTTCTTCTAGAATAGAGCGCATGCCGTCATTGTCTTCCAGAATCCAGCCAAGTTCGCCGAAGTAAGCGCCGCGTTTTTCAACATGCTTGCGGCTTTCATCTATCATCCACATGGCCATAGCTGCGCCCAGAGGGCCGCGCTGGAACTTTTTGCGCACACCCATCAGTGGCACGCGACAGCGGTCCTCACGGCCATTCAGCATGCGCCACAGAAGCTTGAAAATGCCGAAGGGCAATAGCTTACCGCCCAAATCGCGGATTTTATGGTTCACATCAGGGATTGTAACCATAAAGGCAACGGGTACATCGTCATACTCGCAGATATAAGTGCGGTAAGGTTTTACAATCTGTTTTAGGCTTTTAGCTGTATGGTCTACTTCTTCCTGAGTAAACTGCACATAGCCCCAATTGTCCTGCCATGCTTCGTTGAAAATATCCATGATCACCTTTAGCTCGGCGTCATATTTTTTCATATCGATAGGCCGCAAGGTTACTCGCTGGTTTTTCTGGGCCATTTTAACAATGCGTTTGGCACGGTCAGGCAGAGGGATGTTCAGGTCAAGCGAATAGGCAAACATGTCTTTTGCTTTTTCAAGGCCGTTTTCCTTGATCCAACTGTCATAAGCGGGCAAGCCGTGCGGCATGAGTATGCAAGGTGGGGTATCAAAACCTTTAACAAGCGTACCGGTTTCCATGTTGGCAGAAAAAGACCAAGGCCCTTGCATGCGAACACAGCCGCGTTCTTTTAGCCATTTTTCTGCTGTTTCCAGAAGGAGGCCGGCTGTTTCCTGGTCTGCTGCTTCAAAAAAGCCAAAATGCCCCAGATTAGGGCCCCACTTTTCCTGCGCTAGTGAATCGATTTGTGCGCTAATTCGGCCAGTGGCTTTGCCGTCACGTTCTGCTAGAAAAAGGGCGACATCAGCATGCTTGAAATAGGGGTTGTTTTCGGGAAGTAGAACGTCCATGCGTTCTATCATCAAGGGCTGAATCCAGTTTGGATCATCTTTATAAACCGTTTCTGTCACCAGAACGAATTGTTTTAGATCATCTTTATCGGTTATTTGCCTGATAGTCAGTTCGCCCACGGGCGTATCCTTCCCAGTTTATTCTTTGGTACTCTTGGATAACGAAGCCAAGAAATTTTGCAAGTTATAAAACGCCTTGTGGTCATGATGTTTTTTTAGTTTTTTTACGTTTGCCAATTTTGCCCAAGGCGGCTGCGTCCTCAGGCGCTAGCCCAAATCTTATTATGCCAACAAGGCCCACAAGGAGCAGGAAAAGGGCTGTAACGATGCCGTAAGGTGGTTGCCACTGGAAGCTGTAGGGCACAAGCGCTAGCAAGATGCCCGAAAGCAATATGGCTGCTGCCATGGGGCGCAGCATTTGGCGATTATAAGGGGTAAGGCCAAAGAGAAATTTGGCTTGTATAAGGCTAAGGCCTGCTGTGGTGTTTAGGCCGCAGGCTGCCGCGATTGCTGCGCCAGTAACGCCGTAAAGTGGAATGAGGTGAAAGCCAAGGGCTAGCATCACAATAAGGCCAGCCATACCATTTGCGGGTGGTAACAGGCGGTGACCCAGCATCTCAATGATGGAAGACGAGGGGCCTGTGGCTGCTTCAAACACACGGCCTGCACATAAAATGGCAATAGCGGCTGTCGCGGCTTCGAATTCTGGGCGCATGGCAGCTAGAATATCATGCCGGGCCAAAATAAGGGCAGCGCCAAAGGGCAGCGCTATTGTAACAGAAAGCCGGGTGGCATAGCCATACATGCTATCAAGTGCCTTGCGGTCACCGTGGCCTTCCTTTTCTGCCGCTAACGGTGCCATAACATATTCAAATGTCATTCTAACAGCTTGCAGGGCGCTGGCTATTTTCCGAGCGACAGAATAATAACCTCCAGCCGCAGCACCTTGTGCCCCCGGCAGCATGAAGTTCAGGAACATAACAGGGAATTCACTAAACAGACGCTTGATAAGGTTTGCCGGCATAATCGCATAGCAGTATTTTAATATTTCCTTTGGCGTTTCGCCTTGCAGTGGGGCTTTTATAATGGCTCTAAAGTTATAATGTTTTGCGACAAGTTTGAGCGCAAGTATGGCGGCGGCAATAACACTGAGAAGGTGTGCCAGAAAAAGACCGTATGTGAAAAGCCCAAGGGCTGCAAACGCCATCGCTGCAACAAGCCGTATGCCCTGTTCATAAAAAATACGCACCTTGATTTCAGGGCCAAAGTTTCGTGTTGCTCTCACAGCAGCGGTTGCTACCTCAACCACAGTCCAGAACGGCAAAACCCATGCATAGAGGCGCATGACAGTGACCAGCTTTTCAGCGTCTGCATCAGCGGCACTAATGAAACCGGCAAGGTAGGGGGCAAAAAGAGTTATAGGCAGCGCAATAATGCAGCCAAAGAAAAAGCTTATTTTTAGGGCAAAGCCTGTAATGTTGTCTGCATCTGCTCCTGCTTTTGGGATGTAACGCTGCAAGGCTGTTGGCATTGCAGCCTCGGCTATACCCGTCGCGACCTTTATATAGCTCCAGAGTACGGCATAGAGACCAAAGGTGGCTGCGCCGTATGCCCATGTAAAAGCAATAACGGAAGCAACTTCAATAAGCGCCCCCATGCGGCCGACAAAAGCGAGGCCCGCGCCGCCTGCAATTCGTTCTTCGTGGCTTTTAAGGGGGGCGCTGTTTAGGGGGTCAGTCATGGGAGGCGTGATGCTTTCCTCTTGGACGGGTGCCTTCTTCGGTATGAAAGATGACCGAGTATCCAACCAGCAGGAATAAGAAGAACGGCGCCCATGATGCTAGAAATGGTGGTGCAACGCCAAATTCTCCCATCGCCAGCATGAAATTGTCAGCGACAAAAAAGCTAAAGCCTAAGGCCATGCCAAACACCAGCCGGACAGCAAGATTGCCAGCGCGCTGAATGCCAAAGGCTGCAACAGCGGCAAGCAAAGGCATCAGTAGGGTTGAGGCCGGGCCTGCAAATTTTTGCAAAAAGCTCGACATCAGCCTGTCTGTTGGCAGGCCTTCTTGCTTCAGCCGGTTCATGGATCGCCACAACCCAACAAAAGAAACATGGTCAGCTTTTACTGTAAGGGCCAGAAAACGGTCTGGCTGGCTTTTGATATCCCATGTCATGGTGGGGTGTATTGTTAGTTCGTGGGAGTCTGCATTAAACCTGCGCACTTCGTGCAAGGTCCACACACGGTCCTGATACCATGCAAAATCAGCGCTAACCATGGCAGTGAGTTTGCGGTTTTGGTCGCGCTCGAAGATAAATACTTTATCGAGTACAAGGCGTTCGCCGTGGCGGCTTACAGCCTGTGCCATAATAATATTATTATCTTCCTTAACCCAGACGCGACCAGAAAGCGCGGTGCTGGGGGGAAGGTCAACGGCGTAGTTATTATCTTGCCAGTAATCGAGCGCAGCATTGCCTTTGACGACAATTGTTTCATTAAAGGCAAAATGGCACAGGGCAACAATAAGGGAGGCAAGGCCCAGAGGTAGCAAAATACGGTGTGCAGATAGCCCGCTCGCTTTCATAATAATAACTTCGCTGTGCTGGTTGAGTGTCGCCAAGGTGAGAAGTGTTGCCAGCAATGCAGTGAACGGTGAAAACTGTGAGATTAACTGCGGGGCTCTGAGGCTTACGTATGAGACAAGCGAGGTCCATGTGGCACCGTCTGCCTTCATGATATCATCGGAGGTGGCGAGCAGGTCGAGGAATTGCAAAACTGCAGTGAGGCCAATGAGCATGCCCAGAAAGCGGCCAAGGTACATTTTCACCATATAGCGAGCGATGGTACGGGACGGGAAAAATAGACGTCTTATTTGACGGATAAGGGTCATAAATCATCCATCCCCATGATTTTTTTACTAAGCTTTTTAATGGGCCCACTGATAGCTCCCCATATGCTGTCAATAAGGGCGAGCGGTTCCCCGCCTGCTCTGAATGCAGCAATATGGAAAAAGAAGAAACTAAGGCCTGCAAACCCAGCAAACAGAAGCCATATAGACGAGTAAGGCGAGGCACCATGATGGACGGCGGTTTCCATTGCTTCCATAAATTCGTTGTAAACAATCAAGAGTGACAGGCCTATCACTATGCCCGTTCCCCGGCCTGTTCTCTTATTGGTAATACCCATAGGTACTGCCAGAAAAGGAATAACAAAAAAGGATAAGCTATGCATTAGGCGCCAATGGAAATTACCATTAAAGGCAGCGCGCATTTCTGCTGACTGGAGAGGGTTATTTCGCTCCACATATAATTCGGGCAAGGTTAGCTCAAGCTCTTCCCCGCCGCGTTCGCGAAAACTATCGCGTGCGGGAAGGTGAATTTTAAGATCTTGTCGATCAAAGCTTAAGACACGTGGTTTGTTTTGTCGTTCGTTTAAATCTACAAGTCTACCGTTATAAAGGCGTAACAGAATGGTTTGATCGTCCCCTGTCGCATAAAAACCACCTCGTTCGGCGGTTATTGCCATGCTGCCACGTTCATTGCGCCGTTCCATGAAAATACCGTGCAGTTCAGCACCTTTTTTATGGGATTCTTCAACAAGCAAGGTGATGTCGTCACCAAGGTCGATAAACTCCCCAACACGGATGCTGGCACCAAGGGCACCGCTTCTTAGGTCGAAGACCAAACCTCTATATGTATAGCGGCTATAGGGCTGAACCCAGCCGACAAGAATAGTGTTAATAACGGCAAGGAACATGGCCAACAATAAAAGAGGGCGCATCAACCGCATCAGGCCAATACCCGACGATGTTATGGCATCAAATTCACTTGATAGTGATATTTTTCGGAATGCGAGTAAAATGCCCAGTAATAACCCAACAGGCAGAGCAAGGCCTAAATAGTGCGGCGTTAGGTTTGCCAGCATTTGAAAGACAATGTTCGCGGGTCCGCCTTGATTAACGACAAAATCAAACAACTTGAGCATTTTCTCAAGAATCAACAATAGAGCCGCTACGCCTAAGGTAGACAACAAAGGCATCATTACCTGACGCAAGAGATATCGGTCTATTTTTGTAAACATATGTTGGCGCTACACCGGTTACAGGATTGATTCAAGTGTCTTTTTAGCTCATTGTGGCGCCAAACACGGCAAATGCATGTTGTGTTATACATGATTTAAGGTCATATGGGACATAATTTCGCCACCATCAGGTTGCATTTGCTGTATAAATCTTGCAGGCGTTTTATAGCCGGGAGTACTGAATGTATTGTAAATTTTACTACAGGGTGTTGCTATTAATCGCAACCTTTGTATTCAGTTCCCAGTCAGGATGGTCTTTTGATATTAAAAGTCAGGAAATTCTAGATGAACAGGAAATTAAGTCTGACCCTGTTCATGTTGCTGAAGGGGATTGTTCCAAGAACGCTGCTGGGCCGGCTGTTTTGGTGCGAGTAGAAAATATTAAAGATGTTGAGGGGAATCTGCGCGCTCAGGTTTATGGGCCGAACCCTGATGATTTTTTGGAGAAAGGTAAAAAACTGGTCCGAGTGGATGTCCCGGTAACGTCTGAAGGGGAACAGGAAGTATGTGTGCCTTTTCCTAGTGTTGGCCAGTTTGCTTTAGTCGTGATGCATGACAGAAACGCGAATGGTAAGGCTGACTTTTTCAGCGAAGGCTTTGGTTTTTCAAATAATCCCAAGCTAAAATTGGCAGCCCCTGACGGTGAAGATGTGATGTTTACTGTTGTTGAAGGCATTAGCAAAATGACAGTTGAGTTGAAATATATTTTTGGATCAGATGAAAAACAGGAAAAGCGCCGTAAACTAAAACGCCGTTAGTGTTGAAAAAAGATCAAAACCCGGTTATGTAGTGCCGCGTCATTAATTTGTCATGTAGGGATTTGCCCTGATATCTGTGTAACCGGAGCTGAATTGCATGCAGCTGGATAAAACAAACCTGAAATCGGGTGCTGTTGTACCGCTGGTGGCAATTGTCTCTAATCCATTGAGTACGACAAACGCTGGTGGCATGCACGCCATTCGCAAGCTTCTTAATGAAAGTGCAAATGTTGTTCACTTTGAGCTGAACGGCATAGAAACTGTTGACGAAGCCCTAAGCTTGTTTGGTAAAGCCAACCCTGCAATGCTAATTATTAATGGCGGTGATGGTACTATCGGGGCGGTCCTTGCCTCTATTGTGCATAAAAACCCTTTCAAAGTCATTCCGCCGATTGCCTTTATGCCTGGCGGTAAAACTAATATGACGGCTTCTGATTTAGGCTTTAAAGGCCGGCCTATTCGGGTCTTGAAAAAGCTTTTGCTGCTGGCAAAAGAAGGACGGATACCTGAGCACTTGACGACAAGAAGCGTTATTGAAATGGATTTAGGTGACGGGGAATTGCCTCGCGTTGGAACTTTTTTTGGAACAGCGGGTGTTGTTAAGGGTATTTTTTGGTGCCGTGAGAATGCCTATTCCATGGGGTTGCCAAATACGCTTGCGCACTTTGTGTCTTTCACAAAGCTTCTGGTGTCGGCAATTGGTTTTGGCCGTGAAAAAAATCTTCTGGTCTCTGACCCAATGACGATTAGCATCCCTGGTAGTGGTAGAATGGCTGGTCAGTATGCTTCTGTTGTGGCGACTACACTTGATAAGCTTTTATTAGGGTTGCGGCCTTATGGAAAAGAGGGCGTCGGTGGCTTGGGCTTCTCTGCTATTGAATCAGGAAGTGGTAACCTTTTTAGGGCCTTTAAAGGCTTGGTGACAGGTAGTTTTGGCACCAAAACTATTCATGGTAGCCATGTAAGGCGTAGCAACGAGATTAGAATAGAGGGCACAGACCCTGTTACGCTTGACGGCGAAATTTATCATCCGATTGCAGGTATACCAATAACGCTGCGGGGAAGCACGGCTCTTACCTTTATTTCACTAAAATAGGACAATCATGCCCACTTCAACACATGCGGCTGTGGTGAACTTTATTCATCATGAATGGCAGCGCTCAGTGCCTGAACCAGTTATGTTGGCAGCTGCTGATATTGCTTCAAATTATGGTGATGCTGTGGTTGGAGTTTTGTTTTATGGATCTTGCCTTAGAACTGGTGAAATTGAAGATAAGGTTCTGGATTTTTATGTCATTGTTGATAGCTACAAGGCGGCCTATAAAAAACGTTGGTTAGCAATTGCCAACAAAATGCTTCCTCCAAATGTATTTTATCATGAAATGGACGCTTGCGGTATTAAGGTTCGGTCGAAATACGCTGTTTTATCGCTTCATGATTTGGGTTTTAGAGTTAGCTCAGAATGCCTGAATGTATCGGTTTGGGCGCGTTTCTGCCAACCATGTTATTTGCTGCAAGCAACGGATGCCAATACCCGGTCTGTAATTGAAGGCTATGTTGCTGATGCAGTGATAACAATGCTTTCAAACATACTGAAATTAAAGCCCACATTACGTGTCTCGCGTGATATGTGGGTCGCGGCATTCGAGCAGACATATGCTGCTGAATTGCGCTCGGAACGTAAAGGTAAAGGACTGGAGATATATCTGCTGGATCAAGAGCGTTATGATATGCTTACCCCAGTTGCGTTTGATGCTCTGGGGCTTGGACCGCAAGTAAAGCAGCCAAGTCGGATAGCTGCTTTGAAGGCACAAGTCATATGGGCGCTTCGGCGCTGGAATGGCAAGATTGTTAGTTTTCTGCGTCTTATAAAAGCATCTATGACTTTTGATGGTGGAATTGATTATCTGGCATGGAAAATTAAACGTCATTCTGGCGTTGAGATAGAAGTTACAGACTGGATGCGCAAACACCCGGTACTTGCTGGGGTTACGTTGTTCTGGAGGCTTCGAAAAAAAGGTGCCTTCAAGTAAAAAGCCAGCGAAAATGCTGGCTTCTTTGTGGTTTTAAAAATCTGTGATTAAAAGTCCATATTGATAATTTTTGCCGTTCGTATAAAGCGGGCAATTATTTCGTCTATTTGCTCTGCAGTGTGCTGTGCACAAACGCTGACACGCATTAAAAAGACACCGGAGGGCGTTGCTGGCGGGGCTGCCATGTTGGCATAAACGCCTTCCATAAGCAGTTGTTCCCAAAAGCGTGTACCAATCATAGGGTCAGGTAAATGTACCGCAATAATAGGGCTTTCTGCTTCTGCCGTTGCTAAGTTAAAGCCTGCTTTTTTCAAACCTGCATGCAGGCGGCGGGCATTTTCCCAAAGGTGAGCACGGCGGTTGCCGTTATTCTTGATAGCCTTAATAGATGCTGTAGCCGTAGCCACCACACTTGGTGGCAGGCTTGCTGTAAAAATATAAGGGCGTGATACAAACCGAAGGACGTCAAACTTCGGGTGGTTTGATACGGCAAACCCACCGATGGTGCCAACTGATTTAGAGAAGGTGCCGACGATAAAGTCAGCAAGGTGTTCCACCCCTAGTGCTTCAGCTACCCCGCGGCCATTAGGGCCACAAAAGCCCATAGAATGAGCTTCATCCACTAGGGTCATGCAGCCATATTTTTTAGCTACTTCAAGCATTTCTTTTAAGGGGGCTGTGTCCCCCAGCATTGAGTAGATACCTTCAACAACAACAAGTTTTCCGGCATCAGCAGGTAAGCGTTTCAAACGCCGTTCCATGTGATCAACATCATTGTGTTTGAAGCGCACTATAGTGGCATTGCTCATGGAGCAGCCATCATAGATGGATGCATGGCTATCAGCATCGATAATAATGAAGTCATCTTTGCCGCCAAGGGCAGAGATCATGCCCAAATTAGCTTGGTAGCCTGTTGAAAACACCATGCAGTGTTCCATGCCGTAAAAGTCGGCAAGGGTTTCCTCTAAGAGCTTATGGCCACCATATGTGCCATTAAGAACACGAGATCCTGTGGTGCCTGTACCAAACTTTTCAAGTGCCTCTTTACCAGCAGCGAGGGCATCTTCATGAAATGTCATGCCCATATAGTTATTAGTGCCAGCAAGGATAGTTCTGCGCCCATTAATGACGGCTTCAGTTTCGGAGAGAATTTCATCCATAACTACTTTAAAGGGATCGGCTTTTTCAAATGGCAAGGATGTGCGCAAGGCAACAATTGAATCAAATTTATCCAGTAAGTCCATAGTATTAGCTGCCTTTGTTGACGATTTTTTCTACAGCGTCGGCCACATGTTCAATAGTTTCCAAATCAGGAAGAATATTAAGCGGCAGGATAATGTCGAATTCGTCTTCGATCTCGGCGACTAGGTCCATCACAGTCAGGCTATCAAGCTCAAGGTTTGATGCAAATGTGGTTTTTGGAGAAAGCTCAATCCCTTTTTTGTTGAGGGGAGCAATAAGCTGGTAGATTGTTTCTAGTGTTTGGGCGTTAGCCATATATCCGCGTGCCTTCTATTATGAGGTTACGTTGTCTTTAGTCGTCTTATATCGGTAGAAAGCTTTTCATAAAAGCCCGTTTTTTTTGTACCAGTCAATAGTGTTGCTTAACCCAGCTTTAAGATCAAAGTGTGGCTTCCACAATTTAAGCTTTGGTAGCAGCTGTTGTCTTACTGTCCAATCAGGATGGCACAAATAGCGTGCGGTGGAAAGTGTGAGCATGGCAGGGCGGTGGATTGCGTTTGCCATCATGCCGTTGATGACGCCTACTGTGCCGAGGATGGCAAAGGGTAACGAAAATACTTTTGGTGTTTTTTTACCATCAAAAGTTAGAGCCTCTGCCACATCTTTAAGCTGGTACCCGCGTGATTTCCCATCATCTATTTCCAAAATTTGGGCTCTGTGCGGTTCTTCAATCAGTGCAACGATTGCGGCGGCCAAGTCAGCTGCATGAATCATGGAAAATCGGTTATTTTTATTGCCAGGTGCCGGTAAAATACCAAACTTTGTTGCCTTTAAAAGCTTGAGTATTTCTTTGTCGCCTGGGCCGTATATGGCTGGTGGTCGTAAAATAGTCCAAGAAAAAGGCCATTTTCGTGCTGTTAATAACAATTCAGTGCCAGCTTTGCTCGCACCGTAATGGGATAACCGTGGTTCTCGTGCCGCGAGGCTGGAAATATGAATAACCTGCTTTATGTTTTGTGCGGCTGCACAGTCAAAGAGCGACAGGCTTCCTGCGACATTCACATCAAAAAAGGCATCACGGTTTAAGGCTTTGGTGAGGCCCGCCAGATGGATAAGGACATCCGCACCTTCGCAGAGGTTAAGGAGGCTTTCCTGTTCTGACAGTGCACCGTGAACCCATTCGACATTGGGAGTACTGGGTTGGCGCTTGCGGGTAAGGGCTTTTATCTGATAGCCCGCGGTAACCAAGGCATTAAGCACATGACCACCCAGAAAGCCGGTAGCGCCGGTCAGTGCGATAACTTGACCAGTTGGACTGCCTTTTTCTGATGGCATGTTAACTGGCCACGGCTTGCAGGTTTCCTGCTAGGTACTGGATTCTAGCTTTCGTCCTACTTAGTTTTCCTGATGAGGTTCTGGGTAGTGATTTGGGAGAAACAAGTTCAATAAGGCAGTTTACGCCCGTGGAGTTTTGCACCTGACGTTTCATTTCTTCCACAAGTTTAGCGCGGTCTGCCGGATCAGAAAGCCTGCACTGTGCCAGTATGAGCGGCACTTCTTCAGCATTATCACCCGGAATGGAAATAGCGGCAACATCACCTGTTTTAACACCGTCAATTTGCTCTGCTGCCCATTCAATATCTTGTGGCCAATGGTTTTTACCATTCACAATGATCATGTCTTTAGCTCGGCCGACAATGAAAATATCACCGTTTTTCATGTAGCCCATGTCGCCAGTGTCTAGCCAGCCTTCTGGGCTAAGCACGGCACGTGTTGTCTCTGGGTCATTGAAATATTCCCGCATAACAGACGTGCCGCGCAAATGCACACGGCCTACTTGACCAGTTGGTAATGCGTGATCATCTTCGTTGCGGATTTCAATCTCATATTCAGGTAGTGGTGTACCACAGTTGACAACTTCACGGACACGGCTACCTGCAACGCCGTTAACAAGCACATGGCGGTCACCCGTTAAAAGGGCTTCTTCAACAAGGTCGATCTCAATGCCTTTGCCAACTTTACCAAAGCTAACACCAAGGGTGCATTCCGCAAGGCCGTAGCTCGGGAGAAAAGCTTTGTCGGAAAAGCCAATTGCCTCGAAAGTTTCATGGAACTTCCGCATAACATCAGGGCGGATCATTTCAGCACCAATGCCTGCAATACGAACGCTTGACAGGTCCAAGCCTTCCATCGCAGTTGTTCGCATTGCTGCACGGCGTGTGCATATATCAAAGCCGAATGTAGGGCTATATGTCAGAGTGCCCTTATTTGCTGTAATGACCCGTAACCAACTTAAGGGGCGACGCGCAAATTCTTCTGTTGGTATAAAGTCAACAGATACCTGACAGGTGATTGTTGTAAGAAGTGTGCCAACAAGACCCATATCATGGTAAAAGGGTAGCCATGAAACACAGCGGTCACTCTCGATAAGCTCTACGCCGTATTTACCCATACCGTGGGTATTGGATAGCAAAGACCTATGCGTAACAGCGACACCGTGTGGGAACCGTGTACTGCCAGAAGAATACTGCAAATAGGCAAGGTCATCAGGCGAAGGGTATAGAAGTTCTGCGCCGTCTTCAGCTTGCATATAGTCTTCCATAGAGCCGCTAAACACCAGATTCAGACCACTGGTAGCTTCAGCAATAATGTCGGCCATAAAGTCAGGCGCCATTATGCCATTTGCTGCACAGCTCTCCATTTGCATTTGCAACTGAGATACATAACCCTCTTTGCCACCAAAAGATGTTGGTAAAGGGAGGGGGACAGGCAGCACGCTTGCGTACTGGCAGCCCATGAAAAAGCACACAAAGTTTGCACTGGTTTCTGCGATTAAGGCAATCCTGTCGCCCTTCTTGAATCCAAGGCCAACAAGCTTTTTGCCAATGGCGATAGCGCGATCACGTGCTTCTTTCCAAGAAAGGACTTCGACAACGTCGCCCTTTGCATTGAAGAAATTTGCACCGCGTTTACCCTGTGCGGCATACTCGATGGCGTCAACAAGTGTATCAAAATCCGAAAACCGCCGAGGTAGCCCTGGATCGTGTGTAGGTGTAACTACAGTCATTGCGTCCGCTTCAACCATATTTGTCCCAGTACTTATTATAGAGTAGCCGGACCTTATAAAAACAACAACCCTAAGCCCACACATTAAAAGTGTAGGCTTTGCATTCTTTAAACTAGGCGTATCATACACTAAAGACTATAAATCGCTTGCATCGATTATACATAGCCTGTTCAGTTATACGTTAAAACGCCTGAATATTACGGCTGGATTACCGTTTGTTGCCAAATTTCGCAAGAGAATTTTGGTATATTCATTATATAAGTTGATTGATTAAGCATGGATTGCGGCTAAAAAATGACACTTGAAGTCCCTTATTTTACACATGAAGAGATTATGCAATTAAGGCAGGATACACAAGGAGCTGGAGGGCGTGTGCATCTGGATAATTGTGGCTCATCCCTTATGCCTAAACCGGTTATTACAGCTCAAATTGCCCAATTGAACCTAGAGGCGCAATTCGGTGGATATGTGGCGCAAGAGCAACAGTTGGGCGCACTGGAATCTGTTTATGCGAGTATATCGACTTTAATAGAGTGTTCTGTTGATGATGTTGCATTAACGACAAGCGCCGTGGATGCATGGACAAAAGCATTTTATAGTATTCCCATGAGTGCGGGTGATACGGTGATCACATCGCCGGGCGAGTATTGCAGTAATTATGTTGCTTTTTTGCATCGTCAAAAAAACGATGGCATCAAAATTCGTGTCGCAGAAGCAACAGTGGATGGGGGTGTTAATATTGATCATTTGGAGAGCCTGATTGATGAGAGCACGAAACTTATAAGTTTGACCCATATTCCTTCATCAAGCGGGGCTATATTGCCTGCTTATGAAGTTGGCGCTATTGCGCGACAGCATAATGTTTTATTTTTACTCGATACCTGTCAGTCTATTGGCCAAATACCTGTGAACGTTAAAGATATTGGCTGTGATATTGCGACAGCAACGGGCCGCAAGTTTTTAAGAGGACCGCGAGGTGTAGGCTTTTTATACATGAACAGCCGTGCACGAGAGGGTATGAACCCTGTTGTTATGACAAACCAAGGTGCAGCATGGGATAGCCACAACACCTATAAATTGAGGTCTGATGCCAGAGTTTTTGAAGCTTGGGAACGCAGTGCGGTAAATATTTTAGGCCTTGGGGCTGCTGTTGAATATATGCAGAGCCTTGGGGTGAATAGAACGACAGGGCAAACCTTGCATCTGGGTCGTAGTTTGCGTCAACAGCTTAGGGGTATTAAAGGCGTCAGGATTGAATGCCCAAGTGCTGCTGAAGCAGCTATTATTACATTTAATAAAACCGGCTATACGGCTGCAGAAATCAAGAAGCATATGGAACAACAGAATATAGCGGTACAGATTGCCAGTGTTGTGCATACAAGGCTGGACCTTGAAGCGCGAGGGATTGATAGCGCTGTGCGTGTGTCACCACATTATTATAATAATCAAGATGATTATGACCGTTTCTTGACTGTTCTTGAGGATATGTAGTGGAGCAAAAGCCTGCAAAAAAAGTAACGGAGGGCTACCTTGAGCGTGCCGCTCTGCATTATTTGGGGCGTTTCAGTAGCACAGAGGCAAACCTAAAGGCGGTTTTGGCTCGTAAAGTGCGCAGGCGCAACGAAGACAGCGCCCCGCCATCACCTGAGCAGATGCAATGGATTGTAGCGGTTGCCGCTAAATGCGTGCGTTTGGGGTATGTGGATGACAATTTTTATGCTCGCCAACGTTTCAGAGGGCTGCAATTAAAGGGGAAACCACTTCGCATGATAGCGCAGGATTTGCACTACAAAGGTGTGCCTGCACATATTGTAAAGGCTGTCTTGGATGAAGCACAGAAAGAGGAGGGGGTGAACCCAGATATGGCAGCAGCGGCATGCTATGCAAGACGGCGCCGTTTTGGCCCCTTTCGCCGCCCAGACACCCCACCGGAAAAAATTGAGAAAGAGAAGGCAGCCATGATGCGCGCTGGTTTCCCGTATGCGCTTATTAAACAGGTTATGGATAGTAGCGTTGATGATTTGTTAGCTCTTATTCCGTAAACCGGTATTGGTTTAGGGCTTCTGGTGTATCTAGGTCAATTAGAATACCTTGATCAATAACAGGAACTTCAGCGATGGTGTCTTCATGGTTTAGAATGATACTTCTTCCACCTATATCAGCGTTCAACAGCGCAAGTTCATGAAATTGGCTTTGGCGCCATAAAACAGGATTGCCACGTTTACCCTTATATGTTGGTATAAAAATATCTTTGCTGGCTGTTTTGTGAGCCGCTATTAAAAGCGCTTTATAGGTGCTTTCTTTTACAAAAGGCATATCTGCGAGGCATATAAATACGAGGCTTATGTACGGTGGTAGGGCTTTAATACCTGCCGCAATACTTGTGCCTATACCATCTTTATAGGTATGATTTTTTATAATGTGCACATCGGCAGGTGTAAGGCTTTCTAAGGGGCTTTCCATATGGCCTGTTACAATATAAATATGGGAAATTATCGATGCTCTAACCCCATCAAGTGTTGTTTCAAGAACGGTTTTGCCGTTTTGTTTAGCTAGCAGTTTATTCTGTGTGCCTGAGCGAGAAGAGAGACCTGCCGCAAGAATAAGGGCTGCCGCCGTCTTATTTGGCATCTGTGCCTCGTTTAACTGCTATTATTTCAGCCATAATAGAAACTGCTATTTCCTGTGGGCTTTTTGCCCCGATATTCAAACCAACTGGGCCGTGAATGCGGGCTAGGCTAGTGTCGGGTATTTCTTGAGCTTTAAGCCGTGATATGCGTGTGGCCTGTGTTTTTTTGCTGCCAAGTGAGCCAATATAAAAAACATTGCTTTCCAGCGCCATTATGAGGGCGGCATCATCAATTTTGGGGTCATGGGTTAAGGTTACAAGCGCGCATTCACTGTCTAGAGGGTTGGCGCTAAAATATTCATCTGGCCAGTCACAGACAACTGTCACGCCGCCGTAGCCGTGGTTTTCCGTAAACATACCACGTGGGTCAATGACGGTAACATCAAAACCACATTGCCCAGCGAGTGGTGCCAGTGTTTCAGCAATGTGTACTGCGCCAGTGATATAAAGCCTTTGCTTGGGACTTAGGGTTAAGTCAATATGGGTGTCTGTTTCTGTCACCGCAGATTCTGCTACATTGGAAAGGCAAACTGCATCACCGCTTTGCTTGATTAAGCGTAAGGTGCACTTTTCGCGTGCTGTACCTGTTTTATGTAAGCTCTCTTCTATAGCGGCAATATTATCGGCGCGAAGTGAAAACAGAATTATCCTTATCTCACCGCCGCAGGCGAGCCCGACTTGCCAAGCTTCATCTGGGCCCACTTTGTAATTCAGCGTTTTACAGTAAGATGCGGTGCTATCCGCAAGTGTCGATGAAAGAGCTTGTGCTTCTGCAATAACGGCACCTTCTACACAGCCGCCAGATACAGAGCCTGAAAAATGACCGTGTTCATGAACCACCATAAGGCTGCCCGTTTGCCGGGGGGCAGAGCCCCATGTTTTGGCAACCACGGCGAGGATAACGCGGGACCCTTCTGTAAGCCACTTTTTAGCGATTCTTAGTTCTTCATTCATAGGTTTACCGTCTTCAAGTTGATGTGCGGCCACCCTAGTGGCAGAAATAGGGGGCTGCAAGCAGATCAGTTGACTTATTTAATAGGACAGTTTTTTTATGTACTGATTTTATCCAGTTTGCCTTGATTTGCCGTATTTGCATCAGTACAAGCATATCCTATAGTGCCTAGTGTTGGCTAATAAGTTATGAGGGAATTCATATGTCGCTTTTTGCGAAGCCTGCAGGGAGAAACTTCCTTGGCAATTCTGCAGAATGGTACAAGATGACCATTCTGGGATTTTTAATCTTAAACCCAATTTTATATTTTTATGTAGACCCTTACGCTGCAGGGTGGGTTTTAATCCTTGAGTTTATTTTTACGCTTGCGATGGCCTTGAAATGTTATCCTTTGCAGCCTGGGGGCCTTTTGGCGCTTGAGGCTGTCTTTATAGGGATGACATCTCCGGCAACCGTAAAGCACGAAATCGAAGCCGGTCTTGAAGTTATCCTTCTGCTGGTTTTTATGGTGGCTGGTATTTATTTCATGAAAAACCTGCTGCTATTTGTGTTCACAAAGCTTCTGGTGAACGTTCGTAGCAAGATTGCGCTTTCGCTTCTCTTCTCATTTGCTGCTGCGTTTTTGTCTGCTTTTCTGGATGCGTTGACAGTAACCGCTGTAGTGATTTCAATTTCTGTTGGCTTTTACTCGATCTACCACAAAGTGGCTTCGGGTAAAGATTTTCACCACGATCATGACCATCTGGATGACGGAAAACTGGAAAAGCTAAACGAGGAAGACCTTGATGGCTTTCGTGCTTTCCTAAGAAGTCTGATGATGCATGCTGCGGTGGGTACGGCACTAGGTGGTGTTATGACAATTGTGGGCGAACCTCAAAACCTCATGATCGGTGAGCGTGCACATTGGCAGTTTATTGAGTTTTTCTTGCGTATGTCGCCCGTAACGATACCTGTTTTCTTCACAGGGTTACTGGTTTGCGTATTTGTTGAAGTGACAGGCTTGTTTGGCTACGGCGGGAAAATACCGCCAAAGGTTCTGAATATTTTGAAAGATTATGACATCTATCAAACTAAGCGCAGAACAGCCTCTGATAATGCTGCGTTGATCGCACAGGGTATTGTGGGAATATGGCTTATTATTGGCTTGATGTTCCATTTGGCACCTGTTGGTCTGATCGGCCTTTCTGTGATTGTTTTAACAACAGCATTCACGGGTATTACAGAAGAACACCAGATTGGTCACGCTTTTGAAGAGGCATTGCCTTTCACCGCACTTCTTGTGGTGTTTTTTGCTGTTGTAGGCGTTATCAATGACTTGGCTTTGTTCAAGCCAATCATTGATTTTGTTCTCAGCCTTGAAGGCCATAACCAGATTACTGCCTTCTATGTTGCGAATGGTGTGTTATCCGCTATTTCAGATAATGTTTTTGTGGCAACCGTTTATATTAGCGAAGTAGCAAAAGCACTTATCGCCGGTGTTGAGAATGGCGGCATTGACCGGGATACGTTTGATTTGATGGCTGTTGCTATTAATACCGGAACAAATATTCCGTCGGTTGCAACACCTAATGGTCAGGCTGCATTCCTATTTTTACTGACATCAGCGTTAGCGCCCCTTATTCGCCTTAGCTATATGCGTATGGTGGTTATGGCGCTGCCCTACACGATAGCAATGTCTATTGTAGGCTACATAGCTGTTGCTGTTTGGCTCGTGCCTGTTACCCAGCATATGTACGATACTGGGTTGATTACACACCACTCCCAGAAGGATATCAGTGATATCATGGGGCCAAGCCATTAAAAAACTCCCCCTAAACAAAGGGTTGGACAATAGGCACCCGCAACGAAAATAGTTGCGGGTGTTTCTTTTTGGTATTAGCATCGCTTTGTTAACGACTGTTAATGTGTAAAAGGGGGTATGGTATGGACAGCAATTCGTTTGCTAGTCCGGAAGCTAGCACCGAAGAACTGGGTGATATGCTTACCGGAAAGGTGAAGTGGTTTGATGCTGTCAAGGGGTACGGCTTTATTGTACCAGACGATGGCGACGGAGACGTTCTGCTGCATTTTTCAGTGCTACGTGAGATAGGCAGGCGGTCAGTCCCTGAAGGTACAACGGTTGTTTGTAATGCAGTTGGTCGTGACCGGGGCAGGCAGGCTACACGGGTACAATCCCTTGATCTTTCTACGGCAGTAGCACCTGAAGATATCGGCCGGTCTTCTTTCTCACATCCAGGTATGGATGTTGAGGTGTCGAGTGATTTTGAAGATGTTCAGGTTAAATGGTTTAACCGAACCAAAGGGTATGGCTTTGTGTCCCGAGGTGAGGGAATGCAAGATATCTTTGTTCACATAGAGACCTTAAGGCGAGCGGGTCTTACTGATCTTGAGCCGTCTCAGCATGTGCGTGTACGCATTGGAACGGGCGAACGTGGCCCACTTGTTGCGCAGATAGCACTGCCTGGCGACGCTTAAAGTATGCGAACTATAATTTTTCATAAGATTGCAGTAATAGCGCTGCTGATTTGGGCTGGCTCCTCTTCTGCTGCGGCGCTCTCGGAGAGTGCAAGTTCGCTGACAATTGAAACAGCTAATCAGCATGAAGTGCATCACTTTACTGTTGAGCTTGCACTTTCGAATAGCCAACGCATACAAGGATTGATGTATCGAACCGAGTTAGGCTCTGATCAGGGCATGCTTTTTATTTTCCCTGATACAGACATGCGTAGTTTCTGGATGCGTAATACTTTGATTCCTCTTGATATTATTTTTCTGAAATCGGATGGCACTATTATCAATATTATTGAAAATGCTGAGCCAGAGACAGAAACGCCACGGCGATCGGAAGCACCAGCAAAAGCGGTTCTTGAAATTGCAGGGGGGCACTCTGCTAAACTTGGGCTGTCTGCAGGCGATATTGTGCGGCATGTGTTGCTTGGTAACCTTATTAAGGGTAAGGACAGCCAGTGACGGCACGTAGGGCTACACCAGCAATGATAGTAGAGGCTAATCCACCTGCTGGCTTTGAGCCGATTCTGTCAAACTCTGAGTTTGGATGGTTAAATGGCCCAATGTTTGAAAAAAGCGATGAAGCTGGTTGGCGTCGAGGATTCCGAGTAACCCAAAAACATGCCAATGTTGGGGGTAATTGTCATGGTGGTATGATCATGACGTTTGCGGACATTGTTGCATCCCGGGCTGTTATGGATGTTGGCGACCCTCCTTTTGTAACAGTGCGTCTGGTGACTGATTTTGTGCATGCTGCTTTTATTGGTGACTGGCTAGAGGGCGAAGCTCGAGCGGAAATGTGCGACGAGGGACTCGTCGCCATTCAGGGAATGGTGCGCTGCGAAGGCCGTGAAATTGCCTCGATAAGTGGCTTATTTAAGCTCATGCGTAAAAGAGCCTAAAATAAAAGGGTTTGCGGGTTTGTTGTTGAGCCTTCGTTTTAGAGCGGTTTAAAACTTTTTTGCGCTTTTATGTCATTTTTCTCTTGCGTCAGAGAGGCCCTATAACTATATCGATCAGCGCGTCGGGGAGTGGCGCAGCCTGGTAGCGCACCTGTTTTGGGTACAGGGGGTCGCAAGTTCGAATCTTGTCTCCCCGACCATGATTCAAAAACAGAGATGACTAATCGTTTCATCCTGTTTTATTTTGGCCCCTGTTTGCTACCCAAGTTTTCAGAATATTTTCTTTTAATATTGAACACTCTTTAAAAAGATGATTTCTGACTTTTCTTTGTGTGCAACCTGCTATAGGGTGCCGCTCGTTCCATATAAGAAGGCCCCGTAGCTCAACTGGATAGAGCACCTGACTTCTAATCAGACGGTTGCAGGTTCGAGTCCTGCCGGGGTCACCACCTAGTTATATTTTATATTTATATTCATCCGGTATTAACTTGTTGTTTGCAAGAATAGGCGGTTATGATTTGTGCTGGCTATATGGTGCAAATGTCATACATTTATTAGTAAGTGGCAATAACCAACGGAATACATCCTTATGCTGACAACAGGGTATGAACAAACTGTACAAACGGTATCTTACGGTCCAACAGGCAACGATGACGTTGATGCCTTGCTATATGGCCGGTCTTATGCCCCAGATGAGGATGGTCACTACACCCTGAGTTTTAGCTTCCCTTCAGCAGATAGCTTATATTCATCGTCGCCCATAAGGGGGTACGGTGAAAGTGATGCAGAACCCTATTATAACCTAACGGGTGTTTCTGCCTATACCCAAAGCTTGTTTGTCGGCATTACCGAGCAGATTGAAGCCTTTACCAACCTTGACCTCGTTGAAGTGGAAGATGAGGGGGAACTTGCTGGTACGATAAGGTTGGCATGGACAAGTGAGCCAGACGAGGAATCTGTTGCATGGGCTTATTTGCCTGGGAACAACTATGTTTCCAGTGATATCTGGCTTCAGGCCGACAATAGCGATGAAGACGACATTGATTTTGCACACACCCTTTTGCATGAACTTGGTCATGCACTTGGCTTGAAGCACTCTTTTGAAGAAGATGGTGATTTTCCAGCTATTAGTAGCGAATATGAGGGTGTGGATTATACGGTAATGAGCTATGATGTCTCCGGGCGTTTTCCTGAGGCTCAATGGGCTGATTTGTGGCCGCAAACTTACATGTATTTTGACATATTGGCCCTGCAGGCAGCCTACGGGGTTGATACGGTCACCACAGCCAGCGCCGACACTTATGACTTTAGCCTTTCAGAACGCTATTACATGACCGTGTGGGACTATAGTGGGACGGATAGCTTCGGGGTAAGTAGTGGTTCAACCGATGTGTATTTGAACCTTACACCGGGTTCATGGAGCAATGTTGGGACTACCATAGAATACTGGGATGGTTCAGGTTATTTCTACGATAGCCAGACTGTTTATATTGCAGATGATACCGTAATTGAACAGGCATACGGCGCGAGCGGCGATGATACTCTTCAGGGTAATGATGTAGCAAATTTACTCATTGGCAATGCTGGGGATGATATTCTTTCGGGTGGAGCAGGTGATGATGTTCTGCGCGGTAATGCTGGCGATGATATTTCATATGGTGGGGCCGGGGATGATGCAGTATGGGCAGGAACCGGCGATGCTGGTGATGATTTTGGGTCGGGCGGCGCCGGGAATGACACACTCGGCGGTGGGGCAGGTGATGATTTCCTGATAGGTGGTGGTTTTGATGACGGCAATAGTGAGCATTATGCGGGTGCTTCATCGTCATCAACTGATGATGGCAGCGACGATATTTTTGGTGGTGACGGTAATGATACGCTGATTGGTGGTGGCTGGGATGACAGCGCCGTTAATGATAACGGCATATTTAATGCTGGTGAGGAAATAACTTCAGGCACAGGGCAGGATGCCATCTGGGCAGGTGCGGGTGATGATCTTGTATATGGTGCAGCGGGCAGTGATGCCCTTGGCGGTGGCTTGGGTAATGATACCCTTTACGCAGCAGGTGGTAACGATACTCTATACGGCGGTAAACAGGATGGACGAGATAGTGTAGACGGCGGTAGTGGGAATGATGAAATTTATACTGGTGCCGGTAATGATACAATTTCCGGTGGTTCCGGTAACGATAATCTATTCTCTGGTGCTGGTAACGACACTGTAGACGGTGGTAGTGGTAACGATACCCTTTGGGGCGGTGGTGGCAACGACCGCTTCACGGGAGGAGCCGGGGCAGATACCTTTATCTTTGAGGCTGGTCACGGCGACGATATTATCACAGACTTTAGTGAAGCTAGCGATATTTTGGATCTGTCATCAACGGTAACAGACTTTATCAATGCTGCAGATGTGCAGGCGGCGGCAACAAACAGCGGCAGTAATGTGGTTATTGACCTTGGCGGCGGCGATAGCCTCACCCTTTATGGGTTTTCAGTAAGTGATCTGGACGGTATTACTTATGTTTTATGATTGAGTATAATAATATCAAAGCCTTGAAAAGCCTCAGTTTACTGGGGCTTTTTTGTGCCTACATGATAAATTAATCTTACTTACACACAACTGTAACACTTTGAGCGTCTTTGAGGGCCATCGCAGCGAATGCGGTGAACGAAAAATCATACGCTCAGAGAGACATCATGCCCTTATATAAATTTACAAAATCATTACGTCGATCCATTCTGGCAACAGCTAGTACGGGCGCTATTCTTTTAACTGGTGCTGCAAATGCAGCAGACCTATCTGGTCGTGTATCAGATACGGCGGATTCGTTAGCGCTGGAAGGTGCTCTGGTGCGCATTCAGGAGTTGAACCGTCGCACATCAACCGCAGCAGACGGTAGCTTCTATTTTAGTGGCATTCCGGCTGGCGATTACACTGTTATTATCAACTATATTGGTTCAGACCCAATTACGCGCACAGTTACAGTGACAGAAGCCGGCGCAAGGCTTGATGTTGCATACGGCGCGCACGCAGATGTTGATGAAATTATTGTCGTGAAAGGTCTTCGTGGATCACTAAATAGCTCGCTGTCAAAACAGCGCGCAGCAGACAATGTTTCGAACTTTTTGTCGGCTGACTCTGCAGGTAACTTCCCAGACCAAAACGTATCAGAGGCTGTACGCCGAATTGTTGGCCTTTCAGTAGAGAATGACCAAGGCGAAGGTCGCTATGTTGTTATTCGGGGCCTTGACCCGAACCTTAGCAGCTCATCTGTTGGCGGTGTGCGCTTGCCATCACCTGAGGGCGGCGACCGTAAAGTGGCTCTTGATGTAATACCTTCAGAGCTTTTGGAAACCGTAGAAGTTACCAAATCATTGACGCCAGATATGGATGCCGATGCCATTGGTGGTAACGTAGATATTAAAACCCTTTCTGGTTTTGACCGTGATGGGCTTTTTGTAAAAGCAAAAATTGAGGGCGGCTATAACAGGCAGCAGGAAGAGTGGAGCCCCAAAGTAGGCCTCACTATTGCGAACAAGTTTAGTGACAAGTTTGCTGTTGCGGGTTCTATTAGTTACTATGACCGTAAATTTGGTACCGATAATAAAGAAATTGATGGCGGTTGGATTGACGAAGATGATGAAGATCAGGAAATCAATGGCCTGATCCCTGAAGAGTTGGAACTGCGTGATTATGTTGTGGAGCGTAAGCGTTTTGGGGCTGCTTTAAACCTTGATTACCGCCCATCAGATAGTACGGATCTTTATCTGCGTACACTTTATTCCGATTTTAAAGATTCAGAGCTTCGTAACCGTATGGAGATGAAGTTTGATGAAGGCGAGTTTGACCTTGATCGTTCGGATGTTGATGGTGGTTACGTATATGTTGATGGTATCGAAGCCGACCGCGACCTGAAAGATCGTATAGAGACACAGAAAATACTTTCTATTTCTGGTGGCGGCGAAACTCGGTTTGATAGCTTCACAGCAACATATTCTATCAGCTATGCAAAAGCACAAGAAGCTGAGCCTGACAGGTTAGATACTTCTTTCGCGGGAGAAGACTTCAATAGTGGTGTTGATTTCACGAACCTGTTGTTCCCCCGTTCAATATTCAAAAATTCTGATGACTTGGCTGCTTTGCAAGACCTGTCAAACTATGAAGTCGATTCTTTTGAATATTCTGACAATATTACAGAAGATGAGCAGATCGCTTTCAAGCTGGATATTGCAAAGGATATGTACTGGGGTGATAACCCTGTTTTGATCAAGTGGGGTGCGAAGGCGCGTCTCCGCGATAAATTCCGTGATAATACCTTTTTGGCGTACGATGGTGATTTGGGTGATGTAACACTTAATGATTTCTCTACTGCGATTGACTACCCAATTGACCTTGCTCTTGGTAATGGTGGTATAGACGGCGTTGCTCTGCGCGACTATTACGCGGCTAACCGGTCTTCTTTCGAGTTAAACGAACTGGACACACTTATAGGTTCCAAAGCTGTTGATTATGATGCTGAGGAAGATATTTATGCATCTTATATCATGGGCCGCATAGACATGGGGGGACTACGGATTACTGGTGGTGTTCGCTATGAATATACAGACTTTAAAACAACCAGTAACTTTGTTCAGGTTGGCGAAGTGGTTGTTGTGGATGGTAACGGCGATCCGGTACTTGATGGTGACGGTGACCCGGAAACGGATGATATATCAAGTGTAACGGAAGTATCTGGCGCACAAGATTACAGTCACTGGCTACCAAGTTTGAACCTGCGCTATGAAGCAAGGGAAGATTTGGTTCTGCGGGCAGCATACTTCCGTTCGGTTGTTCGCCCTAATATCGATGATGTTGTACCAACTGGCGAGATCGAGTTTGAAGAAGAACTGGACGGCGGTGAAATTGTACGCACAACCGAAGGCACTATCGGTAACGAAAATCTTGTACCGATGACAGCTCATAACTTTGATGTGAGTGTTGAATGGTATCCAAATAACGATGCGGTACTGTCTGTTGGGGCTTTTTATAAAGATATCAGTAATTTTGTTATCGATCGCACGGTTGAGGATGTGACAGTAAACGGTGTGTTCTTTAACGAAGTTGTGCGCCCATATAACGGCGATAAAGCCACGATCAAAGGGATAGAAGTTAACTATCAGCAAGCCCTTACATTCCTGCCGGGGCTTCTGAATGGTTTGATTGTCGGCGTGAACTATACTTACGTAGATAGCAATGCCACTGTTGATCTGGGTGACGAAATCCGTGAGATTGCGCTCCCTAAAACATCAAAACACGTTGCTAATCTTGTGCTAGGCTATGAAAAGGGCCCTATTACCCTTCGTGCAGCAATGACATACCGTGATGCATATCTTGATGAACTAAATGCAGCTGGTTTTGGTGATAGGTATGCCCTAAGCCATACACAGTGGGACTTCTCTGCTTCATACGACATTCTTGAAAACGTGAAGCTGTACGGTGAAGTTTCAAACGCAAATGATGAGCCGTTCCGCGCAGTACACCGTACTGAAGATGGTGATTATCTTATGCAGCATGAGCAGTATGACTGGACTGCTAACATGGGTGTGAAAGTTAAGTTCTAGTATTGGACAATTACTGAAAAAGAAAGGCCGGGGTTTCCCGGCCTTTTGTTTACGTGGTTATTAAACCTATTTTCCCATGCGGGTTAAAATTATATCGGCTTCGTCCATAAGCCTGTTCATGCGGGCAATAAGGGCATTGTAGGGAGCAGGGGTTGCCAGATCAACACCGGCCTCTTTCAGCATGTCATAGGGGTATTTGGAACCACCTGCTTTTAAAACATTTAGGTAGTCATTTTTGGCGCTTTGATCGCCTGCGAGCATACGCTCGGCAAAAAGTGTTCCGCCCGATAGGCTGGTCGCATACTGGTAGACATAAAAATTATAATAGAAATGCGGTATGTAAGCCCATTCGATGGCATAGGCTGGGTCTATGGTCATAACCCCTTGGTCGTGACCGTGGTATTTTTTTAAAAGATCAAGATAGAGTGTGGTCATTTTTGCACCGGAGAGAGGCTCTCCGGCTTCTGCCATTTCATGAATTTTAAGCTCAAATTCTGCAAACATCGTTTGCCTGAAAAAAGTGCCGCGATAGCTCTCAAGAGCCCGGTCAATGTAATAAAGGCGCTCTGCATCACTTAAGTTTTTGGAAAGCATATATTCCTGAAGAAGTACTTCATTTGTGGTGGAAGCAAGCTCTGCGGTAAAGATGGTGTAGCCGTATGTTTCGTATGGGTTGTTTTCTTTTGATAAAAGAGAATGTACGGCATGCCCCCATTCATGGGAAAAGGTTGAAACATCTTCAAAACCCTTGTTGAAGTTCAAAAGAACGTAAGGGTGTACATCGTAAGCAGCACCTTGCATATATGCGCCCGAGCGTTTTCCTGACTGCGGGTACAGATGCATCCAGTTACCCGTAAAACCTTGTTGCATAAGGCTGAGATATTTCTCACCGAAGGGCTTAAGCGAGGCTAAAGTTAGTGCTTTGGCATCCTCGACAGTGAACTCCCGTGCAAGCTGTGTGGTTTCTGGGTAAGTATCATAATATTGTAAGTCTTTTATACCCATCATCCGGCCGCGAAGTTTCAGGTAACGGTGCATAGATGCAAGATTGTCATTGGCTGCGGATACCAGTGTTTTATATACTTTAACGGGGATATTGCCGCTTGAGACTGCGCGTTCAAGGCTGGATGAATAGTGCCGTGAGCGTGCTTCGAATATATGTGACTTTACAAGGGTATCAAGCGTTTGCCCAAGCGGCGCTTCGTAGGTTTTCCAGCTGCTCCAGAATGTATCAAAAACTTTTTTACGGTCTTCTCTGTTCTGTGTAGCGCGGTATTTTGAATAAGTTGCTTGATCAAGGGTAACATGAGTTCCGTTTGTGAGTGTAATTTCTGGCCAAGGGATACCTGCTGTTGTCAGGAGGGAGTATATACGTTGCGGCCCGGCTGTGACTTCTGCAGCGTTGGCGAGGATGTTTTCGGCTTCGGTGCCGAGTGTATGCTCTGCATTTCTGAGTGTATCTCGTAAGTTAAAGGCGTGTTTTTTTAGCCCTGCTTCAGCTTTTACAAAGCTTTCTATTTTGTCTCGTCCAATCGCAAGTATTTCGGGGGCCATATAGGCTGTGGTTTGGTTAAACTTTGCCAAAACAGCCCGAGCCATACTTAGTCTTTCCTGTCCTTCGGCAAGGCGGAGGTTTTCATCCGCACCAAGTGACGCATATGTAAATATTCTTGCAGCGCTTTTTTGAATAGCTGATATTTCATCAAGGGCACTTAAAAGGGCTGGGGGGCTATCTCCTAAATGCCCCTTGAACCGTGCTAGTTTTTCTATTGCCTGATGGATGCTTTCACGCGCTGCGTTCCATGCCTCTATTGTTGGGTAAAGCTCTGTCAGGTCCCATGTTTTTTGGTTTTTTTCCTGAGCATTTACAGGGTTTATGAAAGGTACATTCGCTATTGTTAGGGCCAAGAAGACGGCAAGCCCCATTTTTTTTGCAGATGAAGGGCTAGATGTTAAAGTTATATTCATGAATTACACCTTTATATAGGGAGGCTTTGATCGACCCTAGACTAGGCCGTGAATGAAATTAATCAACAAGGATTAGCCGTTGCTGTTGGCATTTTAAGGAGTGTGAGCTCCCTATTGGTATAAGAGAAAAAAGCTCATTGAAATGTGAAGGGTATTCATAATAAAAGTGTTGGGCTAAACGACTATGAGTTAGTGTATCTCAATTCAAATATATCTGTTATGTATCTTGAATGGAATGATCAGAAGTCTATAGCGGGAGAATCTTTTGCGTTTCAATGTCTTAGGGGTGTCTTTAGCTCTGGTTGCAAGTTTTTGTATGGCAAAAGCTAATGCTGAAGATTTATCTGTCGCAGTTGTTGATGGTAGCAAAAATGCTGTTGTGGGCGCGATTGTGTCGTTGATGCCAGTGTCTGATACCATTGTTTTACCAAAAACAGAAAAGACGGCTTCCATCAAACAGCAGAATGTTATGTTCTCGCCTTTTATTTTGCCAGTGCAGACCGGTACTTTGGTTACATTTCCGAATATGGATAAGATCAGACATCACGTTTATTCTTTTTCATCCGCAAAAACTTTTGAATTGAAGCTTTACGGCCAAGACGAAACACAGCAGGTGTTGTTTGATAAAAAAGGTGTCGCTGCTCTTGGATGCAATATTCATGATAACATGCTTGCCTATATTTATGTGACAGATGACCCTCTTTTCCGTGTTGCAGATCAAAGCGGCAAAGCTAGTTTTAGTGATTTACCTGTCGGTGATTATGAAATTCATATTTGGCACCCTGATCAGCAAAAATCGATGGAAGGCTATGCGCATGCAATTAGCCTACCGGAAGGTGGTGCCAAAGCACTTGAACTTGTGTTTGAGATGAAGTCTCGCAGACACACACAGCAGCAACCAGTAGAAAACGAATATTAAAATGCCTTCATTCAAGTTTCAGACGAGACTTACAATTGTATATTTAGCGCTATTTTTATTGGTGCAGGGCATAATTGTTTTATCGTTTTACACTACGGTAACACGGAATGTGCAAGATCAGGTACAAGGGCAGCTTGCTGCCTCGGCCCGTGTTTTTGAAAGTGTTGTCGATTCAAGGGTAAAGGAACTTGCTAGTCGAGCATTGATTTTGGCTCAGGATTTTGGTTTTCGTCAAGCGGTTGGGACAGAGGATCAGCCAACCATCAAATCCGCACTATTAAACTTGGGTAAAAGAATTGGAGCGGATCTCGCTCTGGCTTATGATCCTGATGGTAATGTTATTGCATCAGCTGCAGGCGCGTTGCCACGGTCTTTTGCTGGGTTAATTTTAGGGCTTGAAAATCAGAGGTCAAAAGACACGACTGTTGCTCGAATCATTGCCATGAATGGTAAATTGTACGAAATTGTTGTTGTACCTGTTTTTGCGCCAGATTTACTTGCCTGGATTGTTTTGGGTAAAGAAATGAACAGAACTGTGGCACAGGAAATTAAATCATTGTCGCCGATTGAGCTGGATATTGCCTTCCTATTCGAAAATGGCAGTGGGGATTATGAGCCAGCGGCCTCTACATCAAATGCGGATATGGTACGGTCTTTTTTGCGGGAGGCTATAACACCTGAAACGGTAAACCCGACTTTTAAAACATATCTTGCAGGTGAAAACTATATGCTCTGGCATATCGGTTTTGACAGAGCTTACAAAGATGCAGCTGATAATAGCCAGGCGGGGGCTTTGCTTTACTTTTCAATGGATAAGGCAATGCAGCCTTATATGTCACTAGCGCTTGCACTTTTAGGTGTCTTGGCTCTCGGGCTTATTATTCTGGTGATGGGGAGTGTCGTTATTTCCAGAGGGGTTACCAGACCTCTGCGCCAGCTTGCGAGTGCGGCAAACCGCATTGCTAAAGGTGATTATCAGGAAGTAAAAGCCCCGACCAAAGGTGATGAAATCGCTGACCTGACATCCAGTTTCAATCGAATGGTTGATGCGGTTCGTGATCGGGAAGATAGAATTGTATATCAAGCCTATCATGACACTGAAACAGGGTTGTTTAACAGAAACCAGTTTGAACGTACCTTGCAAGAACACATTGATAAAAAAGGGAAGTTTTGTGTCGTGATTGCAGAAGTACAGCATGTTGCTGAACTTCGAAGTGTTTTAGATCACACCCATATAAATGAACTTTTGAAGGGTATTGGCACCCGTATTGCGCAGGTTACTAATATTGAAGTAGCAAGGTTATCATCGGACTCATTTGTTTTTCTCCTTGATGATATGAACCGCGCTGAGGTTGTTGCATCGCTCATTATTAATTCTTTCATGACCCCCTTTGAGGTTACGGATATTGTGGTGGATGCAAGCGTTAAGCTTGGCCTGTCAAAGTTTCCCAATGATAGTACTGATTCTATGAAGCTCATGCAGGCGGCTAGCTCTGCGCTGGATCAGGGGCGGACTGCAACAAAAGGCTATGCTTGGTTTGTTGCGTCTACTGGTGATGCTTACAAGCAGCGTTTGTCCCTTATGAGTGAGCTGCGAGAGGCATTGAAATCCGGAGATGTATCTTTTTCCTATCAACCTAAACTTGACCTTGGTTTAGGTAAGGTGAATGCAGTTGAAGCACTTGTGCGCTGGAATAGTTCAACGCGTGGATTTGTGCCACCGGATGATTTCATTCCGTTTGCAGAAAGAACAGGCGATATCAAGCATTTGACAGAATGGGGCCTCAGGAAAGCTGTGTCACAGTGTGCACAGTGGCGTAGTAAAGGCCTCCATCTGGCCGTTGCGGTTAATCTGTCTACAAATGACCTGATGAATATGAATTTGCCGGGGCAAATATTAGCCTTACTACGCGATTTTAATGTGCCGGCTTCCCTGTTAAAACTTGAAGTGACTGAAAGTGCGGTGATGCATGATATGGCACGCGCGCTTGAGGTTTTAAATATGCTGAGCGCCATGGGTTTGACACTATCTATTGATGATTATGGTACAGGGTATTCTTCCCTGAGCTATTTAAAGCGATTACCTGTGAGTGAAATTAAGATTGATAAATCTTTTGTTATGAAGCTTGCCGAAAATGAGGAAGACCAGATCCTTGTAAGGTCTACTATCGAACTGGGCCACAACCTAGGCCTAAAGGTGACAGCTGAAGGGGTTGAGGACGAAAAAAGTGCCAAAATGCTGAAAGAGTATGGCTGCGATACCTTGCAAGGTTATTTTATTAGCCGGCCTCTACCAGCGCCAGACTTGGAGGCATTTCTAGCCGATAAAGGGTACTAAAATGATGGAGCATGGGGGTTGTTTTATCAACTGGTGTATTTCAGCAGTCCTTATTGGATTTACGCTGCCTGTTTACGCACAGGATAGCTCGCTGGAAGTAGATATTTTTGCTGATGCAAGGGTAACTGTAACATCTGGCGAGCCGACTTGGTTTAATGACTGGTTAGGAAAAGGCCGATACGGCGGTGAACGTGATAAAGGAACAGATGCGGAGTTTCGGCTTGCAGAAGTTTCGTTGCTGGCAAAATATAATCTGACATGGGATCTACATGCTTTTGCTCATGTAAAATATGACCCAGAGCAAGATAAACCAGCTGATGTGGTCGAAGCCTATTTTTCTTACGAGCCAGTGCCAAAGTCTGCACTGCGGTACAGCTTTAAAGCAGGATTATACTTTCCGCATATTTCCCGAGAAAACACCGGAATAGCATGGACTTCCCCGTACACTATTACGCCGTCTGCTGCTAATAGCTGGGTTGGCGAGGAAATAAGGGCGCTGGGTATTGAAGCGAAAGCGGAATACAGGCATGAAATGCATAGGCTGGCTTTCACTGTTGGCATCTTTGGTATGAATGATCCCGCAGGAACTCTGCTTGCGTTTAGAGGCTGGGGTATAGGAGATGCTAAAGTAGGAGCTTTTTCTCAGGTGCCTCTTGTGTCGCTGCCTGTCTTTACTGCGGAAGGTGGCTTTATACCACAACCAACATGGGTACACCCTGTGCGCGAAATAGATGGCCGACCAGGTTATTATATGGCGGCTGATTGGCGTTATGGACGTTCTGTGAGTGTCGGTGTTTTTTATTATGATAATCGCGGTGACCCTGAAGCATTTGAACATAAACAGTATGCGTGGGATACCCGCTTTTGGAATGCCTATATTGAGGCAGAACCGGTGAAAGGACTAAAGCTTATTTCGCAGTATATGTTTGGCCGCACAGAAATGGGGCCAAAAGGCTGGGGCGGAAGTGATCGCCGTTATCTGGATGTTAATTTTGATACGGTTTACCTATTGGCATCACAAGAGTTTGGTAAGTACCGGATTTCTGGGCGGGGAGAATGGTTCGGGGTTGAAGATAACTCGCTTCTAAGCATCGATAACAATAATGAAGATGGATACGCTTTCACAGTAGCTCTATCCAGAAAGATTGGTGCGCGTGATATACTTATGATGGAATATCTTTATATTAATAGTGATAGACCTGCACGTGCCTATATTGGTTTTGAGCCGCATCAGGAAAATAGTCTGTTGCAGCTCAGCTTTCGTAAAGTTTTTTAAGCCGCGAGATGCTGCTTATAGCGGTCTAGGCCTGCTGACAGGTCTGCAATTAGGTCTTCTGCATCTTCAAGCCCAATATGAAGCCTTAGAACTGGCCCTGATGATTGCCATTTTTCTGCTGTGCGCGCGCTTGTTGGGTCACTTGGCAGGATCAGGCTCTCATAACCGCCCCAGCTAAAGCCCATTTTAAACAGTTTCATATGATCAACCATCGCTGCCGTATCGTCGTAGCTGCCGCGTTTCAAAACGATGGAAAAAAGGCCTGTCGAGCCGCTAAAATCACGTTGCCAAAGGTCGTGCCCTGGGCAGGACGGAAAAGCCGGATGTAGAACAGTTTCAATTTCTGGATGTGAATCTAGCCATGCTGCAATCTTTAAAGCGTTTTCTTCATGCTGTTTCAGCCTTACCGAGAGTGTCCTCAGCCCCCGCAGGGCAAGGGAAGCATCATCTGGGGACACTGTTTGACCAAGTTGAAAGGCTGTGCGTTGCAGCTTAAGGAAGGTCCGTTCATTTGCGGTTGCACTGCCAAGCATTATATCAGAATGACCCCCAATATATTTGGTACAGGCATGAACAGAAATATCTGCGCCCATTTCAAGCGGATTTAAAAATAGCGGTGTAGCCCATGTGTTATCAGTAATAACATAAGCACCGTGTTTTTGGGCAGTTGCACAAATGGTTGGCAAATCCTGCACCTCAAAAGTAAGTGAGCCGGGGCTTTCTGTAACGATAACTGTTGTGTTTTCCCTGATTAGGCTAGTGATGTTTTCTCCTATCATTGGAGGGTAATATGTGGTTTCCACACCCATGTTTTTCAAAAAACCATTGGCAAAAGCTCTGGTTGGCTCATAAGCACTATCTGTTATGAGGATATGGTCGCCCGCTTTAACAAGGGCAAGAATAGCGCCTGTTACAGCTGCTACACCACTTGGGTAAAGCATGGTGCCTTTGCCACCTTCAAGCTCTGTAATGGCTTCAGCAAGCGCCCAGTGTGTCGGGGTGCCCTTACGGCCATAGAAAAGCTTTTTCGCAGATGGATCTTTTACTCCGCTACGTAAATCCTCGTATGTATCAAACAGGCATGTTGATGCCCGGTAGATAGGTGGGTTTACTACCCCGTGCGTCCATTCTTTGCGTCTGCCTGTGGTTACAAGGGTTGTTTCATTCACTATTTTTTTCATTGTGTTTTATTCACCTGTTTTTACGGGTAGAGAACTTAGGGCGCCCCATTCGGTCCATGAACCGTCATAAACTGCGGTATCCCACTTACCAAGGCATGCAAGGGCAAGGGCAATATTACATGCCATCATGCCAGAACCACAGCTGGTGGTAATGGGCGCTGTTAGGTCAATAGCCTTTGCAGCAACAATATCTTGTAAGGCCTTGGTATTTTTTAAGGTACTATCACTATTGTAAAGCTCAGTTACAGGTAAGCTGATTGAGCCGGGGATGTGCCCTGACCTTAAGCCTGCACGTGGTTCTGGTACAGCCCCTGTAAACCGCCCATTTGGGCGGGCATCCAGAACCTGATGGCGAGTGTCTTTCAAGGTGGCAGCTACCTCGGTTGCTGAGCGCACAAGTTCCGGCTGAAACATAGCTTTGTAAGTTGTTGCATCGCGCGGAAGCGGGGCGCTAGAAATACTATTACCTGCAGCAATCCAGGCAGAGAGGCCGCCATCAAGGACGCACACCTTCTCGTGCCCCATAATGCGAAACATCCACCAAACCCTTGCCGCAGTTGGTAAATCACCCTGACTGTAAGCCACAATAGTGTGGTCATTTGATATACCAAGGGCCGAAACTTTTTGGGCAAAATCAGCCTCAGTTGGTAGCATATGCGGTAAATTAGATGTTTGATCTGAAATATCGTCTACGTCAAAGAATACAGCGCCGGGAACATGGTTTTTTCGGAAGTCTATTTCGGGGTCATGGTCTGACCCCGGCATATACCACGTACCATCAAGCGGAAGTATGTTCTTGTCGTGTATGTGTTCCGTGAGCCATGAGGCTGAGACAATAGGGGGAAAAGACATGATAAAACCTCTGGGCAGAACACTGTTACACCGTGCACTCTAAGAGGCTGGGGCCTGCATTTCAATCAGGCAAAAGATATTTTAAGAGTATTTAAGGGCAGAGCGCGTTTAAGCGCCCTTGCCAGCGAGGTTTTAGTTCACAATTAGCCGTGAAGAAATATCGCCACTATCACTGCACTTAAACAGATGTTCGAGTAAAGGGTGATCGAACTCTTCCGTTTCAGGGCAAGCAATCAGGCTTTCTTCCGCCACATAAGTGGTGTGTTTCTCGCCGTCGACCAAAATGTGATACCAAGGCCTGTCTTTTGAAGGATGCATTTCTGACATAACTTCATACCATTCTGGGGATTGGCTGAAGCTGGCATCAACATCAAAAATAAGGCCACGATAGCCAAATTTGCTGTGCCGAACGACTTGACCGGGTGCAAACCGTGCAGTTTGTGTCTTTAACATCGTTCTACTCCTCTCTGTCGGTATAATGGGGAAACCGAAGCCAGACCACTTCTTGATCTGTCTTAAAATATTAACATTTTGCGATTAACAAAGCCTGAACAATTATTTTCACGCTGTTAACCATTTTGTCTTTCATATGTAATAAATCGTGTTGCTTGCGCTTTAGTTCAAGAGGCGTTATCTAAAACGCGCAGAAACACAGGCATTTAATGTGCTAAAAAGGCAAAAAGTAATGAGCAAAGATATTTATAAAGGGCTTGAACAGCTTGGTAAAACGGCAGCAGCCCCCAAAAGCCCTGAAGAAGCGGTGCTTGAAATGGTGCCTAACCCACGTGCAGGCACTGATTATCTGGTGCGGTTTACCTGCCCAGAGTTCACCAGCCTTTGCCCCGTAACCGGCCAGCCTGACTTTGCCCATCTGGTGCTTGATTATGTGCCTGATGAAAAGCTTGTTGAAAGCAAAAGCCTGAAGCTGTTTTTGCAGTCCTTTCGCAACCATGCCGCTTTTCATGAAGATTGTACGGTTGGTATTGCCGAACGGCTGGTGGCGGAAATGAAACCAAAGTGGTTGCGCATGGGGGGCTATTGGTACCCGCGCGGTGGTATTCCCATAGATGTTTTTTTCCAAACAGGAAAAGCACCAGAGACTGTGTGGGTGCCTGACCAGGGCGTGCCTACGTATCGGGGCCGGGGGTAAGTAAGCTTTTAAAAACTATCTAGGTTGCTGTGTATTACACGCGTAATATGTGTTTACGCTATGGGCTTTATATTTTACCCCTATCTCTAGGTAGGGGAGGTGCCTATTCCAACAGCGCCTAGAATAAGGGGCCTAAAGACGACCTAGGCCTCAACGCCGTTCCATTGAAATTCGTCGTTTTCACCTAACGGGGCGAAAGGGTTGTGTGCCACTTCCCATAGGTGGCCGTCAATGTCTGCAAAATAGCCTGAATACCCACCCCAAAAGGTTTCATGCGCTTTTTTGATGAGTTTGCCCCCCGCATTCACAGCTTCATCAAGTGTGGCATCCACTTCTTCTGGGGTACGTACATTATAAGCAAGGGCAACCCCGCGAAACCCCGATCCTTCTGCGCTAACCCCTGCATCATCCGCAAGGCCGTTCCAGCTAAAGAGCGCAACCGTATAACCCGCCATATCGTAAGCGATGACGTCTTCCTGCATTTCGGGTTTGGATGATGTTTGCCACCCGAGCGCATCATAGAAAGCGCGGGCTTTTTTTAGATCTTTTACGCCAAGGGTAATAAGGCTAAGCCGCTGTTCCATGGGTGCTCCTTAAGGGATGTTGATGAGTTTATGGGTTTGAATACTTAGGTGCCACTGCGGGTGCGCCTTACAGTATTCAACGGCTGCTTTGGTGTTTTCTGCCTGCTTTGGGCTATCCATTGGCTGCAGGAAAAAATGCTCGAATGTAAGATGCTGAAACCGGTCAGGTAGGGCAGTAACTTGTGGGTAAACCAGCTTTAATTCCTGCCCTTGTGTGACAACTACTTGTGCATCTGCTTTAGGGCTAACACATAGCCAGTCTATGCCTTCTGGTGGCTTTACTGTGCCATTGGTTTCAACTGCAATGAAAAAACCCTCAGCATGGAAAGCCGCAACAAGCGCAGCATCCAGTTGCAATAGTGGCTCACCGCCAGTGCACACGACCATGGGTGTGCCACTTGTGCCGTGCCATTCAGCTTTTACTGCTTCCGCTAAGGCTTCTGCTGTTTTAAACTTGCCGCCACCTGTGCCGTTAGTACCAACAAAATCTGTATCGCAAAAGTTACAAATGGCGGCTTCGCGGTCTTCCTCGCGGCCTGACCACAGGTTGCATCCAGCGAAGCGGCAAAATACGGCAGGCCTGCCAGCTTGCGCGCCTTCGCCTTGCAGAGTGTAGAATATTTCTTTTACGCTATAGACCATTGTCAGCCTTGATATCTAGTTGGGTCTGGAAGCCCTGCCTCACGGAAGCCTTTTTGTCGTAGCAAGCAACTGTCACAGTGGCCGCAGGCAGCACCAGTCGTGTCTGGATCATAACAGCTTATTGTCATGCTATAATCGACACCTAGCTTGTTTCCTACCGTAATAATTTCGGCTTTGGTCATGTCAATAAGTGGTGTTTGGACGCTAAGTTTATCTGCGTCTGTTACGCCTGCTTTGGTTGCAAGATTTGCCATCACTTCATAGGCGCGAATATAATCAGGCCTGCAATCAGGGTATCCACTGTAATCAAGGGCATTCACACCAATGAAGATATCCTTGGCCCCCACCACCTCTGCATAGGCAAGCGCAAATGACAGGAATATTGTATTACGGGCAGGTACATAGGTGACGGGAATATCATGGCTCATGTCATCGTCGCTGCGGTCTTTGGGCACATCAATATCTGCCGTTAACGCACTGCCCCCAAAAGTACGAAGGTCAAGGTTTGCGGTTTTATGCTCTATAACCCCAAGGTGTTTGGCGACTTTGTCTGCAGCCGTTAGTTCAACACTGTGGCGCTGACCGTAGCTGAAGGAAAGAGCATGTACATCGTACCCTTCGCTTTTTGCTATGGCGACAACTGTGGCGCTATCCAGCCCTCCAGACAGTAAAACGACTGCTTTTTTATCTTTGCTCATTGTTATCCTTACTTCATCAAAACGCCGCGCTCTATAACACCCGACAACAGTTTTGATAAGGAAAAAGCAGCTTTAGCTAGTCTATAGCTTCTGCTCTGAAGACTTTTTCATCAAACTCGCCTTCCCATTTGGCAACGGCTGTGCCAACAGACAGGTCGCCTGTTACGTTTACAACGGTGCGTATCATATCAAGAGGCCGATCAAATGGGAAAATAAACCCAACAATGATGGCTGTTTGTGCGCCGTCAATTCCCAGTACACTTAAGACAGCGGCAAGCAGGAAGAGGGATGCTGAAGGCACTGCGGCTGTGCCGATAGATACTAGCGTGGCAGAAAGGGCAATCAGCAAATACTCGGTTAACCCTAAGGGAATACCCAGCACTTGCGCTGAAAAAACTGCTAAAATACCGACATAAATCGCAGAGCCATCCATATTAATGGTGGCACCTAGTGGTAGCACAGACCCCGCAACAGATTTATGAATGCCTAGGTTTTCTTCCGCGACTGTAATTGTTACAGGCAGGGTGCCAGAACTTGATGATGTGGAAAAGGCAACAAGCTGTGCCCCTGTGATGCTGCGAAAAAACTGAAAGGGTGGCAGTTTCAGAGCAAACTTCATGATGCTGCCATGGGTAATAACCAGATGTAGGACGCAAGCAGAGATAAAGGCTGCAACCAGAGGTACTACGTCAAGAAGTAAGCCCAGTCCGCCCTGTGCTACCACACCAGAGATAAGGGCAAAAACACCAAAGGGGGCAACTTCCATCACCAAGTGCGTGATTTTCAGCATCACTTCGGATGCGGCCTCAAAAATATCAGCGACTGACTTGGCTTTTTTACCTGTAAGCAGAACGCCGGCACCTAAAAGAATGGCGAAAAAGATAATCGCCAGCATATTGCCTTCCGCTAAAGCCGCGACCGGGTTTAGCGGTATGATGCTAAGGAGCCTGTCGGTGAGCGAACCACCTTCTGCAACAGGTTTTGCAACAGCGCTGCTTAAGTCGATACCAATGCCGGGTTGAAAAAGCGCGGCCATTAAAAGGCCAATAGTGATGGCAACAAGAGTTGTGCCCATATACAGGCCAAGTGTTTTAACACCCAGTGACCCTAGTTTTTTTGGGTCGCCCATTGCAATAACACCAGAGACAAGGGTAACAAATACAAGGGGTACCACAATCATGCGGATTAGGCGGATAAAAATATCCCCAATCCAGCTGATATAACCAACATATTCGCTAAAGAGAGCACCGGCCAGTATGCCCAAAAAAAGTGCTGCCATAATCCTTTTCCAAAGCGTGACAGCAAACCATTTTCTAAGCATTTTATTCTCCCTTTTGCCGGTCCATAGGGTTAATTAAATCCTGAACTTTCGCAAGTGCTAAATATTAGGTATAGTAAAAGTCTGCGCGTAAGAAGACGATCTGAATATCAATACTGGACTGATGATTCAGGTAAAATATTTTAAAGAATAAAAAGTAAATTATATTAAAAGCTTACGCTAATTTTATACTATTTGCGACTTTAAGATTTGCTTCATAGTTTGAGAGCACATTGAGAGTAGGGCAAACGAATCGGTGGCAATTATGATCAGGCAACTTAAAAGTCATGTACGTAGTTTTATGAAAACTACGTTTGTAGCGGCGACATTGACTAGCGCTGCACTAAGTGTGCAGCCAGCATGTATGACTCAAATTGAGATGCAGGCAGACCAGATCCGTTTTGTTGAGGTTCAATTGAAAGTTGCTGCCTTGCAGTGCCGTGCTGGGCATGGTGTGGATTTATCGAACCTATATAACGGGTTTGTTAAAATGAATCTGCCATATCTGGTGGAAAGCCAAGGGCCTTTAAAGGCATGGCTAAAACGGCAAGGACGACATAACTTTGATCAATATATTGTTGATGTTGCGAACCGTATATCTCTTGATAGTACCAAGGTTAGCCAGTTTTGTGTGCGGTCACAAATGGCTGCAGAATATGCAGAAAAATCATACTCACCGCTGATGTTGCTATCTTTGCTGCCACTATCATACGTAACACCAGCTGCGCCATGTAAACTGAATCGGTTTTAGGGGCAAAAAAAGCCCCAGATATGAACCTGGAGCTTTTCAGCATTGCTTTAGAAATATTAAAGCTTATTTGCTTGGCAGAAGCTTAATTTCCACGCGGCGGTTTTGCCACTCGCGTACACCGTCTTCTGTATTAACAAGGTTTACAGTCTCACCTTTGTAAGTTACGGCGATTTCTGTCGCGTCAACACCTTCTGCGATCAGGGCCTTTTTCACAGCTTCAGCACGTTTTTTGGAAAGACCCATATTGTATGTTTCTGTACCAGCACGGTCAGCGTGGCCAGTTGTTTCAATTTCAACAGTTTTGTTGTTTTTGAAAGCTTTGGCCGCAGCTTTGATAATGTCAGCAGCTTTTGGTGTGATGGTGCTGTTGTCAAAATCAAAGAATACAAGGAATGGCCCAGGGAGTGGTGCAGGTTTTACAGGCTCTGGTGCTTTTACAGGCTCTGGTGCAGGGGCAGGGCGCACAACAGGCTGTGCTACTGGGGCTGGAGCTGGTGTAACAGGTTTGCTGTCTTCACCGCCAAAACGCCAGCTAAGGCGTGCAAATACTTCATGGTTTTTCGCCTGATAATCTACTTCACCAAGTGCTGAATCAAAATTGTCAGCAAGTGTGTGCAGATAGCGGTAGCCAAGGCCAACTTCAAGGCCGTTACCAACAGGGTGTGTTACTTGCGCCATTGCCTGAATGGCAGGCGCCCATTTGGAATCATCAACATAGATAAGATTTTGGCCTGAACGAACGCGGTCAAGCTTTACGTGGCTGGCCCCAAGACCGATACCACCAAGAACCGACCATGAATCACCACCAAAGAATGTGTGCCACATATTTGCCATCAGGGTGTCAGTTTTTTGGTTGCCGCCGGCTGCATATGAACCGGGACCAGCAAGGCCAGTTGCACCAATTGCTGAAACGTCTGCTTGGTCAAAATAGTTTTTTCTAACCAGATATTCTAGCTCAAAGCGTTGTTTGCCGCGGGTTTTACCAAAGAAGAGACCGCCAACAGGGCCGATGTTTTTATCAGCATCAAGTGTAAGGCCATCAGCATCCCTGCTTAACTCTTCATCAGGAGAGAGAGACAGGCCAAGTTCAAAGCCACCATAATAGTGATCTTCAGCGGTTGCTGAAAGAGATGTGGCCGTAAGCAGTGATATGATCAAAGTGCGCATGATAAGTTCCAATTTCCTTATATATATTAAGGGTTAATTCGCTTTTCCTGACCTACTTCGGGATTGTGGCAATAACAAGAGCTTACTGGAAAGATAAGTATATATTTCAACCAGATATTCTCTTTATGTTGCAATAATACATTGAAATATAAAGATAGCATAAATTTTTAGGTATGAGAGTGTATGTTTGATATAAAAAAACCTGAAGCTATAGAGCTTCAGGTTTTCATATATTGGCTCCGCCTGCTGGGCTCGAACCAGCGACCCATTGATTAACAGTCAATTGCTCTGCCAACTGAGCTAAGGCGGATCATAAATGCACTCATGAGGGCTGTACCCGCGTGAGTGGTGCCTTTATACTCAAAAAAATACGCCTGCCAAGCCCTAAATTTAATTTTTATTTCAGGAAGCATGAAAGATGTGCCTGCCAGCGTAATATATAAAGAAAAATATACTAATTTCGGGCTATAACATCATCGGGGTAAGTGATTTATTGGCAATCAGGCTGTACTGGTCAGATTGCACTGAAATGAATAAAAGCCACAAAAACGATAAAAATGGAGGCGCGAACGAGAATCGAACTCGTGTTCACGGATTTGCAATCCGTTGCGTCACCACTCCGCCATCGCGCCTCACGTGGTGTAGGGACCGTATAGAACCACCGTGATGCAGGGTCAAGAAGCTTTTTGTGAACGTGTAAGTTTACTTAAAAAGCTGTTGTTTTTGTGAGACAAATCACGGTAGTGTTCTGCACTGTAATGCTATATTGCATTTCTACGATTGGGGTAGAGGCGTTTGTTCGCGCCACGTGTACTTGTTATGCAGAGAGCTGCTGTCTGCACTGTACGGCTTTGTTATACGGCCCCAACCGGAGGAATTTAGCATTATATTGTATAGTGTATTCCACCTTGGATGCGCGTTTAAGCTGGTCTTGTGAAGGGTAAAGCAAGGCTGGTGTAGCAACAGGCTATACTGCAAAAAGCAGTTTGATCTGTTGTTTGGCGTTCTGGGTGTAGAGTTATGTGGGCGAAAAATTTGAATGATTTGAAATACTCGAAGGCAACGCAAGAGCTTGTAGCTTGCTGGCAGGACTTGCCGCGCTATGATGGTTTGGTGTGTCCTAAGCGGTCAGATTTTTCGTCAATACGAATTGGTGCGTTCCTTGCTGAGGTTTTCATTAGCGAATGGATTGGCGATGAAAACCTGAGTATCATTCAGGCTGGTACCAAGCTTGATCGCGTTTTGGGGAAAGATATAACCGGCCAGAATATTTTTGATGTTCTGCCTCTTGAGTTACTTGCCGAGGAATTGAAATATTATCATACGCTGCGTGATACACCTTGCGCCGGTATGATAACCAGAAGCGCCCTGAACCTTAAGGGCAAGCCTGTTATATACCGGACAATGCAGTTACCGCTTGCAGACTCTCACGGCAATGTTCGGTATTTTGTCGGTACGGGTGTTGCGCTTTCAGAAAATATACTCCAGCAGGAGTTCAATATTACAAGTTGTGACCATGTTGAATTATTGGAACGGCTGTATTTTGATATTGGTGCAGGCGTGCCCGCAGAGGGATAATGTGGGCCTGAAATCAGTTTTTCATGCGTTGGTTTTATGGTGATTATCTAGACTTAAGCTTGGCAAAACAAAATTTTATTGTTGAATTGTAGGAAAACGCATTGTTTCTTTGTTCGCCTGTAATTATAAAGCAGTCTAAATACGGCCATATAGCTTGGTCAGCTAGGATATAATCTCTGCAAGAGAAGGTGATGAAACGTGAGCGATTTTCAAGCAGCACGCACCCATATGATTGATTGCCAACTTCGCCCAAACGAAGTGAATGATGAGCGTATCATTCAGGCCATAAATAGTATTCCCCGTGAAAACTTTGTCCCAAAGAGCAAGCGTGCCATCGCGTATGTAGATGAAGACCTAGAGGTTGTTAAGGGGCGCTACCTTATGGAACCCGTAATTTTTGCTCGCCTTTTGGTGGTTGCAAATATTCAGCCGACAGACCTTGTGCTTGATGTTGGCTGTGTCACTGGATACAGCACAGCGGTTATGGCGGCACTTGCTGACGCAGTGGTCGCTGTGGAGCAGGACGAGAAACTTGCCAGCATGGCCGAGGAAAAGCTTTCAGGCCTTGAGATCATGAATGTGGCTGTTGTGACGGGTACTTTAAGTGAAGGAGTAGCTAAGCAGGGGCCGTATGATGTTATTTTTATCGAAGGTGCTGTTGAAGACGTTCCGTCCAAGCTCGTAAAGCAGCTTAAGGAAGGCGGCAGGCTTGTTTGTGTAAAAATGTTTGGCGGCGTCGGCCGTGGGCATGTGATAGAAATGAAAAACGGCGAGCCGGCTGTGCGTAACCTTTTTGATGCGAATGTGCAGCAGTTACCCGGTTTCAGCCTGAAAAAAGAGTTTGTTTTTTGAGGCATCCTATCATCATTTGTGATAGGCAGTAAAACGAGAGACTAATAATAATATAATAGCGAGGACTAAGGAGAATATCATGAAGAAAGGTATCGTTTCCCTGTTTGCAATGGCGACAGTGGTAACTGGTTCCTGGGCAGTGTCAGCCGAGACACTGGAAGAGGCATTAGCGGCCGCTTATGCATCAAACCCACAGTTAATGGCACAGCGTGCATCGCTGCGAGCAACGGATGAAAATGTATCACAAGCAAAGTCTGGCTTTTTACCAAGCCTGACTGGTACGTATTCCTATGATAAAACTTATGCGGATAGAACATCTGGTGGTGTGACAGTTGACGCTGATGGTGATACAGAACGTTATGGGCTGACTGCCCAGCAAAATATTTTTAATGGCTTTAGCGATAGAAACTCGCTGAGGCAGGCAAAAAGCACCGTAAAAGCAGGCCGTGCCCAGCTACAGTCTGTTGAGCAGCAGATTCTGCTAGAAGCTGTTGCGGCCTATATGAATGTTGTGCGCGATGAAGCTGTTGTTGAACTGAACAAAAACAATATTGTTGTTCTTGAGCGTCAATTGCAGGCTAGTAATGACAGGTTCCGTGTGGGGGAAGTAACCCGCACTGATGTGGCACAGTCAGAAGCACGGCTTGAAAATGCCAAATCAACTTTGCTAACCGCGGAAGCAACACTTGCTTCCAGTAGGGCACAGTACCGCCGTGTTGTTGGGCGTACACCAGCGGGTCTTGAAACACCGACCAGCCAACCAGAGCTGCCTGCAGACCTCGATAAAGCTATTGAGATTGCGATGGAGCTTAGCCCTGGCATTCAGGCTGCTCGTTATAATGAAGAGGCCGCACGATACAGTGTAAATGCTGTTAAAGGCTCCTTGCTGCCAAAAGTTGCGGCAACAGCAAGTTATTCTAAGACAGATACCAGCGGCCTTAGTACAACAACTGGGTTACCGAATAATTCAAATTATGAAGCAGCAGAAATAGGTGTGAATGTAACGGTTCCATTTTTCTCTGGTGGTACAAAATATTCACAAGTGCGCCAAGCCAAGCAGATTCGCAGTCAGCGCATGATGGAAATTTATCAGGCTGAGCGTGTAACGCAGGAAAATGTCTTTGTAACGTGGGATCAGTATAGGGCTGCAGTGGGGCAAATTACTTCCACAGAAGCCTCTGTTCGTGCAAACGAAATAGCCCTTGAGGGTGTGAAGCAGGAAGCTTATGTGGGCTCTCGTACAACGCTTGATGTGTTGAACGCTGAGCAGGAGCTTCTAAATTCTCGCGTTTCGAATGTTCGTGCTCAGCGCGATGTATATGTGGCGGCTTACAGCCTTATATCGTCAATTGGTAAGCTTACTGCCCGCGACCTTGGTCTTGGTATTGATCTGTACGATGCAGAAGAATATTACGATGAGGTTGGTTCCAGTAAAATTATTGGTTTTGGAACAGACGTCGATTAAAAGTGATTTTATGATAGTTTTCTTAAAGGGGCCTCTGATGGCCCCTTTTTTATGGTCTAAAAGACTATCTGTAAATCGTGCTGATATATGTTTTTGATGCAATGGCTATGTTTTTGGTGTTGGCTTGTATGGTTTTGAAGCATGTAATAATCACACATATAACAAAGGAAATGTTAGTTAATCGTCAGGTAACTGCCTTTGATTGTTTAAGAATTATTGACAGCGGAGTCACTTACAGGTACCAGTTTAAGGGGAGTATTTTAACACTGGCTGGTCTATGAGCGACAACGCATCCGAAGACGAACCGACTATGGAAGAAATTCTGGCGTCCATTCGCCGGATTATTTCTGATGAGTCTGAAGAAGAGGCGCTGGTAACGGCGCCTGAGGAAGAGCTGTCGGAAGACTCTGAGTCTGAACCTGTGGCTGCTCCTGAACCAGAACCGGTTGAAGAACCTGAGCCAGAGCCAATACCAGAACCAGAGCCAATACCAGAACCTGACCCCGTTCCAGAGCCTGACCCTGTCCCTGAGCCAGAGCCAATACCAGAGCCAGAGCCTGTCTACTTCTCTGAACCAGAGGAAGAAGAAGACATTCTGGAACTGACTGAGTTTGCGACAGCAGGGGATGCGCACCCGATTGTATCGCCACCGGTTGAAAGCCGCACAGCTGAAACATTTGCACACCTTAGCCAAATGATGGTGGCAGGCTATGACGGGGCTGATAACACCCTTGAAGCTTTGGTGCGGCAGATGCTGAAACCCATGCTGCAAGGCTGGCTTGACGAAAATCTGCCCGTTATTGTGCAGGATGCAGTTGAGCGTGAAGTTGCGCGAATCGCACGGCGTAAATAAGCTATATAATGAACGGTGCCTTTACGCATAGGCCTTGTTTTGGGCCAACTTTCAAGCTGTAGACTGTTATTTCTTTAAAAACCCGCCAGTCTGGCCAAATCTGGCCTTTTGTTTTGCTGTGTTTTTGTGCATTGTGCGCCATCTTAAAAGACCACACACAGTAACGGATACGTAGATATGCTCGACAAAACCTATTCCCCAGCGGATATAGAAGCAAAATGGTATGAACACTGGGAAACTTCTGGCGCGTTCAAATGCGGACAGCGGCCTGAGGCAGAGCCCTATGTTATTGTCATGCCGCCGCCGAATGTGACAGGTAGCCTGCATATGGGCCATGCGCTGGATAACAGCCTGCAGGATGCACTGGTACGGTTTGAACGCCTGCGCGGTAAAGACGTGTTGTGGCAGCCGGGTACAGACCATGCGGGTATAGCGACACAAATGGTGGTGGAGCGCCAGCTAGACGACGAAGGGCTTGACCGCCGTGACATGGGCCGCGAAGCATTTCTTGACCGTGTGTGGAAGTGGAAGGCCGAATCTGGTGGCACTATTACCGGGCAACTGCGCCGCCTTGGGGCGAGCTGTGACTGGTCCCGTGAAGCCTTTACGATGGATGATGAGCGCTCTGCTGCTGTTCTTAAAAAGTTTGTAAAGCTTTATAAAGATGGGCTTTTATACCGTGCACAGCGCCTGGTGAACTGGGATCCAAAGCTGAAAACGGCTATTTCTGACCTGGAAGTTGAACAAAAAGAAGTGGATGGCCACTTTTGGCATTTCAATTACCCTATTGACGGTGAAGAAGGCCGTTTCATTGAAATTGCGACCACCCGCCCGGAAACCATGCTGGGAGATACCGCTGTAGCGGTTAACCCAAACGATGAACGCTTTAAAGACCTGATTGGTAAGCATGTATTGCTGCCACTTGTTGGCCGAAAAATTATCATTGTTGGCGATGAACATGCAGACCCTGAGCAGGGCACGGGTGCCCTGAAGGTAACACCTGCGCACGATTTCAATGATTTTGAAATCGGCAAGCGCCATGATCTTGAGATGATCAACATCTTTGATGAAAACGCCTGTGTGAATGTTAATGCACCGGAAAAATACCGTGGTCTGGACCGTTTCGAGGCCCGCAAGGTGATTGTAGCTGATATGGAAGCAGCAGGTTTCCTTGTGAAAGTGGTACCTCACAAACATATGGTGCCATACGGTGACCGGGGCGGCGTCGTGATAGAACCATGGCTTACTGACCAGTGGTATGTAGACGCTGAAACACTGGCAAAGCCTGCCATTGAGGCGGTAGAAACCGGCAAAACCAATTTTATCCCGAAAAATTGGGAAAAAACATATTATGAATGGATGCGTAACATCCAGCCGTGGTGTGTTTCCCGCCAGCTTTGGTGGGGGCACCAGATACCTGCATGGTATGCGCCTGATGGCACAGTGTTTGTTGAAGAAACTGAGGCCGAAGCCTATGCCGCCGCCAAGGCCCAGTTTGGGGATAGTGTAACCCTGCGCCGTGATGACGATGTGCTGGATACATGGTTTTCAAGTGCCATGTGGCCCTACAGCACGATGGGCTGGCCAAATGAAACGCCAGAACTGGCAAAATATTACCCCAACACTACATTGATCACAGGATTTGACATTATCTTTTTCTGGGTTGCGCGGATGATGATGTCAGGCATTCACTTCATGGGTGAAGTGCCATTTAAGAATGTGTACATTCATGCGCTTGTACGCGATGAAAACGGCGCCAAAATGTCAAAATCCAAGGGGAATGTGATTGACCCCTTAGAGTTTGTTGAACAATACGGTGCTGATGCGCTTCGTTTCACCTTGATCGCGATGGAAGCGCAGGGGCGGGATATCAAGCTTTCTGAAAAGCGTGTTGAAGGTTACCGTAATTTTGGAACAAAGCTTTGGAATGCGTCACGTTTCTGCGAAATGAACGGTATTGCGGGTTCTGATAGTGTTGAAGCACCCACGGCAACATTGCCGGTGAATAAATGGATTATCAGCGAAGTGTCGCAAGCAGCAGACGCTGTCACCAAGGCTTTTGATGCGTTTCGTTTTAATGATGCAGCAGATGCTATTTATCATTTTGCATGGCACACCTTTTGCGATTGGTATGTGGAACTTGTGAAGCCGGTATTTTGGGGTGAAAACGAGGAAGAAAAGGCCGAAACTCGCGCTGTTGCAGGCTGGGTTCTTGATCAAATTTTGGTCATTTTGCACCCTTTTATGCCGTTTATCACTGAAGAACTGTGGCATGCGACCAAAGACGATCGGGCATATGATCTGATCAATGCTTCATGGCCTGTGGTGAGCGCTGTTGATCTGACGGCGGCAGAAGAGGTGAACTGGGCGATAAGGTTTATCAGCGAAGTACGCTCGACGCGTGCGGAAATGAATGTTCCTGCAAGCGCGAAGGCAACAGCGCTGATTGTGGGGGCATCTACCACAACCAAAGACCGGCTAAATGTGTTTCAAGATATGATCTGTCGGTTAGCTCGACTGGAAAAAGCTGAAGCCGTCGACACAGCAGAAAGTAAAGGTGCGGCCCAGTTAGTGGTGGATGAAGCAACGGTTTACCTACCGCTCGCGGGTCTGATGGATTTGGATGCTGAAAAAGCTCGTCTAGGCAAAAGCCTTGAAAAGCTCTCAAAAGAAGCAGGTAGCATTAAAGGCCGTCTTTCAAATGCGGGTTTTGTTGCGAAAGCTCCTGAGCATGTGGTTGCAGAAGCGAAAGAACAGCTCGTAGATCTTGAGGCACAAATCGAGAAGATAACAGCGGCTATTGCTCGACTAGGCTAAAGACCAAGCGCCAAGAACTAACCAGTATATGGAAACAGAAAGCCACCACACTGTGGGTGGCTTTCTTTGTTTGAGCATTGTGATTTACTAAGGCCAAGGTTATTGAAAGTCTGAGTTCTACTTGATGTCCTTTGGTAAAACGGGCATCCTTTCAATATGTTTTGGGCCCAAGCAACTTTTGGCGGCTATGATTTTAGGACTGCTTTTGAAAAACATCATCTTTAGGGGCATAGACTCCCTACTTGTTTGTGGTGTTTGCTTCACTATTGCTTTTTTATTAGGCGCACTGCCTGCTTATAGTGGTGAGAAACTATCAGTAACCCCTGAAAGTACTATTAAAATCTCTGGTGCTTCAGTGAAAGGGCTTTTGCATAGCGAATATAAAGGACCTTACAATCAGGTGCTGGATATTATCGAAGCAGGTTATGAGGGTAAGTTATTGTTGACTATGCGCCCTGTGAAACGGGCATCCATATCATTTTTTGCTCATGAAAGTGACTGTATTTTTTTCTCGCCTACAGATAGAGATTATTATACGGCCCGTAATACTGATGTGGACTTTCTTGTTATGTCAAAGCCTGTGAATACCGTTAGCGTCAGGGCTTATACAGTTCCGGGTGATTCTATGGTCCGCTCAGCCGCTGACCTGGAAGAGCGTACTTTTGCTGCTGAAGTAGCAATGGGGGGCAGCGACTTTTTTAGAAATTACGATATGGCAGCGGGAAAAGAGGTTATATCTGTCTTTGGGGTGGAAACCGCCTTTAAACTACTTGATCAGGGTCGTGTTTCTGCCGTTGTTGCTGCAGATTATGATGTTGAGAGGTATTTCAAGCTTGCGGGATCACCCGTACATTATCGCTATGATGAACGTTTTGTACTCTATAAAGCTGAGGATGCATTTGTTTGTTGGCGAACCCCCATAACAGAAGCCTTTATTCAGCATATAGACCTGTCGCTTTCAATAATGGAAGAAAGTGGCCAGTTGCACGGTATATTATCTGGTTATTCTACTAGCGCAGTAGATGGGGGTGGCTATTAGTTTGGTTGTGCTGGCGCAGTAAGGCCCTTGAAAGAATATTCCCTAAGAGCGGCACCAAGGTGTTTTCTAAAGTTATCCATTTGAACCAGATAGCTCGTATAGTGATCAGTAGAATAACCAGATGATAGCCAGTCATGTAATATTTGAAAGGCACTTTTGTCGCTATTAGATAGTATCTCAGATATCTTGGGGGCACGTTTCAGGTGTAAAGCCAGCAAAGGGTGATAGTGGCCTCTGGCAAACTGCATCAGGGTTGCATCTTTATCTTTTGAAAGCGTTTTTTTGCTATAGTTAGAATGGCTTAAAAACTGCTGCGCCAGCTTTCCTTTTGATTGCACATTTTTAAAAAATAATGGCCGCGGAATATCACACAGTAGGGTAACGCCTGCTTTTTTGTGTACAGCAACAGCAGGAAATAGTGCGGCCATTTGTGGTAAATATATATTCGGGTATGTGTCCCACTGATAATAAGCACTGGCTACATCAAAATAATGTTCAAAAGTGTCGATGTTTTGAAAGCTTGCTTCTGCAAGGGGCTTAATATCAAGCTTGGGTTTGGTGATGACAACCGTATCATTTGAAGCATCAACATAATAAGTACCAAGCTGGATAGCATTTTGGAAATAAGGGCCGTATGTCAGTTCCCCCCATATTCTTTTGAAAACACCGCCTTCATCAATAAAGCAGGCAATTGCATTAAAATAATGTCCGCCTTTTTTATCTGAATGTAAGGAGCGCTGGATAGTGCTCCATACACTGTCTCTTATCGTGTCGCAGTAACCGTAAGGATAATCCTGAATATTTTTAAGGCTTGCATCCTTTGGGCTTTTTTCAGTTTTGCTCTGTTCTTTTAATTTTTCAAAATGTCGGTCAATTGCTTGCCGAGTTTTGTCAATACCCGCTGTAATCAGATCAAGGTTAGGAAGTATCCATTTTGCAGTTAGCGCTTCTTGCAGGGGGTCATTTCTCACGCTGTCATAAAGATAAGCTTGAGGGAAAATTAGGGACATGAAAACAGCCTAACTAGATCAATCGGTTACGTGCTTTTTGATTCGCCTATTAGATACAGAATATCTGCAGCAATGGTGGCGCCTGCAAGCGCTGTGATCTGGCCCGGCCCCTCATAATGGGGGGCAACCTCTACCTGATCACCGCCTACAATGTTTAGCCCGGCCAGTAGTTTTAGCACTTCACGGGCATAGGCCACATTGGGGCCGCCAACCACTGGTGTGCCTGTGGCCGGTGCATAAGCTGGGTCTAGAAAGTCGATGTCAAACGTCAGGTAGGCAGGCTGGTTGCCGACGCGCTCTCTAATACGTTTGGCAAGGGCTTCTGCCGTGGTTTTCAGACATTCGTTGCCGTCAATTACCAGCATGCCCATTGTTTCCGGGTTTGGTGTGCGCATGCCCATTTGAATGGAGTGCTCAGGCAGAATGATACCTTCTTTGATAGCATGATAAAACATGGTGCCGTGGTTCAGGTCGTCACTTTCCCATGTGTCGCTGTGGGCATCAAAGTGAATAAGGGCAAGCGGGCCATGCTTTTTAGCGTGTGCTTTCAGTAAAGGGTAAGTAACAGAATGGTCGCCGCCAAGGGTAAGAAGGGCGCTACCTGCTGCGAGAACAGTATCTGCATGTTCTTCAACAAGGTTGAACATGCGGTCAGGGTAGGCGGTAAAGCCCATCACGTCGCCGAGGTCAGCAACTTTCCATTTGTCGTTGAAATGATAATCCCACGGCCAAACACCCCAAGGGAACTCCGCCATGGTAAGTGACATTTCACGGATTGCACGTGGCCCCATACGGGCACCAGATCGGCCTGTTGTTGCCAGATCAAATGGAATCCCCATAACTGCAATATCCAACCCTGCGGCGTTTTCAGCATAGGGCAGGCGGAAAAAGCTTATTGGCCCACCGTATGGTTCCATCATTCCTTCAGACATATATACCCTCATTAAATACTCAAATACAGAATATGGAGAAAAGCTTCCCTTTGTCTATGGCGAAGTCTGTTCCTGCATTAAGTTGTTAGAGGGGACTTAAGACTATCTCTTTAGCTTAAGGATGGTAATAGGCTCTAGTATATATGAGCAATGTATGTTTGGGTTGATTGTAACGGCTTATTTTGTAATTATATTACTAAATAAATATAAATTGTGATTTTTTATTACAAAAAAATAAAACGCTAGCCTGTACATTCGTGCTGAATTTGCGTATAGGACGCGAGTATAGTGTCAGGTTAAAATTTCGGAGCAGTTAGATGCCACAGTATCGTTCCCGTACATCCACTCATGGCCGTAACATGGCAGGCGCCCGTGCGCTTTGGCGCGCAACAGGTATGAAAGACGGGGACTTTAAAAAGCCTATCATTGCTGTTGTGAACAGTTTCACACAGTTTGTGCCGGGCCATGTACACCTGAAAGACCTTGGCCAAATGGTAGCGCGCGAGATTGAAAAAGCGGGTGGTATAGCGAAGGAATTTAATACTATCGCGGTGGATGACGGCATTGCCATGGGCCACGACGGTATGCTGTACAGCCTGCCAAGCCGCGAAATTATCGCAGATAGTGTTGAATATATGGCGAATGCGCACTGTGCTGATGCCCTTATTTGCATTTCGAACTGCGATAAAATTACGCCCGGCATGCTTATGGCCTCTTTGCGCCTTAATATTCCATCTGTGTTTGTGTCTGGTGGCCCTATGGAGGCTGGCGAAAGCGACTATAATGGTGAAACAAGGAAACTTGATCTTGTTGATGCGATGGTTGATGCTGCAAACCCTAATATTTCTGATGAAGAGGTAGAGGCGATTGAGCAGAACGCCTGCCCAACGTGCGGGTCTTGTAGTGGTATGTTCACTGCTAACAGTATGAATTGCCTCACTGAAGTGTTGGGCCTGTCTCTGCCGGGTAATGGTACCACGCTTGCAACGCATTCAGACCGCAAAGAAGTGTTCCTAACAGCTGCACGGCTAATTGTTGATATTACAAAACGTTATTATGTGGATGAAGACGAAAGTGTTTTACCGCGTTCTGTTGCATCTAAAGCAGCTTTTGAAAATGCTATCGCCATGGATATCGCCATGGGTGGGTCTACCAACACAGTGCTGCATTTGCTGGCCGCAGCGCAGGAAGGTGAAGTTGATTTTACGATGGCGGATATTGACCGCATGTCACGCCGTGTGCCAAATCTGTGCAAGGTCGCGCCTGCTACCAATAAGTATCATATTCAGGATGTGCACAGGGCAGGGGGGATTTTTGCCATCCTCGGTGAACTCGACCGCGCTGGCCTTATTAATCAGGATTGCCCCACTGTGCATTCCGACACTATCGGGCAGGCAATCAAGCGCTTTGACGTGCTGACCAGTAATGACGCTGATCTGCACCGCTTTTTCCGGGCTGGCCCAGGCGGCGTGCGCACAACGGAGGCCTTTAGCCAAAGTAAGCGCTATGACAGCCTCGACCTAGACCGCAAAGACGGCTGTATCCGTAGCTTAGAGCATGCATATAGCAAAGAGGGTGGTCTTGCTGTTCTGTTCGGTAATATTGCAGAAGATGGCTGTATTGTAAAAACTGCTGGTGTGGATGAAAGCATCTGGAAGTTTTCTGGTCGTGCGCGGGTGTTTGAAAGTCAGGATTCGTCGGTTGAGGCGATCCTCGGCGGCAAGGTTGTGGCTGGTGATGTGGTTATTATTCGCTACGAAGGCCCACGAGGGGGGCCGGGTATGCAGGAAATGCTCTATCCAACAAGTTACCTAAAATCTATTGGGCTTGGTAAGGAATGTGCCCTTCTAACAGATGGCCGTTTTTCTGGTGGTACCAGCGGCCTGTCAATTGGTCATGCCAGCCCAGAGGCAGCAGAGGGTGGTGCGATTGGCCTTGTGGAAGAGGGCGATATGATCGACATTGATATTCCGAACCGCACCATTAATGTGCGTGTGTCTAACGCGGTGCTTGCCGAACGTCGGGCTGCAATGGATGCAAAGAGCGAAAAGGCATGGAAGCCAGTTGAAGTGCGGAAACGTAAAGTAACTGCCGCTCTTAGAGCTTATGCATCCATGACAACATCAGCATCACTGGGTGCTGTTCGTAAAATATAACAGGCGGTAATCATCGGCGCTGCTGGATATAGCTTTCTGTTAAGGAGGCTATGTCCGTGCATCCCAGCAGGGCCATATCCCGCTCGACTTCTTTGGCAAGTAAGTCTATGGCATGCTCCACACCCTTCTGCCCACCAGAGGCGAGACCGTATAGATACGGCCGCCCAATCGAACAGGCATTTGCCCCTAAGGCAAGCGCCTTAACAACATGGGTGCCCCGACGGATGCCGCCGTCGACAATCAACTCTAGCGCATTACCAACTTCATCCCTGATAGGGCGTATGCAATCGACAGGGGCTGGTGTTGTGTCAAGCTGTCTGCCGCCGTGATTTGATATCATGATGGCGGAAGCACCAATCTCAACGGCTCTTTTTGCATCCGCCGGTGTTTGAAGTCCTTTAATCACAAAGGGGCCGCCCCATTCTTTAACAAGCCATGCAGCATCATCCCATGTGACCGTGCGGTCAAACTGGCTGTTTACGTATGACATAAGGCCCATTGTGCTTTTACCAATGGCATCAACGCGGTGGGCAACATTTGCAAGCTTGAAATCAGGGTGCAAAAGCGTGTTCATTGCCCATACTGGGTGGGTTATATAGCTCATCATGCTTTTTAGGGTAAATTTAGGCGGCATGGTCATACCGTTCACCCGGTCACGCTCGCGGTTGCCTGAAAGCATTGTATCCACAGTCAAGCAAAGGGCCTGATAGCCTGCCTCTTTGCAGCGCGTAACAAATTCGCGCGTAAGGCCTCTATCTTTAAGAATGTATATTTGAAACATTTTTGGCCCAGCGGTGGATGCTGCAACTTCTTCCAAGCTTGTTGTTGCCAGTGTTGAAAGGCTGTAGAGGGTGCCAAACTTGTCTGCTGCTTTGCAGGCCCCAAGCTCTTTCTCGTGATGAAATAACCGCGACATACCTGTGGGTGCCAGAAAAAACGGCAAATCAAGCGTGGTGCCTAGTATCTTGGTTCTTAAATCGATATTTTCAATATTTTTAAGGTAAGAGGGGAGGAGTTCATAATCAGAAAAGGCGTCTGTACTTCGGCCTAGTGTCCATTCATCATCGGAACCACCATCAATATAATGAAACATAGGTGCTGGGAGTTTCTTGTGTGCTAATTTTCTTAAGTCACTTATGTTATTACAGTTTACCAGCCCCATGAATGCCCCCTTAAAGTAGACAGATAAAAAATTAGGCATTGCCCTCGAATGCCATAGAAAATGATGGTTGTGTTATAAACTAGTGATAAGGGTGTGGAAACAGGCTTGTATATTTTGTTCTGTCCAATAGGGTGATGAAGTGTAAAGCGCCTGAAAACCTGACATGAGGAATACAGTGTTATGGAAAATAAATTTCCAATTCTTGAAGTGACAAAAGCATCTTTAAATATGCCAAGCGAAAGCTGGATGGATGTTTTAAAGGCATTTGGCATTATAGTGTCGGGAGTTGTGTTAGGCTCATTCCTAATGGGGCTTGTTTTTTTTGCTGCCAGAATTGATATGGTTGTTGTGGGGCAGTTCCTGCAAGGTAATATGACAGGGGCTGGTGATGCTTTTGCCTTTTTGGCCGCCACGTTTGTGCTTGTTTGCACCATTTTATTTGCTTTTGCTTATATATTTAACTTTTGGGTGAGGTTTGCAGCGTTCGGAGAAGAAGGGGCGGCTATTCGCCCATACAGTAAGGCATACAAAGCAGCGGCGATCAATATGGTCAAGTTTCTGCTAATAGGGCTAATAACGGTGCTGGTTTCTCTTGTTATTCAAACGGCGCTTAGCGCGATTGGGCTCACAACCAGTTTTATAGATCAAATGTCAAATACTTCTGGCGATATTGCTACATCAGCACACGGTGATGTTTTGCTTGAAGTGTTGAGTACCATTACCATGTGTATTATTTATTCTCTGGTTTCGGCAAACCTGACACAGACCGCTGTTGGTTCTGATAAGGAAGGGTTAGAACACCCCCATACAGTTGATTTTGCAATTGTACTGGTGCTGCTATATTCAATACTTATGATACCAATGGTGCTGGCGAGCTTGGCGGGCTGGCATGCAGTGGTGGGTATTTTGCAATATACAGTTGGTTTTTATATTATGTTTACTATCGCTGTTGCCCACGGCCTTCGATACCGTATCTGTTTGCATGAAACTGCAAAACCCGCACCAGACACAGACAGTACACCGGAATAAAGCTGATTGTATCTGTGTGGGTAAAGCCTTTCTTTTCTTTTGCAGGCAAGATGAGGTAGGCTGGTTTTCATGGATTGGAGGTGTGTTATGCTATCTATTAAAACCGGTATTGCAGGATTTTTACTAATAGCAACAAGTTTACCCATCAGAGCACAAACAGTTACACCAAACCAAATGTTTGGCACGACACCATATGAAAGCCCAAGCTGTAATACACCTGATTACCACGAGCTTGATTTTATGCATGGTAGGTGGGCCTTGAAAATCCTGAAAGATGGTAAATGGGTGCCAGGTGGTTACGCTGATTATAAACCAGCCCTTGGGGGGTGCATTTCTTTTGAATATGTCTCTTTTGAGAACTGGGGTGATTTTTACAAAACTCTATCTGGCCGAAATGGATTTGCCGGTTTTGCAATTAATACCTTTGATAAAGAGGCCATGAATTGGCGGCAGGTATGGGTTGATGATCTTGGTACGGTTATTACCACTTTCCGAGGGCGAAAGTTTGGTGACGGCATGCGGTTTGTTGGTCATGCACCAAATGATAATGGTACGGAGCTTCAGAAGTTTGAGTATATCATAACAGGTGAAGATATCCGCGAACTTACATATGATATGTCCACAGATGGTGGCAAGAACTGGACACAGATTGCGCGTATCCAAATGATCCGCCAAGCGGATAAACCTCTGGTTCCCAAGTAAAGCCTTCACGGAAAATACTTGATTTTTAATATTGGGAACGTCATATCGGCATCACCTATTTTTGTGGAGCCGGATATATGAGTAAGCCTGTATTAGATACTGCCCTGCGCGAGTTTATGTATGGTAAGTTGCACCGCGTTACAGTGACGGGTGCAGAACTTAATTATGTTGGTTCCATAACCGTAGACCCAGAGCTGCTAAGGGTCTCTGGTATTTTACCAAACACTGCTGTTGATGTTGTAAATATTACAAACGGCGAGCGCATAACCACCTATGTCATTGAGGGCACAGAAAAGTCTGGAGTTATTTGCTTGAACGGTGCAGCGGCGCACCAGTTTAACAAAGGCGATATGGCAATTATCATGGGCTATGAGAGCGTGCCTGCAAACCAGTTACCCGGGCGGATTTCCCGGGCTGTCCATGTGGATGCCGGGAACCAAATTGTGTCTGTTGATGAGTATGTAACACCGTCGCTGGAAACATTAGGCCAGCCAGAAAATAACCGCGAAAATACGCCGTACGCAGTAGTTGACGCGTAAGGTTTCTTAAGAGGTTTCCAATTCAATCCAGACAGGCGTGTGGTCGCTTGGTTTTTCCTTAGCCCTTGGTATGCGGTCAACATCTGCGTTTTTCAGCATATCAGCGGCCTGCGGTGATAGCAGCAGATGGTCAATCCTGATGCCGTGGTCTTTTTGCCATGCGCCGCGCTGAAAATCCCAATATGTATAGGCGGCACCGGTAGGCTTGATTTGCCGGATAGCATCAAGGTACCCAAGGTTTTTAAGGGTGCGAAAACGCGCACGGCTTTCTGGCTGGGTTAGAGCATCCCCCACCCATGCTGCTGGGTTATGGCAATCTTCATCGTGTGGGATAACATTATAGTCACCGGCTAGCACTACCGGCATTTCGGCACTGAGTAAGCGCTCAGCATGGGCAATCAACCGCTCCATCCACGCCAGTTTAAAATCAAACTTTGGGCCGGGCTGGGGATTGCCGTTTGGCAGGTAGATGGATGCAATACGAACACCAGCTACCGTACCCTCAATATAGCGGGCATGGTCGTCTTCTGTATCCACGCTGCCATCCACGGCGGGTAAGCCGCGCAGAATATCGGTCATGGGTTCTTTGGATATAAAGGCAACACCGTTAAAGCCCTTTTGGCCGTGGGTTTCCACATGCCAGCCTTTGTCTTCAAATTCGAGGCGCGGGAAATTTTCGTCAACACTTTTAATTTCCTGCAAACATGCAACGTCCGGTGAAAATTCGTCAAGCCATTCAAGAACGCGGGGCAGGCGCGCTTTCACACCGTTAATGTTAAAGGTCGCAATTTTCATGGGCGTCAACCTGCTGTGTGGAAACCGTTAAATGGAGAATGATGTACCGCATCCGCATGATGCTGTGGCATTAGGGTTCACCACCTGAAACGAGGCCCCAACAAGATCTTCAACATAATCAACTTCAGAACCGGTAAGGTACAGCAGAGACATGCTATCAACCAGCATGGTTACACCGCTTTTTGTTACCACAATGTCGTCGGGCTTTTGGTTTTCATCAAAGTCAAAACCATACTGGAAACCGCTGCAACCGCCGCCAGAGACCGTAAGACGTAGTTTAAGCTCAGGATTGCCTTGTTGGGCAATGAGCTTTGCAACCCTTGCGGCGGCTGTTTCACTTAAGGTGACTGGTGTTGATTTATCTGTCATTTAAAACACTAACTAATCATGGGTTTCTGGTGCTTACTATATGTAAGGTGCGGGGGGCCAACAATCAACCGCATTAGCAGGATATATGTTTCTATCATGTTACCATGATATTGGGCGTTTGGCTTTAACTATCGATTATCAATGTTTTAGTTTTTGCTGATTTTCCTGTAAAAATAGCAATTAGCTCATTGTTTTGGTTGGTTATTTTAATATGATAAATTTCCTGCCTGCCATTTTTTGCGTAAAGGCTTGCTGTTGCTGTTAGGTCGTCACCAGAATAGGCAGGTAGTAGGTAATCCATCGTACAGCTAGCCCCAACAGTTACATACTCTTCCGTGTTGCATGCATAGGCAAAAGCCGCGTCAGCAAGTGTATAAATTGCCCCGCCGTGAGCACTGCCAAAAAAGTTTAGTACATCGTCTGTTACCGTCATCTTCAAAGTAGCTTCAGTGGGGGCAATTTTGCACAAGGTGATGCCCATCTTTTTTTCAAAGGTGATTTTCTTCTGGAAAATATCTGCATTACGGGCTGCGGTGGTTGATGGGGTAGCATCACTATGTGCTGTCATGAGCAGTATCCTATGATTGTTATACACCGTGTTTGGTATCGTGATTTATAAAGTAGTGCAAAGCTATTATAAGCAGCAAGAGTAGGTCATCATACATCTGGAAATTTAGGGTCAGGGCATCTTCTAAAAAAAGTATGCCAATGTTCATTATAATCAGTTGCTGATTACGACCGGTGCGGATACTGTTCGCAACATTATTATGATTCAAAATCCCAATGGAGAGACGCATGACCGAAACGCTGGTAAACTATGAAGACACGCTTGCTCCTTATGCCTGCAAACCTTCACAGAGCCGCGGTCGCTTGCATCCAGAGCCTGAAACACCTTCTCGTAGTTGTTATCAGCGTGATAGGGACAGGGTGATTCATTCCTCTTCATTTCGGCGTCTAAAACATAAAACTCAGGTCTTTGTGTATCACGAGGGTGATCATTTCAGAACGCGCCTTACCCATTCACTTGAAGTGTCGCAGATTACACGCTCCGCATGCCGGGCCATGCACCTAAATGAAGATTTGGGTGAAGCTGTTGCACTTGCCCATGATTTAGGCCATCCACCGTTTGGTCATGTGGGGGAAATGATCTTGAATGATTGTATGAAGGATTATCAAGGCTTTGATCATAATGCTCAGGCGCTACGCATTCTAACTCGTTTGGAACGTCGTTATGCCTCTTTCAATGGCCTGAACCTGACATGGGAAACGTTGGAAGGTCTCGCAAAGCATAACGGCCCTGTTGTTGATGCTGAGATCGATTATAAAAAGCCGCCTGCCGAGCTTCCTTTTGCGCTGCGCGATTATTTGCCGGAAAATGACTTGATGTTGCACACATACGCAAGCGCAGAGGCCCAGCTTGCGGCGCTTGCTGACGATATCGCATATTCAAGCCATGACCTTGATGATGGCTTGCGTGCGGGCCTTTTTGAACTTGACGAGCTAAAGAAGATACCTGTGGTGGCGCAGCTGATTGACGAAGTGCAGTTAACATATCCATCTGCGCCGCAGGATATACTGATTCACGAGTTGGTACGCCGTATGATCAACCGCATGGTTGCTGATATGATGGTGGAAAGTAACCGCCGTATTCGCGAGCTTAACCCAAAGTCTGTTGACGATATCCGGAACGCTGGTGCCCCGGTAATTGCATTTGGGCGTAATATGGAGAATGCAATCAAGGAACTGAAAGGCTTTTTGTTTGATCGCATGTACCGCCATTATCTTGTGAACCGTATGGCCAGTAAGGCTAAGCGGGTGGTGGCTGATTTGTTTGTGCTCTATAATGCAGAGCCTGAATGCCTACCAACGGAATGGAATGAGCGTGCGGGAGAGCCGGGTTCAGAAGAAACGGCCCGTGTTGTTGCCGATTTCATTGCGGGCATGACAGACAGATTTGCATTCCGTGAACATGCTAAGTTGTTTGATCTATCGCGTGTTTCCCTATAGCAATGACTTAAATTGGTCTGCGCGTATGCTTTGTAGGCCGGAATAAACTGGATTCAGAGTAGTAAAATGAATGTTTTTACCCATTTTCGGGCAGTTGTAGATGAACAGCTGCAAGAGCTTGTTGATGCAGGGTCTCTTCCCCAAGGGTTAGTGATGACCGGTATCGCTGTTGAGCCGCCGCGCGACGCGTCGCACGGAGACATGGCAACAAATGCCGCGCTTGTGCTTGCGAAAGCTGCGCGTATGAAGCCACGTGATATCGCTGACATGTTAGCGCCGCGCCTTGAACAAAACGAATATGTTACGGCTGTTGATGTGGCTGGCCCCGGCTTTATTAATATGCGCCTTTCAGTTTCTTTCTGGCAAAGTCAGGTTGCGGCTATTCTGCGTGAAGGCAAGGCTTACGGCGACAGCACTGTGGGCGCGGGAATTCCCGTAAATGTGGAATATGTTTCGGCTAACCCCACAGGCCCCATGCATGTTGGACATGTGCGGGGCGCGGTATTCGGGGATGCGTTGGCTAACCTTTTGTCGAAGGCAGGGCATAAGGTAACGAAAGAATATTATATTAATGATGCAGGCAGCCAGATTGATACGCTCGCCCGGTCAGCCCACCTTCGGTACCGTGAAGCTTTTGGGGAAGATATTGGTGAAATACCCGAAGGTCTTTACCCTGGTGACTATCTTGTGCCGCTTGGCCATGCGCTTAAAGAAAAATACGGCGAAAAATACCTGAACAAGGACGAGAGCGAATGGCTGCTTCTTTTTAAGGAAGAAGCGTCTAATGCCATGATGGATATGATCCGTGATGACTTGAAGCTTTTAGGGGTTGAGCATGACGAGTTCTTTTCGGAACGGACATTGCACGAATCAAACCGTATTGCTGATGCTGTGGATGTGCTGAGACAGCAGGGCCATATTTATGAAGGTGTTCTCGAACCCCCAAAAGGCAAATTGCCTGATGACTGGGAGCCCCGTGAACAAACCCTGTTTAGAGCTACAGATTTTGGCGATGATGTGGATAGGGCACTACAAAAATCATCGGGTGATTACACCTATTTTGGCGCTGACATAGCCTATCACTACGATAAATATGTGCGTGGCTATAAAACCATGATTGATGTGTGGGGTGCTGACCACGGCGGGTATGTTAAACGCATGCAGTCTGCCGTGAAAGCGCTGGCGTCTGATGCCGACCTCGACGTTAAACTATGCCAGCTTGTGCGGCTTTTTAGAAACGGCGAACCGTTTAAAATGTCGAAGCGCGCGGGTAATTTTATTACGCTGCGTGAGGTTGTGGAAGAAGTGGGCAGCGATGTGACCCGCTTTATCATGCTGACCCGCAAGAATGATGCGCCACTGGATTTCGATTTTGCAAAAGTTATGGAGCAATCGAAAGATAACCCTGTATTCTATGTACAGTATGCGCATGCAAGGGTTTGCTCGGTTTTGGCGAAAGCTGTGGAAGCTTTTCCTAATCTTGATACGAGTGATGGTTCGTTATTAAATGCTGATCTTTCCTTATTGTCACATCCAAGCGAAGTGACCATGATACAGGTATGTGCACAGTGGCCGCGTATGGTTGAAAGTGCGGCAGAGGCCCATGAACCTCACCGGATTGCGTTTTTTCTCTATGATCTTGCATCAGAGTTTCATACGTTTTGGAACAAAGGCAATGATGACCAGTCACTTCGGTTTATAATAGAGGGCGATGAAGCCACAACAAAAGCACGGCTTGCGCTTATTAGGAGTGTTGCGCTAGTAATTGCAAGTGGCCTAGAGGTGTTAGGCGTTACACCACTAAAGGAAATGCGCTGATGAACGAGAGAGATGATCATACTGGCATAACGGGTGGTAAAGATATTCCACCGTGGCTGCAACCTGTACCAGAGGAAGAGCCTAACGTAACTTTTTGGCAAGCCAGAAAGACTGTGATCATTTCGGCTTCAGCGGCAGTGGTGCTGCTGGTTCTGTTTGTTTCTGTACTGGTGTTTCTTTATGACGGTTCAGGTGCTGAACCACCGCGCCATGTTGTTGCACCGTCTGAGCCACTTCGTGAAAAGCCTGATGACCCGGGTGGATTACAGGTTGAATATCAGGATAAAGAGGTTTTTAGCCGGATTGATGGCACAGAAGACCATAGTCAGGTTACGCTTGGGCCACAAGCGGAAGAACCCGTTGAGTTACCGGAAGAACCAGAGGAAACAGCGTCTGCTTCACAGGATACATCGCCTACAACAGACGAAGTTGTAAACTCTGTTTTAGCTGATATGAAACAGTCTGCGCCCACGACGGCCGAGAAGCCTGAAAAAAGCATAACAGTTGCTGATGAGCCAAAAGCGGCAGCGCCTAAGCCAAAGCCTGCTGCAAGCAAGCCTACATACCGCATTCAGCTTGGTGCTTATGGGTCAGAGGAAACTGCTGAGAAAGCATGGCGCGCTATTAAAAACAAATTTTCTGCGCAGTTAAATGATAAAGCACCGTCATATGAAAAAGTAAGTTCAGGTGACCGGACACTATACCGCTTACGTGTAGGACCTATTGAAAATCGGGCTGCAGCAGATCAGGTCTGTTTGTCTCTCAGGGCTGGTGAGCAAGCCTGTATTGTTGTAAATCCTTAAGGTTGTTTAATGATACCGGCTATTTTTGGCTGTTCAGGCCCTAGTTTAACGGAAAAAGAGCGTGCGTTTTTTGCGAAAGTAAAGCCAGCAGGGTTTATCTTGTTTGCGCGTAATATTGAAAGCCGCGAACAAGTTGCTGCTTTAACGGCAGATATGAAAAAAACAGTTGGGCGGCACAAGGTTGCTATCTTGATTGATCAAGAAGGTGGCCGGGTGCAACGTATGACAGCGCCTCACTGGCGCAAATACCCGCCTATGGCTGTCTTTGGTGATATGGCTCGGCATGATCCAACGCTCGCTGCAAGTGCGCTCAGGCTTAACTGTAGGTTGCTGGCTGATGACTTAAGGCGGGTGGGCATAACAGTGAATTGTCTGCCACTGCTGGATGTGCGGCAGAGAAATGCAGACCCCATCATTGGTGACCGTGCGTTTTCCTCGGACCCGCAGTTGGTTGCTTCTTTTGGAAAAATTACAATAGATGCTCTGCAGGCTGGTGGTATTTTGCCTGTTATCAAACATATCCCCGGTCACGGCAGGGCCACAGTTGACAGCCACCTTGACCTTCCCGTTGTTGACACACCGCTTGCGACGCTTGATGAAACAGATTTTGCGCCGTTCAGGGCCCTTAAGGATGCCGCTTTCGGTATGACAGCGCATATTATATACAGTGATATTGATGCTGAAAAACCAGCGACTTTATCCAGACTTGTCATTGCCCGAATTATTCGAATGCGGATTGGTTTTTCTGGGCTTCTGATGACAGATGATTTGTCGATGAAAGCACTAAAGGGTGATATAGGGACACTTGCGAGCGATTCCATCAAGGCTGGCTGTGATCTTGTTTTGCACTGTAATGGTGATATGGCTGAAATGCGCAGTGTGGCAGAGAACTTGACAGCTGGGGATAATAGCGTTGAGAAAAGGCTTGCAACCCTCATTCGGAATGCTGAGCATGCCCCCGTACCGGACCGTGCTGACTTAAAACGCCGCTATGAAGAACTAATGTCTCGTTTCTAGGAGTAAAAAGTGCCAGATTTTTCCTTAAAGCTTTACGAGCTTAGCATTATGGCTTTGCCATTTTTGTTTGCGGTTACCATGCGCGAGGCACTGCGCGGGTTTGTGGCTCATAAACTGGGCGACCCAACGGTTGCCATGTCAGGCAGGCTTTCTTTCAATCCTTTGAATCATGCAGACCCTATCTGGACAGGGGTGGTACCTATTGTTGCCTTTGTGTTTCTTAACTTGCCAATACTTTTAGGGCAGGCAAAGCCAATTGATATTAACCCGCAGTATTTTAAAAACCTGAAACGCGATTTGCTTTTAATGGCACTCTCAGGCCCCGTTAGCTTGATTGTTCTTTCGCTATTATGGGCTTATGTTGTGCGTATAGCCTATGCTTTTGGATTCACGCCGGCTGATTGGCTTGTGCAGACCGGCCATGCGGGTATCTTTTTAAGCTGCATATTTCTGGTTATCAGCTTACTCCCTATTCCACCGCTAGATGGCGGTAAGGTGCTTGAGTATTTTTTGCCAGACGATGCGGCAGAGGGCCTTCGTACAATTGAACCATATGGTTTTTTTGTCATTATTGGTTTGTTTATCTTTGTTCCCGGCATAATCGTTGTGCCGTCGCAGTTTTTGTATAGTCTGGTGTTATCAATAACCGGGCTGTAAAAGCAGGTGCTATAAGACGCCACAATATGACAGAGTTTGAAGAAGATATACCGGTTAAAGACCGGCAGAGAATGGACCCAGACCAGCTTGTCTTGCACATGGATGGTTTTGAGGGCCCTCTTGATGTTTTGCTTACTTTGGCGCGCGCACAAAAAGTAGACCTTTCACAAATATCTATTCTCGAACTGGTAGAGCAGTTTCTGGAATTTGTAACTGCTGCCCGTAAGCTAAAGTTAGAGCTGGCTGCAGATTATCTGGTGATGGCGGCATGGCTGGCGTATCTTAAATCGCGATTGTTACTTCCAAAAGAAGATGACGATGAAGAACCTTCAGCGGAAGAACTTGCTTTTCGACTACAGTTACGGCTACAGCGACTAGAAGCTATGCGCGAAGCTGGTGCGCGGTTAATGGCTCGTGACAGGCTAGGGCGTGATGTATTCAGGCGTGGTAGGCCAGAGGGGCTGAAACTTTTAAAACTGGGCTGTTATGATGTTACTTTCTATGAGCTTTTAAAGGCTTACGGCGACAATAGGCAGCGACACTCTGTAACAGAACTGCGCATTGAACGCCGTCCGATCTATGCTCTTGAAGATGCTATAGAACGTCTTTCCGGCCTTATTGGCGATGCTTTTACATGGGCACAGTTATCTACTTTTCTGCCTACGAACCTCAAAGATAAGCGTCTGCGCAGGTCGGCGCTTGCCAGCATGTTTGCGGCAAGCCTTGAACTTGCACGCCAAGGACAGGCTGATTTAAGACAGATGGAGACATTTGGACCTATTTATCTACGTTACAAAAATGATGATGATACCACCTCGGATAAGGCTAAGAATGACTGAGCAATCTCAAAAACAGCACCAAGACTGCCGAATGGTGGAAGCTATTCTGTTTGCAAGCGAAAGCCCGCTTTCTGTTGAAGAAATGACAGAGCGCTTGCCAGAAGGAGTAGATGTTGTGGCGCACCTTGCAACATTGCAGGAAATATATGCGCTGCGCGGCGTTAACCTTGTGCTTGTTGCAGGTAAATATATGTTTCGCACTGCGGAAGACCTATCCTTTTTGCTACGGCGTGAAATTGATGAGCCCAGAAAGTTGTCACGTGCTGCAGTTGAAACCTTGGCAATTATTGCGTATCACCAACCCGTTACACGAGCAGAGATTGAAGATATTCGCGGCGTTACCATATCTAAGGGAACACTTGACGTTCTTATGGAGGCGGAATGGGTACGTATTATGGGGCGGCGTAAAACCCCCGGTCGACCCGCCACATATGGAACAACACAGGAATTTTTGGTACATTTTGGTATTGAAACAATCAAAGACTTGCCCGGGCTGCACGAATTAAAGGCTGCAGGGTTACTAGATAGCGTGGATATTGCGCTTGATAAATTGGGCGGCATGCCACAGCCCGCCGATCATGAAGAGCAGGATGACGGACAAATAGATATTGAGGAAGCAATTGCACGTTCTGAAAGGGATGCTATAGAAGGTGCCAATAAAAAAGATTTGGTAGATACTGCAGATGAACCAGCAGTGTGAACCTATAATAAGTAGCAAGGATATGAAGGGCTTGATGCCCGTAACAGGAGTTTAGACACATGTTTCCAGGATGGATGCAAATTGCACTCGTAGCGCTTCTTGTGCTGTTGCTTTTTGGGCGCGGGAAAATTTCCGGGCTTATGGGTGATGTTGCCAAGGGTATTACCAGTTTCAAAAAAGGTTTGAAAGAAGGCCTTGATGAACCCGAGCAGGAAGAAACAAAAACTGTAGCGGACCGGCGTACAATTGATGGTGAAATAGTGAAAACCAAAGAAGAAACAAAAAGCTAAAACTTTTGGTTTTTTTCGTCCCTTTCACCTAACGCGGAGCTTGTAGCTATATGTTTGATATTGGCGCAATGGAAATTTTTATTGTTGCGGCCTTGGCTCTTGTTGTTGTCGGGCCAAAAGAGCTACCCAAATTGCTGCGCTCGATTGGCGGCATCGTCAAGAAGGCGAGGGAGCTAACGCATGAGTTTCGCCGCAGTCTTGATGACCTTGCAAACGAGGCAGAAAGGGAGCTTGACCCCTTTAGTGACCTTCGTAAAAAGGAAGGTCTGAAGCCGGGTATGAGCCCTGAAGAGGTAACAGACCACATTATGGCGAACCGTAAGCAGGAAAAGCAACAGCCTGCAAAGGCAGATAAGCCATCTGAACCCAAGTCAGACGAGACAGTGGTATGAGTACGCGTATGATTGGTGGCGATAATAACAAGCCTGATATAGTAGACGATGACCTGGATGATGAAGTGGATGCCAGCAGGGCACCGTTGCTTGATCATTTGAATGAACTGCGGTCGCGGCTTATCAAAGTTATTATCGGCATGATGGTTGCCTTTGGTGTTGCGCTGTTTTTTTCTGATCAGATTTTCAATATTCTTGCAAAACCTTATATGGATGCCCAAGGAGATGACGGTAACCGCCGTATGATTTTTACGGCCCTAACTGAGGGTTTCTTTGTAAATCTGAAAGTCGCTTTATATGGGGCTTTCATTGTAACGTTCCCTTTAATCGCCTTGCAAATATGGAAATTTGTGGCACCGGGCCTATATCGCAATGAAAAGCGTGCATTTTTGCCGTTTTTGGTTGCGACACCTGTGCTGTTTGCCTGCGGCGCGGCCCTTGCTTATTTTCTGGTTATTCCGTGGGCATGGAAATTCTTGTTGGGGTTTGAGCAACCGGGTGGTGCTGGTGCCATTGAAATTGCTGCCGAAGCCAAGGTAAGTGAGTATCTCTCGCTTGTGATGCAAATGATATTTGGTTTTGGGCTGGCTTTTTTGTTGCCTGTTGCGCTGACATTAATGGGCAAGGCGGGGATTGTTTCTGCACAAGGCCTGCGTGAAAGAAGGCGGTATATGGTTGTTGCAACCTTTCTAGTTGCCGCATTTTTGACACCGCCAGATCCCATAAGCCAAATCGCACTTGGCATACCTATGCTGCTCCTGTATGAGCTGTCCATTATTTTGATAGCTTCTACCGAGCGAAAACGAGCTGCGGAAGAAGCTAAATCTGATAGTGCTGCTGACTAGTTATTTCTTGAATACATAGGAACTCTGCATGTTTGACCTGAAGTTTATACGTGAAAATCCGGAAGATTTTGACAAGGCACTGGCTCGCCGCGGCGAAGCTGCCATGTCTGGAAAAATTCTGTCTCTTGATTCAGATCACCGTGCTTTATCGACTGAAGCTCAGGCAGTTCAAGCGCGCCGTAATGAGGCTTCAAAGCTTATTGGTCGCGCAAAAGCGCAGGGTGATGAAGCTGGTGCGACAGCATTAATGGATGAAGTGAGCGGCCTTAAAGCAAAGCTGGCAGAACTTGAAGATCAAGAACGGGCTATTGGTGAAAAGCTTAATATGACGCTTATGAGCCTGCCGAACATGATTTATGATGATGTGCCTGAAGGGGACAGTGAAGACGATAATGTTGAGGTCCGCCGGTGGGGTGCGCCTGCGAAATATGCTTTTGAACCAAAAGAGCATTTTACCCTCGGCGAAGACCTGGGCCTAATGGACTTTGAACGTGCTGCCAAAATGTCTGGCTCACGCTTTGTGGTGCTGAAAGGTGCACTAGCCCGGCTTGAACGTGCGCTTGGCCAGTTTATGCTCGATCTGCATACTAGCGAGCATGGCTATGAGGAGGTTCTCACTCCAGCTATGGTGCGGGGCGAAGCGCTTCTGGGTACTGGCCAGCTACCAAAATTTGGCGATGATGCCTTCCAGACGACAACGGGTCACTGGCTTATCCCCACATCTGAGGTAACGTTAACCAACCTGCATTCAGATGAAATTCTGGATGAAGCTGATTTGCCGATCAGACTTACTGCGCATAGCCAGTGTTTCAGAGCAGAAGCTGGGTCAGCAGGGCGTGATACACGCGGCATGATCCGCCAACATCAGTTTGAGAAGGTGGAACTGGTTTCTGTGACCACGGCAGATCAGTCTGATGACGAACTGGAGCGCATGACAGGCTGCGCAGAGGAAGTGTTAAAGCGCTTACATCTGCCCTACCGCGTTGTAAAGCTTTGCAGCGGTGATATTGGCTTTGGTGCACGCCGTACCTACGATATTGAAGTATGGTTGCCGGGGCAGGATAGATTTCGCGAAATTTCAAGCTGTTCTGTAATGGGTGACTTTCAGGCACGGCGTATGAAAATGCGCTGCAGGCCAAAGAGCGAGAAGCAAACACGCTTTGTTCACACATTAAACGGTTCAGGCCTTGCTGTTGGGCGCACACTTATTGCGGTAATGGAAAATAACCAGCAAGCCGACGGCACTATTCGTGTGCCTCAGGCACTGCGCCCCTACATGGGTGGTATTGAAATGATTGGCGCCTGATGCCTGTTTCTCTGAAACGTATTCTGGTCTCCAATGATGATGGTATCAATGCATCTGGTATTGGTGTGCTGGAACGCATTGCGCGCCAATTTAGTGATGATGTGTGGGTTGTTGCACCGTCTGAGGAGCAGTCAGGTGCTGGGCACTCGCTCACTCTTACAAAGCCCTTGCGACTGAGGAAGCTTGACGAGAAGCGCTGGGCTGTTTCTGGAACACCAACTGACTGCGTGATGATGGCAGTGAACCATCTGATGAAAGATAATCTACCAACATTGATTCTCTCTGGCATTAACCGGGGTGGTAACTTGGCAGAGGACGTTACATATTCCGGTACCGTTTCTGTTGCTATGGAAGGCACCCTTGCAGGCATACCATCAATTGCTTTTAGTCAGTGTATCAGGCCAGAGGACAAAATCCACTGGGCTACAGCAGAGCGGTATGCTCCTGATGTGATTAAAGGCCTGCTTGATATTGACTGGCCCCGTGATGTTTTGATGAATGTTAACTTCCCGGCTTTTCCTGTTGATGAAATACAGGGTATTAAGGTAACCGAGCAGGGCCGCCGTGAAATGGTTGGTAACAATATTGAAGAGCGTGTTGATCCACGCGGGTTTCGGTATTACTGGTTTGGCCTTGGCCGTGCAGTTGGTGCACCGGGGCACGAGCAGGATATTAAGGCCGTGCGGGACAAATGGATATCAGTAACGCCGTTACACCTTGACCTGACCCACCATAAAACGCGTAAAGCTTTGGTACCTGTTCTAGAAAAAAGCTTTCGTTAAATGGGCTTGAAGCAGTTGCCCTATTGCAGCGATATGGCTATTCTCTGATCAGCTCGTGTGGAGGATAGCAGTTTGACCTTGCCAAGAATATACAGCATGCTGGTGATTGGGGCAGTTTTGCTCACTGGCTGTGTATCTGGGCCTAAATCTCCTGCTGATATCCAGCCGGTTTACCGTATTAGAAATTCGCCGCTTCCCGTACCAGATGTACGCTGGAACCCAAGGCGCGGTGTTAATGCAACAAGTACTGCGGCAAACCCTGTACCGGTACGGACACAGACCATATCGGCGAATACTCTTACCCCTGTTAGCTCGCCCACATCTGGCGGTGGCCGCGTTGTTGTTAAAAAAGGCGATACTCTTTATGCCATATCGCGGGCATACGGTGTACCGGTCCGCTCGTTAATAAGCGAGAATAACCTGTCAGAGCCTTTCCAGCTAAAAATAGGGCAGGTGCTCAGTGTGCCAGGCACAAAAGTGCATAGTGTGCAAAAGGGTGAAACCGGTTACAGCATATCACGGCAGTACGGAGTAACGGCTTCTGCCCTTATGGAGGCAAACAACATAAAGCCGCCATACCGTTTAGCTGTAGGACAAAAACTAAAATTACCCGGTGGCGCAAGCAAGAAAGTTGCTTCGCGTGTAAGGGTTGAAGCGACACCGCCTTCTCGAGGCAGGAGTGTCTCCATTCCGGCGCCGCCACCGCGAAGTGCCTCTGGCTTTATATGGCCTGTTGAAGGCAAGCTTGCATCACGGTATGGCCCCAAGGCGGGCGGCATGCATAATGATGGTATTAATATTCTGGCAAGCGCAGGGTCACCCGTTAAGGCTTCTGAGGCAGGCGTCGTGGTTTATGCATCAAATGCCTTGCAAGGGTATGGTAATCTATTGCTGCTTAAGCACGCGGATGGCTGGATAACGGCTTATGCTCATACGGAAAGACTATTGGTCCGTAAAGGGCAAAGAATTGATAAAGGTCAAGTGGTTGCGCGAGTTGGTTCAACTGGTGGTGTAAGCCAGCCACAGCTACATTTTGAAATTCGTAAAGGTAGCCGTGCACTTGATCCGCTTGATTATTTAAGTGGTGGCCGCGGTAAATAAAATAAGCAAGGAAAGTTGGCTTTAGGTTTAACCGGGCTTAGAATTTTATTTTACGCTCTAACTGGCCTGCAAGGTTGTTAACATACTGCCATGCTGTTCGGCCCGATCTGTTGCCCCGTGTTTTAGACCACTCCAGCGCCTGATGGTGCCAGTCAAAGTCTGGGTGCAGGTCAAACTTTTCCATGTATCCGCTAATGATAGCCAAATAATCTTGCTGGTCGCAAACATGAAAGCCCAGCCACAGGCCAAATCGATCAGAGAGGGCTATGGTTTCATCCATCGATTCGTTTGGGTGAATGCCTGTTGCACTTTCCTGATCCGCCATTTTGCGCGGTAACAAGTGACGTCGATTGGATGTTGCATAAAAAATAACATTCTCTGGCCTGCCTTCCAAGCCACCTTCAAGCACAGATTTTAGGGCTTTGAAGTCTGTATCAGGCTGATCAAAGGATAGGTCGTCACAGTAAATAACAAACTGTTTGTCAGTGTCCCGTAACTGATCCAAAAGGCTAGGCAGGTGGCTAATGTCTTCCCTGTGAATTTCAACAAGTGCAGGGGCACTCTCGCCGTTTTCTGTTATAATCTGGTTATGGATAGATTTAACGATTGTACTTTTCCCCATACCGCGAGCACCCCATAGCAAGGCATTGTTGGCAGAATACCCTGCTGCAAAGCGGCGAGAATTTTCTAGAAGTGTTGCCTTCGCGCGGTCAATGCCTAAAAGCATATCAAGAGGCGGTGAGGATACTTTTTCAATGGGCTTTAATATGCCATTTTGTGCATTAAAAACATAAGATTGATATGATTTGTTAAAGTTATTATTTACACTTTGGTTTGAAGTGCCTTTAATAGCCTCAGTTAGGCCCTTAAGCGCAGCAATCAGGGCTTCATTCGTATCAATAGTGTCTTTTGTCACTTGCAACCTCGTCTGCATAGTACCATGTAGGGGTTTAGCTCATAGCATGGGAATTTATATCATGCGAGGCCAGTGTTGCATTTGAGGCGGATAAAGCTATAGTCCCGGCCAGATGTTTTTTAGCTATCTGGTGACCAAGTTCACCAGTACTTCAGGAGAGTTTATTCACATGTTTTCATCACCTGCATTTGCACAGGCGGCCGGTAGTGCGCCGTCACCAAGCTTAATCGATACATTCCTACCACTCGTTCTGATCGTTATTGTTTTCTGGTTTCTTATTTTAAGGCCGCAAAATAAAAAGATGAAAGATCACCGCGCTATGGTGAATAATGTTGCCCGGGGCGATACGGTGGTAACAGCGGGTGGCTTGATTGGTAAGGTTACCAAGGTAAAAGATGATACCGAAATTGAAGTGGAATTGTCTGAGGGTGTACGTGTGAAAGTGGTTAAAAGCACCCTTTCTGAAGTACGCAGTAAAAACCAGCCTGTTGCAACAGAAGAAAAGAAATAAAGCTTTTCTGAGTTTTGGTACTGTTTCAATGTCTGTGAATTACAGAGTAACTATATAGTATAAGGGGCTTTCCATGTTAACCTTTCCACGCTGGAAAGTAGTGATGGTTCTAGGGGTTGTTATTGCCGGTATTTTGATGGCACTACCAAACTTCCTGTCAGATGAAGAACGTATGTCACTACCGGGTTTTTTACCTAAGGAAACACTCAATCTGGGGCTTGATCTTAGGGGCGGTGTAAACCTTTTGTGGGGCGCGGAAACAGACGACGTGGTTGAAAGTCGCCTGAGTAATATTGCTGATCAGATTCGTGATATTCGCAGAAGCGAAGATGGCCTGACTTTCAGGAACATTCAAATCCAAGAGCATTCGGTTGTTTTTGAGGTCTCTGAAGACAGTATGATTGATTTGGCGCGCGAGAAATTGCGCCCCATAACAACAACGCAGTCTTTTGGGGTAAACCCCCTTATGGGCGGCGTTGAGGAAATGACGCTTGAAAATGAAGGCAAGACCTTTCGCCTTACATTAACAGATGAAGGTATTGCTCTGCAAAAACGGGATGCTATTTCCCGCGCTATGGAGGTTATCCGCAAGCGTGTTGACCCTGATGGCACAAAGGAAATTACCCTGCAAGCCCAAGGCGGCGACCGGATTATTCTAGAAGTACCCGGTGCTGATGATCCAGAGCAGATCAAGGTATTAATTGGTAAAACAGCCAAACTTAGTTTCCATGACGTAGTAACAGGCCTTTCGCAGGAAGATATTGCAAATGGCCGCCTTCGCAGCCGTGAAAAAGCGCTGCCTTTGAAAGATGGCGGCATGATGGTGATTAAGGAGAGGGTGATTGTTTCCGGCGATGACCTGACAAATGCGCAAGCAACCTTTGACCAGTTCGGCAAACCTGCGGTTTCCTTTGAGTTCAATACAGCAGGGGCACGGCGTTTTGCGACCCATACACGGAACAACTTAAAGCGACCGTTTGCTATTGTGCTGGATAACCAAATCATTAGCGCACCTACCATCCAATCACCGATTTTGAACGGTTCTGGACAGATTACCAATATGGGCACGGCGCATGATGCACAGGAACTGGCAACGCTCCTTAAAGCCGGGGCGCTTCCTGTTAAGCTCACCGTTCTATCTGAGAAAACCGTTGGGCCTGATTTGGGTGCTGATTCTATTGAAGCAGGCGAGCTTGCTGCTGTTGTTGGTTTCCTTGGTGTGGTTGTGTTTATGGTGCTGTGTTACGGCTTGTTTGGTATTGCTGCCAATATCGCCCTTGTGACCAACCTGATACTTATTATGGGGCTTCTTAGCCTGTTGCAGGCAACCCTGACGCTGCCGGGCATTGCAGGTATTGTGCTGACGATTGGTATGGCGGTTGATGCAAACGTGCTTATTTTTGAGCGTATCAGGGAAGAGCAGCAAGCTGGCAAAAAGCCTTTTCAAGCAATGGAGCAGGGCTATGGTCAGGCATTTTCAACCATTATTGATGCGAACATAACCACCTTTATTGCTGCGGCTGTTTTGTATCTTCTTGGTTCTGGGCCAGTTCAGGGCTTTGCGGTAACATTGGCGATAGGTATTCTCACATCCATGTTTACAGCCATATTGCTCACGCGGCTTATTCTTTCAATCTGGTTGAAGCGGGCACGGCCTGCTTCCCTGCCGATATAGGAGGAATAGAAGATGCTTTTACATCTGATTCCAGAACAGACAAATATTAAATTCCTCTCGAAAAGCAGGTTTTTTATTGGTGCATCGGCATTGCTTATTTTGGCATCAATTGCCTTATTCGCAATTGAAGGGCTGAACCTTGGTATTGACTTTAAGGGGGGTATTACCCTTGAGGTTGGTATGGAAGACAAGCCTGTACCTCTTGCTGATGTGCGCGAGGCCCTTGGTGGTCTTGGCCTTGGTGATGTATCTGTTAAGCGCTTTGGCTCTGACCGCGAGGTATTGATCCGTATTGAGCGCCAACAGGGTGATGATGCCGCGCAGAGCGATGTTATGACCCATGTTAGGGCCGAGCTGATAAAAGCAATTCCCGATCTACATTTCCGGCAATCCAATATCATCGGGCCAGTTGTCTCAGAAGAGTTGGCGCGTGATGGCACAATAGCCGTATCTGTCGCTGTATTTATGGTTCTAATATATATCTGGCTTAGATTTGAGTGGCAGTTTGGGGTCGGGGCCGTTATTGCCTTGGTGCATGATGTTCTCTTGACGGTAGGTTTTTTCTCAATCACCAGGCTTGAGTTTAACCTCACTATCATTGCAGCTTTGCTGACTATCGTTGGGTATAGCCTTAATGACACAGTTGTTGTTTATGACCGTATCCGTGAAAATATTCGCAAGTTCCGCAAAAAAGATATGGCTGATATTATTGATATGTCCCTTAATCAGACATTGAACCGTACGATCATGACATCTTTCACAACGCTTATTGCTCTTCTGGCCTTATTCTTTTTGGGCGGTGAAGTAATCCGTGGTTTCACTGCGGCAATGATTTGGGGTGTGGTTGTCGGTACATATAGCTCGATCTTCATTGCGTCGCCCTTGTTAACGACATTTAACATGCGGGCAGAAACATTACTGCGCGAAGATGATAAAGATGATCCAACGGTTGATAAGTCGCGGCCTACACCCTTTGACCAGATGTAAATAAAAAGGAACGGCGTTTTGGACAAAATCCAGGCAAGCGGTGTTTATATGGAGCAGCAGGAAGATGAGAACCTGCTGCTGATAGAGGCCTATGGCGGCGGTGGTTTTCGTTTACAGGAACGCAGAGTAGAAGGTAGTGTCCTTGTTCTTGCCCAAGGCTATTTCCCTGTCGCCAAAACGGTGGTTAAAGATTTAGCCGTAACTGATTTTGACAAGCTATTTGCTGCAGATGAAAAAACAGAGCTGCTTTTGGTCGGAACTGGCGATAGCATGACGTTGCTGCCAAAAGAAATTCGGCTTTATCTTGAGCAGCAGGGCCTGCCCTATGAGTTGATGGACACGGGCGCGGCAGCACGCACCTATAATGTGCTTCTTATGGAAGGGCGTCGGGTTTCGGCTTTGCTGCTAGCCGTTGACTAGCTTGCTCAAGAAGCCCTTGCTGTTCTTGCCTAAATACGGCATTATTCGCCTTCTATAGGGGACGGGTTACGAAATGATATTCCAAAAGTTATTCATGGTTGGTGTACTTGGGTTGGGTCTTGTTGGCTCATCTGTTTCCCATGCGGCTGCTTCTATGGAGGATTTTGTAATATTTGATAGCCTTGGTGCTATGTATCACGAGTTCAGTACGTCTGCTGCAAACGGCGATGGGCATGCCACTAAAGATAGCGTGGCGTGTAAAGCAAAAAACACCCATCCTGCAGGAGGGCGTTCGCTCGGAACACCTACCGGATATGCAGCACCTGCCGCAGCGCCTAAGGGCGCGCAGTAAAATCACATACGGCAAAAGCCGGTTTATCCAGAACGTCTAAAATATCCACGAGAAAGCCAAAAAAGCTTTTCCTGCAATAATATTCACTTAATTATGCAAGAAAGCATACAGGTCGTTGCGCTTTTCGGGGTTTTCGCTTAGACAGAGGCCTCACTGTTAAATGGTTGCCTCTATAGTTTCAAACATGTGTATTTGAATGAGTTTATCATGACCAATAATGAATTTTACCGCGTACGACGCTTGCCGCCTTATCTGTTTGCTGAAATTAATGCAATGAAGGCAGCAGCACGAGCGCGCGGCGAAGATATCATTGACTTCGGTATGGGCAACCCAGACCTGCCAACCCCGCAGCATATTGTTGATAAGCTGAAAGAAACTGTCGATAATAAAACAGCGCATGGTTATTCGGTTTCTCGCGGAATTCCGGGGCTGCGCCGGGCGCATGCTGCTTATTATAAGCGCCGCTTTGGGGTAGATATTGACCCTGAGACTGAAAATATTGTTACCCTTGGTTCCAAAGAGGGGCTGGCAAACCTTGCGCAGGCTATTACGGCGCCGGGCGATGTTATCCTTTCGCCTAATCCTAGCTTTCCAATTCATCCTTATGGGTTTATGATTGCAGGTGCTTCTGTACGGCATTTGCCAATGGGGCCGGGCCATAATTTTATGGCAGAGCTTCGGCACGCTGTGCAGCACAGTGTGCCAATGCCAAGCGCCGTTATTTTGTGTTATCCCGGCAATCCGACAGCCGAAGTAGTTGATCTGGCATTTTACGAGGAAGTGGTTGCTTTCTGTAAAGAAAAAGGCATCTGGATTTTATCTGACCTTGCTTACTGCGAGATCTATTTTGATGGTAACCCGCCGCCTTCGATTTTGCAGGTGCCAGGCGCAAAAGAAATTGCTGTGGAATTTACCAGCTTGTCCAAAACATATTCAATGGCTGGCTGGCGTGTGGGGTTTGGTGCGGGTAACAAGCAGCTTATCAGTGCACTTGCGCGGGTGAAAAGCTATCTGGATTATGGTGCTTTTACGCCTATTCAGGTTGCAGCAACAGCGGCGCTGAATGGCCCACAAGATTGCATTGAAGAAACCCGCAGTATATACCGTGCACGGCGTGATACCCTGATTTCAGGTTTAGAGGCCGCTGGCTGGAAAGTACCATCACCCAAAGCCACTATGTTTGCATGGGCACCCTTACCTGAGGCATTTATGGAAATGGGTTCGATGGCCTTTGCAAAACTGTTGATGCAGCATGCCAAGGTTGCGGTATCTCCGGGTGTTGGTTTTGGTGAGTACGGTGAAGGTTATGTACGGATTGGGCTGGTGGAAAATGAACAGAGGATCCGTCAGGCAGTTAGAAATATAAAACGGTTCATGCAAGATAAAGATATGCACCTTGCTGAGTGGCGCAAGGCCAATAAATAAGAGTGATTGGATACATTTATGAGTGACGCATCTAAACCCCTGAAGGTTGGTATTGCTGGTCTGGGTACTGTTGGCGCAGGCGTTGTAAAAATTCTGCAAGGTCATGCAGGCCTTCTCACAAGGCGGGCTGGCCGTGCAATTGAGATAACAGCAGTTTCAGCGCGCGACAGAAGCCGGGATAGGGGTGTTGACCTTACGCAGTATCATTGGTGTGATAACCCGGTTGAAACAGCATCGCTTGATGATGTTGATCTTGTTGTGGAATTGATCGGTGGCAGTGATGGTCCGGCACTTACGCTCGCACGGGAAACGCTTTCAAAAGGCAAGTCTTTTGTAACGGCTAATAAAGCGCTTATCGCCGTACACGGTAAGGAGCTTGCAACTCTTGCAGAAAAAAATGGCGCTACACTAAGGTTTGAAGCAGCAGTTGCTGGCGGCATTCCTATCATTAAGGCATTGGTTGAAGGCCTTGCTGCTAATGAGGTTACCGGTTTGCACGGTATTTTAAACGGTACCTGCAATTACATTTTAACCCGTATGGAGCGTGAAGGCCTGTCTTTTGCTGAAGTGCTGGCCGATGCGCAGCGCCTTGGCTATGCTGAAGCAGACCCAACCTTTGATATTGATGGGATCGATACGGCGCATAAAACAGCTATTCTTGCAGCAATTGCCTTTGGTGTGGCCCCTGACATGGCAAACCTGCCAGTTGAAGGTATTCGGACGATAGCGCCGGTTGATATTGATTATGCCAAGGAACTTGGCTACCGCATCAAGCTTTTAGGCGTGGCCCGCAAAGATAGTGCCGGTGTTGAAACCCGTGTTTATCCTGCTATGGTACCCCTTACTGCGCCGCTGGCGGGGGTTATGAATGCTGTGAATGCTGTTGTTGTCCACGGCGACTATGTTGGAGAGACAGTTTACGAAGGCGCTGGCGCTGGTGAAGGGCCAACGGCCTCTGCTGTGGTTGCCGACATCATCGATATCGCGCGCGGCAACCTCTGCCCGGCGTTTGGTGTTAAAGTGGCAGACTTGCAAACACTGCCTGCAATACCTGCGGACAAGCATTATGGCACATTCTATGTCCGCCTTAGTGTGGAAGACAAACCAGGTGTTATGGCCGAAATAACGGCAGCCCTTGCGAAGGAGCAAGTGTCGATTAAAAGTATTTTACAGCGCGGCAAAGCTGATGATGGTGGTGTTTATATTATTCTAACAACACACCGTACAGTTGAAGCTTCTATTACAGCAGTGCTTGAGCGTTTCAACGCGCTCAAGAGTGTGTTAGAAGCCCCAGCAATGTTGCGTATTGAAGAAGTCTGATTAGAGTTTAAGGGAGCAAGCTTATGTCATCACAGGATCTGAACCGGATTCTGGTCCTCGAAGTGGTAAGGGTCACGGAAGCAGGGGCCATTGCCGCAAGTAAATTAACCGGTAGGGGTGACGAAAAAGCCGCCGATGCCGCCGCAGTTGAGGCTATGCGTAAGGCTTTTAACGAATTGCCGATAGACGGTACTGTTGTGATCGGTGAAGGCGAGCGCGACGAAGCGCCAATGCTGTATATTGGTGAAAAGGTGGGTTCAGGCAAAGGCCCAAAAGTGGATATTGCACTTGATCCGCTTGAGGGTACCACGATCTGTGCCAAAGCGATGCCAAATGCGCTTGCCGTGCTTGCTATTTCTGAGGCTGGCGGCTTACTCAATGCACCTGACGTGTATATGGACAAAATTGCAGTAGGCGGCGGCCTGCCTGACGGTGTGATTGATCTGGATAAAAGCACGGCAGACAATGTGCGTGACGTGGCGAAAGCAAAAGGCAAAAAAGTGGAAGACATGATGGTTTGCGTGCTGGATAGGCCGCGCCATGCCAAACTGATTGCTGAACTGCGCGAACTGGGCTGCGGCGTTGCACTTATTGGTGACGGCGATGTGGCAGGCGTTATTGCAACAACAGATAAATCAACCGGTATTGACCTTTATATTGGTTCTGGCGGCGCGCCTGAGGGTGTGCTTGCGGCTGCGGCACTACGCTGTATCGGCGGCCAAATGCAAGGACGCTTGTTGTTCAGAAATGACGATGAACGTGGCCGTGCTCATAAATGGGGCATTACCGACCTGAATAAAAAATATAACTTGATGGATTTGGCGTCAGGTGATGTTATTTTCGCGGCAACCGGTGTTACAGACGGCGCTATGCTGGACGGTGTGCATGTAACAGCGGAAGGCATTACAACAGACACGATTACCATGCGGTCTAAAACCAAAACCATCCGCAGGGTAAAGGCCCTTCACGGCCACCGGTAGGCCCTGTTGTGAATAGCATTGAACCAAAAGAAACAGCGGACCCTTTACTGGGGGTGCGCTGTTCTGCTTTGGGGCAGGCGTGGGAAATGCGCCCGGCTCCTGTTCGGGTGGCCGAGGCTATAGCCGAACGGCTTGGGGTTTCTTACGCGGTTGGGCAGCTTATGGCCGGGCGCGGTGTTTCTATCGATGACGCTGAAACATTCTATAACCCGTCCCTTAAAGATAGCATGCCTGACCCAAGAACCCTTAAGGATATGGATAAGGCGACAGCCAGAATTATCCGTGCACTTCAGTCTGGGGAAGAAATTGCCATTTACGGTGACTATGATGTCGACGGCGCTACCTCAAGCGCGGTGCTGTACCGGTATCTAACGGCTGTTGGCGCCAAAGTGCGCATTTATATTCCGGATCGAATGATCGAGGGCTACGGCCCAAATGCACCAGCTATGGAAGGGCTTAGGAAAGCCGGGGTTGACCTCGTTATAACGGTTGATTGTGGTATTCTCTCGTTTGCTCCTCTTGAGGCCGCAAAGGCTGTAGGGCTGGATGTTATTGTGGTTGATCACCATAAAGCAGAGGCTGAACTACCCGTGGCTGCGGCTGTTGTGAACCCAAACCGGCTGGATGATGACAGCGGTGTGGGATACCTCGCTGCGGTTGGTGTAGCTTTTCTGCTGGCTGTAGATATTAACCGCACCTTGCGCGAGGCTGGCTGGTTTGGACAAGACCGAAAAGAACCCGCTCTCTTAAACCTGCTTGACGTCGTAGCACTTGGCACAGTTGCCGATGTTGTACCACTTGTGGGCCTTAATCGGGCGCTCGTTACCCAAGGTCTAAAGGTAATGGCTTTGCGGCGTAATGTGGGCCTTACCTCTTTAAGCGATGTGGGGCGTATTAACGAAGCGCCCAATACATACCATGCGGGCTTTATATTGGGGCCGCGCGTGAATGCTGGCGGCCGTGTGGGAGAATCAGGCCTTGGGGCGGAACTTTTAACAACGGATGACCCTATAAAGGCGCGCCAGATTGCAGACAGGCTTGATAAATATAATGAAGAACGCCGTTATATTGAGGCAGAGGTGCTGGAAGCTGCCACAAGCCAGCTTGATGCCCGTTACGGCCCTGATGGCCACCCAGCGACGATTACAGTCGCTTGCGGAGAGGGTTGGCATGCCGGTGTGATTGGTATTGTCGCAAGCAGGCTAAAAGACAAGTACGGCGTACCATCACTTGTGCTTGCACTTGAAAACGGCGAAGCAAAAGGTTCTGGTCGCTCTGTCTCTGGGGTAGATTTTGGCGCAGCTGTAATAGAAGCAGTACAAAAGGGTCTGCTTTTAAAAGGTGGTGGCCATGCGATGGCGGCAGGCCTCAGTGTTGCAGAAGATAAAATTGATGCGCTCACAGCTTTTCTGGAGGTATTTTTAGAAAAGCAGGTCGCCCGCGCATCTGAAAACCGGTCGCTGAAAATCGATGCGGTGATTGCGCTGTCTGGTGCTACGCCAGAACTTATTGATGAAATAGAGCAGGTTGGCCCGTTTGGGGCAGGTAACCCTGCGCCCCGGTTTGTTATCCCTGAGGTTGATTTATTGAAGGCTGACCTCGTTGGAGAGAATCATCTGCGCTGTATTTTTAAGTCAAAAGACGGAAAATCAATAAAGGCTATGGCTTTCAGGCAAGCAAATGAACCTTTTGGTCAGTTGCTACGGACAGCAACAGGCAGGCGCTTCCACATTGCAGGAAAGCTGAAAAAAGACACATGGGGCGGCACCCCAAAGGTGGAAATGATGCTGGATGATGCCGCGCTAATTGGCCCTGTATAAGAAAAATGTAAAAAGATGTTGACCGAAACGAGGCAGGTGGGTATCTAGGCCCCCGGTCAACAGAGAGATGGTCCCTTCGTCTAGTGGCCTAGGACGCTGCCCTTTCACGGCGGAAACACGGGTTCGAGTCCCGTAGGGATCACCATTCTCTCTGTACCATTCAAGTTTTGGATGGTCCCTTCGTCTAGTGGCCTAGGACGCTGCCCTTTCACGGCGGAAACACGGGTTCGAGTCCCGTAGGGATCACCATACTTTCTTTTGATGCTATATCATACCAATACTGTATCATACCAACGTGAGCTTGGCATCAAGCCCAACGGTTGCTGCACTTTCCTCTCTTTCATCAACCGGCTGATTGAGAAGTTTGACGATAAAAGTACTGCCTTCGCCTACCGTTGAGAAAACAGTAATGTTACCACCGTGTTTTTTAGCGATCGACAGGCAAATAGCAAGGCCCAGGCCATTGCCTTCTGTTGAGATGGTTGGTTCTTCCACCCGGTGAAACAGGTCAAATATTTTAGTGAGTTCTCGTTCAGGTATACCAACACCTGTATCCTTCACTGAAACACTGACACCATCAGGTATTTCAGACAAAGAAACACAGACACTGCCTTTATTCGTGTATTTAACAGCATTTGAGACAATGTTTGATATCAGGCTGTGGCATAGAATTTTATCACCTTGGTAAAGGGTTGGTTGTAATTCTTCTGTGATGATACGAATGTTTTTTTGCCGTGCCAGAATCTGTGCTTCATCGACAACATTGTTGATCATCTCATCTATTTCAAAGGATGATGCAACAAGTGCATCGGCTTCACTGCCCATTTGGTACACAGCAACAAGGCGGTTGATATAATTGCGCATCATACTGCCTGACTTGTGAATAAGCCCAATATATTCAAGGTTTTTACCGTTTAGCTTATCTCCAAATATTTTAGTCATAACAGTTTCACTGAAACCGAGAATTGCGTTAAGCGGCGTTTTGAAGTCATGGCTGATCGAGGCTAAAAACTCTTCCCGCATTTTCATGGTGGAACGTATTTCGGCTTGAATTTTCTTTTCGTTTTCAATGGCAATATTAAGTTGTAGGGTACGTTCAATCACGCGCTGTTCTAGCGTTTTGGTAAGTGTTTTTAGGTCTTCTTCAACTTTTTTGCGGTGTTCAGCCTCAGTGGTAAGGTCGTTAGTAACCTTCATCAACTGGTTAACTGATGGAATCTTGTTTGCTTGTGTGTGTTTAATGGCAAGTACAACGGCAGTGGTAACCGATATGAGAGCGCAAATAACCTTTGCTAGACCAGAAATGCCGTAAATTGGATAATACAATGTGATTAGGTTAAAAACATGGGTGATACCGCATGAAACGATGAAACCACAGAATAGATATGCCCATATAGCAGGGATAATATCAGGGTTTATTTTTCGAATTTTATAAAGAAAAGCAGGAATGGCAAAGTAGGATATGCTGATAAGTATATCTGATACTACATGCATAAAAATCAGGTCTTGTCGCCAAATCAGGCAATACCCATGCGGGGTTAGTCCCGAATCCCCAAATAACCAATCAATCATAACATTCACAGTTCATCACCTTTTAAAGAACGAATGATATGGGGGAACTTATTAAAAAATCATTGCGTTTATGACGAAACATGAGCGATTTTATCATATTTATGATGCGGCATGCATGTTTACCCTTTTTTTAAGCTTTTTATATAGGTACCTTAATTTAGATTAGAGTCTTTAGCGGGATCTGTTGTGCGAATTATAACATTAGTAGCTTTTGCCTGTATTTTGACAACGTCAGTATTGCGTGCTCAATCGACCCCGGAAAAGCTGTTTGACCAAGGGAAGCTGCTGGCAACGGGCGGCGTGAGCCAGATTGAGGGCGCGGGTGGTGCTGGCCTTAGCACATGGGCACTGATCTCTGGGTATGGATCTGAGCGCGGTGTAGGGGTGAATGTCCATCACACATTCGTTAAGCTTGATGATTTTACCTTCAATAGTACAGGTGTGGCTATTGGCCTTTATGACCGGGTTGAGGTGTCTCTTGCTCGTCAATGGTTTGATACGGACGATGCTGGTGCGCGGCTTGGGCTAGGTGAAGATTTTACTTTTTCCCAAGATATTGTGGGCCTTAAGGTACGCCTGTTTGGTGATGCGCTTTATACGCAAGATAGCTGGTTACCACAGGTGGCTGTTGGTGTGCAGTATAAGAACGCCAGCAAGGCCCCAATTTTGACAGCAGTGGGGGCCCAGCGTGATGATGATTTTGATTTTTACCTAACCGCCACAAAAGCAATTTTGAGCAAAAGCTTGATTGCAAGCGGAGCCGTGCGCTTTACTAGGGCAAACCAGTTTGGTTTGCTTGGATTTGGCGGCGTTGGGGCTGATAGTTATAAGCCTCAGTTTGAAGGTTCGCTAGTTTATATGTTGCAGCATAATTTAGTGCTGGGGGCGGATTATAGAACCAAACCCGATAACCTTGCTTTTGCCGAAGAAGGCGACAGCAAAGCGGTTTATTTGGCATGGTTCCCAAATAAGTTTTTCTCTGTAACAGTGGCAGCAGTTGATTTAGGACCTATTGCGCTGCAAGGTAGACAACAAGGCATGTATGTTTCACTTCAGACAGGTTTTTAGGTAATGAAAGTTCCGTCGCTTGTTTCAGCAGTTTTTGTTATGGCCAGCGTTTCTTTGCCCGCAAGTGCAGGAACACTTTTTGATGACTTGGGCGGCATGGAAAAAATACAAAATGTTGCCAGCCGTACGCTCGACCTTGCTTTGAAAGATGAGTTAACCCGCGAAAATTTTCGCTTTGCCAATATGAAAAACATTAAGGAGAAGCTGTCGCTGATGCTATGCGAAGTTGCTGATGGTCCCTGTGTTTATGATGGGGCTCCGATGAAAGAACTTCACGACCCAATGGATATAACAACTAGTCAGTTTAATGCAGTGGTAGAATCACTGCAGCAAGCCATGCGGGAAGAAAAAATACCATTCAGTGTGCAGAACCGGTTGATTGCTCGTCTTGCGCCCTTGCATAGTGATATAGTCACTGTAAGATAAATTATATAAATTGCCTGAATGTTAATAAACAGGTTACTCCTTTAAGCTATACTTGTTGTGTCGAATTGAGGTCATATTCGTGCCAGAGTTTGCATGAATATGTTGGGGGCACGAAGTGTGGGCGGGCCCTGATATGAAAAACTATTGTGTTATTAAAACTATTATTTCCCTTTTTCTTGTGGGGTTTGCTCTGCCTTTAAAGGCTAGTGAAACACGCGATGTACGTGTTCTTTCCTATAATATTAATGGATTGCCAGCGCCGCTTCAAACGGGCAGGGAGCCCTATTTTGAGCGGATTGCTGAACTGCTGCGCGAGCGTCGGCGCGCAGGTACTCAACCCGACATAGTGCTTATTCAGGAAGCTTTTGATAACCATACCCGTGTTATAGCGGAAAAAACAGGCTACCCTTACGTACTGCGCGGCCCTGACCGGCGCGATACCAGCAAGCGCGGTGACGTGCACTGGGCTATGAAAGCGCGTAAAACCTATTCAAGCTTTACCGACCCACAAAAGTTTATGGGCAGCGGATTGCTTATTTTAAGTGACTTTCCGATTATAGAGGCGCGGCATAAGGCTTTTAATTCTGATGAATGTGCCGGTATTGACTGCCTTTCAAACAAGGCTATTTTGCTGGCACGGGTTCAGGTGCCCGGTATGGCAACCCCTCTTGATATTATTACCACTCACTTTAATTCCTTGAATTCTGCCAAGGCACCATCAAGAATCGCCTTTAAGGCACACAAAAAACAAACGGATGTATTTGAATGGTTTTTAGGGCAAGTGAATAGCGGTAACCCGATCATTATTGGAGGTGACTTTAATACGAAAGCCAGAAAGCGCTATGACTATTTTCAAGCAACGGTTGAGCTTGATGATGTGGCGGAGGTTTGCCTGCAGGAAGTGCAGGATTGTAGGCTTCATACTGGCGTTACGCCAGCGTCTGTATGGCATGATACAAACGACAAGCAGTTTTACCGGGGCAGCAAGACTGTAACGATTTTCCCGCTGAGTATTGACCGGCCATTTGATGAAAAACTTCAGGGTAAACCGCTTTCCGATCACACTGGCTATGAAGTGATATACAGGCTTTCGCAGACAGAGAAACATGTTGCCGTTAAAGGAATGAAGTGATGCTGCCGCGTTTCCATTCAGTTCTATGGGCAATGCTGGTTTCAACTGTTTTTCTACTGCCGGTTTATGCAAATGATGATGTCGACCTCAGTTTTTCAGGCAAGCCTATCTATATAGAATCAGAAGAAGTGGAGGGGTACCGCAAGCGCGATAACTGGAATGGCCGTTTAGGCTTTGGTGTTTCTTATGCGCCAGACTTTCTAGGAGCAGATAATCACTCTGTTTATTCTGCTTTTGATTTTAAAGCGAGCTTTCGGGACCGTATATTCATTGAAAATAGCAGGTTCGGGGCTGTCCTTTTAAAAGAAAGGTTTTTGAAGGCGGGCGTTCTTGGCCGGGTGAAAAGTGGTCGCAATGAAGACCTGTCAGAAACGGACCTTGCTGGTTTACCTAAAATTAAAAAGGCCTTTGAAGTTGGGGCTTTTGCGGGCACATCATTGTATAAGCTGTTTCTGACCGGCGAATTATACATGGATGTAAGCAATGTCAACAGGGGCGCTGCTATTGATCTGGAAGCAGGCTATACCTTTGAAATGAATTCGAAGTTTTCCATTACCCCTATAATTGGTACAGGGTGGGGGTCAGCTAACTATGTTAAAACCTATTTTGGTGCACCAGATGAATTGATGGCACAGTATGAAGCCTATGAAGCTAAAAGTGGTTTCTTTCAATATTTTCTGGAAACTGCCCTAGAGTATAGGCTTGGCAAACGCTGGCTTGTGAAAGGCAGCCTGCGCTATGCCAGACTTTCTGGCCCGGCTGTTGGCAGCCCGGTTTTGGAAAGCAGGGAAGGGTCTAAAAATCAGGCATCAGGTTTTATGGCGCTTGTCTGGCTGTTCTAAAGTATTAGTCAATCAGCTTTTAACACCGAGCCGGTCAATATAATCATGTCCCGGGATACTGAGGTTATCTGTTTCTGCACGGTTATAGCGTTCGAGTAACTCGGTTTGTGTCATGTAGCCAGCGCCGTCACGAATATCCGCTTCAATCGCCGCTTTCAAACCAAACGAATTATGAGTTTTGAGAGCTTGCATAATTTCTATATGCCGGTCTTTGATATAATGTGTTTCAAAGTTTGCAAGCGCAAGCCTGTGCAAAGGGCCAAGTTGAAGCCAGATTTGCTCAATCATAGGAATACAGGCGGGGAAGGGGTGTGCAGAATAAAGGCATTTATGAAATGCTAGATTGTTCAGGATAATGCCTTCAGGGTCTGGGGCTTCAAACGCGTGGTTTTGCTCATCGTTCAAGGCCTTTAGTTCATCAAGTTTTTTATCATTAACATAGGGCAAGGCACGTTCTGCGGCATGACATTCCAGCAGAATACGCATTTCTATCAGTTCAACAAGTTTTGCCGGTACAATATCAGGCACCATAATACGCCGGTTTGCTTTTAGCAGGAGTGCGCCCTCAGACGTTAAGCGACGAAGTGCCTCTCTAACCGGCATCGAGCTAACATCAAGCATGTCAGCAATGCCGCGAATGGTCAGGGCAAGACCGGGTTGAACCTGCCCTGACATAACAGCAAAACGAAGCGCCCGATAAACCCATTCCTGAGCTGTTTCATCTTCGGTGCGCGAAAGCTTGTCAAACCGTATTGCTGTTTTTTTCATTCTCTGTCCTACGCGAGCAACGCAAACCCGATAAGGGAAATCGTTGCTGCAATCAAAGCGTATGGTAGCTGGGTTAACGCATGCTGCAAGGCGGTACAACCACTGCTCTGTGCTGTCAATACTGTTGCATCTGCATAGAGACAGGCATGTGAACCAAATGTGCTTGCGGAAAGGGCTGCACCCACCACCAAGGCAATATTAGAGTCTGTTGCGGCGGTTAGTTCAGCGATTACAGGCATGGCAATAACAAACATACCCCAGCTAGACCCGGTCGCAAAAGCAATAACACCCATAACAGCAAAGATAATGAAGGGTAGTGTATTTGCTGACATAAAGGGTCGTGTAGCTTCCAGAATATAGGTCGTGAAGCCCAGCTGGTCGTTAATGTCTTTAAGGACATACGCTGCAAAAATGATGGCAAGCGCTTCTAGCATGCTTTTAAAACCCTCAACCGCCGTATGTAATGTGTCATGGTGGTCAAGTAATCGAGTGGCAATAATAATGATAATAGTAAGGGCAAGCGTCATATAAATTGCTGGCAGGAAGTCCATGTCATACCAGACAGTGAAACCGACAAGCGCTATCATGGGGACAACAAACAAAGATGTGTAACGCTTGATATCCGGCTTTTCGACAACAAACTCGTTTGCAGCTTCAACGTGCTCTGCGCCTGGCGGAATACACTGGCCAGAGGCAGCCCGAAGTTCAGCTTTTTTCATAGGGCCAAAGAGCGGAATTTTACCATAAATAACCAGAGGCACCATAATTACGGCGATCCACGGATAGAGCATATAAGGAATGCCGCTAACATAGGTCATCCAGCCCTCACCGTCAGCAGCAAGGCCTGCATCTTCAAGCTGTTTTGAAAAGAAAAACCCCCATGTTGAAAGCGGGATAAGCACACTCACCGGTGCAGCTGTAGAATCGATAACATAAGCCAGCATCTCGCGGGAGATTTTATATTTATCTGCGAGCTTTCGCATGGCTGCACCAAGCGTGATGGAGTTAAGATAGTCATCAACAAACAGTGCAATGCCCAAAAACCATGTAGCGAGCAAGGTGCTGGATTTTGATTGTGCCCGCTTGGCTAGTAGTTCAGTAAAACTTGCCAAGCTGCCCGTTCTGATAAATAGCCCGATAAGGCTACCCATTGCGCCGCATACCAGAATAACCCATACAAGGTCATCATCTTGCAGAACGCGCATTGTGGTTGCTGCGGTTACGGTTACGAAGTCACTGCCATTAAGAATGATTATGCCAACGATTGCCCCAAGCAGCAGAGCTTCAATTGGGCGACGCAGGGTAACAGCCAGTACTAGAACAAGTACTGTTGGTAACAGGGTTATCAGCCCCTGATGAGCAACAACAGCATCAACAGCTTCCACGTTTTTTCTCCCTAAAAGTTAAAGGCGCAGCCACCAGCCACGCCTTTTAGTTTTTATAATTGAACCTGAAGTGTCTTCAAGTGTGTATATTTGTCAGTAGTGCACTTTCGGGCAGCGGCTATGCGACCTGAAACATATTTTATTGCAGGCCATACAGCACCAGTAACAGCCTTTGCAGCGCTGTTACTGGGGGGGATTATGTATATGGCATGCAGCATGGTCATAAAGCCTACATATACCCTACTTCTTTGGCGGTTAGGTCAAGTGCATAACGTGCTTTTGTAACCAACTCGTCAATTTGTTCCTTAGTAATAATAAGCGGAGGTGACAGAACCATTGAATCGCCCACAGCTCGCATCACAAGGCCGTTGTTAAAGCAGTTTTCGCGGCAGCGATATCCAATATCAACTTCGGAATCAAAGGCTTTACGTGTTTCTTTGTCAGCAACCATTTGCAAACCACCCAGAAAACCAAGACCACGCACTTGCCCAATCAGCGGGTGGTCTTCTAGCGTCCTGATCTGGCTTTGGAAATAATCAATGCGATCTTGAGCGGCATCGCCCACAAGACCGTCACGTTCCATTATTTCAATGTTTTTAAGGGCAACTGCTGCTGCAACAGGGTGTCCTGCATAGGTAAAGCCGTGTGCCATTTCCTCATCATTACTCGCAATAGCATCGGCAATATCGCCGCCAAGAGCAACGGCAGATATTGGTTGGTAACCAGATGACATGCCTTTGGCCATTGTCATAATGTCAGGCTGAAAACCATAATATTCAGACCCAAACCATTTGCCTGTGCGACCCCAGCCACAAATTACTTCATCGGCCCAAAGCAATATGCCGTATTTACGGCAAAGGGCTTCAATTTTGGCCCAATATCCTTTTGGAGGAGGCATCATGCCGCCAGCACCCATAACTGGTTCGCCGAGGAAGACAGCAACATTTTCGGGGCCAAGTTCAAGGAACTTATCCTCTACAGCTTTCACGCAGACATCCGTGAATTCTTCTTCACTTAGGCCTTGGCCGTTTGCATACCAGTGCGGTGTAGGCCCAACATGATGAATGCCCTCTAAAGGCAGGTCAAACTGAGGGTGCATACCGGACAAGCCAGAAAGGGAAGCTGCAACGGTCGTAGAGCCATGATAGGCACCAACACGTGCCACAAAATGTTTGCGCTTTGGCTGTCCTTTCATGTTCCAATAGTATTTCACCAGTTTATAGGCTGTATCAACAGCTTCAGAGCCTGAGCATGCAAAATGGACCTGAGAAATATCGCCCGGTGTTTTTTCGGCGATTTTTGCGGCCAGTTCCGTTGCATAGGGTGTGGATGTCATGAAGAACAGGTTATAATACGATAGCTCGCGCATGGCTGTTGCTGCAGCTTCCACGAGTTCTTCGTTCCCGTATCCTAATTGTGCACACCAGAGGCCGGCCATCCCGTCCAGCATTTGTTTGCCTTCAGAGTCTGTTATATAGATACCTTTAGCCCCCGTGATCATGCGCACGCCTTTTTTGCGTAGCTGACCATGGTTGGTGAAAGGGTGAAGATGATGCTCAGCGTCCTGGCTTTGCCAGAATTTTGTGCGGTTTGAAGTTGTCGTTGTCATGTTTTACACCGTTAACAGAAGATATTTTGTTTCCCAAGGGCTCAGGACTGAAGAATAGCTATCAAATTCCATTTCCTTGGCGTCCAAGTATGTTTCGACAAAGCCTTCACCGAGAACCTCTTTGAGAGGGTCGCATTTACGCATATTTTTAAGACCGTCCAAATAATGGCGCGGTAAAGCTCTGCTGCTTGCCTCATATGCGGAACCTTTGAACTCAGGAGATGCTTTCAGCTTTTCTTTCATGCCGAGATAGCCACAAGCAAGAGAGGTTGCAATCGCAAGGTAGGGGTTCACATCAGAACCTGCTACACGATTTTCAATGCGCCGCGCAGCTGGCGGACCGCTTGGTACCCGAAGCCCAACAGAGCGGTTCTCATAGCCCCAATGTGTATTGGTAGGGGACGAAAGCCCGCTGGAAAAGCGTCTGTAACTGTTCACAAATGGCGCAATAAGGGGCATTGCCTGTGGCAGGTATTTTTGAATGCCTGCTATATGAGACAAAAATAGTGGCGTGCTTTCACCCGATTTATCGGCAAAAATATTCTCACCGTTTTTCAGGGAAACAACGGATTGGTGAATGTGCATGGCACTGCCAAAACTATCAGGGTATGGACTTGCCATAAAGCTCGCGAACATATTATGGCGAAGGGCTACCTGCCGCAAAATACGTTTGAACAGGAATGCCTGATCAGCAACGCCTTGAGCTGGGCCGTGCTCAACGTTAAACTCAAACTGCCCTGGGCCAGCCTCGTGAATAAGCGTATCAACGTTAATGCGCTGCGCTTCGCAGGCGTCATAAACATCGTCAAAATACGGGGCAAATTCATCCAGACTATCCACTGAGTAGGGTGCAGAACCTGAATCGCGGCGACCAGAAGTGCCAACGGGCGCTTGTGGCGGCGCTTCCACATCATCCTGTCTTTCAAGAAGATAAAACTCAAACTCAGGGGCAACAATAGGCTGCCAGCCTTCATTTTCGTAAAGTTTCAAGACACGCTTTAAAACATTTCGGCTATCAAACTCAACCGGCTCGCCGTTTTCTAGGAACGTGTTGCATATAACCGTCGCTGTAGGTTCGGAGTGCCACGGTGTCATACAAATTGTGTCCAGATCAGGCATTAATATAACGTCCCGCTCTGTTTCACTCATATGATCATTTGTGGCGTAGTCTCCCGTGATAGTCAGCCCAAAGACTGATTCTGGAAACCGCAGGGCTTTTGCCGTAAGGCCATCGATGAATTTACCGCGTGGCATGGATTTACCACGTGCAATTCCTGCAAAATCAGGGATCATGCATTCGATATCATCAATATTTTCAGACCTTAACCAATTGTCCAGCTCTTCGATGCGTTTGGCATCATACATGGAACACCATTCAGCTGCCATTGCTGGCACACTGTCCTTTTCTAGTTTGTTTTACTAAGGTTGTACGCGCGCGCGGCATCACCGAACGCATTAAAAATCTTTACTGATTGAGGGTTTTCCCATGCCCGCCATTCCGGGTGCCACTGTACTGCAAGTGCAAAAGCTTTGGCATCTTTTACAGAAACAGCCTCAATCGTTGTATCGTCTGCTAGGGCCTCTATTTTCAGAGTATCCGCCAGTTTGTTAATTCCTTGCCCGTGTACAGTGTTCACCATAAAAACGTCATCACCAACAATTTTATGCAGTAGGCCACCTTTTGTGACAGTAACAGCATGTGCCGGGCCGTATTGAACCTCAATAGGGGCCTTTTTATCTTCGCGGTGGTCTATCCGGCCTTCTATATCATGGAGGCGTGGGTAAAGCGTTCCGCCTAAAGCGACATTAAGCTCTTGTAAGCCCCGACAGATTCCCAGCATTGGAATACCTGCTTTTAAAATAGCAGGCAGGGCAGACAGGGTGTTCATGTCACGGGCAGGGTCTTGGTGCTCCCCTTCTGGGGCGGGGGCGGCTCCGTAATGATGGCGTTCAATATTGCTATATCCACCTGTGAAAAGCATACCATCAGCAAACGCCATAATTTCAGCAACAGCAACAGGGCTTTCGCTTAGAGCAGGAACAAGAACGGGCGTAACATCACTGCACTTTCTAAGCGCTTGCACATATTTATCGCCAACCTGATGGTATATGTGAGGCCCTGACTGAGTGGTATCACATATAACAGCGATAACCGGCTTCATAATGCGTGCTCACTTTCTTGTTTGTGTTCTTCTTCAAGATGTTCCGCCTCTATTTCTTCGGACCATTTGAAAATGTTCATTTCAATAAGGAAGAAAGCCACGATCCAGAGAAATGCATCCCAAAAGTCCATAAAGTTGCCTTCAAATCCCCAATAAACGCATACAATGATCAATGTAGAATATAGCAGGAATTTGCATACTACATTAACCCGGTAAAGCCTGCCATGCTCCATGCCGCGCAGTTGAATGAACATGTCTATCCATAGAAACAGGACAATAAGAATCCATGCCCCGGCATTTATCACCTCGGCAGTTGCAAGCCACTCAAGCTGCATGTGTGTATCCGCTGTGGTTATCATGCTTGCAGCAGGATTGGCATAGAGGGTGCCTGTCAGTTCCATGCAATTTGCAGCGGTTAAGGCAATATATTCATCCAGATCAATGGCATATGATAAATATTGACCTACGGCAGCGCAGCCATCTGTAATAGAAAGTGGCTCAAACCCCATAGTGAGGTTAAATTTTTTCACGTACCCTAAAAAGGCTAAAACGATGAAAAGATAACAGATACCCGCAATGGCGTTTAAAACCCATTTCCAGCCTTTTTCGAGTTTTTCATCACTTAAAACGCTGGTCTCAAATTCAAAAGCTATTAAGAGAATAAGCCATGCAAAAGTATCAAGTGCTTGCGCAAAAACATCCCCCACTTGCTGCCAGCCAAAGCCTTCTCTAAATGTGTAAGCGGAAGCAATGTAATCTTCACGCAACCAATAGAATACATTCAGGAAGATCATGAAATATATCAGGTACTTAAACCACTGAAACAGCTTTTCGCGTGTGCTGTTATCTACTGTCACGAAGTTCGGCATAAATAGATTCCATTTAATTCGATATGGTATTTGGTCTAATACTGTCGCTTATTATATTCATGAGGCGGTTAATTTCTCTTAAAAAAGCTTAGACAGTGCTTTAAAATACAGCACATTTTTTCTAAAAGTGATCACAAAAATGATAAAACGTCAAGGGCGTTAATATTGTTACTAAATTGTTTGCCTCTGCAACAGCTATGGCTGGACTTGTTTCACTGTTGAATAAAGCGGCTTTAAAGAAAATAGCTTGTATATTGACATGAAATCATAAATGTGATCACTTTACCGAATGAGATGTAAAAGCCGTTGTTGCAGAGGCTGAAAACTTGTATCTGATTCGGTAGTTAGGATTTGGCCGAACTGTTAAATTAAATGGATGTATTATGATTTTGCAAGATCAGTCCTTGTTGAAGGATAAGGCTTATATTAATGGCGAGTGGGTAGGCGGCGACGCCCTGTTTGATGTTAAAAACCCAGCAACAGGCGAGGTAATTATTCAACTGCCTGATTTGGCCCGGGCAGCAACAAAAACAGCTATTGATGCAGCAGAGGCGGCGCAGGTAAAGTGGCGTTCTCTGGTTGCAAAGGAGCGATCAGCTATATTAAAGCGCTGGTATGACCTGATTATGGCTGCTCAGGACGATTTGGCAAAGATTTTGACGCTGGAAATGGGCAAGCCTTTGGCGGAAGCAAAAGGCGAAGTTGCTTATGGCGCCAGCTTTATCGAGTGGTTTGCTGAAGAAGGCAAGCGTGTTTACGGGGATGTCATTCCGCAGCAGCAGGGTGATAAACGGCTTTTGGTGCTGAAGCAGCCTATTGGTGTGGTTGCGGCTATTACGCCGTGGAATTTCCCTAATGCTATGATTACACGCAAAGTAGCGCCAGCGCTTGCTGTTGGTTGCAGTGTTGTTGTGAAACCTGCAGCAGAAACACCGCTTTCAGCACTTGCGCTGGCAGCTCTAGCGGAAAAGGCAGGTATTCCAGCGGGTGTGCTGAACGTGGTTGTGGGCACGAATTCGCGTGAAATAGGCGGCGAGCTATGCGAGAATCCGAAAGTACGCAAGTTGACTTTCACTGGGTCAACAGGCGTGGGCCGTATTCTTATGCGCCAATGCTCTGATGATATTAAGAAAGTTTCGCTCGAGCTTGGTGGTAATGCGCCCTTTATCGTTTTTGATGATGCAGATATTGATGCGGCGGTTGAGGGTGCAATGGCTTCCAAATACCGCAACTCTGGGCAGACATGTGTATGCGCAAACCGGCTTTATGTGCAGGCTGGTGTCTACGAAGCTTTCCTCGAGAAATTTACCGCAGCCGTTCGTAAGCTGAAGGTTGGTAATGGTATGGACGAAGGGGTGGTGCAAGGCCCGCTTATTAACGAAAAAGCCCTTGATAAGGTTGAAGAACATATTGCTGACGCGCTTGAAAAAGGTGGCACAATTATCGAAGGCGGCAAACGTCACAGCCTTGGGGGTAGTTTCTTTGAGCCAACTATTATTCGTGATGTGACACAGAATATGAAAGTTTCAAAAGAAGAAACTTTTGGACCTCTTGCGCCGGTTTTCAAATTTGAAAATGAAGCTGATGTTGTCGCTATGGCAAACGATACCGAATTTGGCTTGGCATCTTACTTTTATGCACGTGACCTGTCACGTGTGTGGCGTGTGGCCGAGGCGCTTGAATATGGCATGGTTGGTATCAATACCGGTATTCTGTCAACCGAAGTTGCGCCGTTTGGTGGCGTTAAACAATCAGGCTTGGGGCGAGAAGGTTCCAAGTACGGGATAGATGATTATCTCGAAATGAAATATTTGTGTATGGCTGGTATATAGTATGTCTTTTGATCGTGAAGTAGAGGTTTTTCTGGGTAATCACCCCGATCTGGAAATGATTGAGGTTTTCTTGACTGATGTTAATGGTGTTTGCCGTGGTAAACAGCTGCCTGCTGATGCTTTGAAAAAGGTTGCGAAGAACAGCATCTACTTCCCGATCACTATTCCTTTTCTGACAACGAATGGTACGAACCCGGAAGCTGTTGTTGAGGAATATTGTGCAGACCCTGACAGGGCCTGCCACCCGGTTGAGGGGTCTTTGCAGCTTATGCCGTGGGCAACTAAAAAAACGGCTCAGGTTTTGATCTCGATGAAAGACACTGACGGTGGACCTATGTTTTTTGATCCTCGTCATGTGCTCGATAAAATTTTGTCATATTACCGCGCTGACGAACTGCGGCCGGTTATTGCGCTTGAGTATGAGTTTTTTCTGTTTACGGCAGGCAGTGTGCCGCCAGTGGCTATTTCACCTGTGAATGGTATGGTGCAGGCCAACGGCGCAAATAGCTATAACATGGATACATTCTATGATTATGAGCTGTTGCTACAGGAAATAAACGAAGCCTGCTCTAGTCAAGGTATTGATATAACAGGGGTAATATCAGAGTATGGTGACGGCCAATTCGAGGTCAATTTAAACCATACCGAGAATGTTTTACAGGCATGTGATCATGCCATGATGGTGAAACGTGCTGTGCGCGGTGTGGCCCGTAAGCACGGTATGCTTGCAAGCTTTATGGCAAAACCTTTCACGGGCGATGTTGGGAGCGGGTTGCATGCCCATGTTAGTATCCTGAATAAAGACGGCAAAAATATTTTTGGCCTTCCTGACGGCGAGCAAAAGTTACAGGACGCTATTGGGGGGCTTTTGGAAACAATGCCGGATTCAACAGCTTTTTTTGCGCCAAACGCCAATAGCTACCGCCGGTTTGATCCACTATCGTATGCGCCGATTGTACCTAATTGGGGTGAAAATAACCGCCGGCTTTCTGTCCGTATTCCTATGTCTGACGGTGAAAATAGACGCTTTGAGCACCGGGTTAGCGGCGCTGATGGGTGCCCGCACTTGGTTGCGGCCAGTATCTTGGCTGGTGCTCACTATGGGATGAAAAACAAGATTGACCCAGGCAAACCGCTCGGTGAATTTGATAATGTAAGCCACGTGAATGTTTTACCCAGCCGGTGGCGTATTGCGCTTGACCGCCTTGCGGCGAGCAACGTGATGAGGCAGTATCTGGGGAATGATTTTGTTGACCTTTATTTGAAAGTTAAAGGCAGCGAAGAAGAAGAGTTCCATAGGGCTGTAACCAGCGTGGACTATGAGCAATATTTGCGTATCCTTTAATAATTTAACAGCGGTGGACTTACTATTATGCGTATACGCGACAGAATTCATACGGACAGGTTACCGCCGTCATATTACACGGCATCCTGTAATGACCTCGCTCCGTTTCAGCGCCTTGAGGGGACTGAAAAAGCAGACGTGTGTATTATTGGCGGTGGCTTTACAGGTGTTGCAGCAGCAGTTGAACTGGCTGAGCGCGGTGTGGATGTTATATTGCTTGAACAAAACCAGATTGGCTGGGGTGCAAGCGGTCGCAACGGCGGGCAAGTTCTTGGCGGGTATGGACCAGAGCTTGACGAATTTGACAAATATACAGCTGTTTACGGTCAGGATAATGCTCGTACTGCATGGGAAATGGCTAATGAAACTACGGATATAATCCGTGACCGCGTTGCTAAATATAAAATTAAATGTGATTTGGAATGGGGCTATTTTGATGCCGCGATGAAATCCAGTGAAATGAAAGAACTGGAAGAGAAGCAGCATGTTCTTTCCAAGCTTGGCTATAAACATGAGATGCAGTTTGTTGGTAAAGACCAAATTCACAATGTTGTTGGTTCAGAGCGTTTTATTGGTGGTTTGGTAAACATGGGGTGGGGGCAGTGCCATCCCTTGAACCTTGTGCGCGGTGAGGCGCGGGCTGCGCAAAAGCTGGGCGCAAAAATTTATGAAGACGCACGTGTTAGCAAGCTGGTTTATGGTGATAAGGTAACGGTTGATACGGATCAGGGTAAAGTTATTGCTAATAAGGTTATTCTGGCAGGCAACGCATATTTAGGCCAATTAGTACCTAAACTTGATGCCCGCATCTTGCCGTGTGGCAGTTATGTTATTGCAACAGAACCTTTGGACAAAGCGCTAGCGGATAAAATTATGCCCAAACGCTATGCTGTCTGTGATCAACGTTGGGCGCTTGATTATTTTCGTATGTCGGCAGACGACAGATTGTTGTTTGGTGGGCTTGCAACATATACAGGTATTCACCCACGTGATCTGGTGAAAGCTATTAGGCCTTTGATGCTACGGGTATTTCCTGAACTGAAAGATACTAAGATCGACTATACGTGGGGTGGGTACATTGGCATTGGCCTAAACCGGATACCACAAGTTGGTAAAGTGGATGATAACGTTTATTTCGCTCAAGCCTATTCTGGACACGGCGTAGCCGCCACGCATTTATCTGCGCGGGTGATTGCGGAGGCAATTATGGGGGATACGTCACGGTTTGATATTATAGCTCATGTTAAACATCCACCATTCCCCGGTGGACGGTTGCTGCGCAAACCTGCGCAAGCAGTAGGGATGGCATACTATAGAATGTTAGATACACTGAAACGATAAGGGCAAAGAATGGCAGTTGTCAGGCAATCAAAAAGTAAGGGACGGGGCCCAGAGCCGCGAGCCTTTACTGACGCCGACGCCCAAAAGTTCCTGAAGCGCGGCTATGAAGCCATGCATGCTAAAAACTTTGAAGAAGCGGGAAACTGCTCTGTTTTGGTGCTAAAATATAGGCCCAAAGAGATTGGCGCACACTTCTTGATTGGCTTGGTGTCGGCTGAAATGGCCAAGTGGCCTATGGCGCGGCAAGCGTTTCAAAATGTGGTATCGCTCGATGAAAAGCATGCGGCGGGCTGGGCGCAGCTTGCCAGATCATTTGTTATTTTAGGCCAGTATGCTAACGCTGAAAAAGCTCTTTCATCTGTTGTTGAACTGAAACCGACAGACCCCTTGGTTCAGGATGTTATTGGCACTGTTTTTAGCTTGATAGGGGACCAGAATCAGGCGCTTTTCTGGTACGATAAGGCCTGTAATGTGTCGCAAAACCCATTGTTTGAATTAAGCCGGGCCAAGGCATACACCTTTTTGGGGCGCTTGAAAGAAGCAGAAGCATCATTGCATATTGTGTTAAAGGCGAATGCGGATGCTGCACAAGCACACTGGATGTTGTCCCGTGTACAAAAAACTATTGATACAAACCATATTGCACAAATGGAAAAGCTATCTGCGGCTACCCCGGCTAATAGCCCTTCACAGCCCTTTTTGAAGTATGCAATTGCTAAAGAATATGAAGACTTGGGCGACTGGAAAAATGCTTTTCATGCTTATGAGGCGGGTGCTGCTGCGCGAAGGCGTGAAGTTACTTTTGATGAAGCCGCCGAGGAGCGCCTGTTTGCGGCGCTAAAAGAAACCTATACAAAAACCTGGTTCGAAAGCCTGCCTGAAGGCAGCGATGACAGATCGCCTATTTTTGTAATTGGTCAACCAAGGACGGGTACGACCCTTATAGAGCGCATTATGACCGCACATAGTGACGTGCATTCTGCGGGTGAATTGCAGCAATTTGGAATGGCAATCAAGCGTGTGACGGAAGTAGTCTCTCCGGGGCCTGTGCAGGCAGAGGCCATTATAAAATCGCAGAGCATTGATTTAAAAAAGCTTGCTGCAATGTATTTGAATACCACAAAAAACATGCGCGGCGAAAGCCCTAGGTTTGTGGACAAGATGCCGGTTAACTACCTTTATGCACCATTGATTGCGGCGGCATTTCCCAATGCAAAAATAATACATGTTGTGCGTGATCCGATGGATAGTTGTTTTGCGAGTTATAAACAGCTTTTTGCTGACGCTTATTATCACTCCTATGATCAGGAAGAGATGGCACGCCATCATGCCCGCTACCGAGACTTGATGCAGCACTGGCATGAAGTGTTGGGTGATAGAATTTTGGATGTGCATTATGAAGATGTTGTCCAGAATACAAAAGAAAATGCAGAGCGGATCATGCAGTATCTGGAGCTAGACTGGCAGGATGAAGTTTTGGATTTTCATACCCAAAAAAGCGCAGTTACAACGGCGAGCGCGGCACAGGTGCGTGAAAAAGCGCACACAAGGTCAGTTGGGCGTTGGCGTGAATTTGATGTATTTTTGCAGCCAATGAAAAAAACCTTAAAGCAAAGAGGCTTATTTAACGAATAATCAATTCCGAGACTGAACGTAACGGCTATATTGTTCCTATAGTCACTATCTTTTTATATTGGATCAAATGATATCAAGGTGGATGAAAACTACCCAAATCAAGTGGAGGAAATAAAATGGATACGATAAAATTACGTCGCCGCAGTCACCTCATTATGGGGGCATCACTAACAGCACTTGTAGCGGCAGGTGGAGTATCAGCACAGCAAAGCGCTGACACACGGGGTATAGAAGAAGTGGTTGTTACCGCGCAAAAACGGGTTCAGTCTGTACAGGACGTGCCAGTTTCCATGTCTGCATTTGATAGTAGCTTCACTAAACGCGTTAATCTTGATGATGTAAAAGACCTAGTAAAATTTACCCCAGGCTTCGCTGGTAACAGTAAAGACAGTTTTATTGATTATATTAACATCAGGGGTATCTCGACAAACGACTTTGGTGTTGGTGGTGACCCATCAGTTGGTTTCTTTAAAAATGGTTTATATCAAGGCCGTAACGGTGTTGTAGTTTCTTCCATGTTTGATATGGAACGCGCTGAAGTGCTGCGTGGGCCACAAGGTTTTCTGTTTGGCCGTAATGCGATTAGCGGCGCTATCAGCCTTTATACTGCAAAGCCAGATTTTGAAAACGGCAAGGCCTATGTTGAAGTAGGGTTTGGCGAACGCGGTATTCTGGAAGCAGAGGCAATGGTTAATGTGCCTGTGAATGAGAATTTTGCACTGCGTATCGCTGGCTACCACAGTGAAGAAGATGGTTATGTTTATAACTATGCCCGGCCGAATGATGATGACCTTGTTGCACACAATAAAGATGCCTTCCGGGTAACAGCAGCACTGCGCGGCGAAAGCTGGGATGCAAATCTGGTTGTAGAATATGAAGACAGGGACCAAAGCGGTTCTATTTACCGTGCTATTACAGGCAATGATCAGTATGATTTTCTTGTCGATAATGTTGACGGTGCTTCACAGCGCGGTGGCCTGCGTGATCTAGACAGCGATGCCAGCCTTGGCAACTTTGACAGGGGTGAGATTTTATCATTAATGGCCGAAATTAACTGGGATCTGGGTTTTGCGACCTTAACATCTCTCACAGGTTATAAAGACCATAACTACCAGTATGCTGAAGATTTTGATGCGATGCCGTACGGCGCCAATGATTATGCGCAAGATCAGGAAGGCGATTATTTCGAGCAAGAGCTACGTCTTGTTAGCCAAGGCGATGGGCCGCTCAGTTGGTATGCCGGTGTTTCCTATTATAAAGAGAACATCACAGCCCGTTTTGATGAGCGTGCTGACGAAGAGGTTATGTGTCAGTCCTATTATTATTATAGCTGTTCAGACCTGTTTGCTTATTGGGGCTATGCAGACTTTACCCCTTCAGACGTCGGCCTGCTTGAAAGCAATATTGATACAGGCGAATACAAAGGCTGGGGTGCCTATGTTGATCTTACATATGCCGTATCTGAGAAGTTCGAAATCGGTGTTGGTATGCGCTACACAAAAGACACCAAGAACTTTGGTATAAGCATTCTGCCTGTTGAAAGCGAGTTGGGGCCATTTTACATCTTTGGTGTCACAACGGACGGCTTTGATTACGGCAAGCAATCATGGGATGCCTTTACACCGCGTTTTGTGGCGCGCTATATGCCGAATGATGACTGGACACTCTACGCCAGTGTTACAAAAGGTTATAAATCAGGCGGGTTTGGTAGTTTCGCCATCGAAGACCCTAATGACAGTGTGACGGATGATCTGGTTGTGATCGACGGTGTGCCAAACGCTTTTGACCCCGAAACCGTATGGTCATATGAAGTTGGTGCGAAAACAGACCTGTTTGATAGCAGGCTACGCCTTGATATGAATGCTTATTACTACAAGTATAAAGACTTGCAGCTTTCATACTTTGATAACGGCGCTCGTGTTGGCAATATTGGTAAAGCCAAAGCCTTTGGTATTGAAACATCTGCTCAGGCTGTGTTGAGCCAAAACTTTGACCTCTATATCGTAGGTTCATACATCAATAACGAAGTGAATGATGCCAATGATATTGAACCGGGCAGCGACGGTAATGAACTGCCGGGCACACCTAAATGGACTACAGCTGGCGTTCTGAGCTACCACCAAGAAGCAGGCAACGGTGAAATCAATGCATCCGCTGAATATCGTACACAGTCTGGTACCTATGCGGGCCTCGGAAACCTTGTAGATTCTCGCAACCCGGGTTGGACAGATGTGTCCCTGCGGCTTGGTTATGAAAGCTTTAATGGCTGGGCAGTGACGGCTTATGTGGAAAACTTGTTTGATGAAATCTATTTTGATGGTTCAAATGACGGCGCAGGCCCAATCCCTCACAAATATTTCGGCGTTAGCCGCCCAAGAACATTTGGTGTGAAACTATCTTATCGTTTCGGCGATTAAGAACTTCATCCCAGACTGAAGTGTAAATTAGTAACAAAAGAGAGGTAGCAATACCTCTCTTAACATATGAGGTGTGCCATGACAGATCGTGGCTTGAATAAAAACGACAAGATGGGCGCTTACTGGATGCCCTTTACACCAAACAAAGCTTTTAAGGCTGCTCCGCGCATGCTTGAAAGTGCAGATGGGCTGTATGTTACCACAACGGAAGGCCGCAAAATATTTGACGGGTCTTCAGGGCTGTGGTGTTCGGCCCTTGGGCATAACCACCCTAAGGTGACAGAAGCTATTCGCGCTCAGGCAGGCAAGCTTGACTATTCCACAGCTTTCCAGTTTGGCCATCCACAGGCTTTTGAACTGGCTGAAATACTGGCTGAAACATTGCCGGGTGGTTTGAACCATTTATTTTTCACGAATAGCGGCTCTGAATCAGTTGATACTGCGCTTAAAATTGCCCTTGGTTATCACCGTATTCGCGGTGAAGGGCAGCGTACGCGTTTTATTGGGCGCTTTAATGGGTATCACGGCGTTGGTTTTGGCGGTATCTCTGTTGGGGGTATGGTTAATAATCGCAAGTATTTTGGGGCTCAGTTGCCGGGCGTTGATCATATGCCGTTTCCCTATGATGCATCCATGCATAACAGTTTTGGCCAGCCTGAGAGTGGCGCACAGTATGCTGATGAACTAGAAACGATAATTGCGCTCCATGATGCCAGCACAATTGCTGCCGTTATTGTAGAGCCTGTTGTTGGTTCTGCTGGTGTTTATGTGCCACCAAAAGGCTATTTGAAGCGCCTGCGCGAAATTACTAAAAAGCACGGTATTTTGCTTATATTTGATGAGGTAATTACGGCATTTGGCAGGCTTGGCTATGCTTCTGCTTCTGAACGGTTTGGCGTTGAGCCGGACCTGATGACAATGGCGAAAGCCCTAACAAACGGTGCTGTGCCAATGGGGGCTGTTGCTGCTCAGTCTGCAATCTATAATACATATATGGATGGTGTTGAGGGTGTTGAGCTGTTCCACGGTTATACTTACTCTGCACATCCGCTTGCTGTGGCTGCAGCACTCGCTGCGCAAAGGGCCTACAAGGAAGAGGGCATCTACGAAAATGTGCGCGAAAACGAGCAGTATTTCGGTGAGGCCATTCATGCGCTAAAGGATGCACACAGCTCTATCACTGACGTCAGGAATATTGGCTATATGAGCGCTTTGACTCATAGCAGAATTAACGATGTACCTATGTCGCGTTCTTCAAAAATATTCCAGCGTGCTTATGAAAATGGGCTTAAGGTTCGTGTGAGCGGTGATACAATCGCAATTGCACCGCCACTGATTACAAAGCGACGTGATATTGACTTAATCACTGATATGATGGTTAAAACCATTAAAGAGGTTGATTAAAGTATAGTGTTTAGAGTGAAGCATCTTGGTTAGAAAAAAAGTCAAAAAGCTGATGCCAGCGTCCCGAATTGGGCGCACTATTGCAGGCGTTTTACTGATAATAGGGGGTATATTTGGCTTTGTTCCTGTTTTAGGTTTCTGGATGCTTCCTCTTGGCGTGGTTGTTTTGTCTGTTGATTTTCCATCGGTGAGGCGGTTTCGCCGGAAATGTGAAATAAAGATTGGCCGTTGGTGGCAGGCGAGAAAAAAACAAAAGAACGCTAAAAATATCAGTTAAAACTTGGCCAATAGCATCGGCTGAGGTATAGATTTTTCAAAATTGGTTTCAGTGTGTGAAGAAGGGAGCATTTTGATGGATATTGATGATCAAAAGCAGACATATAGTGGGTTTATAAAGTACTCAACACGGTCTTTGGTTGCTATCGTTGTTGTTATGTTGCTGTTGGCCGCATTTGTTGCCTAAAACCTATATACTGTAGGATGCATAAAAAAAGCGGCTTTTAGCCGCTTTTTACATTTAGGACGTAAAATATCTTAGTGTTTTGCAAATGCTCTAAGCTGATATTGCCCGGCTTTTAGTTCTTCAAAGAGAGCTGGCACTTCAGGATGGTTCACGGGCTCGTCTGAATGGTCAGGCAGCAGGTTTTGCTGCGACACATAGGCCTCATAGCTAGAGTCGTCATTTTCTGCAAATAAATGATAAAAAGGCTGTTCCTTTGCAGGCCTTATTTCTGCGGGGATAGATTCCCACCATTCTTCAGAGTTGGCAAACTCGGCATCCACATCAAAGATTACACCTCTGAATGAAAAAAGTCGGTGTTTCACAACTTGCCCAATTGTAAAAAGCGGGCTTTTGCAAATGTTGGGTGAATCTGACATCTAAACTATACTCCTTAACACCTGCGTGAAATAGGCGTCCTCATGGCTTTTGTCAACTAAAGCAAAGAGGGGGGCATTTTTAAACTTGTATCTTTTAAGGCTGATTTGAGCTCATATTTTTCAACAAGTAGCTTTTACAAAGGTTTAGGGCGGGGCAGCAAATACAGCCGTGTTACAAAATGGTCATTAATTTGACACATGTTTGACCTGAGATGACTGTAAATAGGGAACTATGACGCCTATAATGACAGAAATGGATAGAAAAAAGATGAGTCACGTAATCGATTCTGATGGCTTGCGCCGTCTTGTTAAGCTTGAGCTTTCCCGCCTACTACCCGGCACAAGAGAAGAAGCACAACGCCTAATGCGCGGCAGAGTTGGTGCTTACGACAGAGATGGTACTATCATTGAAGCTGGTATTAACAGCTACTTCTCTACACGCGCCACTCGCAACTAGCTTACAATGCCAGTGTCGTATCCGAGGAACGGTTACGACAGGGCATTGAGGTGCCTTTAGTGCTTGTGGTCGGGTTCCAGCAACCGGTGCAAGTGAACCACCACATACTTGGTCATAGCATCATCAACATTGGCCTGACTAACACTGCGCCATGCGCTTTGTGCTTCAGCATAGCTGGGGTATATCCCAACAATATCAAGCTTTTTCAGATCACTAAACTCAAGGGTTTGTGGGTCTGTTACTTGTCCGCCAAACACAAGATGAAGAAGCTGTTCTTCCGCCATATAAATAGCCCCTTTGAAAAATGTAAATGTTTGAATAGTGTTACTATATATATCGTAACAATAACACCCCGGAGTATACAATGAATCAGCAAATGGGCGATACATTTCTTATATCTATCATTGGCCGCGACAAGGTTGGCGTCGTTTCTGCCGTATCGAATTATTTGTTTGAGGCAGGTGCGAATCTGGCTGACTGTGCGTTTGCAGTATTAGGTGAAGGGTTTGAGTTTTCCTGTGTGGCTGAATTTACGGCAGAAATGGAACAGGAAGAACTGGAGACCGGGCTTAATGATCTTGAGCTGCTAGACGGCGCCCGTATTACTGTAAGCAAGTTTCCTTTTAAATTGCTGCGGGGGGACAGCGGGACGATAACACATGTGGTTGAAATTTCTGGTGGTGACAGGCCCGGCCTTGTTGCCCGTATGAGCGAGGTTCTGGTCGATTACGGCGCTAACATCGTAAGGATGAGCAGTCGGCGTGTCACATCTGTTGGTGGTGGTTTTGATTACAGAACCCGTTTTGCCATTAATGTTGCTGAGCCTATTACGGGTATTGAAGCTGCCCTCTATAATACAGCGGGCAGCCTCAGGCTTGAATGTAGTTTTGAAAAGGTCTGATATAATCAGGGTTTAAGAGGATTGCTCTTTTAGCCAGCTTATTAAACCCTCAATACCCACTTCAGAAATTTTTGAAGAAAACACATCACGGTTTGTGATCATCAGGTTAATGCCTTCAAACTCAAGGTTCACCACTTGAAACTTACCGGCAGATTTGCGAACGCGCCAGTCTGCAAGGATTGGCTGGCCTTCTTCACGCTTTACTTCAGTACGCACAAATATATGACCATTTTTGCCGGAAGCCGCTTTTGTTCCAGTAATATCCAGCGTTTTGAAGCCAACTTGTTGCATACGTTTGTCAAACTCAGCCACAATGAAATCACGCATGGCAGCCATATAGCGGGTACGCTGTTCAGTTGTAATTGTGCGGTAATGACGCCCAAGCATACCTCTTGCCAGCAGGTCTATATCAGTTGCTTCTTCAAATATGTGGCGGAAAGAAGCTTTTCTCTCGTCTTCAGTAAGCTTGCTATCACTCCAGACATTAACAGTTTCATCTGCAATCTGGCGGATAAAGTCCATTGCCCCACGCGGGTCATCAACAGCTTGGTCTTGTGCAGAAGCTGGCACCGCGGTCCAAAATGCCAGTAGCAGAATTGTCAGTATCTTTTTCATAGCTATCCTCGTGAAGATTAATTTATTCTTCTTCGTCCTTTGATACAGTGGCCATACGTAAATATGCAATCAAATCCTTGCGATTTTGTTCACTGCGCATACCAGCATATGGCATTTTGTTGCCGGGCAGAAAGGCATTTGGCTTTGTGAGCCACTCGTTAAGGTGTTCTTCTGTCCACTTAAAATCCGCATCTTGCAGGGCTTTTGAGTAGGTGAAGCCAGATTTTGCACCAGCCTGGCGGCCAAAAATATTATTAAGATCTGGGCCAAGCCGAGGCCGGTCAGTTTCTGTCAGGCTATGACAGGCCTTGCATTGGTTATAAAGCCGTTTTCCAGTCTCTGCATTGCCAGTTCCGGTTGATGCAGCATGAGACATCTGGAAAGTAACCGGTGCTGCTAATATGGCAATGGCAGCTAGATAAACATATTTTTTCAAAGGCATAAAAATCTTCATACTTAGTATTTAAACAAAAGGCCAATAGTGCGGTGACTATAAAACCACCCAACTATTGGCCAATGTTACTTAATGACGCATGAACAAAATACAAGTGCGTGTTTTGTTATGACCCTTTGTAGGGTTTTATTTCGCCAGACTTTATCCGGCTGAAATAGCTGTCGAGCATGCCGCGCACTTCTTTCCGCAGAAGGAAAAGCCCAATAATGTTAGGGAAACCCATTGCGAGCAGTAAGGCGTCGGCCAAGTCCATTACAGACCCAAGAGACATTGCCGAACCAATAACAAGAATGCTTAAGTACGACATTTTAAACAGGAAGTCTGCCTTGGCATTATTACCAAACAGCCAGAGGAAAGAGCGCTGGCCATAATAAAACCACGTGATCGATGTTGAAAAGGCAAACAGGATCACGGCTATTGTCAACACATACGGGAACCAGTCGATAACCGTTGAGAAGGCTTTTGACGTTAGGGCAATACCTGCTGCTGTACCTGCTGCACTTGGGTCGATTGAGCCAGTTAAGATAATAACAAGGGCTGTAATCGTGCAGATAACAACCGTATCAATGAAAGGCTCGAGCAGGGCAACAAGGCCTTCTGAAACCGGCTCTTTTGTTTTTGCGGCTGAGTGTGCGATAGACGCTGAACCAAGGCCCGCTTCATTTGAAAAGGTTGCCCGACGAAGCCCTTGAATGAGAACACCGATAACGCCGCCTTGTGCGCCTTCTGCTGTGAACGCGCCAGAAATAATATGACCAAATGCAGATGGCAGCATATCAATGTGGCTAATAATAATAACCATGGATGCTGCAATATAAATGAACGCCATAATAGGGACGAGGAACTCGGTAACGTGGGTGATCTTACGGATGCCACCAACAATAACAAGGCCAACTATTAAGGCAAACACTACACCAAAAAGCCAGCTTTTACCTAGAAAGAAACTGGCATCGCCGCCAGTTAAGGCAACAATTTCGTTTGTGAACTGTGTGGCGGACTGGTTAACCTGAAACATAGCGCCAGCACCGTAAGCACCGCCAATGCAGAATACAGCAGCTATAACGGCCAGCACTTTGCCGAGGTTAGGTAAGCCTATGTTAGCAAGCCCTTTTGATAAATAGTGCATTGGCCCGCCAGAAACGACACCGTTTTCGTCAATCTCGCGGTATTTAAGGCCAAGGGTGCATTCAACAAATTTGCTTGTCATGCCAAATAGGCCGGCCAAAATCATCCAGAAAGTGGCGCCGGGGCCACCTACAGAAACCGCAATAGCAACACCTGCGATATTTCCTAGGCCAACAGTACCAGAGACCGCAGCAGTCAAGGCTTGGAAGTGGGTCACTTCACCTGGGTCGTTCGGGTCATCATATGTGCCTTTTACAATGCGGATGGACTGCATAAAACCGCGAATGTTTGGAAAGCCCATATAAAAACTGAAAAATACAGCGCCGCCAAATAACCAAATAACAATTAGGGGCAGGTCAGGGGCACCAGCAAAGAGCCAGTCCATTGGGATGCCCACAAATATAATGGTAGAGATCAGGTTACTAATAGGTAACATGAAGTTGTTTACAGTTTCAGCAACACTGCCATCGGCAGCATATAAAGACTGAGAAAATAACATTAATGGCGCGATGAATGCCCATAGGCGCTTCATAAGACGGCCCCCCTTTTTTATTTATACCAGTGCATAGAATCTTATTCTATGCGTGATTACATATGCCCCCATATGCTCTTTGCTCGTTGATGCTATCTATTAATAGTCTTGTTCTCAACGAAAACATAATCTGCTATATAGAAGGTGTAAGCGATATATAAAAAGCGTTTTTTCTTTTAACGCGTAATTAACCTGTTTAAAATATGGTTTAGATGGTAATTTTTTGTTTTGGGGAAGGGCGTTGTCAGAAGATATGACACTTTCAAGTGCAGATGTAGCAAAGTTGCTTCAGGATCCGAGCGGTGCGAACCGTGCGACGGCTGCAAAGAAAATTGCGGCTAACTTCGATAGCAGCAAGCTAACAGATGCAGAACGCGATATTGCCGAGAGTATCTTTCGCCATATGCTGAAGGATGCTGAAGTAAGGGTGCGTCATGCACTTGCGGATAGCCTGAAAGATAACCCGGATGTTCCCCATGATGTTGCGGCGACATTAGCACGCGATGTTGATGAGGTTGCCATTCCCCTTATCGAGCGTTCGATTGTCCTGACCGATGAGGATTTGGTCGACATTATCCAAACACGAGGAACAGAAGCGCAAAAAGCTGTTGCTGGGCGCGCAACTGTTTCTGCGAAGCTCGCTGATGTTCTCGTTGAAAAAGGCGATGAGCAGGTTGTTGCTAAGCTGGTTAGCAATGAAGGCGCAGACATTAGCGATGGAACATTTTCAAAAGTTCTGGATAAATTCGGCGACAGTGAAATTGTACAGACGCCTTTAGCGCACAGAGACCATATACCGATCGGTGTTGCCGAGCGTTTGGTAACGCTGGTTTCAGAACAACTGCGTGACCACATTATGATGCATCATGAAGTTTCACCTGCAACAGCAAGCGATCTATTGCTTGAAAGCCGTGAAAAAGCAACGGTTTCTCTTGTTGAGGGTGAAAGCCGCAAAACTGTAGAAGACCTTGTTGACCAACTCTATGCCAGTAAGCGTCTGACACCAACCCTTATGCTGCGTGCCCTTTGCATGGGGGATACAACATTCTTTGAAGTTGCTCTGGCCAAGAAAGTTGGCATACCCGTTTTGAACGCTTACATGCTTGTTCATGATAAAGGTGACCTGGGCCTAAAGCGGCTGTTCGATGCCGCTAAAATACCGCCGCAGTTTTTGGGCATGGCCCGTGCCGCCCTGCAAGTGGCAGATGAAATGGTGCTAACCGGCGGTGATGACCGCGAACTGTTCAAGCAGCTTATGATCGAGCGGGTTTTAACCACCATCGAAGATGATGTTGATACGGATAATCTTAATTATCTCATTGGAAAATTGCAAAAAGTTGATGTGGCAGAAAGTGTGCCTGCCTAGTAGCGTATTGTTGCCGAGTATCACGACAGTAAAGAAAAAGGGGCAGCATAAGCCCCTTTTTTATTGGCTAAGTTTTGCGGGTAACCATAAAGCAAGATCAGGCCAGATAAGTAATATCACAAGCGCTGTGATCTGAATCAGAACAAACGGGATAATACCCTTATATATAGCCTGTATTTTTACGGTGTTTGGTGCAGCGCCTTTCAGGTAAAAAAGCGCAAAACCAAAGGGTGGTGTAAGAAAGCTGGTTTGCAGATTAACAGCCATTAAAATGGCAAACCATGTAACGGTTGCCTGCGTGTTGGGTAGATGAGACCCAAAATCAAGGGCAGCTATAATCGGTGCGAACACTGGTAAAATTATCAGGGTTATTTCGATCCAATCGAAAAAGAAACCGAGAATAAATACAAGCACCATCAGGAGGCATAACACTGCCCAAGGGCCGGTGCCTGTTGTATCCATCACATGCAAAATAGCTTCATGGCCGCCAAGAAGGGCAAATACATAGGAAAAAGCGGTCGCACCTACAAACAAGCCAAATAGCATGGCTGTGGTTAGGGCTGACTGCTCCAGAACATCTTGGAAAACGGGAAATGTTAGCTTGCGCCGAACAAGCGCGAGAATAACCGCGCCAAAAGCCCCAATACCACTAGCCTCTGTTGGCGTTGCAATGCCGCCAAAAATAGACCCTAAAACAGCCGCTATTAATAAAGCAGGTGGGACAAAGCTTTTGATAAAAAGCCACAGGCTATATTTTGCCTCTTGGGGGTCAGCTTCATAAGGTGGTGCAAGGGCAGGGTTTATCCATGTTCTAATAAGAATATAGAGTATATAAAATGCCGCAAGCAGTAGGCTTGGCCCGATAGCTGCCATAAAAAGCCCACCGGCCGATGTGGATAACAGGTCGGCCATAACAACAAGCATAATAGAGGGCGGTAACAGGATACCAAGGGTGCCTGATGCCGCTATTGTACCTGTTGCAAGCTCGGGGCTGTACCCACGTGAGAGCATTACAGGTAGGGCCATAACGGTCATCATAACCACACTTGCACCAATAATACCGGTGGTGGCGGCCAGAATAACACCAATAACGGTAACAGAAATGGCAAGCCCGCCGGGAATGCGGCGGGTGGCGACCTGCATGGCGTTTAAGAGGTCGCGTGCTATGCCACTGCGCTCCAGAACGGTACCCATGAAAATGAACATGGGTACAGCAACAAGCAAGGGCTTGCTAACCACACTGCCAAAAATACGACTTACAACAAGAAAGAAGCTCTGCGGGTTTTCTGCGCCTAAAAGAACAGCAAGGCCCCAGAACAAAAGCCCAACCCCACCAAGGATAAACGCAACAGGGTAACCAGAAAATAAAAGCGGGATAAGGGCTGCAAACATTAAAAAGGGTAAAATGTCGATGAACATATCAACCATGTTATGACCGCCCCACTGGTGTGCCGCTCATGTGCACAGGCTTTGTGCCATAGAATGTGAGATGTGCGAGTGATGTAGGGCCGTATAAATAGATAATAGCTTCAAGGCTGCGGGTAAGGCCCGCACATAGTAAAAGGCTGAATCCTGCCAATATGCCAGACTTCATAATCCAGCGGTAAGGCAGGCCGGTGGCGGAGGCAGAAGATTCGCCGTAAGCAAAACTGTAGGCGATATAATCAATGCCAAAATAGAGGATAGCAAGGCAGTAAGGCATTAAAAACAACAAGCAGCCCAACAATTCAATGCGGGCAGAAGTGCGAGCGGAAAATTTTTCTGCAAAAAGCTCAATCCGTACATGCGCATTTTTTATATAAGCCCACCCAAGACAAAACAGAAACAGGGCACCGTGCAGATGCCATTCAAGTTCCTGCAGTTTGGTAGAACCAATAACAAACCAGTGTCGTAAGGTAATATCTGTCATAATGACCAGCACTAAAAGGGGGATAATCCAAACAGCGACTTTTGCAATTCGCGTGTTTAGAAAATCAAGAAACTGCATGATTTTAAACACTTTTTCCAATGGATTATTCCTTCAGGTAGCCACGAGATGCCCAGCCTTGATAGGTTTCGCGGAAGGTCTGAAGGGATACCCATGCTCGTTTGAAATCTGGGTTGTTTTCTGCAAGCTCAGTTGCCACCTTGTCCCATGCAGTTCTAAGCTCGCTTAGTATTTCAGGTGACCATGTGTGAATTTGAACGCCAGCTTTTTCAATGTTAACAATCGCTTCTGCTTGCAGGGCTTCCCCCTCAGAGATGCCGTATCTAACATTAGCCGCACACACTGTGTTGATTTGGTGTTGCTGTGTTTCGCTAAGGCTGTTCCACTTGTCCAAGTTTATCATAAGCTCAAAAAAGGTAGATTGCTGGTGCCAGCCGGGAAAATAATAGTGGTTTGCCACTTCATAAAAGCCCATTTTATAGTCAACAGCAGGCATGGCATATTCTGTGGCATCAATGGTACCAAGCTCCAGCGCCTGATATATTTCGCCGCCTGCAATAAGCTGCGGCGCAGCCCCGACTTCTTCAAGCACTTTGGCGCCCAGCCCAAAAAAACGTATTTTAAGGCCTTTAAAATCATCAATGGTTTTAATTTCTTTTTTAAACCAGCCAGAGGCCTCAGGCGGTGTCATGCCGCAGATAATGCTATGAATATTGTGCTTGTGGTATATTTCTTCAAACAGTTCTTTCCCGCCGCCGAAATCAAACCAGCCGAGGTACTCAGGGGCGGATGGCCCAAAGGGTACAGATGAGAAAAGCTGCAAGGCCGGTTCTTTGCCCGCCCAGTAGCCGGGGGTAGACCATCCGGCTTCAATCGCGCCGTAACTGATAGCATCAAATATTTCAAAGGGCGGTGCCAGCACACCGGGTTCCACAAACTCAAGGGTTACAGTACCGCCTGATACGTGTGCAATTTCGCTCTCTAGCCGTTTTCCCAATGTGCCCAACTGGATTAAGGAAGAAGGGTAGGTGCTCGACATACGCCAGTGCGTTTCTGGCGCAGTTTCTTGTGTTGTTGTGTTTGCTAGTTTGTTGCAGGCTGTCGTTAGGCACAGTAGACCACCTAAAAAAACTGTAACTGACTTTTTAATATCCACCCACTATTCCCCCCGGTATATGATGGTCTGCTTATAAAGCTGATTTTTTCCCCATGTCTATATCATATTGCATACTGGAATATATTGATATCGTTGAAACGATTATATTCTATAAAGCTTTTTGTACGTATCAGCGATATTCAGCTAAAACCATTTCAGCTTGCGTATCAGCGTTCATATCATTCTGTCTTTTACGGTAATAATAAAAAGCCAAACCAAGGACCATCCATAGGATAACGGTTAAAAACTCAGCACTGCCAAGCTGACCGGGGCTGCCGGGGAATGTCATTAGCCCCGCCAGCAGAGCCGACATAATAATACCTAGCCAAATGGTATAGGGCTGAATTTTGTAGGGCCGTTTTAGTTCAGGTGCAGTTTTGCGGAGCCGCAGTGCTGCTGTGGCAGTAATAAGAATAGCCGCTGTAAACATGAAGGAACCGCTGTTTACAATAAGGCCAAGGCCCGCTTTGCCAACAAATGGCCCAGCAAGGGATAGGGCGCCTACAAATATAATTGCATTTCTGGGTGTGTGATGTGTTTTATGCAGAACTGCAAACCAGTGCGGTACCATACCGCCGCGCCCTAGAGCAAAAAGCAGGCGTGTTGCTGCCATAAACATGCCGTTTAGGGTGGATACAATACCTAGAAACGCCGCAATTAACACCAGCTTGGCGGCCCATTCATTACCAAAACTGGCATGAAAAACCTGAGCCATGGCAAGCTGGTCAGGCTGCGCCAAAATAGCTTCCATCTGCTCTTCTGACACGCTGTACCCAAGGGCTGCAATAATAAGCACGTAGAAGGCCGTGCCTATGATGATAGAGGTAACAATCGCTACACCTAATTGCCGTGGCTCAACCTTTTTACCAGCTTCTTCCGCCGCTTGGGGAATAACATCAAAGCCTGTCATGAAAAACGGAACGATAACCAGAACAGAAATGATCGAGGCAGGGGCAACTGCCCACCATGCACCGTCTCCTGCAAAAAAGGGCGTCATGTTTTTATAGTCACCGTTCAAGAAAGCAACAGCGCAAAAAAGGAAAGTGCACAGCAGCAGGCCTGCGGTTGCAAGTGTTTGGAATCGCGCTGTGTTCTTTGCGCCGCGCCAGTTAAGCCATATAATCCAGTATCCGGCGACAAGACCGGGAATAATGGTTGATAGGCTAATTCTATAACCGCCAATTTCATAGAGTGCGGCAGATTTTATCGCGGGGAATGTTGCTTCAGCAATCGCCCCTATTGCTATGGTTTCAAAGGGGGGTAAGGCTACATAATTCAGGGCCAGTGCCCATGCTGTTAGAAAGCTCCATAGCGGGCCAAAGGCTTTATAGGCAAAAGCCACCTCGCCGCCGGTTAGCGGTAGGGCGGATGTTAGCTCCGCATAACATTTTCCAATGGGGATAAGGCAGAGGCCGCCAATTAAAAAAGCGAGAATAGCACCGAACGTGCCACCCGTTTTGATCCATTGGCCAGCATAAACTACCCAGCCAACACCAATGATCACACCAAAGCCAATGGCCACATAGTCCCGAAAGCCAATTACTTTTTCGAGTGTGTCCCGTTGGGGACTAGTATCTGATTTATTCATAAGGCCCCAACAATGTTTTTACTTAGCTAAACTTTTTAAGGGATTGCCCAAGCAGAATATAAAGCTTGCCCATATCAGATGAAATAAGTGTGACCGACATGGCACTGCCTTTGTCGCCCATCATTGCACGCTCCATCAGGCCTTCAAAGTCGCGGCAGTAGCGCGCCACAGCTTCCCTGAACTCTGGTTCAAGCTTGAATTTGTCGGCAATGGCCTTGCGGGTTTGGCGCGTCCCAATTTTAAGAGTACGCCGCATAAAGACGGATTTATCGCCTGACAAGTAGGCTTCCCATGTTGTGTCGGGCAGGTCGTTTGATAGTGCTTTGTTAATGTCGATAGATGTAGATTGCAGGCTTTCCATTAAAAGCTGTGATGTGCGGGCAAAATCATTTTTGGTGGCGGATGCGATCCGTTTTTCAATATCTGCCGTTTTCTCGATGAAGTGTTCGGCCTGCCGCGCAATTTTATCAGCCTCATTACCCAGCCTCGAGGCAAGCAGGGCGCTTTCTTTTTCTGCCTGATCAGCGGTGTCCTGATAATTATGTAACACGCGGGCAAGGGTGGCTTGCATTTCTTCCTGCAGGAAGGTGATGCGCTCATTTGCTTTGTTGCTGATTTCATCCATGCTGGCAGAAAGCTCATTCCTGATGCTTTCGACAGATTTTTCCATATCGCTTTGTGCGCGCTGGGTTTGGTCCATGAGGGCCTGACTTGCGGAATCCAGCCTGTTAGCTGCATCCATAGAGCTTTCGGTAAATCTTGCCACTTCTGCGCCCATAGCGTCAGATGCCCGGTTTAGGTCGTTCACAACACTATCGGTTTCGCCGCGAATACGGTGTCGCTCGCCCGCAAAGGCCTCTGCTGCACTGCCTAGGGCTTCACTTGAATCTTTCAGTTCCTCCCGAAGTTCGGATGCTTTGTTTCCAAGGCCAGTAATAGATGTTTCAAGCTGGTTTTTAGAGGCTGTTGATGATCTGTTGATCTGGTCTATCAGCTTAACAAGTTCACCGCCTTTGGCATCAAGATTTTCTTCAACGGAGGTTGCCGTGCTTTGCAGCATTTGGCTATTGTTTGCAAAACGCTCTGCTGCTTCAATGACTTTGCTGGCTGCATCATGAGAGGCTGCATTTAAAATCTCGCGCTGGTTTGTCAGGTCCTCTTCAAGTCGCGCCAGCTTCATGCGGGTTTCGTTCAATACTTCGGCTATCACATCGCTTTGTATAGTCATTTGGGCGCGAACAGCGGTTAATTCTGTCACGGTTTCTGATGATTGCTGCTTCAGGTTTTCTGTTTTTTCTGCAATGGCACCAGCGGAAGAAGCCATTGTTTCTTCTGTGTTTTTGCTTGCTTGTGCAAGTTCTGCTAACTGGTCTTCAACGCCAGAGCGAAGTTGTCGAATATGTTGCAGTGTCCTGTTGGCAGCTTCCTCTGCCTCACGCACTGTGGAAGCGCCGTGCTCTTCAATAGATTGCATGGCGCTATTGAGGGCTGTTTGCGCACGCTCTAAACTATCCATCAAAATTTGATCTGCTTTTTCTGCGTGTGCAATTACCGCAGCGCCAGTCGCTTCTGTTGTTTCCAGCGTTGTTTTGTTCACGCGCTCGCTGGTGGAAAGTACTTGGTCGCAGTGTTCTGCAAGGCTGTAGCCTGCTTCATCAAGCAGTGCTTTGGCACGGTCAACTGTTGCCAGCACTTGCTCTGACATGGCCTGTGAACGCTCTGAAACAGTTGCGCTAACATCATTGGTACGGGACAGCGCTTCTGTTGCTGCAGCGTGCACTTCACCAACATGGGTTTTCAGGCTTTCTTCAATTTTGGCTGATTCAATAGCTGCAAGTTCGGCCAGGTCTTTCAGCACATTTGCCTGCGTTTTCATATGGTCTGCAAGTTCGGCTGACCGGCCCTCTAAGCCCTCAACATCGTGGCGGAAGCGTTCCATGCCCGCGAGCGTGCTTTCGGTTACAGTATGCAGGCGCAGTTCCACATCTTCTGCAATGGCGTGTACTTTTTCCGCTCTGCCTTCAACCGTTTGGCTGGCTTTTTCCAGTCTGGTTTCAAAGTTTTCTGTCGCATGACTGAAATTGCTAAGGCTTACATCCAGTTTCTCTTTTGCAGTATCGGCTGTAGAGGCGGCTGTTGTGCCTGCGCTTTCCATACGGTCCGCTATTGTTTGCACCATCTGCTCAAGGCTGTTAAAGCGTTCCTCAACTTCGTGTGTAATAGTGCTTATGGCAGTGCGCTCGCGCTCCAGAATGTCGCGAATGCTGGCTGTGCGCGCTTCGGTGTCTGCCGTTGCCGAAAACAGATTACTAATTTGTTTCTGAAAGCTATTCTCCAAGTTGGCAATTCTGTCTGCAGCTAGGTCTGCAACAGCGTCAATATTTTGGAGTTCTTTGCGCAGTGTTCGGTTAAGGGTTGCCAGACGCTGTTCGGCCACTTCAACGGGCGCAATGGCACGGTGAAGGTTTTGTGCCATGGCAAGGCGCCGTTCAAGCATGGGATCCGTACGCTGGAAAGCAAGCGCTATGAGCCAAAAGATCGCAACCGGGGTCGCATAGCCTGCAATAAGTGATGTAATCTCAGTAAGCTTGAGCTCTGATAGGGCGGTGATGTCGGTGTGGAGAAAATAAAAGGCAGCCAGCCCTGTCCATGCTAGACTAAGTGCGCCAGCCGTTATGACCGGCACCAAACGCCTGATGTTGCGCGCAGTTGTACGCGCAGTCACGGCTTCGGTATCTTCTATTTCTGTTTTTTGATCCTCCGTCACAGGAAAATCCATTTCGGCTTTCGACATCCAGCCCCCTTGGTCAGCAATGCTGACAGTCTCCCTTTAGATGCATAATAGTTTACCTTGAAACGGCTATCGTCAACAGTTTTGCCGTAAATTTCTGTTTGTCAGAAGTTTATGGCATAATGAAGATTACCGCACATGAGAGTATTAGGGGCAGGTTAGGCATGAATGAGCAGGTAAAAGAAAGCAAAACTGCGAATACAAAGACCGTTCTTCCAACAAGCGCACAAATACGCTATTTGATGTGCGGTAAAGATCAGCCCGGCGGTAAATTACCCTTATTTGACAAGGATGGCCAGCGAATCAACCCTAAAACGATTCGCGCCTGCTTAAAGAATGGCTGGTGTGAAGCGTGGTATAGAAACCCGATAAAGCCTGATTGGCTAGTTTGCAAACTAACGCAGCAAGGCGTGCGATTGCTAAACAAGAGAAAATAACGATGCCAAACTCAAGGTGGGATGAAACAATAATTCTGGATATCAGCCATCTTGCTTCCTTTACCGGCGGTGATGAAGAGCTTGTAAATGCGGTGCTTGATACTTTTTGTAACAATGCCCCTAAATATTTAGTGGCTTTAATTGAGGCGCCCGCATCTGACTGGAAGGCTTCTGCCCACAAACTTAAAGGCGCAGCGCGCAGTATTGGTGCATGGCGCTTGGCAGCAGAGGCCGAGCGGGCCGAGCATATGGTGGTGCCTGCTGATGATAACCCAAAAAGAGCTGTGGTTTTAAAAGAATTGGCCAAACGGCTTGAGGCATTACTGCGCCATATTCGGCAAAAATAGCGCCGCAAATTTTTGTTGCTGCCTTTTATCCGTTACAAAGGAGTATGAAAATATTAGCGTTTTTTGAAACTGCAGGGTAAAACATTTATGACACAAGACATAATAGTGAGCCGGGGCTGCTAAATGAGTGATTATGATTTTGACAGGGTTAGTGTTTTACTTGCAGAAGATAGCCCGTTTATTCGCTCCCTCCTTGTAAATTCACTCAAGGTGTTAGGCGTTGGTAATGTTTATGCTGTTGAACACGGCGGTGATGCCATTCATTTTTTGCAGCGTGTTAAAAATGAACCCATGAAAATTGGCGTTCAGCAGATCGATATTGTTATCTCTAACTGGGATATGCACCCGATTGACGGCATGATGTTCCTGCGCTGGGTTCGCAGGCATAAGGATAGCCCTGACAGGTTTGTGCCTTTTGTCATGATCACAAGCTATACAGAGCCAGACCGTATTATGCAGGCCCGCGAAATGGGGGTCAGCGAAATTTTGGCAAAGCCATTCACGATTAAAAATATTGGTGAAAAGCTGATCTCTATTATAGAGCGCCCCAGACAATTTGTTCACACAAAAGACTTTTTTGGGCCAGACCGACGCCGCCAGAAGCTAGAGATAGCAGGGCCAGAGCGCAGGCTGCTAACTGATAAGAGTGAAGGCGTGGAGATTATCCGTGGCTAGTAGCAAACCTGTTATTGTTCGATTTTATCGTTTTAAAAACCGCCTGCGCGAAAAAACGGCAGGCTTGGCACCGGGATCCGCCGGAATTTCGCCGGAGGCACTTGCGGCTGCGGAACAGGCGCTCAGTAAAATGGCTGAGGACTACCCTGACTGGGTGTCAGGTCTTGTGGGCAAGCTGCAAGAGCAACATGGGCGCTGTGTTGACAGCCCTGAAAAAAGAAATGAGTATTTTGAGGCAATTAATCACATTGCCCATGATATGAAGGGGCAGGGCGGCACCTTTGGCTATCCTCTGATTACAACATTTGCAGACTCGCTTTATGGTTTTACAACAAAGCGAGCCGGCGATATTTCTGATAATCAGGTGGAATTGGTTAAAAGCCACGTAGATGCCATGCGGGCAGTTATTCGGGGCCGTGTAAGTGGTGATGGCGGTGATATAGGCATTAAGCTTACAGATGTTCTTAACGCTGCAATCGCGAAGTATCAGGAATAAGCCTTTTACAATAATATGTCAGTTGTAGTGAGCGGGCTTGTTACAGATATTTGTTGGCAGGTTCCACACGATCAAGCCATATTGGGGTGATGATAGGTTTCATCGACGTAAATTTGCTTTTTTATTTCTGGCACAAAAAGAAAGAGCCCAATAAGGGCCCTTTCAAGTGCTAAGTTGTTATGGGTTATTTGGCACGATTACGCAGATCAAGTGCATGATCCATAATGTGGAAAATGACATTCTGTTCAATTGTACCCGTTGCTAGGTGGCTCCACGGGCCAATGGCAAACAGGCCCACGTCTTCGCCGCCATGTGTTTCTGAATGTAAGGGCATAAGACTTTGTTGTTTGAAATCTTTATTCTGTGTTTCAGCGTCCGTAAGTTCAGAGCGTTCACCCTTTACCGCACCAGGGCCGTTTGCATATCCAAGCGTGGTATAAGGCTTGCCGTCCAGTGCCTTTTGCAACTCGCCTTCTGGAAGTGCAGCTGGTGAAACAAGGCCGAATATAGGGTTGCCGCGCCGTGCATACCCTGCAATCGTGAAGGTGTGGCTATGGTCAGCGGTTACCAGAATAAGGGTTTCTTCTGTGTCCACCAATTCAAGGGTGCGGCGCACTGCTTTAGATAGGGCAACAGTATCATAAAGTGCCTTATGGGCATTGCCTTCATGATGACCGTGGTCAATGCGCCCAGCTTCAACCATCAAGAAATAGCCATTCTCGTTTTTGGATAGCATTTTAATGGCTGATTCTGCCATTTCAGCCAGTTCTGGCTGGTCAGCGCTACGCCGGTCATCATAGTCCATATGGGAAGGGCTAAAAAGGCCAAGCAGATGCTGTGTTTTTGTATAATCAATATTTTCAAGTTCGGCTTTGTTGGTCACAAACGCTGAGCCAGCGAATGCTGACTGCCAGTCTTTGACAATGTTTTTGCCGTCTGCCCGCTTGCCGTCCATTGTGCCTTTAGGCAGGAAATTTGCCCGGCCACCACCAAGGGCAACTTCAAGTCCGTTGCCACCCATGGTTTCAATGATTTGGCTGGCAATATCTGTGCAGCCCGCTGTTTTGGCCTCTGCCGGTACATCTGTGTCTGCTTCCCAGTCGCGGTCTGGGCTGTTGGCATAAACAGCTGCTGGGGTAGCGTGCGTGAGGCGCGCTGTACTGACAACGCCAGTGCTAAGGCCTGCGCGTTCGGCATAGGCGGCAATAGGGGTGAGTTTATTATGCTCTATATCGTCGCAGTGGCTACGATCCAGTGTTGGTACAGTATTGATAACGCCGAGCCGGGTTTTGGCCCCGGTGTTGAAAGCAGTTGCTGTGCCTGCTGAATCGGCAACCTGCGAATCTACATTGTATGTTTTCACCAAAGCTGAGTAGGGAAACTTTTCAAAACTAAGATAGTTTTCTTCCCCAGGGTTGCCTGCTAGCTGGCCTTCCAGAATACGGCCTGCGGTGAGTGTGGAAATCCCCATGCCATCACCAATAAAGAGGATGACATTTTTAGCGCGTTTCGTGTTGATTTTCTGGGCAACTTTTTGGTCCACAGTTGCTTTGCCAGCTTCCAGCCAGCTTTCTTCTGTGCCAATCCAGTCTTTCATATCGGTATTGGTTTCGGCTATAACTGCGAATGAGCATATGCTTGCCAGTCCTGAGAACAAAACGGCCTTCAAGGTATGTGTATGTTTCATATAGTCCTCGATAAGAGTTGTCTAAAGTTTGGTTACAGGGCGTGACAACCTGCGCAGTATTACGCTAATCGAGCTGTATGTCAAAAAGATGAAACTAAATTACCGGAGCTTTGAAACCGCTTCGTCTATTCCCCTTAACGACAGGGGAAACATTCTGTTGTCCATCAAGCCTTTTATCATTTGAATTGAGTGGCCGTAGTCCCAGTGTTGCTCTGGAATCGGGTTCAACCATACAGATTTTTGGTAAATATTTGTTACGCGCTTGAGCCAGGTTTCGCCAGATTCCTCATTCCAGTGCTCCACAGAGCCACCAGCGTATGAAATTTCATAAGGGCTCATAGAGGCGTCACCCACAAAAATAACTTTATAGTCATGAGGGTAGGTGTGCAAAACGTCCATGGTTGGTATGGTTTCGCTCATACGGCGGCTGTTATCTTTCCAGACGCGTTCATACATGCAATTATGGAAATAGAAAAATTCTAGATGCTTGAATTCAGATCTGGCGGCAGAAAACAATTCCTCGCAGACACGAATATGTGAATCCATCGACCCGCCAACATCTAAAAATAACAGAACTTTAACCGCATTATGGCGTTCTGGTACCATCTTGATATCCAAAAAGCCCTTATGTGCGGTTGACCGTATTGTATCGTCTAGGTCAAGCTCTGTTGCTTCACCTTGCCGCGCAAATTGGCGCAGTTTCCTGAGGGCAACCTTGATGTTGCGGGTACCAAGTTCCAAAGTGTCGTCAAGGTTCTTGAACTCGCGTTTGTCCCACACTTTTACAGCTTTACCGTGGCGGCCTTCCTTTTGGCCAATGCGAACGCCTTCAGGGTTGTAACCGTATGCGCCAAAAGGGCTTCTGCCTGCGGTGCCAATCCATTTATTGCCACCTTGGTGGCGCTCTTTTTGTTCTTCCAAGCGCTTTTGAAGTGTCTCCATCAGTTTATTCCAGTCACCGATGGATTGCACTTTTTCCATTTCTTCAGGGCTTAGATAAAGTTCGGCCATTTTTTTAAGCCAATCTTCAGGTATATCAACGCCTTCGTCTTCTCCTATGAACTCTATGCCATCAAAAACTTTACCAAATACACGGTCAAACTTATCAAGCTTTGTTTCATCTTTTACAAATGTCGCGCGAGATAAATAGTAGAAATCATCTATGCTATAGCTTGCGCAGCCCTGTTTTAGGGCTTCCATTAGCGTCATATATTCCTTGATGCTAACAGGTAAGCCATTGTTCTTGAGCTCGTAAAAGAAATTAACAAACATACAAAGCCTCTCTGACCAGTTCTAGCCCTGTTGCCGTCTGTTCATAAAGGCAAGACGTTCAAATAGATGCACATCTTGCTCGTTTTTGAGCAGGGCACCATGAAGCGGCGGGATTAGCTTGGATGGGTCTTTTGATTTAAGAACTTCAAGAGGCAGTTCTTCAGCCATCAGAAGCTTCAGCCAATCAAGTAATTCACTTGTAGACGGTTTTTTCTTTAGCCCCGGTACGTCCCTTATATCAAAGAATATAGACAGGGCATCTTTGACCAGTTCCTTTTGGATGTCAGGGTAATGAACTGCAATAATCTCTTTCATGGTTCCAGCGTCAGGAAACTTGATGAAGTGGAAAAAGCAACGCCGCAGAAAAGCATCCGGCAGTTCTTTTTCATTGTTTGATGTGATGATAATAATAGGGCGATTTTTTGCCTTTATGGTCTCGCCCGTTTCATAAACATAAAACTCCATCCGGTCCAGTTCCAGCAGTAAGTCATTGGGGAACTCTATATCAGCTTTGTCAATTTCGTCGATTAACAGAACCGGGGTTGTTTCACTTTCAAAAGCTTCCCAAAGCTTGCCTTTTCTAATGTAGTTTTTAATGTCTTTTACTTTTTCGTCACCCAATTGGCTGTCACGTAGCCGGGAAACCGCGTCATATTCATAAAGCCCTTGGTGTGCTTTGGTTGTAGATTTGATATGCCATTCAATCAGGTCTGTGCCAAATGCTTGTGCAACTTCTTGGGCCAGTACAGTTTTTCCGGTTCCCGGTTCCCCTTTAATAAGGAGAGGCCGCTTTAATGTAGCCGCAGCATTAACGGCCACCTTCAAGTCATCCGTTGCTACATAGTGTTCTGTACCTGTGAATTTCATGAATACTCTCCGTGCGAAATCTTACGCTTTTACAGTTTTATTCAAGATAGGGCATTGCAGGATAATGACAAGAATGGATGTTATTAATGGGTGTATTAGGTTTTCAGGGATTGATGAACTACCTATAAACGCAAAAAATCCCTTACCGCACACCAGAAGGTGGCCATAAAGGTTTATCAGAATAAGTTTTATATACTCTAAACTACGCGGCTTTAACGGCGGACCGCGTAGTTTAAGCTTTGTCGTCTACAACTAGGCCTTCAAGGCTTCTGTAGTGTGCAATGATTTCCAAGATGGTTTCAGGGGGGAACTGGCTCACCACTTCACCGGAATCATTATCGACATTTTGGTATACAAAACGACCTGTATCATCATCTTTATTAATGCGAAGCCGTGTATTTTCGCCGTTTTCAGGTACTAGTTGTTCAATCGCTCTGGCTGCTTTTTCTAGCGGATCCTGACCTGACTCTAGAAAAGTCTTGGTATTGGAAACCGCTGTGACTTGAGCAGTTGAAGTAATTGAAGAAGCACTAGAAAAGCGAGCGCTACTAGCCACGGATGGCTGGCTTGCATTGGTGGCACGAAGACTTGCGACCTCTCCACTGTTCTTAATGTTATTTATGTCCGTCATTGTTCCACTCCAAGCGATAAATCATGCTTGTTTATGATTGTATCCCTACGTACTGGAGCCTCTTTATATAGTACCTGTAGGTGAGCCGGCTTGCCGGCTCACCCAAATAGGTATTAACGGAAGAGACCAAGTACTGTCGATGGCGCCTGATTGGCGATCGACAAGGCCTGTAGACCAAGTTGCTGTTTCACCTGCAAGGCCTGCAAGTTTGCAGATTCTTTGGCAAGGTCAGCATCAACAAGGTTACCAACACCGATTTCGATAGAATCAGACAGCTTGTCCACAAAGCTGCGCTGTAGATCAAGGCGTTTTGCGCCTGAACCAAGAGCAGACAGAGCCGTGTTCACATTGGCGATAGAAGATTCAATGTTTGCAACAGCTGTGGATGCAAGATCCTGCGTACTGATAGAGCTACCCGCAGTGAGGGTAACTGTAGTACCAGCAAGAGACAGATCCTGCGCTGCGATTGTGATAGAGTTACTGCCGTCATCACTTGTAATAGCAACAACTGCATCACCACTGTTTTCAACAACGTTTGTGCCGTTGAAAGCAGCGTTATCGACGATCGATGTAATCTGATCGCGGAGCTGTTTGAAGTCATCGTTGAGAGATGTACGGCTGGCAGTGTCAAGACCACTGTCTTTAGCAGCAACCGCTTTTTCTTTCAGTTCGATGAGCAGGTCAGACACAGCTTCACCGGCAGCAATTGCTACGTCGATAGTAGATTGTGCACGGTCAAGAGATGATTTAACCGCATTCAAACCAGATACGTCAGCACGCAGTTTTTGCGCAATGGCAAAAGTTGCAGCATTGTCTTTGGCAGATGCGATTTTAAGGCCAGTGTTGATAGAGCTTTGAGTTTTCTCTAACGAAGAGTTGGTTTTATTAAGGTTTTGCAGGGCTGCAAAAGCACCCGCATTGGTGTTTACCGAGAAAGCCATTTTGCTTCTCCTTTTTGGAGTTGTTATACAGGCATTTTGCCCACGGGACTTTTTGTCCCGAACCTATATTTGCAAGAATGGGGCCAAATAACGAAATTTTATCAACATGGCTAAGGTATTATTTTTAAATGATTTTTTATGATGGTCGTGTTTTTTGATGTATCTCGGGCATGGGAAATTTTTGCCGGGTGGTGATATTTGCCGACATGAAAGGGGTGTTATGAGGAAATTTTTGCCGGGTGGGCGAACCCGCCCGGCGTGCCAAATGGCTATTGGAACAGACTGAGCACCGACTGTGGTGCCTGATTGGCAATGCCCAAGGCCTGCAAACCGAGCTGCTGTTTTACTTGCAGCGCTTGCAGGTTAGCTGAGGCTTTTGCCATATCAGCATCAACAAGGTTGCCAATGCCTACTTCAATAGTGTCGCGAAGTTGTGAAACAAATGTTCTTTGCAGATCCAGTCTGCGAGCCCCAGCGCCAAGTGCAGATAGCGAGGAGTTTACATTCTGGATAGAGCTTTCGATATTTGCAACAGCTGTAGATGCGAGATCCTGTGTGCTGATAGAACTACCCGCCGTCAGTGAAACTATACTGCCGGTCAGCGACAGGTCTTGCGCCTGAACGGTAATGGTGTTGCTGGCATCGTCATTCGTAATAGCAACAATATCATCGCCGCCGTTTTCAACTACGTTTGTACCATTAAATTCGGCATTTGAGACAATGGATGTGATTTGGTCGCGAAGCTGCTTGAAATCATTATTCAAGGAAGTTCGACTAGCCGTATCAAGCCCTTGGTCTTTTGCGGCAACTGCTTTCTCTTTCATTTCGATGAGCAAGTCTGAAACTGCTTCGCCCGCAGCAATAGCAACATCAATTGTTGATAATGCACGGTCCATTGATGCTGTTGCCGCATTAATGCCAGACACATCAGCCCGTAGGGACTGTGCTATAGCAAAAACGGCGCCGTTATCTTTAGATGAAGCCACTTTCATTCCTGTGTTAATAGCAGTCTGTACTTTTCCGAGACTGGTAGCCGTTTTATTAAGGTTTTGTAGTGCTGATAAAGCGGCTGCGTTTGTGTTTACGGAAAATGTCATTAGTCGTCTCCTTTTGAGAAAATAAATCTGAGCCTTTTGCTCTTGCTCTCATAATGGCAAGGGACGTGCCAATTATAAGTCTTTGTTATATAATGATATAATGTGATTTATTTTACATTGAGGGAGGGCGAGGCAATATCTAGTCGGCAAGAATTGCCACTAAATTGACCTTGTGGCAGCGGCGCACGCATAGAAAAAGGGGCCCAAAGGCCCCTTTAGACGTTTGCGGTTTTCTAAGAACCACTTACCGGAATAGAGAGAGAACTGTTCCTGGTGCCTGATTGGCGATCGACAAGGCTTGCAATCCAAGTTGCTGTTTAACCTGCAACGACTGCAAGTTCGCGCTTGTTTTGGCAAGGTCAGCATCAACAAGGTTACCAACACCGATTTCGATAGAATCAGACAGTTTGTCCACAAAGCTGCGCTGTAGATCAAGGCGTTTTGCGCCTGAACCAAGAGCAGACAGAGCCGTGTTCACATTGGAAATAGAAGATTCAATGTTTGCAACAGCTGTGGATGCAAGATCCTGCGTGCTGATAGAGCTACCTGCAGTGAGGGTAACAGTAGAACCCGCAAGAGACAGATCCTGCGCTGCGATTGTGATAGAGTTACTACCGTCATCACTTGTGATCGCGATGATAGCGTCACCACCGTTTTCAACTGCGTTTGTGCCGTTGAAAGCAGCGTTATCGACGATCGATGTAATCTGATCGCGGAGCTGTTTGAAGTCATCGTTGAGAGATGTACGGCTGGCAGTGTCAAGACCACTGTCTTTAGCAGCAACCGCTTTTTCTTTCAGTTCGATGAGCAGGTCAGACACAGCTTCACCGGCAGCAATTGCTACGTCGATAGTAGATTGTGCACGGTCAAGAGATGATTTAACCGCATTCAAACCAGATACGTCAGCACGCAGTTTTTGCGCAATGGCAAAAGTTGCAGCATTGTCTTTGGCAGACGCTACTTTTAAGCCAGTGTTGATCTGGGTTTGAGTTGTGGTGAGAGATGCATTTGTTTTATTGAGGTTTTGCAGGGCTGCAAACGCACCTGCATTGGTGTTTACTGAAAACGCCATGTTGTTTCTCCGTTCTGAGAGTTCATTGAGCCTTTTGCTCACGAACGCATTTTACGTTCGGAGTGATACAAGCATCTAGTGTGCCAAATTTTAATATAATTGAACGATTTTTATTAATGTATTGATAATAAATGAATATTTTTGATTTTGATGTGCTGACGATGATTTAATGCTACTGTTTTTATCTGGGCATTTTTTGCCTATGTAGAATTTTTTGCAGTGTTGAGTGGGTAAAAAATGCCTAATGAGGCAAGTGTTGCCGCATGTTTTACGGCAACCGAAGACTGTTTATAAAATGGAATTGATCGGCGTGGGGGCGGTCTGGTCTGTATTTGACGCTTGAGCAGCTTGTTTTTGTAGCTGGCTTTGGGCGGCAAGCCCTTCCATAATGGTGCGGTTGATGCTGATCAGGTCATCAACAGATTCCTGCCCGCGTATAACAAGGGAAGAATGTTTCGAGACCCATATGGCTAAGGATATTATGCTTGCACGCAGTTGGTCGGGCAGGGAATTACCTTTAGCGCCGCAGTCACTAGACAGTGTCGACCACATCCGCCGATTCCAGTCCACTGCATCAATAAGTTTCATATCGCGAACACCGCTGTCTTTGGCTTTCATCAGGGCATTGGTAACCTGAGCAAAGAGCCTGTACTCCACTTGACTTGGAGTTTCTGCGGTGTTCTGAGCTTTCTGATACGCTTGATACGACATTCGTATTCCTGCTTTGTTGTTTTAAACTGTTACTCGCTGGAGGGCGCCAGCCGCGCATTTTCAAAAGCGATCAACTTTTTACAGTTCATCAAGGCCCTGTAATAGTTCCTATCCATAACATCCCGGCTAATTCCAACGCAGTTTTCCACTGCTTCGGGGGTGCTAATCGCGTGCATGAATTCTGTCATTCTGACAACAAATTCATCGTAATATTTTGGCGTGGGAGCATTATCCATATACATCAGCATAATCGGGAAGTAGATCCGTTTAGCTGGTGTATCGACTTGCTCTTCCTGCAAAATATCCTTTTCTCGCAGTATTGATGCCTTGTTATGGACAATCAATGTTGCACGCCTGTCAGCATTTGCAATTACTGCGCCATTTATCACCAGTTTCTCATCTGGTTTTAAGGAAAGTTTTAAAGCCATACGTTTCTCCCCCGAAATTTCGGTCAGCTAGCTTCTATATAATTACGCAATCAGTATAATCCTGTTCTTTTAGAGCCTTATACTATATGAATAAAGTTAAAGACAGGTTTATCCTTTCTTGTTGGCATCAGCTTTGCAAATATAAGGCCGGTATGCAAATTTATATGCGCAATCTGCAATTTTTGCCGCATAAATAAAGGCAGGGGGCAATAATGGCAACAGCAAGAAAGCGCAAGACACAGCAAAAAGCTGCAGCGCCCAAGAAAAAAACCAAACTGGAAAAGCTTGGTTTTCAAGATGTCGATATGTCCATCAAGGAATTGCGGCAGTCTTTAAACAAAGGCATAAAGTATGCTGAAGCGGAAGATTGGGAAAATGCCCTGCCACCGCTTCTGAAGGCATGGGATGCAATGCCGGATGATATTGGCGTTCTAACCCTTATCGCACAGGGCCTCTCGCGCCTTGGTGTTAGAGAATATGCCATTAAGGTTCTTGAGCGGGCTCTTAGCCAACACGAGCCAACGATTGATCTTTGCACCATTATGCAAACACTTGCACTTGATATGGGTATGTATGAAGTAGCATCAAAGCTTGGTTTGCAATTGATCGCAATGGAACCAAATGCGCCGAGGCACTATGTAAATTTGGCCACCGCCTATACGGGCATGAATGCTTTTGATGAAAGTATTGAAATGTTACAGGCGATACTGCCAGTATTTCCTGATACAGCTGATTTGTGGAATGTGCTGGCGACGCAAGTGCGGGCACGTGACGGGGCCGCTGCTGCAGATGTCTTTTTTGATGAAGCCTTAAGGCTGAACCCGGATGACTTTAAGGTTATCAGTAATTATGCCCAGTCTTTCACGGCGCGACTTGAGTATGACAAGGCGCTGGCTATGAATCTTAGGGCTGTTGAGGTTAACCCGAGTAACCCAGAGCCGCGTATGGGTGTTGCCCAGATATCTTTCATGAAAGGTGACATGAAAACAGGCTGGGAAAATTATAAGCATAGATTAAGCCCGCGCCGTAAAATTACGCAGACTCAGATATATACTCACGGGCTAGAAGAATGGCAGGGTGAGAACCTGGAAGGAAAAGCTGTGCTTGTGGCCGCAGAGCAGGGCATTGGCGACGAGGTTATGTTTGGAAACTACCTGCCTTATTTGTACGAGCGTGCGGCAAAGCTGGCGATTGGGTGTGACCGGCGTTTGGTATCTATCTACCAAAGGCGCTTTCCAGATGCAATTGTAAGCGCCTATGTTGATCAGATTAAAGCAGGGTACAGGTACCGTACATTTCCGTTTATTCAAGGCCCCATGCAAAAGGGTGAGTTGCATATGGATTATGCCATACCTCTTGCAAGTGCCCCTATGTATGATTGGCTTACAAAAGACGATGTTAAATGTCACCCAGATACCTTTCTAGTGGCAGACCCGGTAAGGGCAGCGGACTTTAAAAGCCGGTTGCAGGCACTGGGGGATAAACCAAAAGTTGGTCTTGCGTGGCGAAGTGGCCTGATGGCTGCAGACAGGGTTGGTATTTACGCGGGTATTGATGAGCTTGCCCCCTTGTTTGCCTATAAAGATCAGGTGGACTTTGTTAACCTTCAATACGGTGACTGCACCCATGAACTGCTAGAAATGAAAGAGCGTTACGGCGTAACTGTTCATAATTTTGAAGATGTTAATCTTAAAGCGGATATTGAGGCTAACTTGGCAATCATGGAAAACTGCGACATCATGATTGGTGCTTGTTCTGCGCCGGGTATCTTTTCCATGTCTCTTGGACGGCCAACAATGCTGATGCATAAAGTACCGCCGTGGTATTGTTATGGTCAGCAGAATTCCATTCCTTTTGTAAAAGATTGCCATTTTAGCTCTGGTCTGCAAGGTCATGACTGGGCTGAAATTATGGAAGAAGTCAGAAAGTGGATGGTATCGCGTCTGAATTTGAAGGGGTAATTTCTGTGACTATGAACTCTCCGTATTTTATAGCAGAAGTATCAAGCAATCATGCGCGCGATTTAGGGCGCTGTATTGATTTTATAAAAGCATCAGCTGAGATTGGCTGTGATGCTGTCAAGTTTCAGCTTTTTAAAATTGACGAGCTTTTTGCCCCTGAAATTCTTAGTAAAAGCGAGGAGCACCGCAGGCGCAGGCAGTGGGAACTGCCGCTTGAGTTTTTACCAGACCTTGCCAAAGCTAGCGCGGACCACGGCCTTGCTTTTACCTGCACGCCTTTTTATCTAAAGGCAGTTGAAGAGCTGGACCCCCATGTAAGCTTTTTTAAAATTGCCTCGTATGAACTGCCTTGGGATGCCTTGATTAAAGCCTGCGCTGCGACGGGAAAACCACTGATTTTATCAACCGGTATGGCTACAATAGACGAGATTGAGCATGCTGTGGCTGTTTTTCATGATGCAGGCGGCAAGGGCTTAACGCTCCTTCACTGCGTATCTGGGTATCCAACGCCAATTGAGTTTTGCAATCTCGCTGCTATTAAAACATTACGGGAAACATTTGATGTACCGGTTGGGTGGTCAGACCATAGTCGTAATCCGGTTATTGTTAGTCAGGCTTTGAACCATTGGGGTGCTTCTGTCGTTGAGTTTCACCTTGATCTTGATGAACAGGGCGCTGAGTATGCCTCAGGGCATTGTTGGCTTCCAAAAGAGATAGCACCGGTAATTGCGGCTTGTCGCCAGCTTGAGGCTGCTAACGGCACCGGTATAAAAGAGCCAACCCCTGCGGAAATATCAGATAGAATCTGGCGTGCGGACCCATCAGATGGCCTTAGGCCATTCCTTGAAATGAGGCGGGAATGGGCGAAAAAATAATTGCAGTTATTGGGGCACGGCTGAACAGTAGCCGGCTCCCCCGGAAGCAGCTTTTACCCCTTGCCGGCAAGCCGCTTATTGCGCGTCTTGTCGACCGGCTGCGTACGGTAAAGTCCCTTGATGATATTATTCTCGCCACGACAGGCGATGATTACAATGGCGACCTCGTGAACTGGGCAGAGGAATACGGTATTACCGTTGAAGCATATAACGGTGATGTTAATGATCTTGTGGGAAGGGTAGACAGCGTTGTGCAGAAACATAACGCTGATATGCTTCTTTATGTGTGCGGCGATTGTCCTCTTGTTGAACCGGCTAGTATTGAAAAATGGGTGGATGCCATGTTGGCCGACCCCGCATGTGAAATGGCCGCCTTTATGCCCCGCAACGATAGCAAAAAATATATTCATGAAGGTTTTGATCTTTTCCGCCGATCATTTTGGGATCGGATGGAAAAAGTTGCTCTTGAGCCTTTTGAGCGCGAGCATATTGGCGCAGTGTACCACCATCTGCATAAGGTTAGCCCGAATAAAATAGCCAACGTAATCGACGATGATATTTATGCAAGCTGTGACCACAGACTATCGGTTGATACATCGTCAGACTATTTTTTTATGCGGCGTATCTATGAGGATTGGTACAAAGATAATGGGCCTGAAAGTTTGGTGGATTTGAAAACTGTTATTCAACGGATTTTAGCAGACCCGGATCTTACAAAAACCAATAAGGAAGTTCGGCAACGCAAGGTGGGTGAAGAATGCCCGCGTGTTGTGATTTTCTGTGAAGCAGGCCCCACCGTGGGGCTAGGGCATCTTTCCAGAGTGTTAGTGGTGATACAGGCACTGCAAGACCATCTGTCTGCATCTGTTATGCTCTGTATTAAAGGGCAAGCGCTTAGGCACAGTGCGCTGGCACTTGTGCCACACTGCTGGGTTGATAGTTTTTCAAATTTTACAACTAAAGGTAAGGTTTGGGATGCCGCTGTTGTTGATGTAAAGACACTTGATCAGCCCCTGTTTGATGTGTTGGAACAACTCCCTGATGGCACCTTGAAAATAGCTGTTGATCAGGACTTAAAGCTGCATGATACATTTGATTTCATGTGGCAGCCCTGTATGTATCTTGACGAGGAAGCCATTAAGCCGTGTGCTGATAAAGTTGAATATGGCTGGCATACATTTTTGTTAAGGGCAGGCAATAATACAAAAAAGCCTGATCATGATCAGAACCGTGTGGTGGTTTTAACCGGTGGTAGTGATGCCGCTGGGTTGGGTGCTGTATGGCCAGAAAAGCTGCTGGCTGTCATGAACACTGCCGCTGAAATTGACTGGGTGCAAGGGCCATTTGCAGCACCGCCAGTTATGCTCGCTGGAGCGGGTATGAATATTCTGCATGCCCCTGACAATCTAACAGACTTGCTGCCTTCTTATACGGCGGCGCTTGTCGTTTTTGGTGTTTCTTATTTTGAGTGTTTACTGGCTGGTGTTCCTGCTGTTGTCTCAAATGCGGCAGGGGCGGCCAAGCCAAAAGAGTGGGCGTATCTCAAAACGTTATTCCCAGAGTTTACGGCTGATACAGACGAGGAAGCGTTCGATAAACTGCTGAAGGCGGTTAGGAGCGCGGACACCAACAAGCTGCAAGCCTTGCAAGATCAAATGCGTCAAGGGCCTGCCAATTTTGCAAACAGAATTGGCGCGTTGCTGGCTGCAAGAAAAGTGGAATATGCCGATGCCTCCTGAATATGAATGGAAGGATGCCAGATACGGCGCCCATAAAGGGGCTGTTTTGTGGCAAAAGGGTGCTGATACGCTGATTGAGTGTGCATGCTGCGGGTTTAGGCACATTGTGCCACTCCCAAGCGAAACTGTGCAAAAGGCATTCTATGAAGAGAGCTTTTACCAGTCAGAGAAAGCTAAGTATCTGGCTGAAGCAGAAGAAGATTTTGCATGGAAAGCAGTGGAGTGCGGCCTAAGAATTGATATTGCGGTTGAGCTGTCAGGTATTAAAGCCGGACGTGTTCTGGATATTGGCAGTGGACCCGGAGACTTTTTAAAAGTGGCACAGTCAAGGGGCTGGGATGCTGTTGGTATTGAGCCTTCACCTGTTGCTGCTCGCTATGCGGCTTCACGTGGGCTGAATGTCATTAATGGTTTCTTCAATGCAGACACAGCAAAAGATCTTGGACGATTTGATTTCATTCATTTGAGTGAGGTGTTAGAGCATATCGCTGAACCAGAGTCTTTGTTAAAGTTGGCAAGAAGCCTTTTGAAAAAAAACGGTGTTCTGTGTGTATCAGTTCCTAATGATTTCAATCCATTACAGGGTGTTTCTGTTAAAAAACTTGAGAAAGAAAAGTGGTGGATCGTGCCTGATCACCATCTGAATTACTTCGATTTTGATAGCTTAACAGGGCTTATTGAAAAAAATAGTTTGAGGGTTAAGAAGGAACTCACAAACTTCCCGATGGAGCTATTTTTACTTATGGGGCAAGACTATGCAGGAAACCCGGCTTTGGGCCGACAAATGCATGGCTGGCGTAAAACGATGGACACAAATATAGCCGAAGTATCGCCAGAACTTTTGCGCACTTTCTATGAAAAGCTTGCAGAAGCCCGCATGGGTAGGCTCGCTATTGTATTTGCTGTTCTGGGTGATGAATAAGATGGGCATAGCTGATATAAATATGTTCAAAGAACGCTATGATCAGTTTGACAGCTTTTTTCTGTACGGCGCAACACCGGCAGCGGTTGAGACGGTTGCTTTACTCAAGAAGCACGGCAAAAAGATAGCAGCTTTTGTAGACCGTGATCCTTTGAAGCAATCGGTGGATTTTTTAGGCTATCCTGTAATTGCACCAGCAACTTTTTTACAGGCTTCCACTGAGGCAGCCGGTGTTATTATTGTGTCTGCTTATCAGCTTGAAATTTATCAATACCTCATTGAGGAAGGTATTGATAATAAAAGAATTTTCCCGCACCTTGATGGTATGTTTTTCCCCACGTATGGGGCAGGTTATGTTGAGAACCCGGTGCTGCAAAAAGTGCTGGAAGGCCTGAAAACTTTGGAAGAAAAAAGCTATTTTGAAACATGGCTTTCTTTTAAAGAAACTGGGAATTATTCAACCTTAAAAGCGATGGCTTCTATTGGGCGGCAATATGAACACAAGGCGTGGCAAGCGACTATTAGGCCGGGCGGTGTTTGCTGTGATGTTGGTGCCTATGACGGCGTTTCCTCAATAGACTTTTTAGCGACAGGACTATTTGATAAGGTCGTTGCCCTTGAGCCTTTTGCAAAAAATTATGATAAGCTCTTATATAATATTAAAAAAAATAAGTTAGGCGAGAAACTGGAACCTCGGCAAATAGCGCTTGGTAGCTGCAGGGAAACCCTGTGGCAGAATACAGAAGATGTATCAAGCCGAGCACGTATTGTTGAAACTGACGGGCAGGATCAGGCGGGGCAGGAAAAAATAGAAGTTTTTCCGCTTGATAGCTTGGGTTTGAAAAACCTGACTGCTCTCAAGGTTGATATTGAAGGCTTTGAGCTCGCCTTTCTGGAAGGGGCGAAAAAGACTTTGGCTGATTATAGACCCCATATTGCTATAAGTGCGTATCATGTTAAGTCCCACTGCATTGATATAATTAAGTTTTTTCAGGAAAACTTCACTGGCTTTGATGTGCGAATTGGTCATCACCCACAGGCTGTATATGAGCTGGAATATTATATTTCTTTTACGGGTGCGAAGGCTCTATGAAAAAAAGGCTATTATTACTCGGTGGTGGTTTTGAGCAACTGAACGCGCTTCGTATTGCTCAGGAATTAGGCGCCGAGGTTATTGTTTTTGATGGGCACGAAACAGCGGCTTGCGCCTTTGAGGCATGCGAATTTTACCAAGTGAATATTAAAGACCATGCCGCACTTATAGCGAAGGCAAAAGAACTCAGGCTCGATGCCGTTTTTGTTCATGCGGCTGAGCTTGCTATTGAATGCGCGCTGGTTGCTGAGGCTGTTGGGCTACCTGGTATTTCGGTGGAATCTGCCAAGCTTGGAACAGATAAAACCTTGAGAGCAGCGTGCCTCTTGAGGGCAGGTGTACGGATACCAAAGTATCAGCCACTGACTGCTGCATCTGATTGGAGCGCATGGAGAAACGCTGGTGATGCCCTTGGCTATCCGATTATAGCAAAACCCACCAAGCTTGCAGGCGCGCAAGGGGTGGAGTTTATACCAGATGAAATAGCCTTGCAGCGATATTTCGAGGGTAAACAAAGCTTTAAAGCGCAAGACTTTTTACTTGAAGAGTTTTTGCAAGGTACCCAGCTTAGTACAGAAAGTGTTGCTCTTGACGGTGCGCTTGTGTGCACGAGTATTGCACTTAGACACTATGATACGACGCAGCATCTCTGGCCACACCAGATCGAAGATGGTCACTCAATGCCCTATGACGCCTCTCTTGAGCTGCAAAATTCTATTGATGATGTGACTGAAAAATGTCGTGCAGCATTTGGTATTGAAACGGGCGTGTTAAAGGGAGATTTAATTATTTCCCCATCAGGTGAGATTATCGTACTGGAAATGGCGGTGCGCACATCAGGTGGCCGTTTCTGTGATACTGTTGTGCCTGTTAGTACAGGGGTAAATATCCTGTATCCGCTCATTCAGTATGCATTAGGGCAAACGCCTGATCCTGCATACCTGAAAGCGGACAGACATGTTGGTGTGTCACAGCGTTTTGTCTTAATTCCTGAGGGTAACCGGTTAAAGGAATACAAAACAATTCAGCATATTCTTTTGCAGGAAGATGTTATTGGATGGTGGTTTAGAGATGACCTTCAAGACTTGGCTCAAGCGCCCAAAATTATGTCGCACAGGGACAGGATTGGCTATGTTATCTGTAGTGCTGATACCAGAGATAATGCTGACAAAAGAGCACAGACAATTGTTGAACAACTGGTGAAAGCTATAACACTGGAGACACTAACATGAACATTTTGATCATTGGCTCTGGGTCTTATGTTCTGAGTGACCCGTTCGGACCCGGTGTTGTTTTGCGGTCTGTCTTGCAGTGGACCAAAGATAGCAGGGTAGCTGAGCAGCAGGCTGTTACCATTACGCTTACATATCAGAGCGAAAAAAAACTACCTGAAAAGCAGAGTGAAGTTGAAGCTATTATTAATTATTTCAATGGAATAAATGATAAAGTTAAAGTTAAGTTTGAAGCAGCTTCCGCTGTAAAAAACATTCTTGCCGCTGGTGATGTTGCAGCCTGCTTTATTGCAGTTCCTGATGTACATCATGCGGAATACTGCAAACTTGCTATAGAACATGGCTGCCCAGTATGGCTTGTGAAGCCTCTGACCGGAAACTATGGCGCTGCGAAAGATTTAAGCAGGATATGTGGCGAATTAAGTGGAAATGTTTGGGTTGATTATCACAAGCGTTTTGACCCCTCTAATGCTTATCTGAAGCTTAAAGGCCAAGCTGGTGACTATGGCAGAATGCTTGTGTATTCAGTTGACTATCATCAGCCCTATACACTGCCAACACAGGTCTTTGACTGGACCAGTGATGTGGATGTTTTCACCTATATTGGCTGTCATTATGTTGATCAGGTTTTTTATCTGTACCCAGGTGCGCGCCCTGTTTCTGCCTCTGCATATCCCGTAAAAGGCAAGGTTTATGAAAAAACGGGCCAGTTTGACGGTGTGATTGCAACACTGCGTTTTGATGTGGAGGGCAATGAGCTATTGGTGCCCATGAATATTGGCTGGTTTAACCCTGCTGGTTCGCCGACAAAAAGCCTGCAGGTATTGAAAGTGCAATTTGAGAAAGGGCTGGTGAACCTTGATCAAACGCGGCGTGGTATTGAAATATGGCACGAAGAAGGGGTCTCTGAAATTAACCCTTACTTTTTCGGTGAGGCATTGGATGCTATGGGGAATAGCTATTACACTGGATACGGTTATAAAAGCGTTCAGGCGTTTCTCGACCTTGTGCAGTCTGGTCAAAAATGGCCATCTTCTGGAATTTTGCCAACGCTTGAGGAAGCCCTCAAAACAGAAAAGGTTTTATTCGGTGTTCAGGAAGCGCTTAAAACCGGCAAAGAATTTGATTACAGAACATTAGATTAACGCTAGTGTTACCTGTGAAAATGTAACAGGGGCTTTGTACGTGCCGCTACCGCTAGTATATACAGCGTTTCATATCAATATGGCCTTCTCTTCAATTGAGGAGGAGGACAGATCTGCTGTTATAAAGCAGTGTTATTGGCCTCTTTTAGAGCTTGCTGAGGCAGGCTTTCCTATCGGGATCGAAGCAACCAGCTATAGTTTGAAAGCTATTCAGGCACTTGATCCAGAATGGATTGTTAAACTGAAAGCTTTAATCAAGGCTGGAAGTGTTGAGTTTATAGGCAGTGGTTTTACGCAAATGATTGCGCCGCTGGTGCCACCCGAGGTAACCGAATGGAACCTGAAGCTTGGCCTGCTGGACTATGAAGAAATTTTAGGCATTAAGCCTTCTATTGCGCTCATTAATGAACAGGCATATGCGCCAGGACTGGTGCCTTTATACTGCGCCGCCGGGTTTAAGGCAATTATGATGGATTGGTCAGAACCAGCCAGTCATAATACATCGTGGAAAAATAAGTTTGCACATTATCCACAGTGTATTGCAGGCGCGGGCGATAGTGTTATTCCTGTGGTGTGGTCTGATGCAATTTCATTTCAAAAATTTCAACGTTATGCCCAAGGCGAAATTGACGCAGATGAATATTTGGAATTTTTAAGTTTGCAGTTGGGCGAGGGGGCCAAAACATTCCCGCTCTACACAAGTGACGCTGAAATATTTGATTACCGCCCCGGCAGGTTTCAGAGTGAGGCGTTACAAGGTGCTATTTCTGAGTATGAACGTATTCGGCTGCTGCTGGTGGCTTTGAAAAACAGTGGATATGTAAAACTTGGTTTACCGTCAGATGCGCTTTCTTTGTTGGCAACTGATACAAAGCCTGTACGGTTGGAGACAGCAACGGCACCAGTGCCTGTTAAAAAGCAAAGAAAATACAATATTACCAGATGGGCAGTTTCAGGTAGAAATGACCTTCTTTTAAATACGCATTGCTGGCGTGTTTTTGAAGGTCTTAAAGGTGATGCCAAAGCAGGCAGTAATGAATGGCGTGCGCTTTGCGCCTTGTGGGCCAGCGATTACCGGACACATATTACAGAAAAGCGCTGGAAAACCATGGTTTCCAGTTTGCCTGAAATCAATCGTGCCTCTGCTGTAGTACAGCAAAAACGAGAGACCGTGTCTGATGATGTGCATATCAGCAATGATAGACGTTTTTTGGTGATAAATGCTGATAAGGCTCATCTGATTTTAAACCTTTACCGGGGGATGGCTATTCAGTCTTACGGGCCGGGAAAAGCGCAGGTGGAAAATGCAGGTGCTCCGGCGCGCAATGGTTTTATTGGCACTTTGTCGCATGGTTTTTATCAAGATATTGCCATGGGGGCTGACTTTTATACCGGGCATTTTACGTTCGAGCCAGCTGCTAGCCATAAAGTGACAGACTTGGTGCGTGTTGGCCATGCTTTATCCTGGTTGCCTGAGATAGAAGCGCTTGAAATTACGGCGCCTATTAAAACGTCTCTGGGCACAATAACCAAACGCCTTTTATTCTATCCGTACCAACGCAAGCTAAAAATAGAATATAAGGGCATACCGTTGCCGCAAGTTGGTAGTCTGCGGTTGTTCAATATAACACTGAACCCACGGGCCTTTAAAAAGAAACATCTGTATTACGCAGCCCATAATGGCGGTAAAAACCCAGATAGGCATGCTTTATGGGGTAAAGGCCTGATCGAGATTGACCACGGTGCACCTGTTTCGCGGCTTGTATCAGCAACAACAGGCCTTGGCATGACTGGGGGCTATCTGGAATTTGGGGATGATAAAAACTATGTCCGATTGGAAGTTGATCGTACAGCAGCGGCAGGCATCGGAATGATAACCAGTAAGGCCGTGAGCAAAAGCTTTTTTGTTAGAGCAGCTGTTTCATTGCAGGAACTGGATGAAACTGCCGGGCGGGATCATTTTACACTTCAGGATATGGTGTCGCCGCTTTGTGTGGCGGCCACCTTGTCTTTTGGCTCGCATACATAAATGATTTGTTTTCTAAACGGTTAGAAATAAAGAAGTTCTTTCACCTTATAGTATTGAATGATAGGCTTCCATTCAACGGTGCAGATATTATGGGAGGGCCTCTATGGCACTGACAGGTTTTGACAGTTCCACGGCTGATCTTAAAGGTAAGTCAATTTTAATAACCGGGGGTACTGGTTCTTTTGGCTCAACGCTGCTTAAGCAGTTGTTAAGGGACCATGAGCCGCGCCGGGTGATTATTTTTGCGCGAGGTGAGTATAACCATTTTCTGCTGCAGAATAGCCTGACAGAGGACCAGCAATCCAGAGTGCGCTTCTTTATTGGGGACGTACGCGACCGTGACCGCCTTGTTATGGCGATGCGGAATGTTGACCTTGTTGTGCATGCTGCGGCTCAAAAACAGGTGCCGCTCGCTGAATATAACCCTTTTGAGTGTATCAGAACAAACGTGATTGGTGCAGAGAATGTGGTGCAAGCGGCTATTCAGGCCGGTGTTAAACAGGTTTTGGCTTTGTCAACAGACAAGGCTGTAAACCCTATTAACCTTTACGGTGCCAGTAAGCTTGCATCTGATAAAATTTTTGTGGCGGCCAATGCATTGGCCTCAGGAACTGGTACACGATTTTCTGTTGTAAGATACGGTAATGTTCTTGGATCACGGGGGAGTGTTATTCCATTTTTCCGGTCGCTTTTGAATGAAGGTGCAACAGAGCTTCCTATCACGGATGCACGGATGACACGTTTCTGGATAACCCTCGAACAGGCTGTTGCTTTTACGCTTTCATGTATTTCTATCATGCGGGGCGGTGAAATTTTTGTTCCCAAAATACCGTCCATGCGTATAACAGACTTGGTTGAAGCACTTGCACCTAATGTTGGGCAAAAACATGTGGGTATTCGGCCCGGTGAAAAGCTGCATGAAATCATGATTACTGAACATAATGCATTAAACACGGTTGACTATGGTGACCGGTATATCATTCAACCTGAATGGAACTTTTGGGATAAGGATGCTCATACAAAAGGCGGGCATTCTATAATGGATGAGGGTTTTGAGTACTCTAGCGACAAAAATGATAGCTGGCTGGATGTTGAATCGTTAAGGACGATTTTAAAAACGATCCCAGATAGTGGGTCATAACGGGGTTAATCATGCCACAGCATTTTCTACCGTATGGGCGGCACACACTTGATAGCGATGATATTGCTGCTGTTGTTGATGTCTTAAAGCACGGTGCCCTTACCTGTGGCCCCAAAGTGGATGAATTTGAGGCAGAATTTGCTCGTAAAATTGGTGCTGTGGAGGCTGTTGTTGTGTCCAATGGTACAACAGCTCTTCATTTAGCTTTATTGGCGGCAAACTTTCGTCCTGGTGATATTGCCATTGTTCCGACACTGACGTTTTTATCTACAGCGAATGCTGTTCATATGGCAGGTGGCAGGGTTGTTTTTGCAGATGTTTGTCCTAAAACTGGTTTAATGACACCAGATACACTGAAGGCGGCCTTTAAAAAATCAAACTACAAAGCAAAAGCTGTTTTACCAGTGCACCTGACAGGTCAGTCCGAGCACATGGCAGAAATTCATGACTATGCCAGAGATAAAGGCATGGTTATTATTTCTGACTGTTGCCACGCGATTGGAGCAAGCTATAAGGCAGGCGGCTCGCCGGGAGACGGGCAATTCGAAGATTTCGGTTGCTATAGCCTGCATCCAGTTAAAAGTATTGCTATGGGTGAAGGCGGGGTTGTAACGACAAAAACACCGGAACTGGCACGGTATATACGGCAACTTCGTAGCCACGATATGAGACGCCTTCCAGAAGAGTTTGTACGCCCAGAGCTCGGTTTTGATGATAGCGGCGAACCTAACCCGTGGTATTATGAAATGCACGAACTGGGGTATAATTACCGCGCGACGGATATACAGTGTGCGCTAGGTCTTAGTCAGCTTGGTAAACTCGATAAATTTTTGGCGCGACGCCTTAAACTTGCTGATATGTACGATACGCTTTTAGAGCCTCTTGCTCCTGTGGTAACATCAAACCCTCGTTCTATTGACTGTAACTCTGCTTGGCATCTGTATGCTGTCAAAATTGATTTTGCTTCTATGGGCAAGAGCAGAGGCCATATTATGCGTAGCTTTGCAGAGAAGGGGGTTGGCACTCAGGTGCATTATATCCCTGTGCACGAACAGCCTTATTATCAAAAACATTATGGGGTGCAAGATTTGCCGGGTGCCGCAGATTATTATGCAGGCACACTAACGCTTCCTTTGTTCCCATCAATGTTTGATACAGACCCTGGTTTTGTTGTAAAAACCCTTAAGGCGGTACTCAACAACTAAAATATTCCTGCTACCCTTTGAATTGCAAAAAAAAGCCCCATGCCAGTATAGGCATAGGGCTAAATGGAAACGTCATAATCAATGCAAGGTAGGCTGTCCTACCTGTGCGGTTATTAGCTCTGGAACAGAGACAGGATAGACTGAGGTGACTGGTTGGCAATCGAGAGTGCCTGAATACCAAGTTGTTGCTTCACTTGGAGGGCCTGTAAGTTTGCACTTTCTTTTGCCATGTCAGCATCAACAAGGTTACCAATGCCGACTTCTATCACATCAGCAAGTTTACCGGAAAAACTACGGTTTTGCTCTAGTGACGTTGAGCCAGAGCCGAGCCTTGTCAATACAGCATTCAAGCGAATAATAGATTCGCCAATATCAGTTACCGCAGCCGAGGCTGTATCTTGTGTCGCAATACTTTGTGTCGAGGTGATAGAGATGTTTCCGCCGCCAAGAGTAAGGTCTTGGTGGGAAACTGTAAGGGTCTGTGTGGCATCTGCATTCGTGATTGCCACGATAGCGTCAGTGCCGTCGTCAATCAGGTTTGTGCCATTGAATGCCGCGTTATTAATAATAGTGTTTATCTGGTCACGCAGCGATGTGAAATCTTGTGAAAGGGCCGCCCGGCTTGTGGTATCCAAGCCTTGGTCAGCGGCGGCAACGGCTTTCTCTTTCATTTCAAGGAGAAGGTCTGAAATGGCTGTTGCTGCAGCGAGTGCCACGTCTACAGTAGATACACCACGATCAAGTGATTGCTGAACGGCGTTTAGCCCGCGTAGGTCACCGCGCAACTTTTGCGCGATTGAATATACTGCAGCATTATCTTTTGCAGATGAAATTTTCAAGCCCGTGTTAATTTTTGTCTGCGTATTTTCCAGCTCTTTACCGGTAATATTCAGATTACGTAAAGCGTTTAGAGCGCTTGCATTAACATTAATTGAAAAGGTCATTTAACCTCTCCTCATTATGACGTTTTTCCATTGCCGATTATTCGGCCTGCATTGAATAAAGCAATGAGTGTGCCAGTTTTTTATTTTTTTTAAGTCATTGAAATTAAATAATAAATTAAAATATTTTGAATTTTCGCGAAAATGTTGACCGGGCGTTAAATTGTGAAGGAGGAATCTTTTGTCGGTTTGTGCAACATCTGCCGGGAGAAATTGACATGCGGATTTCTTAAGGTAGGTAAAAAACAGTTGTGTGTTATTTTTTGCCTAGATTAAACAAGGGTGTGTTTGTTGAGTTTCGCAGTGTTTTGCGTGATTTTTGATTTCGCTTATCAGTTGATTTTTGGGGTACGCATGCAGCACCCATTTCAAACATTTGTGTTGGAATGAAAATGACAGGTCTGCCCATTAAGGTATGTATTTGGAATTGCTGAGGGGCCGGGTTGTTGCCTGATAGCTGATCACGCAAGACTGCAACAAAAAGATTAGTGGCTGGCTTTTGGGAGAAAGGTTTAGCGATACTAAGAAGGTGTTGGAGAACCGCGCCAGCTCTAACTGGTTGGACAGCCATTTAATTAAATAACCTGATTAATTTGAAGCGACGTTGGCCGTGCACCTTTCAGGGGTTGATAAGATGCATTTCGTCCATAAGCCATTACAGGGCGATTTTTTTTCACAACCTCTTCACCAACACTTTTAATAATGCCTTCGGCAACGGCTTTTAAACGCAGGATAATGCGAGCATGATCCCTTAGTGTTTCCCGTAAGAGATCTGTAAGTTTTCTCAAATATTTGCGGGCAGGGGAATCGCTTGGACCCAAGAGCTTTTCGTTCACTTTTAAATTATTCAGTGTAGCGGTGTATTCAGCCATCAAGCGGCTTTTGGCGGCATGTAAGCTTTGTGCTTCACGCGGTAGCCGTTTTTTGAGTAAGTCTGTTTCTCGGGCAATAATATCTGTTAACTCAATCGTTAATTTAGCCAGTTTGGCGCCGTGGCCAGATAGAACCGGAGCACTTTCTTCTATGTCATGAGGGATTGGATCAAGGGGCATTTTAGTGCTCCTGTAGCTTAAGAAGTTCACGGTAAACATTGTCGGCAATACCTATGCCGCCACTCTTAGCGATAGATTTGCCAACTTCTTCAACCATCATGGACTGATATATTTCTTCTGCTGAACCGCCTGACATAGAGCCACCCTCGCGGTTAATTGTGTCAAACATTGGTTTCATCATTTGCGCAATAAAAACGGCTTCAAAATCTTCAGCTGCTTCTCTAAGAGAGTCTTTATTAGCGTTTTTTAGAGCAGATGAACTGCTGTCCACCCTTGCTTTTGCCGCAAGGGACTGGGCGTCCATAAGCTGTGATTGCGCTACATTGAATATCTGGGTTTGCATTTACATCACCTGCAATTCAGCTTGCATGGCCCCTGCGGCTTTTAAAGCCTGCAGAATAGCGATCATGTCACGGGGACCAATTTTGAGTGAGTTTAGGCCATCCACCAGTTCTTGCAGTGTAACGGAGGGTGGCAGAACCGCGATATGCTCTGTGCCTGTTTCCTCAACATCAACGGCTGAACGTTGTACGACTTCGGTTTGGCCGCCTTGTGAAAAGGCGCCAGGCTGGGATACTTGGGGTTGCTCGGAAATACGAATGACAAGGTTGCCCTGTGCAATGGCGACTGAATTAATGCGTACTTCATTGCCCATAACAATAATGCCGGTACGTTCATCAATAATAACCCGTGCTTTATTTTCAGGTTGAACGCTTAATTTTTCAATGTCTGTTAGCAGATCTACCATAGATAGGCGGTACCCAATTGGGCGCGTTAGCAGCACAGTTGCAGGATCAAGCGACCGAGCAATATCATTTTGTAAATACCCGTTAATGGCGGTTGCAATACGGCGTGCTGTCGTCAGGTCTGGGTTATGAAGAGATAGTTTGAGCGATGACATATCACGTAGTTCAAAAGGGATTTCCCGCTCAACAATACCACCGTTTGCAATGCGACCGTTTGTTGGTACACCTTGAACAACAGAGCCCGCTTCACCTGCGGCCGCAAAACCAGCTGTTGCAACCGCGCCTTGGGCAACCGCATACACTTCGCCGTCTGCACCCATTAATGGCGTGGCAATCAGTGTGCCGCCAGAGAGATTGCTCGCATCACCCATTGAGCTAACAGAAACATCTATACGTGTGCCTTGGCGTGAAAATGCAGGGAGGTTTGCTGTTACCATAACAGCGGCAATATTTTCCGGGCGCATTGTTGTGCCTTTGGCGTTTACGCCGAGCCGTTCCAGCATGGCTGTTAGGCTTTGCTCGGTATATGGCGCATTACGGAGTGTATCACCTGTACCGTTAAGGCCCACAACCAGACCGTAACCGATCAATTGGTTTTCGCGGATTCCCTCAATTGCAACAATATCCTTAATGCGAGAAGTCGCTGCTTGCACTGATGTTCCAGCCATGAATGCCAGAGCAATAAGAGCAGAGAATATGAGTGTGAATCGATTTGCATTTACCATAACAACTATCCGGTTTTGCGGCTAATATTGCCTTATTCCAGTTCTTCGGGCTTATATATGCGAGTTTTGTGCCAACCGCTGTTGTTGGTATACGCTGCTGTTTTAATTGCATTATTCTTAATTATGGTTGCAGAAGCGGAATTTGTTGCCGGTAAACCAAGCAGGGCTTGCTCTCTTCAGCAGTTAGGCATAAGTTGTGGCTATGAAAATTACAGGTTCAGGTCCAGTTCAGTCAAAAACGCTCAAGAAGACATCTTCATCTAAGGGGTCTTCTGGTAGTGTTTTTAGTAGTCAGGTGTCGGGTTCGTCTGACTCCACTCCAGCTCAATCTGTCAGGGGGACCTCTGGTATTGCTTCTGTGGATGCGCTTCTTGCATTGCAGGGAGTGACAGATAGTACTGATGGGCGTTCAAAAGGGCTTGCCCGGGCAGAAGAAATGCTGAGCTTGCTTGATGATATTCGAAAAGGGATTCTTCTAGGGGCTATTTCTATGCCTAACCTTAGGAACCTTGCAGACATGGCTCGGAATCAAAAATCTAAAACCGGCGATGACCGATTGAACGAAATTTTAGCTGATATAGAGCTTAGAGCCGAAGTTGAGCTTGCTAAGTACGGTGAATAATTCTCTCTATCATATTATTTTTTCTACTGTTTTTGATGATTAGCTGCAGTTGATGCTTATTCCGCTTGTTTGTTGCGTTTGAAGCCATTATATAACGCCCGAGCTTTTTTTACGTGTTCCGAGGTGTAAGCTCTGAGTGATTATTTTGTTTGGAAGTGGCAATGACACAAACTACAACGGCAATGAAATTACCCGAAGGCTATATGCCATCACCCGACGAAGAATTTATGAATGAACTGCAGCTTGAGTATTTTCGCCAAAAATTAATAGCATGGCGTGAAGATATACTCAGGGAATCTGCAGAAACCCTGCAAAATTTACAACAGGACAATTTGCGCGAGCCAGATATTGCTGACCGTGCATCTTCAGAAACGGATTGGTCTGTTGAGCTGCGCACGCGAGACAGGCAGAGAAAACTTGTTTCGAAAATTGATTCTGCTATTCGCAGAATTGATGAAGGTGAATATGGGTACTGTGAAGTTACTGGCGAGCCAATAAGCTTGAAACGGCTTGATGCACGGCCTATTGCGACTATGACGATTGAGGCGCAGGAAGCTCATGAGCGTGCTGAAAAAGTTCACCGCGACGAATAAACATCAAAGACATTGATCAAGGGAAGAGGGGGGCTATTGATTGGCTCCCTTTTTTATATGAAAAAAGGGCCGGTAGCCACTGGGGGCTTCCGGCCACTGCACATAATGCAGAATTGAGTTGGCTTTATTCGGTAAGTAAATTCCTAGTCTTCCGTTAGACATCTCCTCTTAAATTGTTAAAATGGAAATACAATGTCGTACAGCTGGGTCCCATAACGAGGCTGTTGGACATCGGTAATTTGCCCCTTGCCCCCATATGAAATGCGGGCTTCGGCAATCTTGGTGTGAGATATTTCATTCGAAGATGAAATATCTTCTGGGCGGACAATGCCGGCAAGCAACATTTCCCGCTTTTCAAAGTTTACACGGACTTCTTGGCGCGCCTGAATAACCATGTTTCCATTTGGCAGGACATCTGTAACGATTGCGGCGACTGTCATATTGATAGCTTCACTGCGGTTTACAGAGCCAGTGCCGTTATAGCTTGATGTGGCATCAGCAGTTACCATTGTGTCTGGCGCAAAAGCTGCTGCTGCCGCGGCTTTTCGGGTGCCATTGCCTGCCGCGCCCGTATCGGGGTTTGTACCATAAAGCAGGTGAGGGATCGCAGCTTCAAGCCCTAAAAAATTACTCAGCCCCGCATCTTCCGCTGTTGTGCGGGCACGAGATGTTGTGTTGCCAATTTGCGCGCTGTCTGAAATAGCAATATTGACTGTCAGAATGTCGCCAATTTTTGAGGCGCGCTGATCTTTAAAGAAGGCCCTGGCCCCTGTGCGCCAAAGCGAATTTGGTTGATAGGTTGTTGGTTCACTAGATGGCATGGGCAAACTGATAGACCGCTCTGTAACCGGAGCTTTGATATCTTTTATAGGGGTCATATCAGGGGCTTTGCCAATATCACCAATACGTTCTGCTGCACCGCAAGCGGCGACCGATAGAAGGGCCACAGTAAGGCCAGCTTTTTTAACAAATGTGCCAATCATTTTGTGTCTCCTTCTTTACCGTGTAGCTACCTGTTGAAAGGCAGATGACTGCACCTCAACTGTGCTCGGTGATATAACTTTTGCTTCAAGGCTTTGTTTGCTCTTTGAGTTCATAACCCGGATAATGTCGCCTTTGCCGCCATCATCAAGCGCCCGACCTTCAACGGAGAGCAACAAAGCACCTTGCTGGAATGTCATGGTCACGAAAGCACCTTTCTCAATCATCACGGGTGTTGCGATGTCATTTGTTCTTAAAGGGCTTCCCACTTGCAGTGCTCTGCTTACTGTTTGGCCAATAAGCTGCTGGCTGCTGACAATCGAATTTCTGTTGATTTGCCTGGTTGGCTGCTTTTCCCATGAAATATCACTTTTTGTAATGATTTCTCCGGGGGTAATCATGCGGTTTAAGACCGGCATGAGACTAACCTCTTGAATGCTTCCTGTAAGCCGTAACTCATTGGGAATAACGTCTCCCGTGGGCACCTCGATGACCGCAATAAAGCGATCTTTTCTGTCGCTAAGGGTGAAGCTTTTCCATGTGATATCTTCAACGCTGTAGCCAACAGGTAGATAATGCCCTGACTGGCGACCATAGAGCTTGATTTCAACATCCGAGTGCACGCCGTTTTCTTGTAGCAAGCCTTTTATGATTGGCTCAAGGTCATCCAAAGTGAATGCCTCACCTTCGCGTTGCAGATAGATACGTTTCAGATAAACAGGGCGTTCCCAGTCCAATTCATACGCCTTGGCCAGCCGGTCTAGTTCATAGCTTGTTACAACAAGACGTTTACCCGGTTCTGGGGCCTGCATAACAATTTCGTTGCCTTTTTCAGCCGTGCCAGAAAATATATCTGCAAGCCGAACTACGCTATCTTCAATAACTGGGTTTTCCAGTAGATCAGCAGCATAGGCGGGCGCAAGATACGTGCTGGTGATGCTGGTTGTAACAAGCATCAAAAATGTACGCATCATGCTTTTGCATTTGTTGTTATCTGAGGCGGTTGAAAACATTGTTAGCTCCTATTAGCGAAGGTTATTTGCTGCCTGAAGCATTTCGTCAGATGTTTGAATTACTTTTGAGTTCAATTCATAGGCACGCTGTGCTGAAATCATGGCTGTGATTTCACCAACCGCGTTCACGTTTGAATTTTCAAGGAATCCTTGCATGACGACCCCAAAGCCGTCCTGACCCGGGCTGCTAAGGTTGGCAGCGCCTGACGCTTGTGATTCAAGGAAAAGGTTGTTGCCGATTGCTTCCAGCCCAATTTCGTTTGGAAAAATAGCGAGATCAAGTTGGCCAATTTGTTGAGGATTTGGCTGGCCATCAAGTTTCACGCTAATTTCGCCTTGCTCATTGATGGAGACATCAACGGCCCCTTGGGGGAAGTTAACAGCAGGCTGTACAGCATAGCCTTCAGGGGTAACTAACTGTCCATTTTGGTCAATCTGGAAAGACCCCGCTCGTGTATAAGCATCCTGTCCGTCAGGTAGCTGAATACGGAAGTATCCTTTACCGTTTATGGCGAGATCATAGAGGTTGCCAGTATTTTGCAAGGCCCCTTGATCCGATATCCGGTAAACACCCGCAGCGCGTACACCAACACCTACCTGAATGCCGCTTGGAACAACAGTTCCTGCATCAGATGAACTGGCACCCACTCGTTCAATGTTTTGGTATAAAAGGTCTTGAAACTCTGCGCGCTGGCGTTTGAAGCCCGTGGTGTTCATGTTGGCGATATTGTTTGATATCACCTCAATGTTCAACTGCTGTGCAAGCATGCCTGTTGCGGCGGTACTAAGTGATTTCATAATATTATCCTTTCCTCAGGCCTTGGCTTAACGCACTTGCGATAGCCGTTTGAGGGCATCTTTTCTCAGGTCATCGTAACTTGATTCAGTTTGTGATGCTTTTTCGTAAGCTCGCATGACATCGATCATCTCTGTCATTGCTTCAATAGAGTTTACGTTTGAGCCCTCGTAGGCTTTTGAACGTAAAGCGATATCTGTCATGTTATCTTGAGCAACCGGGGCCTGAGTGGTTTCATATAAGGAAGACCCACGACGTTTCATGTCTTGCTCGTTACTAAACTGAGCTAGGCCAATTTTGCCTTTATCACCATTGTTTGTTGAAATTGTACCATCGTCGGAAATGTGAACGTCGAAGTCGTCATCATCAAACAAAATGGGCTGACCAGAATCATCCAGAACAAGCTCACCAGAAAGTAGGGTGAGGTTTCTGTTGTTATCTATCATCATGCGGCCATTACGGGTGTAAAGGGTTTCGCCCTCTTTATTCTGAACAGGAATATAGCCTCTTCCCTTGATGAAAACATCAAGCGGATTCGAGGATGGAATCATGGTCCCAGGGTTAAGGTTACGGATAATGCCGTAATCCTGCACGTAGGAAATCTTGCCTCCAACTGTTGCTTCAGCGCCGGGCGCATCCATTAACAGCTGTCTAAAGACAACGCGTTCCTTGTTGAAGGCGGTTGTAGACATATTGGCGATATTGTGTGCCACGACATCCATTCGCCTTTTAAGTGCTGCTTTGTGAGCCAACCCGACATAAAGTGCGGTATCCATTATTCTTCTCCTGCATTCGCAGATATGGTTTCTGTGTTTTCACAGTTATTTGCCAAAAGTAAGAGCATGAAGTGTGCCAACTTATAATATGATTATTTTTCAATGGGTTGCTAAAAAGCGGGCAGATACCAATGGTGACAGTTGGAAATTATTGCCGTCAATATTTGCCGAGAAGGTTGATTTGGTGTGCAGGCAGGAATGCGCTATAATAAAAATTCATAGAAATGGTTGTTAACCATAAAGAATTAAAGGTAAAGTTTTCTTAAGGCTCTGATAATATAGTTGGTCCAGAATTCGCATACCGGATCAGGCAAATTAACGGAATGGCAATTTAATGGCGGGTGACATGGAAGAAACACTAGGTGAAGCCGAACTGGTTGAAGGTCTGGAACGAAAGAAGTTTAGCGGCAAAAAGCTTGTTGTTATTGTTGCAGCACTCGTTGTTCTCCTGATTATCGTGATGGGTGTTATGTCGTTTTTTGGCGGCGAGCATGAAGAGGATACAGGAGAAGATGCGGTTATTGAAAAAATGGCGGCAGAAGCTGCCGAGCACCGCGAACAGGCAAAGCTGGAAGAGGACAAGCCGGTTGAAGAATTGCAGGCGCTTTTTGTTGAGCTGCCAGATCAGCTATACAATCTGAACACAGGCGGACAAGGTACCAGTTTTTTACAGGCCAAAATATCTCTGGAAGTTGATCGTGAAAGCTATCGCGCCGAGATTAATGCCAAGATGCCTCGTATTCTTGATGAGTTTAATGCCTATATGCGAGAATTGCGCCCTGAAGACTTGGATGGCGCGGCAGGTATATTCAGGCTTAAAGAAGAACTGTTAATGCGTATTAATCAGGCTGTTGCTCCAACACGGGTTAAAGATGTTCTGTTCCGCCAGTTTTTAGTGCAGGGCCAGTAATGATAAGACATAAGGCTATGTCAGGAAAAAGATAAATGGCTGACGAAGACGAACCAATTGATGATGATGCCGTAGCGGCGGAATGGGAAGCAATGGCGGGCGGCGACGATGACGCTGACCAAGATGCCATGGCTGCTGAATGGGAAGCTATGGCTGATGACGGCGATGCTGAAGCTGATGATTCAGGCGGGCCTTCACCTGGCCGTGTTCTTGACCAGAATGAGATCGATAGCCTTTTAGGCTTTGACGGCGACAATGGTAACGATGATGTAACCGGTATTCACGCTCTTATAAACAGTGCGCTCGTTTCATATGAACGCCTACCTATGCTGGATATCGTATTTGATCGGATGGTGCGGATGATGTCCACATCTCTCCGGAATTTTACATCCGACAATATTGAAGTGTCTCTGGATAATATAACCTCTGTGAGGTTTGGTGATTATCTAAACTCTATCCCTTTACCGGCGATGCTGGCGGTGTTCAGGGCAGAGGAGTGGGATAACTATGGTTTGATGACCATTGATTCCAGTTTGATTTATTCGATTGTTGACGTTCTGCTTGGTGGCCGCCGAGGAACGGCTGCCATGAGAATTGAAGGGCGGCCTTATACAACGATTGAGCAAACTCTGGTTGAGCGGATGATCTCGGTTATTTTGAAAGACATGTGTGGTGCGTTTGAACCGCTTAGCCCCGTGAACTTTACCTTTGACCGACTAGAGACTAATCCGAGATTTGCTACTATTGCCCGGCCGCCTAATGCCGCAGTTCTTATTAAACTGCGCGTTGATATGGAAGACCGTGGCGGCAGGTGCGAAATTCTGTTCCCTTATGCAACGCTTGAGCCTGTTCGCGAGCTTCTTCTGCAGCGCTTTATGGGGGAAAAATTTGGCCGCGATACCATTTGGGAAACGCATTTGGCTACAGAGCTTTGGCGTGCGAATGTAGATTTGCTGGCCATTATGGATGAAACCAATATGACTTTGGGCGAAGTCATGAATTTTAAGGTGGGTCAAACCATTCTATTTAACAAGTCGCCAAAAGATGATGTGGTTTTGAAATGCGGTAATGTGCCTATGGTAAGCGGTGCTATTGGCCGGTCTGGTCAGCACGTTGCAGTTCAAATACGGCAGACGGCAGAGCGCCTGCAAAACCTAGATTTGGATTAAGATTATGACGGGTTCCATAGCAATTCCTGAACTGATAGTTGACAGTGTTCTGGCTGTTTTACTGTTTGCGGTAATCATTGTCTGCCTGATTGTGTATCGTAAGCTATCTGTTATCAAGGAAGGCCAAACCGAACTTAGAGATTTGGTTGATAGGTTAAATACTGCTGTTTTTGAAGCACAGCGTAGTGTTGGAACCTTGGGGAAGTCTGCGAGTGATATTGAGGGCCGACTTAAAGTCGAAGTTCAAAAAGCATCGGCAATAGCCGACGAGTTATCCCTTATTACTGAGGCAGGCAATAACCTTGCGGACCGCATCGAAAAAGGTTTAACGCAAGGAGATGGTAAGCCCGCCATAGATAAAGGAACAAATAAAAAACAGCAGGAAGAAATTTTAGCTGCTCTTCGTGAGGCGCGCTGATGTTTTTTTGCGAAAGGTTATATAAATAATGCGAAATACCATTATTTCCCGAATACGTTTATTCCCGATGCTGATTATGGTGGCGTTGGTTTCTTTATCGCTGCGCGCTGTTGATATCTATACGGGTTTGAATTTTCTCGAGATACCTGTGATAGCGGAAGAGAATGCTGCAGAGGCCGCTACTAAAGCAGAAGAAAAAACGGAAACAGCACATGCTGACGTTGGAGGCGAAGCCGCGAGGGCTCCGATCATTGTTGGTTTACCTGATAATGAAGAAATGGAAATCATTACCCAGTTACGTCAACGCCGGGTAGAGCTTGAGCAGCGGTCAAATCAACTAGAGCTTCAAGAGCAGCTTCTTTCCAGCACAGAAAAAAGAATCGACGATAAAATTGTTCAATTGCAAGCGTTGGAGCAGCAGATTAAAGGGCACCTGCGCTTATATGAAGAGCGCGAGAATGAGCAACTGCAATCAATTGTAAAAGTGTATGAAACGATGAAGCCAAAAGAGGCCGCACCTCGTTTTGAAGTTTTGTCATTGCAAACGCAGCTAGATCTTGTAACGCGTATGAAGCCCAACAAAGTTGCGGCATTAATGGAAAAAATGAGTCCAAACAGGGCATCTGCACTCACAACAGAGCTTGCTACCAGAGCACAGCCACCTGGGATAAGTGAGTTACAAGGGGACAATTAGGCCTCTTTAAATTTGGTAGGGGAATAGGAGCGAAAGTTTATGGCAAGTCAGGCAAAAGTCATAACACTTGAAGATCGGGTTAAAACATTAAGGGACACATCAGGCGATAGTGTGTCAGTTGATGATATTGCAGGTGTCGTGGGTGCTCTTGTCGAGGGCACAACCCATGATGACGGCCTTGATAAAATTGCAGTAGAGCTGAGGGAGCTTTTACAGTTTATTGGGGCAGCTAAAGAAGAATTGGTCGGTATGCAGGCCAAGTCTTTATCGAACCGGGACATACCTGATGCTGGAATACAGCTTGATGCAGTTGTAAGTGCAACTGAAGTTGCTGCCAGCTCTATTATGGATGCCGCAGACCAGATTGGAGCGATTGCGGAAGACGTAGACGATGATACCGCAGTTAAGCTGAATGATATTGCTACGAACCTTTTTCAGGCATCAAGTTTTCAGGATATCACGGGACAGCGTATTACAAAAGTAACCCGCACTCTTGAGCATCTTGAAGAACGGCTGAATGCTCTTGCTGATGCTATCGGTGATGACTATGTCGCTCCGGATGAGGCCGAGTTGGAAATTGATGAAGACGGCATTGCTGTTGACGCGGATGATTTACTGCACGGCCCGCAACTTGAAGGTGAGGGCAACAGTCAGGATGAAATTGATGCAATTTTGGCAAGTTTTGATTAACAGGCAAGGTATGGCACTGCATTATGATGCATGAAGATCATCAAACTAAACGCCTTTTTGGAACAGACCCAACTATGGGACTGTTTGTTGCACTTTATCTTATTTTGCTGGCATTTTTTATTTTGATGAATGCTGTATCTGAGCACGCTGCGTCAAGGGCTATGGATGCGATGGAAAGTGTGAATAATACTTTTCAAAAAGCCAACCAGCCTACTAACCCTAAACCCTTTGACCCAGAAGGTGAAGATGTACCAGCGAGCGATGCGGTGTTGAAAAGTGTTCATCAAGCTTTTCTATCTGAAATGAATATTGAAGGCAGGTTTTCGAGTAATGGCGGGAATGTTTTTGAGGTTGAGTTTCCTGCGGATTATTTGTTTGAACCAGGCTCTATGCGTATTCGGGATGATATGAGCCCTTTTCTGGACCAATTGATTAAAGTCGTACAGCAGGCACCAAGATCACATAAGCAACAAATGGCCATCATGTTTGGTTCAGGTACTGGTGCCGTGGCTAGAGAGATGACGCGGTCACAGGAAATTGCGACACGACGAGCTGGTGCTGTTGCGCGTTATTTGCAGCAGCAGGGTATTCCTGATGGCATCTTCACAACCGGGTTTGTTGCTGTGCCGGAAGGAAAAATTTTAGCGGCTTTTTATAGTGCCCCCCAACCTGTTGCGGGGGTAAGGCGGTAGTGTTTAGGAATGATCAAAGAATAGCTACTACCAAGCAGGATGGTGCAGCCTGGATGCTCACTTTTGCTGATTTGCTATCGCTGTTACTAACATTTTTTGTTTTGCTATTTTCAATGAGTTCTGTGCGTTTTGAAAGCTGGAAAGCCGTTGTAGATACAATGACTTATGAGTTTAACCCTTCGCGGCCAAAGGTTGTAATTGAAGAAATAACGGATGTTGAACAAATAAAGACAAGAAAGGGTAAAGGCCTAAACTTGAATTATCTTCAAGTTTTGTTCGAGAGAGCTATGGTGAAACAGGCAGTTTTCGAAGGGTCCAGGGTGACGAGGGTTCAGGGTGGTGTTGTTATATCCATTCCAGCCAGTCTTTTATTTGTTCGGAAAGATACAATACTTCAACCTGGTGTGGAGAAAGCGCTAAAGCAAATGGCGGGCACTTTTGTGCAAATTGATAATCATATAAAGGTAGCGGGGCATACAGATTCAGCTCCGATTATCAATGGTCGGTACCGGTCTAACTGGGAACTTTCAATGGTGCGCGCGCGTATCGTGGCGGGCATGATGTCTGATGCAGGATATACGGAGCCAATCACTGTCCTAGGCTATGCAGATACAGGAAATGCTGAAACGGATACAATCGCCGATATGGCCTTTGATGAGCGGGTTGATATTATCATTGTCGCAGAAAGCAGAGAAAAGGGGTTGTATGATCTGTTTTAAGCGATATTTGGCGAAAGTATCTAAGGCGAGCGTGTTGGCTATTGCCTTTGCAATCAGCCCTTCGGTTTATGCTCAGGTTGGGCAGCAGGCTGTTGTGGTTCAAGCGGCCCAGCTTTCTGGTTATGCCCGACTGGGTTTTGGGGTGCCTGCCACAACTGTTTACCGGATTGCATTAACCGGCACGAAGCTCAGGATATATTTTCAAGGTAATTTAAGCCCTAATATGATGGCTGTTGAAAATGCAGATCTAAGGCAAGTTGGTAACCCGGTCATAACTAGAAACCTGAATGAAACTATTATAACCTTTGATGTGTTACCTAATGTTTCACCGCGCGATTTTAGATCAGGCGAGTTCTTAATCATCGATATTTATGGCGGTGATGCCGGGTCAACTTTGCCCAAACCACAACCCTTGCTGCCAAGTTCAGCGGCAAATGGGCCAGCGAAAACCGGGGGGGATGATACAAGTGGCAACTCGTCCGCGGATGATGAAAATAAGAATGATGCCGAAGAAGGCTCTGCTGATCAGGGTACACAAGCTGAAGAAGAAGCAGGTGTGGAACCACAGAGCTTGAATAGCGAGAACGATCCAGAGCCGATTAAAGAAACTCCAAAAGCACCTGAGAAAGAACAGGCTTTACCGCCTAGCGCACCAAGTGCTGCAGTCACAGACATTGAAGCACCAGAACCACGACCTAAGGGTAGTGTTGTAGTTGCGGGTACAGAGCAAGCGGCGACGGATGCGCAGGTTGTTCCTGTTTCAGTCGCTGAAAATGATAATGGAATTTCTTTAAGCTTTGATTGGCCTGAAGCAACAGCTGCGGCAGTTTTTGAACGTGGCGGCGTATTGTGGGTGGTTTTTGATCAGATTGGCAAACTTGATAAAGAGGGTATTTATCAAGCGGATAACTTGGTTACAGGGCGTATAAACCGGATAGAACAACGCCCAAATGCTGATGCCTTTGTACTGAGAATGTTTATACGCTCCAATCAGAATGCAGTTGTTGAGCGCGATCAGAACAAATGGGTGCTTTATTTAAAAGATACGCCGGCCAAGCCACGTTTCCCCTTGAAGCCAGAGCGCAGGTCTGAGGGACAAGGGCAGCAGATTTATGTTTCTGCCACAGATATTGGCCGCAAAATTGAAGTTGAGGACCCAGATGTTGGCGACACAATTATTGTTCTGCCTCTTGCGCGGCAAGGGAATGGTTTAGCGGAAAGTTATAGTTATGCCGCAGCAGAGTTACTCGAAACAGCACAGGGTGTTGCCATTACACCACTTACTGATTTTGTTGAGGTTGAGAGATTTAGAGACGGCATCATTGTGCGGTCAACGGGTAATGATATCTTATCAGCTTCAAGGCTTTCCCGCGCAACGGGTATTGGCGATAATATACAGGCGGGCTTTTCTAGATTAATTGACTTTGAGAACTGGCGCATTGGTGAACCTTGGGAATATAGAAAGAATAAAGCCAGACTTTTGTATGAGCTTTCCTTGCAGCCCAAAAAGGAAAGAAATGGTGTTCGCTGGAAGCTTGCACGGTATTATCTCGCTCATGGTAGGGCCGCGGAATGTATAGGTGTATTAAATGTAATGCTTCTAGAAGACCCGTTGCTGGCTAAAAATACTGAATATCTAGCTGTTCGTGGGGTTGCCAACTTTAAACAGGGTAGATTAACGGAAGCTATGAGCGATCTCTCTGCCCGTGAACTTGAGGCAGAGCAGGACGCCGAACTTTGGCGTACCCTTGTTGCGGAAGCACTGGGCCAATATGAGCAAAGCCTTGAGCATTATCGTCGCGGCCGTGATGTTATGGGAACATATGACGAGTATGACCGTGCGGAAATTCAGCTTGCAGTTATAAGAGCTGCTATTGAAACAGGCAATCTTGAGCTTGCACAGCAAGAGCTTGGATTACTGAATGGGCTCGAGCTGACCGGTGCGCAGCTAGCAGAGTCTGTTTATCAAAGTGCGCGTATTTCTGAAAAACAGGGGCAGTATGAAACGGCATATGCGCAATATGATGATTTGTCCGGTTCCAGAGAGCGTTGGATTTCAGCACGTGCGCGATACTCCCGTATTAAATTTAGCCTTAAAAATGGCGATATTGATGTTGGTGTTGCGATTGATCAGCTTGAGCGGCTTCGGTACGCATGGCGCGGAGACAGGTTTGAATCCCAATTACTCGATGACTTGGCTAACCTGTATGTAAATGCAGGCAAATATGAGGAAGCTCTTGAAACCTTAAGGCAGGGCATTTCTTATTACCCTGAAGTAGCAAGACAAAAACGTATGCTGCTTCGTATGGGAGATATTTTCCGGTATTTGTTCCTTGATAATGGGGCAGATGAAATGACCCCTGTTGCAGCAATTGGTTTGTTTTACAAGTTTCGTGATTTAACGCCGCTTGGAACCGAGGGCGACTTGATGATCAGGCGTTTGGCTGAACGGCTTGTGTCTGTCGATTTGCTTGGGAGGGCAGCAGAGCTTCTTGAATATCAGGTAAAAGCCCGTACAGAAGGTGCGGCGAGAGCACAAATTGCTGCAAATCTTGCAAAAATATACCTTCTCGATGAGCGGCCAAATGATGCATTAGAAATTCTGCGCGCAACCCGAGAACCCCGATTGCCAGATGATATTGCCCAAAATCGCCAACATGTGGAAACTCGTGCTTTAATCGAGCTTGAAAAGTACGAAGAAGCCGAAGTTCTTATTGAACAGGACCGAGGTACTGAGGCTGATATTTTAAGGGCGGATATTTATTGGGGTGCGAAGGACTGGTCACGTCTTGTACCAACAATCCGCAGGTTATTAGGAGACGGCTGGCGTCGCAATGAAACTATAACCGCTCTTCAAAGGCTAAACCTTATTCGACTTGCTATTGCTATGACTTTTACCGAAGACAGGGCGGGCTTGATCGAAATGCGCAGGCGGTACGGCAATCAAATGCGCTCTGGCGATTTTACAAATGCTTTTGAATTGCTCACAAATGATCAGGACTTAACCCGTGGGGAAATTGGCTCGATAGCTAGCCAAATCGCAAGTGTAGAGAAGTTGCAATCGTTTATGCGTGATTATCGAAGCGATTTCTCTGGGCGGTAAGCGAGCAGCAAACAGTTTAAAGAATGGCATAGGCTCGTGTGGGGAACGTGCCAACGGCTTTTATCTTTAGTGGGGCGGCGTAAAATTTAAAACCTTGGTCTGGTAAAGCACTAAGGTTTGTTAGGTGCTCAACAATGGGTATGGCGCTTTTCAGTAAAATGGAATGAACGGGTCTTTCATTTAGCCTGATATCATCAATATTGTGACTATCTATTCCAACAAGAACAGCGCCGCCTTTTTCCAAGGCGCGTGCTGTAGCTTTCGTCAAAAACGGGTGTTTTTCCATATATGTATCGGACCCAAACTTTTTGGACCAGCCTGTATCAAACAAAACAGCTTTGTTTTTAAAGTCTTTTCCGTCAAGCGTATCTTCGTCAATTGCATGCCAGTTACAGCTATAGGGGGCACGAATAACAAGTGCAGGAAGGTTTGTTGTTGTTTCAAGGGCTAGAGTAGAGAGATCGTCGCCATCTGCATACCGGTGAAAAGGAGAGTCAATATATGTGCCGCTATTGCCCACCATTGTGAGCATATCTATTTGGAAAGAAGTGCCTTCTGCATATAATGATTTGCTTTCTTCTCTCGATAGATAGTCACAAATATGCACAGGTGGCAGGCCTTTATAAGTGGTCTGCCCATGCTGTATGGTGTGGCTTAGGTCAATTATTGGCATATGGGTATCTACTCAGTTTTCAGAGTGTTAGCAGCGATTATATAATACGACCTAATGAAGAGTGGTTAAAGGGCTTCACCAAAGCGTGATGATAAAATTATTTTATCTTTATGTGAATTTAGTGAATCATACTTCGGCAGGCACAAAAAAGTGCACTGACAGGAAAGCCAATTGAAGGGGATACATTATGAAAGTTTCTAAGTTCGCCAAGTCCGCTTTCGTCACGACAAGTGCAGTGGCCTTTGCCATGACTGCTGCGGCAAGCATACATGCTGATGATGAGATGAAAGCCAAAAAAGAAAAATGCTATGGTGTGGTTGCTAAAGGGATGAATGATTGTGGCACCTCTACACATAGCTGTGCCGGGCAAAGTGCAGAGGATGCACACCCAGAGGAATGGGTTTATGTTCCTGCCGGAATGTGTGATCGTCTAGCGGGTGGCTCAAAAGAACCTGCTGCAATGTAATTTTTAAAGCAATTTAGCCCAGGTGGTAAAATATGGAGACGATATCAGATTTTTTACCACCTGATGTCTATAAAACAGCTGGTATAAGCCTTAAAAACCAACATTTTCTTGATATTATGAAGCAAAAACCACGTGTAGGTTTTTTTGAAATACACGCGGAAAACTTTATGTCTGAAGGCGGTAATCACCGGCGCTTTCTTGAAAAAGTATGCCTAGATTATCCTTTGTCCATTCACGGGGTAGGCATGTCGCTTGGTTCTGCTGAAGGTTTATCGCACACTCATCTGAAAGCATTTAAAGCAATTGTAGATAAGTTTAACCCTATGTTGGTTTCTGAGCACTTGGCATGGTCAGCCGTTGATGGGTATTACCTTAACGACCTTCTTCCACTGCCCTTAACGCAGGAAAGCATGGCTGTTGTTGCAGATAATGTAAACCACATGCAGGACTTTTTAGGGCGTCAGATATTGATTGAAAATCCATCATCCTATCTTACGTTTAAGAACAGTGAGATACCTGAGCCAGATTTCCTTTCGGGGCTTGTTGAAAGAACAAACTGTGGTCTCTTGCTGGATGTGAATAATGTTTATGTCTCGGCATCCAACTTAGGTTGGAATGCAGAGGAGTATTTAAAATATATTGATGGGAAAGCTGTTCAGGAAATTCATTTGGCAGGGCATACAGTTCGTACTGTTGATGGTGGCATTATTCTAATTGACGATCACGGCGCGGCTATTTCTAATAACGTTTGGAACCTTTTTCAAACAGCGCTTTCAAGTTGGGGGTCAAAACCTGTTCTTATTGAATGGGATACAAATATACCTCCTTTGGAAACGTTCGTGCAGGAAGCTGATAAAGCTTCAGTTTTGATGAGAAAATTTGAAAGAGCTAGTGCATATGCCTAGTTTACATGAAGTTCAGAAAGCTATGAAAATAGCTCTTCATTCTGGTGAGGTTAAAGCCGCTCTGCTTGATGGAATTGTGAGTGATACAGTAAGCTCTAAACAGCGGCTGCAGGTATATCAGAACAATTATGTATACTCATTAACTGAAAATCTTACTTCAATATTCCCTATCGTTAACACTTTTGTTGGGGAAGATTTTATGGGCCACGTCTGCTGGGAATTTATAAAAAAATACCCGCCATCTAGACCTGCTCTCCAATCATATGGGGACAGGTTACCTGTGTTTTTGAAAAACTTTGAGCCAGCTCAAAATGTACCATATGTGGCTGATATAGCGTTGCTTGAATGGTCAGTGCATACCTTGCAGCATAAACCCCCTGTTTCTGTTGACCCAAATAGTAAGACGTTAAACCCACATATTAGAGTTATTAAAAGTAAGTACCCCCTTATGAAGCTTTGGTTGGCGGGCATTGGGCAATTAAAGCCTGAAGCAGTTTCCTTACAAGAAGGCCCGCAAACGGTGTGTATTGTTTTGTCAAACCATGAAGTGCGAATTGTAAGCCTTAATCGCGATGAAGAAAGCATTGTCTCCCTTCTTCAAGGGGGAGGGAGTATCGCCTCGTTTGCGTCTGATGAACTTGCGAGCTTAATCAAAAAAGATGTTATTTTATAATGTGATACCTATAAAAAATGTAAAGGCTTTACACTGAGCCCGCCTTTTTTGCCCTTTTGCACTGGCTGTATTGTTGCAGGTGGTTTTGTGTCAAAGAACAGGCTTTAAATTCCGGAATTAATTTTAAGAATGAAAATCCATAGATGGTGTTGCTATGGGCAATTCATTCCTTATTTTTGTACAATGTATGGTTTTCTTGGAAGAAAACGCTAAGAATATGACATTTTATGGTATATGTGTTCCAAACTATAGCTATGGGAAGATCATTATGGATGACATTGATCGTAAGATACTGAATTTACTGCAAAAAGACGCAACATTGAGTACAGCGGATATTGCTGAATCTGTTGGTCTATCAACAACGCCGTGTTGGCGCAGAATTCAAATTCTTGAGCAAGAGGGGTATATTACACGCCGTGTGGCGCTGGTTGACCGCAATAAGGTCAATGTGCCCCTAGACGTTTTTGTTGCCATACGGACGAATGAGCATAATTGGAAATGGCTTGATGAATTTGCAGAGATTGTCTGTGAGTTTCCCGAAGTGGTTGAGCTCTACCGTATGAGCGGTGAAATTGATTATCTCATGCGTGTGGTTGTGCCTGACATGGCGGCTTATGATATTTTTTACAAGTCCCTTATCAAGAAGGTGCAACTCACAGATGTTAGTTCATCATTTGCGATGGAGCGTATTAAATATACGACGGCACTTCCTCTGGATTACGCCCTTGATGATGCTCGTTCTCGCCGTAGAAAGGTTTAATAATGGACGCTTTAGAAGCGACGCCTGCCATAAAACAGGAAATCTTTTTGAAAGATTATCAGCCGCCGCACTTTTGGGTGGATGAAATATCACTTTGTTTCAATCTTGGCGAAAAAGGCGCGCGCGTAACGGCAGAGACTAAATTTAGAAGGAATTCTAAGACTGACAACGCGTTAGTTCTCGATGGTGGCCCGTATATGGCTCTTGAATCCATAACAGTTGATGGCACACCTCTTGATGAACGTGCTTATACAGTAAGTGCCACAGCACTGACAGTGCACAGCGTACCAGATCAGTTCCTTTTGAAAGTTGTCACAAAACTGGACCCTGTTAATAACACACGGCTTGAAGGGCTTTATCATTCTAGTGGCAACTTTTGCACGCAGTGTGAGGCACAAGGTTTTCGCCATATCACATATTATCCTGACAGGCCGGACGTTTTGGCAAAATACACAGTTCGGATAGAGGCAGAGCAGAGTAAGTTCCCCGTACTATTATCAAACGGAAATAGGGTAGCTGAAGGCTCTATGTCTGGTGGCTATCATTATGCAGTATGGGAAGACCCATACCCAAAGCCTTCTTATCTTTTTGCTTTGGTTGCTGGAGACTTTGCGTGCCGAAATGATCACTTTGTTACAGCTAGCGGAAAGCATGTTGAACTTAATATATATGTTGCTCCTGATGATCTGAACAAAAGTGATTATGCGATGGCTTCCCTGAAACGCTCCATGAAATGGGATGAAGAGGTTTTTGGCCTCGAATATGATCTCGATATTTATAATATTGTGGCTGTTTCTGATTTCAACATGGGGGCAATGGAAAATAAAGGCCTTAATGTTTTTAATACCAAGTATGTGCTTGCAAGCCCGGAAACCGCGACTGATGCGGATTTTAGCCATGTAGAAGGTGTGATTGGCCATGAGTATTTCCACAACTGGACGGGAAACAGGGTTACATGCCGTGATTGGTTTCAGCTTAGCCTGAAAGAGGGGCTAACGGTCTTTCGAGATCAGGAATTCACCAGTGACATGGCATCTCGTTCGCTTAAACGGCTTGATGATGTGCGCATACTGCGTCTATTGCAGTTCACGGAAGATAGTGGCCCACTTGCTCACCCGGTTAGGCCTGAGAAGTATGTTGAAATCAATAATTTTTATACTGCCACTGTGTATAATAAAGGCGCTGAAGTTATACGCATGATGCATACCCTTATGGGGGCTGAAACCTTTAGAAAAGGGATGGACCTATATATAGGCCGTCATGACGGCCATGCCGTAACGTGTGAAGATTTTGTCGTTGCTATGGAAGATGCAAGCGGCCTCGACCTGAAGCAGTTTAGGCTTTGGTATTCGCAGGCAGGTACCCCGCACTTAAAAGTTAACATTACGTGCAGCCACGGGACCGCCAAGCTAACTATTGATCAATCTTGCAAACCAACGCCAGGCCAGCCAGATAAAAAGCCATATCATATGCCTTTGCTTGTTGGATGGCTTGATAGCGCAGGGAACCCTATTTGCCCTAATATTGGAGCGGGCGGTAAATGGCTCAAAGAAAGTTGCTTACTGGAACTGAAAAGCCCCAGAGAAGTGTTTGAGTTTATGGATGTTCCAGAAGGGGCCGTTATTAGCTTGCATAGGCAGTTTTCTGCACCTGTAAAGCTTGATCATAATTTGAGTGATAAAGAACTCGCATTTTTAATGGCATACGATAGTGATGCGTATGCGCGCTGGGAGGCGGCACAACAACTTGCATCGCGTCAATTCTTGAGTGAAGTGAATGGTAAACCGTTAATTGATGGAGCCTTTGAGAAAGCATTTCACTTTGCATTAAGAGACGAAGAAACAGACCCTGCGTTTGTCGCGGAGCTTTTAACGCTGCCCAGTGAAATTGATCTTGGTCAGAAAATGCAAACTCTGGATCCCGCAGGTATCCATCAGGTTCGTGAAAAGCTGATAAAAAAGCTCGCGCTTGAAAATAAAGAGTATCTGATTAAACGCTACACTAAATTAAATACAGGTGTTTATTCACTCGATCAAACCTCTGTAGCCAAGCGGCGCCTGAAGAATATACTTTTGGCATATATTAGTGTTTGCCCCGAAGGCGCGACTTATGTTGAGACACAGTTTAAAGCGGCTGATAATATGACTGACCGCATGGCGGCACTGCAGCTTCTTGTTCATAGTGACTATGAGAACAGGCAAGAGCTGCTGAATGGCTTTTACGAAACGTGGCACTCAAATGCGCTCGTAATTGATAAATGGTTTTCTGTTCAGGCACTCAGTAAAAGGTCTGATACAGTGGAAATGGTATTAAAGCTTGTTGAGCATCCAAGTTTTAGCTTTAAAAATCCAAACCGTGTACGCTCACTTGTTTCTGCGTTTAGTATGCTGAATCAGGCTGCGTTCCATATCAGTGGTGGGGCTGGGTATCGGTTTCTTGCTGAAATGATTGTTAAGGTGGATGCGTATAATCCACAAACCGCAGCCAAGCTTGTTGCACCTCTTGGCAGGTGGCAAAGATTAAATGCGGTTGCAATGCGTCAAATGCAAGAAAGTCTCAAGTGGATTCTAAATAAGCCTAATATTAGTGATGATGTTAGGGAGCTTTGCTTGAAGTCTATCGAGTAATTCAACCTTAATTCGCATTATAAACCTCTGAAATGTATTAGCAGACGCGAACTTATAGTGCCTGTTGCGTATTGATTTGTATCGTAGTAGCGTGCGCCACTGCGGGGTCTAACAATTGTAATGGTTGTGTAATAAAAACATAATGTATGATGATTGGCTGTTAGGGAATTTTCAGCATGGCCGGGTGTTATATTCTTCTATAGAATAATCCTGTTTTGGGACTTATACTGAGCATTGCCAATCACCGGAGAGAGTATCATGATTAAAGGACCTGATCCTATTGATGTTCATGTAGGTCAAAGGGTGCGCGCTCGCCGAAAGATGCTGGGTCTATCACAGACACAGCTCGGGAAAGAATTGGGAGTGACTTTCCAGCAAGTGCAGAAATACGAACGTGGCACTAACCGAATTGGATCAAGCCGATTATTCAAAATGGCTTCGACACTTGATGTTCCTGTAGCTTACTTTTTTGAGGGCGCGGAAACTAAATTGCCGGGGTATGAGAAAGAGCTTGAGGCTATAGACCAGAGTATATACGAAAAACAGGAAACTCAAGAGCTGGTGGAGGCATACTACCGTATTGCTGATCCGCGAATTCGTAAAAAAGTTTTGGGCTTGGCTCGGTTACTTTCTAGTGGTGTAGACGAATATGGCATGTAAGTGCTGTAAGTCTGATGATATTACCTAGTTAAGTTAAAGGGCTGGGCATTTTATATGCCCAGCCCTTTAACTATGCAGCTGCAACACTTAGAAAAAGAGCCCAGTTATAAATGGGCTCTTCTTATTGTTGTTAATTTATGGCTTTTTAGCTTTTCTGCGTCTTCTCTCTCGCACAGTCAGGTAAACTAGCCCTGGTGCTAACAGGAACAGTGCTCCTGGCTCAGGTACTGTTGTTACAATCCTAATGATAGCTGTATCCAGGCTAGTTAAAATAATATCACCAGGCATAAAGGGCATGCCTGATCCACCACTACTACCTATATTAATAATGGCCCCATCTTGAAGAAGAACACCATCATACCGTACCGCAGCAGTAATATTAACTGTACCAGTCGTATCAAATAAAGTGCCTGCGCCCGTTTGAACGGTCAAATAGGTTCCAGTTCCAATTTCTTGTCCGTTCAGTATCCATACGATTTCAAAATCAGACGTATCTGTTAGGTCACAGTATATCTCAGCCTCAAAAGTAGCGCCGCATCCATCAAGCTGGAAAGCTTCACCAAGTAAAACAGGGTCGTAAACTTCATCATCACCGCCACCCGCATCAAGGATGAGTCTTTTCATTTCCGGCTCCGGTGGGGGGGGAGGGGGAGGGGGAGGAGGTGGTGGCTCAGGAGTTTCAGGCTCAGGAGGCTCAGGAGTAGGTTCTGGCGTTGGCTCAGGAGTAGGTTCTGGCGTTGGCTCAGGAGTTGGTTCTGGCGTTGGCTCAGGAGTTGGTTCTGGCGTTGGCTCAGGGGTTGGTTCTGGCGATGGCTCAGGAACTGGCTCTGGCTCAGGCACAGGGGTGCCAGTAAATGGTGGCTCTGGCTCTGGTTCAGGAGTAGGTTCTGGCGTTGGCTCAGGAGTAGGCTCCGGTGTTGGTTCAGGCTCTGGTTCTGGTGATGGGGGAGGGGTTCCTCCATCAGGGGTAGCATTTTCAGATTCAGGCGTAGGCAGGCCGTTACTGTTGTCAGAGAATACAACAACCGCATCAACAATCGGAGCATCACTTCGTAGAATATTTTCTGCAGTCAGGTTGTTACCAGCGGCAGGAGCGATCCGCTCAAGAAACTCAACCATTTCTTCAGCAAGGTCTTCTTCTATATTTACATCTGGTTCAGGGTAAATAATAACCGCAGTTACATAAGTGTCTTGCCCGCCTAGTTGCCGGAAACTGATACGCAGTGTCCCATCTACCACTTCGGCACGTGTTACAAGCATGTGCCCTGTAGCGGAATGACCACTACTACCGTCTGTTTGATAAAAAGGTGCAAAGTCGCTTGCTTGAGCAAAAGGCTCTAGCATGCCCAAATTCTGCATACCAATATTGGCACTGCCCATCCGCTCTGCGGCAAGAAGCGGGTCTGCTGATAATAGTAGCGGTGCGGAAGATGAACCAGACATGGAATACAGTATATCAAAGCCTGCTGCATCAGCTGCCCCACCGGTTTCTGCGGGGGCATCAGTTAAACGACCAGGTCCACCGGTGGAAAGTTTCATCATGGGCACTACGTTATCCGTTGCCCGCGTGTCAACCATGTTAACTTTGCCGCCATTACGCTTTAAATCAACGCCGAACGGATAAAGTGGTGCAGAGCCATCGTTGCGCGGCGCTGTTAGAATAACAACTTTATACCGGCCATTTTTTAAGCCTGTGGCGACAAACTGTTCAACATTTCGAACACCATTACGCAGAATTGAAGGGCCTTCAACATCGCCTTCATCGCCAATGTTAGTACCTACAAGCATTTTACTTTCAGAACCAACACGGGTAAATTTGTCGTATGGTTCATACTGCGATGGCCCAAAGTCCCAGCCAATTGCGTCTTCTGATAACTTGAATGAGTCGTCTAGCACAAAGGGCGCCATAAAGGCGGTCCAGTGAGTGCGCGCGCCAGCTTCAATAATCAGGTTTGCGGCATCAGAAATGGTTGCCAAATCATAATCACCAGCTTTTTCTTCAATTTTATGAAGAATAGCATCCATACGCACTTTAAGAGCGTCAGCATCACCCATCGCTTGATTGAGGTAGGATTGAACAACTTGAAATCCCCATTCGTCAACAGCAAGGGCGCCCTCAACGGCTTCGTCCAATGTTACGGTTGGGAAGGTTTCGATACGTGCTTCTACTGGCGACCGAATAAGTTCTGCGCTTCGTGTACCTGTCAGGTAAAACTCTTCTTCAGCAGCAGAAGCAGAGGCTTGGCCAATTTCATCAACTTTATCAGTTGTAACACCGCGAAGGGCAGGGCGGGCAATTTTCAGCCTACGTATACCGGGAATCTCCTTAGGCGGCGGCGTTGTCATGACATAAGTCGCTGGTGGTGGCAGCAGACCATTGCCAATTACCGGGGGGATAGTGTTATCCAGTATAGCCAAATCATCGCCATCTTTTTGGTAAACACCATAAAGTAAAGTCCCTGTTGCGACAGCAGTACCCGCAAGAAGCGTTGAAATGACAAGTGATTTATTGCTCGAAAACATATAAGGTCTCGTTTAATTTATCTGGACACACCAATATTATTATATTTTATAATGTCTTGACATAAAAAGCCAGCATGAAAATTATTCACTATAGTAAACTAAGAAAAGATTGCTTTACTTAACAATATGGCTTGATCCTTTTCTTGCGAATAAGGCATATAGTTTCATAATTATCCTCTCATTTAATTGTTTTTTAGTCAGTTTATTCTTATAGGTTTAGCAAGGCTGGCGGTTTGGAATAGATATGCAGCCACACTCTCCATTTTCTGATTTACAAGGTATCATTCATCAGTTGCCTGATATTGATCACTGTGCTGTCAAAAAGGCACAGACGGCTTGCCCTTCACCGACCATGCAGCAGGGCCTTACTTTAATAGGGTTGAAGACTTGGCTGGCTGGTTGGCAGGGGTCGGAAACACCCTCTGTAAACGAAGCTCACATTTGTGTTTTAGCTTCTTGTTATAAAGGAGAGGATGTTTCAAGTGTAAAAAACTTTATTGCGGGGGCTTCCAAAGGCACCGCGCCGGTTAATCGATTATGTGTCGATATGGGTGTAGGGCTACGTGTGCTTGAATTAGCGCCAGAGCTACCGCATGCCTGCAATGATGGCTGGCTAGAATCTGAGTGCATGGCTGCTGTGGCATTTGGGATGGAGGCAACTGCGGCAGGTGGCAATATTCTGGGGTTGTCGGCTATTGCTCCTGGTGGCAAAGCTGCGGCTATCTCTGTTATTAAATCTATCTACGATGAAAGCTTGGGCTTGGTTCAACCGCTGCATAATGTAAATGGAGAGGTGATAGATGCGATTTCGGTTCTTCATATGATGCGTACGAATGGCGGCCGTGAAATTGCAGCGAGTATTGGTGCGTTGGTTGCTGCCCGCAGCAGAAGGTTGCCGGTGCTTATTGATGCATGGGCCGGATTAGCTGCTGTGGCTGTTCTGGAGGCAGTGCAAAAGGGCGCTTCAGATCATGTGTTGGTGGCTGCGGCAGAGGACGATGAATATATGCTTATAGCGCGTCAAATTGGCAAGGTGCCTTTAGTTGGTTTTTGTATTGACGAAGGTACGGGTTGTGGTGTTGCTAGCAGCATGGCCCTTTTGAAAGCGGCCTGTGATATTTAAGACGATGACATAAGCTTCCTGATGATTGCCCTTAAAAATAACATTTTTACAATAACTTGCCTAAGACTCATAAGCACTTTAGATTGTTGACATCCTTGGGGGTAAAAGGCTGGGTTTGAATGGTTCGAATTTTTAGGCACTATGTATCGCCGGTAAAGCTGACGATAGCTCTTGTAGACTTTGGTGTTGTTCTTGCGAGTGTATTTCTGGCTGAACTTATACGATATGAAATGATTGGCCTGCAGTCATTTTTGGAAAGCCAGTCTCTTATTGCTAATTTGCTTGTTCCTTGTGTTGTTATCCCTATTCTGTTGGGGGTTGGGGGGTATGAGGCCGAAGCTATTAGCGATATGCGTGTGTTTTTCTTAAGGCTTATGGTTGGTTTGCTTGGCTCAGGTCTTGCTCTTTCAGCTTTTCTGTACATGTTACCAATGTTGCCTCTATGGCGGTCTATTCTTTTAATGACGATTTTGCTTGGTGGTCTTTTGGTTTTTGTCACGCATTGGCTGTTTTTAAAATTTACAGATAGAAATTTTCTAAGCCGAAGGGTGGTTGTTTTAGGTGCTGGCGCTTCGGCATTAGAATTGATGCAGTTATCAGGAAGGGCTGCAGATGCAGGGCTCACTATTGTGGCAACAATTGCGCTACCTGAGGATACTGTCGTTGTAAAGGATTCGGTACCTATTGAAGAAATTGGCAACCTTGAACAGTTTATACATATGTATCAGGCAGAGTTAGTGATTATTGCTGGTGATATAACCAAAAGCTTGCCCGTAGAAGCACTTATCGCTTGTAAGTTAGCGGGTGTTGAGGTGCAGGATCGATTGGCATTTTTTGAGCAGGTCAGAGGGTATGTGGATCTGGCAAGCGTTAAGGCGGAATGGATTATATTTTCTGACGGCTTTAAAGGTGGAAGTGGTTGGGAAAGGGCTCTGAAGCGCGTGTCTGATATTGTTGTTAGTTTAAGTGCGCTTATTCTTTTTATGCCCATTATTTTACTTGCTGCCTTGGCTGTTAAGGTTACTAGTAAAGGGCCAATTTTTTACCGCCAAGAAAGAGTTGGCTTGAACGGCGCATGTTTTAACCTTTTAAAGTTTCGGAGCATGAAGGTAGATGCGGAAAAAGATGGGGTGCCTGAATTTGCTCAAAAAGCTGACCCGAGAGTGACGCCTGTTGGTAGCTTTTTAAGGCGCACGCGCATTGATGAGTTACCTCAAGTGATGAGCGTCCTTAAGGGTGATATGAGCTTTGTTGGGCCGCGTCCGGAACGGCCTTTTTTTGTTTCTCAATTAGAAAAAGAGATACCATTTTTTAAAGAGCGACATTGTTTAAAACCTGGCATAACAGGTTGGGCGCAAATACAGTATCCATATGGGGCGTCTTTTGAAGATAGTAAAAGAAAACTTGAATATGATCTTTATTATATCAAAAATTATTCAATTTTCCTCGATCTACTTATTATACTACAAACAATACGGGTCATTTTATTCCCTGTTGGCGTTCGATAATGATTGAAAAGTAACTTCAAGAGAGGCCGTAATGAAACTTATACACAACCGGTTACTTTATCCTATTATTGCCGGAGCTTTATCACTCTCTTTATCAACGCAGGTTACAGCGCAAACGGCTGTTTTTGATCCTGTACAGAAATTGATTGCCAGCAAACAGTATGACCAAGCAATTGAAACTTTAAATAAATTAACGGTTTCTTCATCTGAAGAGGCTGAAAAATATAGACTGTTAGCACAGGTTTATTTGCTAACGGGCGCAGGCATTGCTGCTGAAGCTGCGGTCGATAGAGCGCGCCGTTTAGGAGCGGATTACGCTATAACTGCAGTGCCTTATGCAAAAGCATTACTTATTCAGGGTAAATATGGGGCCGCAAAAGCAGCCTTAAGAGGGGTAAGTATCCCTGATGAATACCTGAGAGATTCTTATATCATATCAGGTGATGCAAACTTTGCTGAAAATAAATTTGCAGAAGCACAACGTGACTATGAGCTTGCAAAAGCCAAAGATGATACTGATTTTCAAGCTTTTCTGGGGCTTGCGCGTCTGGAGTTACGCCGAGGTAACCTTGCAAAGGCACAGGAGTTCGGTGTTGAAGCGGAAAGCCGTGCAGCTGATAATACAATGGTGCAATATACACTGGGGCTTATTGCGCGCTACACAGGTGCTCCAGCAGAGGCTGAGAAGTATTTCCTTGAGGCTGTTCGGCTATACCCAGATAATATTATGGCCAATATCGAAATTGCGAGCAGTAAGGTTAATGACGGGAAAATTGCTGAAGCAGAAGCTTTGCTTGATAAGGTATATGCTGTATCGCCGCACCAGCCCTTAGCACTTTATCTATCTGCCGTTATTAATGCCTCTAAAGGGAACTATCAGGAGGCAGCAACATTATTAAGCCGCGCCAAAGGTCTTGCGGATGTGTATTTGCCTGCTGTTTATGTGAAAGGGATGGTTGCTTTTCAACTGGAAAAATATGATGTGGCAATTGAATCTCTTACAAAAGTAATAGGCGCACGACCAGATAATAAGCCGGCACGCTTGGCGCTTGCAACCAGTTATTCTAAGTCAGAGCGACCAGCGACTGCCCTGAAGATCTTGGCGCCTTTGCTAGAGGCGGAACAGGTGGATTTGAATGTCTTAACGGTTGCTGCTTCAGCGGCAGTTGCATCAGGAGATGCCGCTAAAGGCGAAGAATATTATAAACGCGCTTCTGCGTTAAAGGCATCAGGAGCTAGTGGTGGTGTTGGTGGACTTAGCACCAAGCTTGCTCTTGCACAGTATGCTGTTGGTGATAGTGAAAAAGCGCTGGCAACTCTTTCAAGTGTTATTGCAGGTAGTGAGGTTGACCTTCGGGAACTTGGCTTAATGGGTAGCATGCAAATTCGTGCGCAGGATTATGAGGGAGCTGAAGATACAATAAACAGAGTGCTAAAATTAGCACCTGATCGTGCTCTTGGTTATAATATGCGCGGAACATTGGAGTTTAAGCGGCGCGAATACGCTAAATCAATTGTGTCATACTCCAAGGCTCTTGATATAAGCGGCAATTATCATACGGCACGCCGTAATCGCGGCTTATCATATATGCAGCTTGGTGATTATAAAAATGCAAAGAAAGACTTAAAGCAAGTACTCTCAGATGAGCCTAATGATGTTCTTACAAAGGCTGTACTAGCCAAAACATTATTATTAATGGGGGAAGCCGCAGAGTCGACGGATTATTTTCGTGAAGCTATTCGTGTGATGCCGCGTTCTGTGAAGCTTGCCACTGATTACGCTCAAGCCTTAACCGATGCGGGCATTACTACCCAGGCAATAGAGCAGGCGCGGAAAGCCGCCGTGATGGGGCAAGATGACCCTGCCGTTTTAAAGCGTATGGGCCTTTTACTATTGCGTTTACAGCAGCCTGCCGCAGCGGAGCGGCCTTTATCGCGGTATGCTGCGTTTAATCCGAATTCTGGCGAAGCTCATGTTATGCACGGTAGGGCAATGTTGCAGATGGGTTTATACACCGGGTCTGCCATGTCTTTTAGCCGCGCTGAAACAGCAACTAATGACTTGGCTGATAAAGCGGAGCTTGAATGGTACTTTTTTACAGCAGAAGCTTTAGGCAATAAATACGATAGAGCTGCCGCGCGATTAAGTTCGCTTAACTTGTCGAAGAGGCCTGCAGATATTAAAGCAAGTATTGTGGGTGATTTCCTTTTGGCGACAGGAGAGCCGGTTAAGGCAGAAGAATCTTATCGCAGTATTATGCAAAATGAACCAACGAGCGATGTTGTTATTGGTCTTGCTAATGCACTTTCGTCGCAAGAAAAGGCTGCTGAGGCTATTAAAGAACTTGAAAAGTACCTTACTAAAAAGCCTGAAGATCGCATTGTTCTAGCATCACTCGGTAAACGGTATGAGGCTGTTCAAAAGTATGATGATGCAAGCCGGCAATATGAAAAAATATTGCGGAGCGGCGTTGCTGATGCCCAAATTGCGGCGCGGCTGGCATATGTTTATCTCATGCTTGGTAATAATAAGAGTATCAAATTAGCATCCAGCGCGCATCTTATGATGCCGGACGACCCTTTTATTCAGGACGTTTACGGGTGGGTTATATTGCAGGCCGGACGCAATACGGAAGAGTCAATTGAGGCGCTTGAAAAAGCGGTTAGGCGTGACCCAGCAAAAGCAATTTACAAATATCATCTTGGTATGGCGTATGTAGCACGTGGTAATCGTGTTGATGCCCGTAAATTCCTTGAGCAGGCTTTAAGTTTGGACCCTACGTTTGAAGGCGCCTCTGAGGCTAGGCGACAACTTTCATTGTTAGACTATTAATAATGTCAGCTAAACCGGTGCGTATTCTTCTGTTCTCTACATTGTTTCCTCACCCAGCAGAGCCAAGCTTGGGGGTTTTTGTCGAGAACAGGTTGCGTAATTTATTAGATGATGAAGATGTTGAAGCGTTTGTCGTTGCGCCAGTGCCTTGGTTTCCTTTCACAAATGAAAAGTTTGGTTCTTACGCAAAAGCTGCACGCGCACCGTTAAAAGAAGTCCGTAGTGGAATTACTGTTTTTCATCCACGATTTCTGGTTATACCGAAAATTGGTATGCTTTTAACCCCATTCTTTTTGTATTGGTCTGCTTTACTTTGCATTAAGAAGCTCGTTAAAAAAGGCTATCAGTTTGATCTGATTGATTCACATTACCTCTATCCGGACGCAATAGCGGCAAAATGGCTTGCGAAAAAGTTTTCTGTGCCCTTTTGTGCTACAGCACGAGGAAGTGATGTGACGCAGATAGGCCTGATGGCCTGGCCTAAAAAAATGATTTTGAATATGACTAAATCTGCCGCTCATATTATTACAGTAAGCGAAAACTTAAAGCGTGACTTGGTCAATAATGTTGGTGTTTCCTGTAGCAAAATATCAACCCTAAGAAACGGCGTTGACCTTCAGCTTTTCCATGAAACTGATCGTGATGAAACTAGAGAACGCTGGCGATCAACTGGGCCAGTAATGATTTTTGCCGGGTGGCTAATCCCCCGTAAACGCCTTGATATTGTGCTTGAAGTTACGAAACTATTGCCTGATCTAAGAACGGTAATTGTTGGTGATGGCCCTTTGAGGGCCTCTATAGATGATTGGGTTTTAAAAGAAAGCTTGGAAAACCGTATCATTTTTGAGGGCCTTAAAAAACCTACAGAAATGCCTGCGCTGTTTAGCGGAGCTGATATACTTCTTCTGCCATCTGACCGGGAAGGGTGGGCAAATGTTTTGCTAGAGGCTATGGCATGTGGCACGCCGGTTGTAAGCAGAGATGTTGGGAGCGCCGCTGATTTTATTAGCGAGCATGTAGGGCAGGTCGTTTCATCAGATAATCCTGCTATAATAGCCGAAGCTGTTAAAAGTGTTCTCGATAGATGTAAGGACCGTGCTGCGATAAGGGAATTTGCTAATCATTATGACTGGCGCGAAACATCAAAAAGCCAAAAAGAAATTTTTGATAAAGCTCTTGGTAATAAATGAATAAATGGGAACTTCTTGTATGAATGCTCTTATTACAGGCCCTATACTTGTTACTGGCGGTGCTGGGTATATTGGTGGGCAAACAGTTTTAAGTTTACTGGATCAAGGCGCTGATGTTGTTGTTCTTGATGATCTATCAACAGGCAGTGTACGACCCTTTCACGAAAATACAGCTTTTTATCAAGGTAGAATCCAAGACCAAGGCCTTGTTAGTGAAATTCTGAAAAAGCACCAGATAAAGTCCATATTGCACTTTGCCGGGTTTATTAAGGTAGACGAGTCTATATCTAACCCCTTGAAGTACTATAACAACAATACAGACGGTAGCCGGGTGCTTATCGAGGCAGCCGTGCATAACAATGTTGAGACTTTTTTGTTTTCGTCAACCGCAGCGGTATATGGTTCAATTACAGGCGTAGAAACTGTTGATGAAGCGCTTGAGGTGCACCCCCTTAATCCATATGGGTGGTCTAAGCTCTTTACTGAGCGCCTGTTACAGGACGTTTCCAAGGCCCATGGTATGCAATACGGCATCTTTCGGTATTTTAATGTAGCCGGCGCTGATATGCGCTTTAGACATGGGCAGTTTTTAGAAAAACCGGTGCACTTGATTGGGCGTGCAATCGATGCCTTGCTGGGAACGGCTCCGCCTTTGCAGATATTTGGTAATACATTAGCAACACCCGATGGAACAGGTGTTAGAGATTATATTCACGTTTCTGACTTAGCAGATGCCCATGTTGCTTTATTACAAAATCTACAAAGCATACCTAAAAACCGCCTATTAAATTTGGGATATGGCAAGGGACATAGTGTTCTGGATGTGATAAAGTGTCTTGAAGAAATTAGCGGTAAACCTGTGCCTTACGAATTCGTGCCAGCAAGGGAAGGGGAAGCCGCATCCGTTGTTGCAAATGTAAAAATGCTCACTGAACATTTGGCTTGGAAACCCCAACACGCTAATTTAAAAGAAATAATCGCGACGTCACTTGAATGGCGACAAAGAACAAACTTTGAGAAATAGAGACATTTTATGGATACAGTCTACTTTATAATGTTTTGTTTTATAATCGCCTATGTGATTTTTTGGTGTCTGCAAAATGATGATCAGGCCGAATTTACTGGCCAAAAAAGAGATGAAAAATTTTCAGCAAAAAACATTTCTGACAAAAATCAAAGTCCAGAGTAAAATTTTTTAGTATATTGATTAAGTGTCTTGTCATATAGAAGGCTAAATATTTGGCTGGATTAGCTTATTGTATTTGAGTTATACACTTTATTACTATTAATTCGAAATTTATCGATACGGGAGAGGCCTTGTGGTGTCTTGTTTGTTGCGTAATTGGATGAAGAGCATGCTCGTAATTGGGGCTGTACTTATCATTTCTGGTTGTTCCAACCATGGCAAGCTGCCACCCGCGCCGTTTGTGCCTCCTAACGAAGGCCCTGGTCCTGGGTATTTAATAGGCCCACTTGACCGATTAAATGTGTTTGTATGGCGTAATCCAGAGTTGTCTGTTGGTATAACAGTGCGCCCGGACGGAAGGCTCTCAATTCCTTTGATTGATGATTTGCCAGCTACAGGTAAAACTCCAAGCCAGCTTGCCCGTGATATCGAGGAAGCTCTTGGCGTTTATATTCAGCAGCCAATTGTTTCAATAATGGTTGAAAATTTTGTTGGCCCATTTTCGCAGCAGGTACGTGTTGTGGGGGAAGCTGCAAGCCCGCAAGCTATTCCGTATCGGGCTAATATGACCTTGTTGGATGTGATGATCCAGGTGGGAGGCCTAACTGAGTTTGCTGCTGGAGACCGTGCAACGCTTGTACGGTTTGAAGAAGGTGAGCAAAAGGAATATGGATTAAAGATTGAATCTTTGATTAGGGACGGCGAAATTGACGCAAATGTTAAGATTTTGCCTGGTGATGTTTTAATAATTCCAGAGAGTATTCTGTAGTAAGTAGTGCACTAAAGGTTCAGGAGGTATAATTGGCCGCGCAAGCATTAGGACTTCATGAAGTCTTTCAACAGCTTAAAACCATTGCTTATGGCATATGGAGAAAGCGTTGGTATTTGCTTGTGACAAGCTGGATTATCAGCTTGCTGGGCTGGGGACTAGTGTCAACAATGCCTTATCGTTACGAGGCAAATGCACGTATCTTTGTTGATGCGGATACTATTTTGCCGATGATTGCAAAAAATCTTGGTATTGATGTTGATACAACTCGAAAAGTGGATGCTATCCGCAGGACCTTGATAACACGTCCGAATATCGAAAAAATTATCCGCCGCTCTGATTATCTTGATCGTTTAGCAAGTAATGATGCACTATTAACCGAGATGGTAGCCAGTCTGCAGCGAGATATACGTATTATACCGCTGGATGACGGCGAATACAGAATACAGTATGAGATTGATGAAAAAAGACTGAGTGATAAGCAGCGCTCAGAAGTGGCAAAAAATGTTGTGAACAGCCTTCTTTCTTTCTTTTTGGAGAAAGGGGGAGAATCAGGCGGAAGTGACGTTCGCCAAGGTCAGGAGTTTCTTGAACAGAATATTCGGGAATACTCCGACAGGTTAAGCTCGGCTGAAGCTGCTCATGCTAAGTTTTTACAAGATAACCTTGAGTATGTTGGTGGCGATAGCAAGTTTCTGACACGCCTAGATAATGCCAAAAAAGATTTAAGAGAAACGCGTAACAAGATAGGCGAGTTGCGAGTTTCGCAGCAAACATTGCAGGAACAATTAAAAAACGTGCCTCCGACAATCAGGGAGGCACGTTCTGCTCGCACTAAAAATGGAGGTGACAGAGATCCTTTGCAAGAAAGGCTCGCTGACCTGCAGAAAAAATTAGATCAACTTCGAATTCTTGGCTTCCGCGATATGCACCCTGATGTGGTGAATGTAAGTAGGCAGATCGATGCCTTAAAAGTGGAAATGGAACAGCAACAGGCAGAAGTAGCCGCTGAAATTGAAGATGCTGTTCAGACAGGGCGGGCCTCAAACCTCACCACTGAGACGCCTAACCGGCTTTATGAAGAATTAATGCTTCAAAACGTACAAACGTTAACGCAGATCAAGTCAATGGAGCAACGTGAAGCAGAACAGATAAATCAAGTGGCTGAGCTTGAAGAAAAAGCCAAGCGTGTTCCAGAGATTGAGGCCGAGGAAAGCCAGCTTAAGCGCGATTATAATTTGATCCGGAAAACATACGAATCATTACAGAAACAAAAACAAAGCCTTGATTTACGAGCGGATGTTGAAGGCGCAGATGAAACCGTTGCGTTTCGTGTTGTTGAGCCTCCTGTTGCACCTAAAAAGCCCAGTGGCCCGCCGCGCTTGCTTTTTATGAGCGCAGTTCTTGTTGGTGCTTTAGTTGCCGGTATTGGTGTGGCACTTGTTTTGTCGCAGTTACGGCCTGTAATCATTACTGTTGAACAGTTGAGGGCGAGTTTTGATTTGCCTGTTCTCGGTAATGTCACAAGGACGCTTTCTGAACAAGAGACGAAGCAGCGTAGTATCGATTTGTTGTTATTTGCGGGCCTTAGTGCGCTGCTGTTTATCGTATTTGCAGTGTTCCTTGCGATGGATATTTTAGGCGGACCATCACTTGGATAACATTGAAGAGTAGTAAAATGGATATTATAGAACGGTCAGCAAAAGACGAAGAAAAGAAAAAGAAGGCCTCCAGCCTTGTTGAGCGAGCTGCCTCTCTCGACGGAAAATCGCCTTTTGCGTCTAAAAAACAATCTGGGGACGCCAAAACAGAGAAGCGTGACCCTTCTTCAATGAACCCTGGAGATCAGGAAAGTCAGAGCAGACCATTTGCTGGTGGAATAGGCGATTCAAGTGCGAGAAAAAATCGCGAAGCAAAGCCAAAAGACGAAAACGCGGATGCAGATTTACCGCAGAAAGACGATCCAACAACACTTGCGATAGGCAAAAGCCATATCGATAGCGGGGGGGCAGATAAAACTCCTGTTGAGATAAAAAAAGCCAAGAAAAAGCCGGAGCAAGAAGTTGATTTGGTAAGCTTGCGTGAGGCGGGCTATATTACACCTGACATGCCACCTAACTTAATGTCAGAGGAATTCAGGATCATCAAACGGTCTATTCTTCTAAATGCTTTTTCGAAGGGCATGCAGAAAAGCAAAAATAGTAATGTTATTTTGGTAACGAGTTCTAATCCGGCTGAGGGAAAAACATTTTGCACAATTAATCTAGCACTTTCCATCGCTACGGAGCAGGATACTACCGTATTACTTGTCGATGCGGATTTCTCGAAACCAGAGGTTCTTAATAGGCTTGGTGTTGCTGGTGGCCGAGGTTTAATGGATGTGGTGGCAGACGGTGAGCTTGATGTATCAGACTGTCTCATTCGCACCAACATTCCCAATCTGGTACTGTTACCAGCCGGGCGGCAGCATAATTTGACAACCGAGCTACTGGCCAGTGAGCGGATGGAAGCAATCGTTGATGAAATTGCTACACGCTACCCTGATCGACTTGTTATTTTTGATTCGCCTCCAGTTCTTGCCAGTTCTGCAGCTTCAGTTCTTGCCCTTTATATGGGGCAAGTTGTTTTCGTTATTAAGGCAGAAGAAACATCAGAGCCGCAGATCAAGGAAAGCCTTAACATGATCAGTGCGTGCGAAAATATTAACCTGTTACTTAACCAAACGAAATTTAGCGGCAGTAATAAGCGTTTCGCTACGTACTATGGCTATGGTGGTCGGTAGGAGTTTTTATGCAGACTGCTGCCCCATATAGAAAAGCTGCACGCGTTGCAGTGTTTTTTTTATTACCCGTAGTGAGCTTACAGGCTGCGTATGCACAGCATGTATGGATTGATCCACGGGGTGAAGGGCGAGTGACATTAACGGATAATGCTAATCTCACTGAAAGCGACAGGGTGCAAGATGCTGTGTTAAACCTTTCTCCCGGCATAAATGTGCATGTTGAAAGTGCTAGAACGCGTCTAGCGCTAGATTACGCTTACGATTATTATTATTATTTGTCTGACGGTGGCCATGATGTCCGGCACAAAATGTTTAGTACGCTCGATTCTGAGATATGGAAAGATCACTTAAGCATTAATGGTCGGGCTAGTATTAGCCAGCAATACCTTAACCAGCGGGGTAGCCTTTCAAGTAGCTTTGCAAACCGGACAGATAACAGAAGAACGTTGCAAAATTATACAGGCACAGCAATCCTGAAGGGTGGCTTGAGGGATTATGCAGATTGGCGCATGACATATCGGTATGGTGTTTCATTGTCGCCCGCTGATAATCTTGATGACGAGACATTGACTTCCAATTTTTCTGACTCAACTTCGCAAGAACTAACAGCATCTCTTGGTTCTGGGGACAGGTTTACACATTTTGAGTGGCGGTTATATGCGGATAGTTCAAAGGTTAGCCGTAGTCTTGAGACGAATGACTTTCGTAATGAACATGTGGGCGCTGAGCTAAAGTACAAATTTAACCGTTTCTTTTCACTTCTTGGATCTGTTAGCTATTCTTCTAATGATTTTCAAAGCGCGATCTTGTCTGAACAGGGTTTTGGCTGGGATGCAGGTTTTCGCTGGACACCAGGCCGTAAGCTCGATTTAACCGTCAGACATGGTAGAGAGGGAAGCCGCAAAACATGGTATGCTACGATGCAATACCTTATAACGTCGCGGGTTCAATTAACGGGTTCATATCAGGACATTATCACAGCGAACACTATTGTTGGAAATGATACACTGCAATCATACCAGTTTAATGATGATATTGGCATAATAGATAGCCAAGGCTTACCTTCAGATGAATCAGATCCAAAATTCTCGTTTTCAGATATAGATTTTCGTCGCAGGGTTGCGAAAATGACACTTTCATGGCGCCATAAACGAACTGATGCGTATATCACCGCAAATTATGAACGTCGCACATTTGATAATGATTCAGGCACGGCCAATTCTTATGGTACATCGACGGGCTTTAAGCACAAAATAAACAAAAGCACTACACTTTCTGGCAGTTTAGGGTATCGTCGCAGTGAATTTGAAAATTCTGACCGTGTAGACGATTATTTTGAAGGTAACTTGGATTGGGCAAAAACAGTTTCCAGATATTTCAAAATTGCCGTAGGATACGGGCATAGTGAGAGGTTATCAACTGCGCAAGGTGCAGATATTGAAGAGAACACTCTGACTTTTTATATAAGAGGAACGTATTAAGTCGTTATGTATGAAAGTTTTTACAATCTACAGGGGCGCCCGTTTCAGTTAACACCTGATCCGCGTTTTTATTATAGTTCCCGTACTCATAAAAAAGCTATGGCTTATCTCACCTATGGTCTTAATCAGGGTGAGGGTTTTATTATTGTAACAGGTGATATTGGTACGGGTAAAACTACATTGGTCAGGCATTTGTTTGATACACTTGATCGCAATGAATATATTGCAGCAATGATCGTAAGTACGCAGTTAAGCGCTGAGGATTTGCTTCGAAGTGTTGTTGCAGCTTTTGGCCTTGATGCGCAGGCAGATGATAAAGGTCAGCTTTTAGCTCGGCTTGAAAGATACTTGCGAGAGCAATTTAAGCTCGGGCGGAGGGCCTTGCTTGTTGTTGATGAGGCTCAAAACCTATCCAACGCAGCTCTTGAAGAAATGCGGATGTTATCTAACTTTCAAGAAGGTGACAAAGCGCTTATTCAAAGCTTCTTAGTCGGGCAGCCAGAGTTTAGAGAGCGGATTTTCGCGGCACCGGAGCTTGAGCAATTGCGACAACGTGTTATTGCCACCCATCACCTTGAGCCTATGGAAAAGGAAGAGCTGGCCCTGTATATTGAACACCGTTTGAAGCTTGTTGGGTGGGATAATGATCCATGCTTTACAGCTGATGCGGTAGAAGCAATTTACGAGCAATGCCAAGGTGTACCTCGTAGGTTGAATACACTTTGCTCTCGTGTGCTTCTATATGGTGCACTTGAAGAAGTTCATGATATTGATGGTGAGGTTATTGCTGCTGTGGTAGCAGATATGTCCAGCGATCAACGACCCGTTGTTGCCACTTCTTCAGCGCGACCTGTGAGGCTTTCACCTGTTAACCGGCAGAATGATTCAACTATTCCTCTTGAAGCGGCTGATAAAAAAGAAGTTGATGAAATGGAAAATCGTTTAGGGAAGCTTGAAAACATGATGAAATCCCAAGACGAAACTCTTCAAAAACTGACAAATATTATGGCACAGCTAGCGGGTGGTGGTTCAAAGGGCAATGAAAGCTAAGACACTGTCTGCTTCGTCTTTTAAAGCGCCCATAGTGAAGGCAAATGCACTTTCCGGTACGTTTGCCTTTACTGTTGATGTGGAAGAGTGGTTTCAGGTTGGCGCTTTTGAGACGACCTTTACAAAAGCAGACTGGCCAAGTCTTGAAAGCCGTGTAGAGCTTCAAACATTAAAGCTTTTGGACTTTATGCGCGGCGCATCTATCAAAGGCACTTTTTTTTGCCTTGGTTGGGTTGCTGAAAAGTATCCGTCTCTTTTAAAAGCTATAGTGAATGATGGCCATGAAATTGCCTGCCACGGCCTTGATCATGATCGTTTGTTTACGATGAGCAAGGCTGACTTTAAAGCAGATATTCAGCGCTCCAAGGGCGCGATTGAAGATGTTACAGGTGTAACAGTTATTGGCTACAGAGCACCGAGTTTTTCTCTGACACCAAACGTATGGTGGGTTTATGATCTTTTGGATTCAGAGGGATTTAAATATTCATCCAGCCTCTATCCTGTGAAAACAGATCATTATGGTATGGAGTCCGCGCCTAGAGCGCCTTTTTACCCTGCAAATTCTTCAATAGTAGAAATACCTATGACAGTTTGTGATGTGCCTTTCAGGCGGTTACCAGCATCGGGTGGAGGATATTTTAGGTTAATGCCTTATTGGCTGTCACGGTATTTACTTCGTAACGGTGCGAAGCAATCGTCTGCCCCAGCAATTTTTTATATGCACCCCTGGGAAATGGATACAGATCAGCCTTATGTGAAGGAAGCCCCCCTTTTATCAAGGTTTAGGCATTACCAAGGGCAGGCTAGGCTGCCAGCAAAATTAACGCGTTTAGCAAAAGATTTTTCATGGGGGCGCATGCAGGATATATATGAAAATATCCTCACAGAAGTCAAAGTTGGAAAATAGTATGGCTGTTTCTATCAGGAAAATGACCTCATCAGATATTGCATCATGGAATGCTTTTGTCGATAGACACGTTGATGGGACCTTTTGTCATTATGCTGAGTGGAAAACGGTTATTGAAAACGGCGCAAACCATGAATGTCCGTTTTTGGTAGCTGAGGATAATGCCAAGATTGTTGGCATTATGCCGCTAACACTGCGTAAAAGTAAGCTTTTTGGTAATGCCCTTATATCCAATATGTTCTGTGTTTATGGTGGCCCCTTAGCTATTAATTCTGGGGTGTATGATGAGCTTGATGCCGCAGCTTGGGAGCTTGCCTGCCAAAATGGTATCAAGGTCCTTGAATATCGTACTGTTAAAGCGCGACATGTAGGGGATAACGAATGGTCTATACCAGTTGCAAACGCCGCTACTTTTCAAAAGCCTTTACAAAACACCCCTGAAGCTATCCTTCTTGATATACCCAGAAAACAAAGAGCCGTCGTCAGGAAAACACTGGATGCAGGCCTTAGCTGTAGTTTTGACTCTGATATTGAAAATTTCTATAAGCTTTATGCTGAGAGTGTACGGGGGCTTGGCACACCGGTTTTCCCTAAAAAGCTTTTTACCGCGCTCTATGAAAGCTTTGGTGAAAAAATTCAGGTGCAAATCATACGGTCTCCAAAGGGGCAAGCTATTGCTAGCCTTATGAGCTTTTATGCAGATAAGGCAGTTCTTCCTTATTATGCGGGCGGGAACCAGTTTGCTCGCCAATATGGTGCGCATGATTTTATGTATTATCAGCTAATGATTAAAGCTTCAGAAAAAGGTAAAACACATTTTGATTTTGGCCGTAGCAAAATGGACACCGGGCCTTACAGGTTTAAAAAGAATTGGGGCTTTGAACCTGTTTTACTTCAATATGAAACTCGTTTAGCCGAAGGGGGAACGCTGCCAGATTTGAACCCTAGTAGCAGTAAATATAGGATGCTGGTTGCAGCTTGGAAAAGGTTACCTTTACCAATTGCAAATACAATAGGGCCAATGCTTGCAAGGCATTTAGGGTAAATACTATGGCGGAGATCCTTTTTTTAGCTCACAGAATTCCATATCCCCCTAATAAGGGCGATAAAATACGGTCTTGGAACTTTCTGCATCATTTAACAAAGAAGCATAAAGTACACCTTGGCTTTTTTGTTGATGATAAAAAAGACCTTGAGCATATTTCTATGTTGGAAAACATTACTCAATCTTTGTGTTTCCAATATGTTTCACCCCTGCATCAAAAAATATTGAGTTTGTCAGGCATGTTAACCGGGCAACCTCTAACACTAGCTGCTTATCCACATAGTCATATGCAGCGATATGTGGATAGCCTCATAGCTAAAAAATCTCTTGATGCAGCTTTTGTTTTTTCTGCAGCCGTTGGGCAGTTTATACCTCAGAAATGTTCATTTCCTGTTCTTACTGATCTGGTGGATGCGGATTCTGAAAAATGGGCTGCTTATGCTGATAAGGCTAAATGGCCTTTATCCTATATATACTCGAGAGAGGCTAAAACCTTGGGGGCCTATGAACTGAAACTAATTCAACGTTCTGAGCGCACTTTTTTGGTGAGTGAGCAAGAGGCAAATATGCTTCGCCCTGTTGCAGGTGTTCATAAAGAGAAGGTAATTGCCCTCAAAAATGGTGTGGATCTCTCGCAGTTTGACCCATCCAAATATACTTCAAACCCTGATGAAAACCTGATCATATTTAGTGGGGCAATGAACTATCAGCCTAATATTGAAGCGGTTGAATGGTTTTGCAATGATGTTTGGCCGCTCGTTCAGGATGCTATACCGACGGCCAAATTTCGGATTGCTGGGGGGCCTCATCATAAAAGGGTTGATGCACTTGCCACCATCAATGGGGTTGAGGTTACAGGATATGTTGATGACATGGCATCTGAAATAGCAAAGGCCTGTGTTGCTGTGGCGCCGTTACAAACGGCACGGGGTGTGCAAAATAAAGTATTAGAAGCAATGGCGATGGCCAAAAGTGTTGTGGCAACATCATGTGCGAATGAGGGCATAGAGGCTGATGAAGGCAATACCATATGGGTTACGGATGATCCATCGGAGTTTTCAACGCGTTTAATTGCACTCCTTAACGATAAAGCTCTTGCCAAAAAGATAGGTACTGCAGCTCGGGAATTTGTTACAAAAAACTTTTCTTGGGAAAGCAGTTGTAAAGAACTTGATGGGTATGTGCAGGAAATATTATGAAAATGTTCTCCTACCATATTCTAGGCAAATTGTTTGTAACACTTATTGCTCTAACACTGGTCACTTATGTTTGGTTTGACCCTGTTCAACACCTTTTTTATCTGATTACCAATGTTGACATATTTTCTCATGGGCAGGTAATTCCCTTCGTTTCTATGGCCTTGGTGTGGAGTAGACGCGATATCTTAAAAAGCGTTCCGGCGTTTTACTGGTGGCCCGGCCTGATTATCACAGCGTCCGTTATGGTGGTCCAGTTCCTTGCTGTGGCAATTGATATTAAGATTTTGCAACATGTTAGCTATATTCTATGCATACAAGCCATTATTCTCACCGTTTTTGGGCCTTATGTATTTAGGGCGATCCTTTTTCCTGTTGCGTTTCTTATATTGATTGTGCCTTTTGGCAGTGCCCTTGTGCCTGTCATGCAGTACATCACCGCAGATATGGTTATAAACATGCTGTCTGTAATGGGGGTGGCAAATTCCTCTGATGGTGTTTTGATAACTTTATCAAGCGGTTTGTATGAAGTTGCACAGGCGTGTGCGGGTATCAAATTTCTGTTTACCAGTATGGTTACTGGCGTTTTATTGGCCCATCTTGCATACGACAGCTGGTTTAAGCGTGTTTTGTTGGTTCTAGCTTCTGCGGCGATACCGATTTTTGCTAATGCTTTTAGAGTGTTAGGGATTTTATTAATTGCGGAAGCTACAGATCAGTCTTTTGCGCGTGGCATCGATCATATCGTTTATGGCTGGGGCTTTTTGTCCTTTGTATTATTGATACTGATTGCTGTTGCTTATAAATTTTCAGATAAAAAAGCGTTTGAAAATGACATGGCTGTCGAGCCTGTATCAGTGCATCATATATCCAGAAAACAGGGTATTGCCGTTGCTGTGACAGTGTGTTTGTTACCATTGTTTTTCTGGACTATTTCCCCAAAACGGTATCTGAGTGCTTTGGATGTGGGTATGCTTCAGGCACCAACATGTGATGATTGTGGTATTCGCCTTTTAGATATTGATACAAAAGGGGAAAAAGCACCTTTTGAGAATGCTGATGAAACTTTTTCAGCGCGCTACCGAATTGGTGCTGATTACGTTTTTATAGATACGGCTCTTTATTGCCCTGTGCGAACAGAAAAGCCTATGCTGTTTAAGCTGCCGCGCACAGAAGATAACTGGACAAGTTTGCCCGGGGTTGGGCCTGGTAATTTTTCAGTTGCAGGGTGGGACTTTGAAGAAAGACATTATACCGGCTTTCGTGCTAACAAAGTGCTCTGGACCAGTTATTATATTGCAGGTAAAGGTATGAACTCCGGCCTTAATATTAAGCTTGCATCTGCAAAAGAAAAACTGCTGTACGGAAAAACCGCAGGTGCTTTGCTGACAATTACCATCCCGGTATATGAGGGTGCACCCCCTGCCGAGGTTTTGCTGAAAAGGTTCTTGTCAACATTTGCGCCGGAAGACTTTCTCTGGAATGAAATTAAGCCCTCAGAAACAGGAAAAATTTTATGTGTGGCATAGCTGGCATGATGGTACCTGAGACTATGGAACTACCTCAGCAGGTGCTGAGGACCATGACTAATGCCATTAGCCACCGAGGCCCTGACGGAGATGGTTTTTATTATGGCAAGACAGTTGGCTTAGGTCACCGAAGACTGAGTATCATTGATCTTGAAGGCGGTGCCCAGCCTATGTATTCGGCTGATGGGCAAGTTATTATCAGTTTTAACGGTGAAATATATAATTATCAGGCATTAAGGCGTGAATTGGAAAGTCTTGGCCATCATTTTACAAGCAAGTCTGATACGGAGGTCTTATTACAAGCCTATCTGGAATGGGACCGAGATTGTGTTACACGTCTGCGTGGGATGTTTGCTTTTGGTATTTGGGATAACCGTAAGCAGGAGTTATTTTTAGCACGCGATCGGCTTGGTATTAAGCCTTTGTATTATACAACAGTATCCGATGGGACTTTTGTCTTTGGTTCTGAATTAAAGGCAATACTTGAGCACCCTGCCTGCCGTAGAAAATTGCGTATAGACGCCCTTGAAGATTATTTGGCACTTGGCTATGTACCTGACCCCAAGTCATTGGTTGCAGGTGTTTGTACGTTGCCGCCAGCATGTACAATGATCAAGCGTCAAGGCCAAACGAAGGATGATATTAGAGAATACTGGTCACCAGATATTACAGGGGGGTCTGGGGTTGTTACTGATGCATCGGAATTACTTGGCCGGTTGGAGGAAGCCGTTAAATTACGGATGATAGCGGACGTGCCTTTAGGCGCATTTCTCTCTGGAGGGGTAGATTCTTCAGCTGTTGTGGGTCTCATGAGCAAAAACAGCACATCTCCGGTGGAAACATGTGCTATTGGCTCTGAGGATATTGAATATGATGAAAGTGGTTATGCCGAGAGGGTCGCTAACCATTTTAAAACCCATCACAGATTAAGGTTTTCCTCGGCGGAGGACGGCGGCTTAATACGCACAATGGCCAAAGTATATGATGACCCATTTGCTGATCTTTCAGCCTTTCCTACTTATAAGGTTTGCGCGTTGGCGCGTGAAAAGGTGATAGTGGCATTATCTGGTGATGGTGGTGACGAGCTATTTGCAGGATACCGCCGATACAAGTTTCATATGATGGAAGAAAAGCTGCGGAAAACTATACCTCTTAGTCTGCGCCGCATCATTTTTGGGCCGCTTGCAAAGCTTTACCCTAAGCTTGATTATGCACCGCAGTTTTTGCGAGCGAAGTCAACGTTTGAAGCCTTATCCCGTTCATCTGCCGAAGCTTACTTTCAAACAGTGAGTAAAACACCTGACCGTGACAGAGTGAGACTGCATACAGAAAAAATGCGTGGTTATTTAGATGGTTATCATCCACACGAGCGGTTTAAGGAGTTAGCGAAGGAGGTCGAGGGAGCGGATCCTTTATCAACTATTCAGTATATTGATTTAAAAACCTATTTACCCGGTGATATTCTTACGAAAGTTGATCGGGCAAGTATGGCTCATTCACTTGAGGTTCGTGTGCCGATCCTGGATCATAAGTTTATTGAGTATGGCTTACGCCTACCGGCTTCAGACAGGATAATGGACGGTGAAGGCAAGGCAGTTTTCAAGAAAGCTCTTGAAGGTTTTTTGCCGGATGAAATATTATACCGTCAGAAAAAGGGCTTTATTGTACCCGTGGTTAACTGGCTTCGTAATGAACTTATACCCGAGTTGGAAAAATTAAAAGCGAGTGAAATTCTGTTTGATACAGGCCTTATTGACCAACAAAATGTTTGTATACTCATTGATGAGCATGTCAGCGGTAGAAGAGATCATCATATGACATTATGGTCATTGTTGATGTTAAATGCATCCCTTGAAAACCTTCAGTTAAGTCTGTAGCGGAAGGTACTGCAGACTTAACAATGAGATTTTACTTTTTGTTATCAAGCGCGTAGCCCGCAGAGCGCACAGTGCGGATATAATCACTCATATCGCCTTCGTTGATAGCTTTCCTAAGCCGGCGAATATGAACATCAACAGTTCTAGGTTCGACATAAACATCGCGGCCCCATACTGCATCTAAAAGCTGTTCGCGAGAAAACACCCGGCCGGGGTTCTCCATGAAGTGCCTCAAAAGCCTATATTCCGTTGGGCCCAAGTGGATCACTGCGTCACCGCGACTTACACGGTGCGATACGTTATCAAGGCTTATGTCCTCAAACGTCAGTTCGTGTCCTGCAAGGGCAGGGCGAACACGGCGTAGTACAGCTTGTATACGCACAACAAGCTCTTTAGGAGAGAAAGGTTTTACAATGTAATCATCTGCACCAGTTTCTAGGCCTCTAATGCGGTCTGGTTCATCAGCCCGGGCAGTTAGCATAATAATGGGTACATTCTGTGTGCTTGAATTGCGACGAAGTTGACGGCAAATCTCTAAGCCTGACAGGTTTGGAAGCATCCAATCCAATAATATGACATCTGGTGTTTCTGATGTTGCGTGATAGAGGCCTTCTTCTCCATCTGCGATGCAGTCAACAAGATAGCCTGCACGTTCAAGGTTATATCGAACCAGTTCGGTGATGTTTTCATCATCTTCAACAAGTAAAATTCGAGTCTTCACTTTTATATCCTTTGCTCGAAAGGCGTTTTATACAGCTACTGAATAACTTCTGTACTGGTTTTATCATTCTTCGGACGCCTTGCATCCTCTAGCATGATGCCAGTTATTGTATAGTAAATTTGTTCTGCAATATTTGTGGCCTGATCCCCAATGCGTTCAAGGTTTTTGGCAATCATGAGGTAGTGCGTATAAGCGTTAATATACTCAGGCATTTCCATCATACGTGCGAGAATTTGCCGAAAAGCAGCATTATGCATATTGTCCAAAGTTTCGTCGCGCTCCCATACTTCCATGGCGGCGTCAGCATCGCGGTGAACATAGGCGTCCATTACATCTTGTATCATATGATGTGCGGCTTCAGCCATGGCATCGAGCGTTTGCGGCATAACAACCGGCTTGCCGTCAGTTATAGCAAGAGTACGTTTGGCAATGTTTTTGGCGTAATCGCCCATACGTTCAATAAGGGTAGTCATTTTAAGCGCTGATACTACTTCCCTAAGGTCGTCAGCAACAGGTGCCCTGCGGGCAAAAACACCTATAGCTGCTCGTTCAGCAGTAATTTCAAGCTTGTCCAGTTCCTTGTCTGCTTCCCGAACCCTATTGGATTCAGCACGATCAAGCTCTTTTAATGCTGTCATGGCAGCGATTAACTGATCAGCAGCCATGCCGCCCATGCGGCTAACAATGCTGCGGAGTTCCTTTAGTTCGTCGTCATACGCGGATAAAGTATGTTCTGACATGCTATTCTTTTCCTTTACCCAAACCGGCCAGTGATATAGTCACGGGTCCGTTCTTTTTTAGGGGATGTAAAAATCTCTGTTGTGTCGCCATGCTCAACAAGATCACCCATGTGAAAGAATGCTGTCTTTTGTGAAATACGGGCTGCTTGCTGCATACTGTGTGTCACAATTATAATAGCATACCTACCTTTAAGTTCATCAATCAGGTTTTCAACTTTTGCTGTTGCGATTGGGTCAAGCGCAGAACAGGGTTCATCCATTAAGATAACCTCAGGGTTAACGGCAATAGCGCGCGCAATACATAACCGCTGCTGTTGGCCGCCAGAAAGGGCAGTTCCTGGTGCATCGAGCCGGTCTTTAACTTCATTCCATAGGCCTGCTTTTTCAAGCGCTGTGGTAACAATTTCATCAAGATCAGTTCTATTGTTTGACAGGCCGTGAATGCGAGGCCCGTAAGCAATATTATCATATATAGATTTAGGGAAGGGATTTGGCTTCTGAAATACCATACCAACTCTTGCGCGAAGCTGAACAACATCAATCTTTGATGCGTAAATGTCATCGCCGTCAAGAGATATTGAGCCTTCTACACGGCAACTGGCGACAGTATCGTTCATACGGTTCAAGCACCGCAAGAAGGTTGATTTACCGCATCCGGATGGGCCAATTAGAGCTGTAACTTCATCTCTAAATAAATCCAGAGAGATATTATGGATCGCGTGATTATCGCCATAATAAACATTTACGCCCTTAGCAGACATTTTAGGGGTGCGTTGTTCTGTCATTGAATCATACTCAGGTGAGGATTTAAACATTTCTACCACTGTTGCTCAAATTTTTGCCGTAACCAGATGGCTAGGCCGTTCATTGCAATAAGGAAAGCCAGCAACACCATAATAGCTGCTGAAGTTTTCTCAACAAAAGCCCGTTCAGGGCTATCTGCCCATAGGTATATTTGAACGGGCAAGGCGGTTGCAGCATCGGTTATTCCGCCGGGTATATCAACAATGAAAGCTACCATGCCTATCATCAATAGCGGTGCTGTTTCACCGAGTGCTTGTGCCATACCAATAATGGTTCCGGTTAGAATGCCAGGCATGGCCAGTGGCACAACATTATGAAAGACAACTTGCATTGGTGAAGCCCCAAGACCGCGGGCTGCGTCGCGAATGGAGGGCGGAACGGCTTTGATCGATGCCCTTGCAGCAATAATGATAGTTGGCAACGTCATTAAAGCCAGTGTAAGTCCACCAACAAGTGGAGCAGAGCGAGGAAGGTTCATGAAGCCGAGGAAAACTGCTAGCCCTAATAAACCAAACACAATCGAAGGTACTGCAGCCAAGTTATTGATATTCACTTCAATTAAATCAGTTAACCGGTTTTTAGGGGCAAACTCTTCTAGATATATAGCGCTTAAAACACCGACAGGGAAAGCAATAGCAAGTGTTACAAGGAGGGTAAGGGCTGAACCAACAGCGGCCCCCCAAATTCCTGCAAGCTCAGGTTCCCGAGAATCACCCTGAGTGAAAAAGCGAGTATGGAAATTCAGTGACACCCGGCCTTCAGAATCCAATTTGTCTAGCCAGATTATCTCATCATCTTTAACTTTACGGTTCGCCTCAACAATAGTGGTGTCAGTATTTCCTTTAACCACCTGATCTACATCATCAGACGCAAGCAAAGAAACCTGCCTAGTGGTGCCAATATAATTGGGGTTTTCCAAAATTTCGTTGCGCAGTTGTTCGCGTGCGCCTGTACTAATCAGTTTCAGCAGCTTTCTTTTATCGCGTTTGTTTGTGACTTCAGGAAAGTGATGAGACATTGCAGCTTGAACAAGCAGAAGCATATTCGTTTTCTTGACACGTTCCTGAAAAGCTTCAATACCAATTTCACGCGGGTTACCAAGTGTTTTCTCATCAAAGGTTATATCCAGAACAATGCTGGTTTGGAGAAAACCTTTCATGCCATCTGTGACAATATTACCTAAAAGGGTAACCAGAAATAAACCCGCTATAATAACGGCAGACAGACCACAAATACGGAATGTTTTTTCCCGTTTGTACCGACGTTTAATACGCTTCGCCATCTCTGGTGATGTCCAGTCAGTCGGTTGAAATTTTTCTGTTTCAGACATGGTTTTATTACTCGTATGCTTCGCGGTATTTTCTAACAACGCGTAGGGCAAAGATATTAAGGCACATTGTGATAACAAACAGGGTTAGACCAAGTGCAAATGCTGAGAGCGTTTTGGCACTGTCAAACTCTTGGTCACCTGTTAAAAGCGCTACAATTTGCACTGTAACTGTTGTTACTGCTTCAAAGGGGTTAGCAGTAAGGTTTGGCTGCATGCCCGCTGCCATAACAACAATCATCGTCTCACCTACGGCACGACTGATTGCAAGTAGGAAGGCACCGACAATGCCGGGTAGTGCTGCGGGTAAAAGCACCTTTATAATTGTCTCTGATTTTGTGGCGCCTAGTGCTAAAGACCCGTCTTTGAGGGAGTTCGGTACTGCTGTAATTGCATCATCTGATAATGATGAAACAAATGGAATAATCATTATACCCATCACGAAACCTGCAGCAAGTGCGCTTTCACTGGCGATGTGAATGCCGAAAAAATCGCCTGTATCTCTAAAAAGTGGTGCAATGGTGAGGGCTGCAAAAAAACCATAAACCACTGTTGGCACACCAGCGAGAATTTCAAGCATAGGCTTTACAATTTTGCGTACCCTTTCACTTGCATACTGTGTCATATAAATTGCTGAAAACAGCCCTACAGGCCCAGCTATAAGCATAGCGAGAAGACTGATTAAAAACGTGCCGGCAAATAGGGGCACAGCACCAAAGGCACCGGAAGATCCCACTTGGTCAGCGCGTAGGGCAATCTGTGGGCTCCATTTAAGACCAAATAGAAATTCTGTAAGAGGAACTTCTTTAAAGAAGCGCACGCTTTCAAAAAACAATGAAATGATAATGCCGAGTGTAGTGAAAATAGCGATGGCAGAACTAGCAATCAGGAAGGCAGTCATTACTTTTTCAAAGCGATTTCTTGCACGAAAGTCAGCGTGCGCTCTATTCAGTGCAAAGAACAAACCTAGTAAGCCAGCAGCAAGAGATAAACTAAACGCCGCCCATATACCTTTCAAGTAAAGCGCATGGTAATGGGATGCAGCGGCTAAAATGTCAGGGTTTGATTCTAGATTAGCACCATTCTCTATTACCAGCCGTATACGGTTAATAATGAGTGTTGCATGCTCTCTATATTGCTCGGTTATCCCTTCCGGCAAACCTGCAATCATGATGCTTTCAAGAATGTCCTGGCCAAATATAATCCAGAGGATGAACACCAATAAAGAAGGCAAAAGCACACAGCTAGCTGCAAAATATCCATAGTGCCTTGGAAGTGAATGTAGCTTGGATGTATCACCGTCAACAGAAGCAAGTGCTTTCTGCCGGACAATTGCGAAGGCCAGCAGGGCCAGTACAGAAACAATAACAAATATTACGGAGCTAGTCATGGCGGCCTATATGTTACAATTATCACTAACAGTGTTTTTTAGTACAGGTGCTAGGGGTAGTTTGTGTTTACCCCTAGCATGTATTTATTAGTCGAGAGTCAGAGGCTTCAACGTTTCAGCTGCGTGCTTTACTTCTTCCTGTTCTTCACTGGAAAGAGGGATAAGGCCGCGATCCGATAAATACCCTAGGTCACCGATTGCTTTATCACTGGTGAACTCTGCAAGATATTCTTCAATGCCTGGAATAACACCAATGTGAGCTTTCTTAACATAGAAGAATAGAGAGCGTGATATTGGGTATGCACCATCGGAAATCGCTTCAAAAGTCGGCTCTTGTGGTTCGTCACCAACATGTTTAGCAACAGGGAAAGCAATAATCACGTCAGCATTTTGGTCAAGAAAGCTGAAACCAAAGACACCAACTGCTTTATCATCGGCTTGTAGCTTTTGAACAATAAGGTTGTCGTTTTCACCAGCTTCAACATAAGCACCGTCTTCACGAATGCTGAGGCAAACAGCTTTATATGTTTTAGGCTCAGTTTTCTTGAGGGCTGCATTACCTGAGAATGAATCACAGCCTGCTTCAATTGCTAGCTCATTAAAGGCATCGCGGGTCCCTGATGTTGGAGGAGGGCCAAGCACAACAATGGGTTTATTTGGAAGGGAAGGGTTAACTTCATTCCAGTTTTTGTATGGGTTGTCTATAATGTGATCAAGACCACCCTCTGTGCCTTTTTCAGGCACCTTAGCGGCAAGAGCCAAATACAGGTCTTTTAAGGTTAATGTCATTGGCTCCGCATTTTTTGATGCGGCAATAACAATACCGTCATATCCAATTTTTACTTCTATGATGTCTGATACACCATTACTCGCGCATAGCTCTACTTCAGATTTTTTAATTCGGCGCGAAGAGTTGGTAATATCTGGGTGGCTCGTGCCGATGCCTGCGCAAAAAAGTTTCAGGCCGCCGCCGGAACCTGTTGATTCAACAATTGGCGTTTTAAAAGATGATGTGCGCCCAAACTCTTCTGCCACGGCTGTGGAAAATGGGAATACAGTAGAAGAGCCAACAATGCGGATTTGATCGCGTGATTGTGCTTCAGCGTTTTGTGAAGTGAAGGATACTGTGCCTATAAGGGCAGCAAGAAGTGCTAACTTTTTCATTCTGGTCCTCTCCAACCCGCATTTTTTGCGGAAGATTTGGTTCGTTATCAAGAAACACATCTAAAATTAGATTTTATATATGTGATCTTCATGTGACCGATACAGCTTGAATGTTACAAGTTAATGACAGTCGCTTAGTGTTAATTATTTCACTTTCGTGACATCACTGGGGGCCGTGTTTCGTGAAACCGGCAATTTGAAGCTGAAGACGGTACCTTGGCCGATTTTACTTTTGATGTCTAGCTGTGAACCATGTCGCAAAAGTATGTGTTTTACAATAGCAAGTCCAAGCCCTGTACCCCCCATTTTTCGCGACCGGGCAGTATCCACACGGTAAAAGCGTTCTGTGAGTCTGCCTAAATGTTCCATCGCTATTCCAGGGCCTTCATCACGCACAGAAAGAATGACGCTTTTACCGGTATGTGCAAGAGTGGCGCTCACATGAATATTGGTGTCTTGATCTGCATACTTTGCAGCATTCCCAATGAGGTTGACAAAAACCTGTGTGATTTGGTCACTGTCAGCGACAACGCGGGGCAAATTATCTTCCATATTTGAGATAAATTTAATACCACGTTTGCTAGCGCGTGTTGAAAAGGTTGTTATTGTACTGTTAATAACAGTTTGTACATCAATAGTGCTTTCTGGCGTGATGTGGCGTGTCATTTCAATTTGTGACAATGATAATAAATCATCAATCAGGCGTATCATTCTATCGGCTTCACTTGACATAATGTCCAGAAAACGCTGCTGCGCCTCAATGTCGTCGCGTGCTGGCCCTTGAAGGGTTTCTATGAAGCCGGTAATGGATGTAAGGGGGGTTCTTAGCTCATGGCTGGCATTGGCTACAAAATCTACCCGCATTTGCTCTGTACGTAACAAGCTTGTGACTTCATAAAAGAACACCAGTGCCTGTATTGGTTCAGCGGCGTTTGCTTCCGTGTTTGTGACAGGTCCCAGTGTTAAATCAAAGCTACGACCATGGCTGTTGGTGTAACGAATTGTACCATTATGGGCTGGATCTCCAGCAAGGACTTTGTCCAGAGCTGTAACAAAACTTGACTGGCGCAAATAAAGGAAAACGTCATTTGTTACAATTTCATGACCAAGGAGGGTTAGTGCGGCATCGTTAGCAAAGGTAATAGTATGGTTGTCATCAACCAATACTATAGGGGAGGGTAAGCCGTTTAAGGCATTAGCGCGTAAGGACTGAACCCCTTGTTCATTAGTAATACGACGTTCTTGAGCGACAGACCGTCTGATTTTTAGTTCCTCAATGCGGTTATTAACTTCTAACTGTAATAAAAGAGCGGCGGCACTACCTGCTATAACAAAAAAGCTTATAAATGTCAGTTGGTTAACCGACCATAGCACTGCAATCACAGCAATGATAACTATGAGAATACCTTTTTCTGTTACAAGGGTTTTATAGTCTTTTAAAGGTGAACTCATAGGGTTAAACTGCGTATAATATTACTGTTGAAAATGTGGTGAAGTAGAAACTACTGTATAGAACTCAAGCTTTAATAGTAGCGCTGTCATTTAAGATGAAAAATGTTTCATTTTTATGAATTATATATGTCACCAATCAATTCAGGCTTAATTCAATACAAAAGTGTGCCAAAAACGATTACTGGATAAAAGATCCTAGACCTAAAGCATAATAATCTGTAAAATTGGAATAAATATGTTTATACATATAGTGTAAAGTAGATGATCTACTCTATGCTTATTATTATTCCAGTGTCTTAGTGAGGCCATATGCAAGACCCAATACAGCAGCCACATGACCATAATAGGGCGTTTAGAGCTAAACGACGCCAATTGCTGCGAATGGGCGCGGCAGGTATGCCTATGGTGCTGACGCTTCGCGCTAGTGCCTCTGAAGCTATTATATCTCAGCTACGCTGTATGTTTACTATCCCTAGTAATCTGAAGATTTTGGTAGATAGTGAAGGCCAGGCTTGGGTGGGCGATGCCAGTATCCAGCAAGGCGCAAATGGCATGTTTGTGTCAGATGTGCAGTCTTTCAAAGATGGTGCAGATTATGTGTTCCCTGCGGGCAGTGTTCCTGAAAGTTACCGTCCTGATGCTTGCTCCAGTAACAGTAATCAATGCGGCGATGACGATGGCTGGGGTTGGGGTGACGATGACGATGATGGTGGTAGTAACGGTCACGGACATGGTCATGGCAGTAATTCATTAACCTATGAATATGCCGCATCTGGTAGTGATGAGCACGGCTATTATGCTGCTGATAATATGGGGCGTACATATGGCGGTAGTCACGGAAACGGAAACGGCAATGGCCACGGCAATGGCAATAGCGGTGACGATGATGATGATAGTGGCCATGGTTCTGGAGATGACGATTGTGGTGAAAGTGAGTGGGTAGACTGCGGTTATACGCTTTATACTTATGGGTCCAATCACTCTATTTCGGTTGCTGACTATGTGAATGACCAAGGTAACTGGACACTTTCTGGTGACGATGGTCTCTTTCTTACACTTTCCATGATTTATGCAGACAGCTATGGTGGTGCTGGATCGTGGCCGGGAATATCCTGTATCGTTTCTGTTCTTACATACCTAGGGCAGTAAAACTGGTAACTAGCAGCAAGGGGCCAGCATAAGCTATGGCAGCAGGACCAGTTGATTCCAGTTTTTTATGGGTCGCAGATGCGGCCCATATTTCTAACCGGCAGTTTGAAGATGTTTTTCTGGTTTTTAATAAACTGTCTGGCGATACTCACATTTTGAACTTCTTATCCGCCGCTATACTTGATTTTTTAAGTGATGAGAAAATGCAGGTAGCTGATCTGGCTGCCCGTATTTGGTTGGAATTAGAGCTTGACCAAGAGGACTGTCCTGTAAGCCTGATTGAAACTACACTTGCAGAGTTAGACACAACGGGGCTGGTTACACCTGTAACTGGAGCGCGCGATGATTGAGTTTCGGCGAGCACGCGATTTTTCTCGTGATGAAATTCTCGGTGCTATGAAGCAAGGCACGCTTGAAATGTCGCTTGGTCCTTTTACGACACTTGTTAAAGCAAACAGTCCGTCACTGCTTGAGTTTTTTTACGATGCATACCGTGATGTACCTGTTCGGCTGGTGATGCAGGATGTTACAGATATAACGCTTGAGATGCGTGCGCCCACTATAGTGCGGCGGTATATTCGTAAGCAAATTATCCCTGACCCAGGCTTTCAGGTGCCCGCTATTCCGCTGCCGGAAAGTATGGCTGCCTTATCTTTTGAAATGGGCTTAAATCTTGCTGTAGCTTTAAAGTGTTGCCGCTATGTAACCTTTCATGCAGGTGTTGTTGCAGGGCCTAAAGGGGCTATCTTAATGTGTGCTGCATCTGGCGGTGGTAAAAGCACTCTTGTGTCTGCATTAATGGAGGAAGGATACAGGTTATATTCTGATGAATTTGGCCTCCTGAATTTGCAAACGGCAAAACTGCATGCTTACCCGCGACCAATTTCCCTAAAAGGGAGTTCCATCCCAATTGTGCGGGATATGTCTGGGCCTGACTGGATGACACCTGCCTTAACAGGCACTCCAAAGGGGCAGATTGCATACCGCCGGCCAAGGCCGGAAGATATTTTGAATGAAAACCCGGTTGCGGTTACTCGGTTAATATTTTTTCCACGTTTTCAGGAAGGCGCACGCCCCGCAGCTCGTAAAATGGCTAAATCAGAAGCTATTATGCGACTTATTCCAAGCTCGACAAATTATCACCTGCTTGGGGAAGAGGCCTTTACTGCCCTTGCTAATATGGTTGCTGGTGCTGAAGCCTATGAACTTGTGTACGGTAATACGCGGGATAGTTTGGTAATGGTGAAAGACTTGGCTGCAAAGGTGATGGTATGAGCGCGCAGTGGTTAAGGGTTATTGCCGGTAAAATGCCTTTACCTGATGATATGCTAGAACGATCAAAGCTGTTAAATTATGCTGATGGTCATCATGTTTTAGGCCAAATGGCTACAGTTTGGTTGAATGAAGCAACGGGCAAAACCCATGACGTAATGGAAAATGCTCTTTATAGGGCTCGCTTTGATCACAATATGCTGCAGTTTGAAATAAACCGCCTGCAAAGAGCTTTGTTGGGGAGTGATATAAAGGCGGTTCTGCTTAAAGGCGGTGCCTATGTAGCTTCCGACTTAAAGGCTGGCCGTGGCAGGCGCGTTAGTGACCTGGATATTCTTGTTGTAGAAGCTGATATTAAAAAAACCGAAAAGCTATTACTGGAAGCTGAATGGGCTTTTGATGAGACAACTGCTAATCCGTATGATCAGCAGTATTACCGAGAAAATATGCATGAGTTACCACCTTTAAGGCACACTAAAAGGCGCACTATATTAGATGTACATCATTGTTTGTTGCCTAAAACTGCTCGTGTTAAAATAAGATCCGAGTTGTTTTTTGATACTATAAAGCCATTTGCCAATACTGGCCTTTATACTTTTGATGAATTAGATACATTTATCCATTCGGCTATTCATTCATTTGCCGATGGCTCCTTTGATACACCAGCACGCAGCGTTTTGGAGCTATGGTATCTATTGCAAGATATTCCAGAGACCAAAGATGAAGCGTTATGGCACCGTGCACAAGCAACGGGCGCAGAAAAGCCTGTGAGCTATGCTTTATGGGCGGTTGGTGCTTTTCTTGATGAGGAACGAGCCAATGCTCTTTTAACGAGAAGTTCGGTTAAGCTTTCAGTGTTGGTGAGATGGTGTTTCAGGCAAAAGCTGGAAAAGCCTGATCAAGCATATTTTGCAAAGCTGGTTTTGTATATTCGCAGCCACTATATGCGAATGCCTATGGGCAAATTGGTCGGTCATTTAGCAGTAAAGCTATTTCGGCGTCTTAAAGGTCTAATAGACCAACAAGATCAGACAAAGACGTAATACAAGCATCAGGCCCAAGAGATAAAATAGGCTGGTCTGGGTAGCCATAATTTGCGGCAATAACCGGTATACCAGCTGCCTTAGCGCATAAAATATCCGGTGAGCTATCACCAACCATCACGGCAGGCCCCTTTATACCCATCAGTTTAATGGTTTCCTGCAAATGCCTAGGGTCAGGTTTTTTATAAGGGAAACTATCGCCCCCAGTGATTGCTTCAAAATAAGAGGAAAGGCCTAAGTCCCCCAGCAGTTGCTGTGCCAAACCTAAAGGTTTATTTGTGCATATAGCCATTTTAACCCCTGCACCTTGAAGGGTATTAAGCATTTCCGAACCGCCCGAAAACAAGCGGGAATGTACAGAGATGTGGTTGCTGTAATAGCTTAGAAACATGTCTTTATAGTCATGTGCGTTATACTTAGTTGTGTTGCCGGAGAGTTCCAAACCTGTTTCAATAAGCTTAATAGCACCAAAGCCTACATAAGGCCTAACCTGCTCAAGTGTAGCCGGAGCAATGTTCAGGCTTTTTAAAACATGGTTTGTTGCGGCATGCAGATCAACTGCTGTGTCAATTAAGGTACCATCCAAATCAAAAACCACTATTTTGGCAGGAAATTTAGTCATAAAGCAGCTGTATCCTTGAAGCTCACAAAAGCGCCCATACCTATTATCGGTCACTGTTTGAAAAGCAAGTTTATTTAAATTTTAGTAGCAGTAATAGGGCATTTTCTGTTGATATAACTTGCGTCTGACATTTTTGCATGATTTAAGGGTCCGCCGTAAGGCTACAGACCAAAAAAGATCATGTTTAGGTATGTGATGGAACTAGATTGAGGAACTGTGATGAGTGAATGGCGCCCCGATAGTTGGAAAAGCAAACCTGTAATACAGGTGCCAGAGTATCCTGACCAAAATATTGTAAAGCAAGTTGAGGAAGAGCTTTCAAGCTATCCTCCGCTGGTTTTTGCAGGTGAAGCACGAAACCTTAAAGCCAAATTGGCTGAGGTTGCTGAGGGCCGCGCATTTTTATTGCAGGGCGGTGACTGCGCTGAAAGCTTTGCTGAGTTTCATCCAAACAATATACGCGATACATTCCGTGTTATTCTGCAGATGGCGGTTGTGCTGACATATGCGGCCAGTTGTCCTGTTGTTAAGGTGGGTAGGCTTGCGGGTCAGTTTGCTAAGCCACGTTCTTCTAACACAGAAGTTATTGATGGTGTTGAGCTACCTAGTTATAGAGGCGATATTATCAACAGCATTAATTTTGATGCTGCCTCACGGATACCTGACCCAACCAGAATGCTGAAAGCTTACAGCCAGTCTGCTGCAACATTGAACCTGCTGCGTGCCTTTGCACAGGGTGGTTATGCAAACCTTATGTCTGTGCACCGCTGGAACCTTGATTTTGTTGAAAAAAGTGGTGCAGGGGAACAGTATCAAGCACTGGCTGACCGTATTGGCGAAGCTCTGAACTTTATGGAAGCATGCGGTATTAATGCGAACGCTGTACCTCAGTTGCAAGGTACAGACTTTTTTACATCGCACGAAGCGTTGTTGCTAGGTTATGAACAGGCGCTTACTCGCGTGGATTCTACTTCAGGTCAGTGGTATGATACTTCGGCTCATATGCTGTGGGTAGGAGATCGTACCCGGCAAACTGATGGTGCTCATCTTGAGTTTCTGCGCGGGATTGGTAACCCTGTTGCATCAAAAGTTGGTCCGTCAACAGACCCTGATGACCTCATTCGGTTGATCGATATTTTGAACCCGAAAAACGAAGCTGGTCGTTTAACGCTTATCTCTCGTTTTGGTGCAGACAAGGTCGAAGACTATCTGCCTCGCTTGTTGCGGCGGGTAAAAGAAGAGGGCCGTAAAGTTGTTTGGTCATGCGATCCAATGCACGGTAACACTGTTAAGGCGTCTGGCGACCTGAAAACACGGCCGTTTGAGCGCATTCTTGCCGAAGTGAAACAAGTATTTGCCTGCCATAAAGCAGAAGGTACTTATGCGGGCGGTATTCACCTTGAGCTAACTGGCCAGAATGTAACGGAATGTACAGGCGGTGCAATTGCTGTGACGGAAGATACTTTAGCATCGCGGTATCATACACACTGCGACCCGCGTTTGAATGCAAGCCAGGCAATTGAGCTAGCGTTCCAGTTAGCGGAAAGCCTGAAAGATGAGCGTGAATCCCTTGTTAAAAATGCAGCTGCCTAAAGCAAGGTGATATAAGATTGTAAGGGCGGCTTGTGTCGCCCTTTTCTTTGTCTTGTTCACATTGTGTTTGCGGGGTAAAAGTCCGTTATGAAAAATGATTTGTCCATATATCTGGTGCAATTTAACCCTAGTCTGGGGGCTGTTGCCGGGAACTGTGAAAAGATAGCGGCATACTACGGTTTGGCGTCTGCAGAGAATGTAGACCTTGTACTAACGCCAGAGCTTTCAATTACAGGGTACCCGCTTGAGGACTTAGTATTAAAGCCACACTTTGTGCAAGAGGCGATGCGTGCCATTCATGCTCTTGCTTCCATCACGGAAGGTGAAAATGAACCGGGCTTAATTGTGGGGTGTCCTTGGGATGATAATGGCACTTTAAGAAATGCTATTCTTTTACTCGCGGGCGGGATTGTTCAACAAGTCCGATATAAGCACGAACTGCCAAACTATGGTGTTTTTGATGAAAAGCGAGTTTTCGCTGCTGGCCCACTACCTGAACCTATAGTTTTTAAAGGCTTTAAGCTGGGGGTTATGATCTGCGAGGACATGTGGTTTGATGGCTGCACTTTAGCCTTGAAGAAAGCAGGGGCAGAAGTTTTGCTCGTCCCAACCTGTAGCCCGTTTGAAATGGATAAACAAATAGAGCGTCAAAAACATGCTTTAAAGCGTGTTGAAGAAAGTGGTTTGCCCCTTGTTTTCTGTAACCAGATATGTGGGCAAGATGAACTTGTTTTTGATGGTAGCAGCTTTGTAATAGCATCAGATTGCAATGTTGCTGTGCAAATGAAAAGCTGGGCAGAAGAAGCTTTTGTTGTGCGGTGGGAACGGCAGGGACATGTTCTTGCTCTCCTTAGTAGCTATAACGCACCTCGGCCAGATAGAATGGAAACCATTTACCAAGCGATGATGCTGGGGCTGCGGGATTATGTACTCAAAAACCGCTTTCCGGGTGTTCTTATTGGCCTTTCAGGCGGTATTGATAGTGCTTTAACCGCAGCAGTAGCTGTTGATGCACTGGGGGCTGATAAAGTTCACTGTGTTATGATGCCGTCACGCTATACGTCTGGGGAAAGCCTCTCTGACGCTGAAAAATGCGCGAAAGCCCTTGGGGTACGCTATGATACAATTGCTATAAAACCCGGTGTTGATGCATTTGATGATATGCTATCGAACGCTTTCACAGGTTTAAAGCCTGATACAACGGAAGAAAATATTCAGTCACGTCTTCGCGGCCTTATCCTGATGGCTCTTTCTAACAAGTTTGGCCATATGGTTGTAACAACAGGCAACAAGTCAGAGATGTCTGTAGGGTATGCAACCCTCTACGGTGATATGTGTGGCGGTTATAATGTGCTGAAAGATGTATATAAAACAGATGTTTTTGCCTTGTCTAGCTGGCGTAATAGTTCTGTCCCTGCCGGGGCCTTAGGCCCAGTAGGTGAAGTGATACCAGCGAACATTATTACAAAACCACCTTCTGCGGAATTGCGGGATGACCAGAAAGATGCAGATAGTTTGCCGCCTTATGAAGCGCTCGATGATATGCTATCGTGCCTTGTAGACAGGGAAATGTCAGTTGATGAAATTGTTGCGCGCGGGCATGAAAGATCAGAGGTTGCGCGCATAGAACACCTGCTGTACATCGCAGAATACAAAAGACGGCAAGCGCCGCCGGGCGTAAAGATTACACGTAAGAACTTTGGCAGGGACAGAAGATACCCAATCACCAATGGGTATCGAAGCGCCCGAAAGACCTAAACAATAGACAACACATCATCAGGCAATAAGTGCCAGGATAAATATTATGACTGTTAAAGTACGCTTCGCACCATCACCAACCGGTAAACTGCATGTGGGTAATATCAGAGCTGCTCTTGTTAACTGGCTTTTTGCTCAGCAACAGGGTGGGCAGTTTGTTTTGCGTATTGATGATACAGACCGTGAGCGCTCAACAGTTGAGAACGAAGAAGCAATTAAGGCTGATCTCACATGGCTTGGGCTTTTGTGGGCAGAAACTTTTCGCCAAAGCGATCGCTTCGAGCGCTATGACGCTATTGTTGCACAGTTAAAAGCAGATGGTCGTCTTTATCCATGCTTTGAAACCGCTGACGAGCTGGAAATGAAGCGTAAGATACAGATGGGCCGAGGGATGCCGCCTGTGTACGACAAGGCTGCCTTAAGTCTGACTTTGGAACAGATAGCTGCATATGAAGCTGAAGGCCGCCAGCCGCATTGGCGTTTTAAGCTTGAGGTTCCCTCCAGGGTTGAATGGAATGACTTGATTAGAGGTACTGTATCTATCGATATGGCTTCTGTATCAGACCCTATACTTATTCGGGAAGATGGCAGCTATCTCTATACGCTACCAAGCGTGGTTGATGATGTGGATTACGGTATAACACACATTGTACGCGGTGAAGATCATGTAACCAACTCTGCCGTACAGGCACAGATTTTTGAAGCTATCGGTGGCACTGTGCCAGAGATGGCACATTTTGCTCTCTTAACGGGTAAGGGCGGTGAGGGCCTTTCAAAACGACACGGCGCTATGTCTATCGCAGAATACCGGGATGAAGCCGGTCTAGAGCCTATGTCTATAGTATCTCTTTTGGCGCGGGTTGGCACAAGTGAGCCAATCGAAGCTTTCATAGAACCCAAAGGACTTATAGAGGGCTTTGACTTTGCAAAGTTTGGTCGTTCTACGGCTAAGCTCGACCTTGCTGACCTAGAGCTGTTGAATACAAAAATACTGCATATGCTGCCATATGATGCAGTGAAAGACAGATTACCGGGTCTTGATGCCGAGTTTTGGGCGATTATACAACCAAACCTCAAAAAGATTTCTGATGTTAGTGAGTGGCAAACTATTATTAATGGCCCAGTAACCCCAGTTATTGAAGATTCTGACCATATGGCTAAGGCACTTGCGTTATTGCCTGAGGGCAAACTGACAGCGGATAGCTGGTCAGAATGGACAACGGCTATAAAAGAACAAACCGGCATTAAGGGCAGGGCGCTTTTCATGCCGCTGCGTCAGGCCCTTACAGGCCAGGATCACGGCCCTGATATGGGCATGTTGCTGCCCTTAATAGGCCGTGAAAAAGTGGTGGCACGGCTGGAAGGTAAGGCCGCGTGACAGAGGTAAGGCTATATAATACGCTGGCGCGTGAGAAGCAGGTTTTTAAGCCGATAGACCCTTTAAATGTACGGATGTACGTTTGTGGCCCTACGGTTTATAATTACGCCCATATTGGTAATGCGAGACCTGTTGTTGTCTTTGATGTGTTGTTTCGTTTATTACGGCACCTCTACGGCACGGAACATGTTAAGTATGCCCGTAATATTACGGATATTGATGATAAGATAATGGCTGCAGCCGATGCTGAAGGTGTGGGCATTAAAGCTATCACACGCCGATATGCTGAGGCATATACGGCGAATATGGCGTCCCTTGGGGCCTTGACACCATCTGTTACGCCTAAGGCAACCGAGCATTTACCTGAGATGATTAAGATGGTGCAGAGCCTTATTGAACAGGGCCATGCTTATGAGGCGGAAGGGCATGTTATGTTTAATGTGCCTTCAATGGAAACATATGGTGCTCTTTCAAAACACGGGCGAGATGAACTGATTGCGGGTGCCAGAGTTGAAATCGCTCCTTATAAGCGCGATCCTGCAGATTTTGTACTGTGGAAGCCGTCAACAAAAAATCAGGTTGGTTGGGGTAGCCCTTGGGGTCGTGGAAGGCCAGGATGGCACCTTGAATGTTCCTGCATGATTGAAAAGCATTTGGGTGAAACCATTGATATTCACGGCGGTGGTCAAGATTTAATATTTCCACACCATGAGAATGAAATTGCTCAAAGTGAGTGCGCACACGGTAAACAGTTTGTTAAGTATTGGATGCATAACGGTTATTTGACTGTTGACGGCGAGAAAATGTCCAAATCACTCGGCAACTTTCACACAGTAGATGATCTTCTTAAAGATCATGAAGGAGAGGCTTTGCGGCTTTCGCTTTTAACGGCGCACTATAGGCAACCGATTGATTTTTCTATTGAAAGTGTTAACGAGCAAAAACGTCGCCTTGATCGCTGGTACAGGATAACAGACAATGTTGAGGCAGCATCTACCGTGCCAGAAACAGTAGTGAATGCTTTGAAAGATGACATTAACACCCCAAAAGCAATCGCAGCTCTTGACGAGCTTGCAGCGGATGAAACGGCTTCAGAGCTGAAAGCTGGCGCTCAGTTCCTTGGCTTTATAACACGCAGTGCTGCTGAGTGGTTTCAGGCCGGTATTGCAGGCGATATTTCACCGCTTGCTATTGATGCGATGATTGATGCTCGTAATCAAGCCCGCCGTGAGAGGGACTTTGCAGAGTCTGATAGAATCCGTGATGAGCTGCTCGGCCTTGGCATTGCACTGGAAGATACGCCAGAAGGCACTCTTTGGCGTAAGGCTGACTAAATGAGCAAAGGTTTCTTGCCCGCTATCGTACTTGTAAGGCCACAACTGGGCGAAAATATTGGTAAGACAGCACGGGCTATGTTGAATTTTGGTTTAACTGACCTTCGGCTTGTAGCCCCGAGAGATGGTTGGCCAAACCCTGATGCAGGCCCGTCTGCAGCTGGCGCGGGGCGTGTGATTGAGGCGGCGCGTGTATTTGAAACTGTTGAACAGGCCATTGCTGATTGCACGCACGTTTATGCTACAACAGTGAGAGACAGGGATATGCCTAAGCCGGTTGTGACGCCGTCTGAGGCCGCTGCACAAATCCACGGCCTTCAGAAAATGGGCAATCAGACCGCTATACTGTTTGGGCCAGAGCGGTCTGGCATGACAAATGATGATGTTGCTCTTGCAGATACGGTTTTAACGGTGCCAGTTAATTCTGAATATGGTAGCTTGAACTTGGCGCAGGCCGTGATACTGGTTGCATATGAGCTCTTTAAAACACATGATACTACACCTGTGCATCAGCCTGCACACCCAGAAGGACTGGCCACAAAAGCAGAAGTGGTCGGACTTATGGAGCACCTTGAGGCTGAATTAACAAAGTCTGGTTTTTTTAGAAGTAAAGACAGACAGGATAGTATGCGTCGAACCATCAGAAACTTAATCCAAAATGCGGGTTTCTGTTCACAGGAAGTTCAGACTATGCGGGGTATTGTAAAATCATTATCGCGGCGAAAGCCTGAATAGAGGCACTTTGCAGAGATTATATGCATTGTTATAGTAAACTATATAGACTGAGCCACCTAACACAGGAGAAGCTATGTTTTTCTCGGGACTGCTAATTGCTGCGGCCATGATGTTTCAAACAGATATTGATGATACTGGGACGGCCGTTGCGCGCCCGATGGGCAATGCTATTTTGGAACCGGACACTGGCAGTTATTATCAGGTTTTTGAGTTTTATGGTAGGCCCCCGTACACATGGGAGCATGCTAACCGTATGGTGAAAGGGTATCACTACCAAGGGCGAGAAGGACGATTAGCAGAAGTAAAATCAGGTAATACCCATTATTTTTTACTGGTTAATTTTCCAGATATCAGAACAAATCCTATGTGGATTGGCCTTCATGTTGAATGTAACGAAACTGCCGAGATTAAATGGCAGGATGGAAGTAGCCTTTCTGAGCAATCGTTCAGGGCATGGAATGACGGGACACCCAAAAATATTAGCCGTACCTGCCGCGAACATAAAGAAAGCGGTATGATACTACCGGTATTTTATCAGGCGCATGAACTTGGTGTGCGGTGGGAAGTGGCACAAGAAAAAGCTAATATGAAGTATATGATGGTAGAGTTTCCTGTGCCGACTGAAGCAGAGCAAGAAAAGACTGATACAGCAAAGCCGTGACAGCGTTTTGTTTTCGCTCTTTAATCGTTCATTTTTTCTGCGATCTCACGGGCAAAATAGGTTAATATGCCGTCAGCACCAGCGCGTTTAAAAGAAAGCAGTGCTTCAGCTATTACTTTATCGCGGTCTAGCCAGCCATTATTGGCCGCTGCAACAAGCATGGCATATTCGCCTGATACCTGATAGGCGAATGTCGGCACTTTGAAGGCGTCTTTAATCTCGCGGATAATATCAAGATACGGCATGCCGGGCTTTACCATAACGCTGTCAGCACCTTCTGCAATATCAAGTTCAACTTCTCTTAAGGCTTCAAGCCTATTTGCTGGGTCCATTTGGTAGGTTTTTTTATCGCCGCTTAATACACCTGTGCTGCCAACAGCATCCCTGAATGGGCCGTAAAATGCTGAAGCGTATTTTGCGCTGTAGGCCATAATTTGAACATGGGCATATCCGGCTTTGTCTAGTTCACCCCTAATCGCGCCTATTCGGCCATCCATCATATCAGAAGGGGCAACAATGTCTGCGCCAGCTTCTGCCTGCACAACAGCCTGCTGAACCAGTACGCCGATTGTTTCGTCATTTAAAACATGCCCATTTTCAAGTAGGCCGTCTTGGCCGTGGCTTGTGTAGGGGTCAAGGGCAACATCAGCTAAAACGCCGATGTCAGGCACCGCATCTTTTATAGCCCGCATTGCGGTATTAATTAGATTGTCAGGGTTTAGAGCTTCATCCCCACGCTCTGATCGCAAGCTTGCAGGTGTGTTTGGAAATAGAGCAATACAGGGAATGCCAAGTGCTTTGGCATGTTTTACCTCGGCTATGAGATTATCAACCGAAAACCGGAAGACACCGGGCATGGAGGTTACTGGGTCTTTCACATTGCTGCCTTCACTAATGAAAAGCGGCCAGATCAAATCATTGGGTGTTAGAATATGTTCCTGAATCATACGCCTTGACCAATCAGATGAGCGGGGGCGGCGTAAGCGTGTGGATGGAAATTTGGCAGACATATTTACCTCGTGAAATTGAACCATAGCAACCTAGCTAAATGGTTTTCATGTGTCACGAAAAGACAGCATATAGACACAATTTAAGTAGAATTTTATCTTTAATAAAGAGTTAGGACTTATTGACGCAGTGTAATCGTGCAGATTCGATGAAAAATCGAATCAAATGTTATAGACTATTGATATTTGGTCTAAAGTTTAACTCAGGTGTATAATAATCAGGCGGGTTTGAAAAATGAGTGGATATGACTTTAATGATCCAAAATATTTGTTTTTGGATATTTTGTCGCTGGTTGAGCGACTGCACAGGCGGCTTCTTGACGTTTTGAAAAGCCATTTAGAAAATATTGGTTTGAACGAGCTAAACCCCGTGCAGGCATTACTTTTATATAATATCGGCGAAAATGAAATGACGGCGGGTGAGCTTAAAAGCCGTGGCTATTATCAGGGATCGAATGTTTCCTATAATCTTAAACAACTTGTTGAAATGGGGTATCTGCGCCATGAACGTTCAGATTATGATCGTCGTGCTGTTCGTATTTCGTTAACTGATAAAGGGTATGAAATTAGAAAGGTAATGGACGAGCTTTATCAAAGACATCTTGACGAACTTATGCAGGATGACCTGATAAACCATGATGAATTGAAAAGTCTGCGTAAAAACCTTAGGAACCTTGAGCGTTTTTGGTCAGACAAAATCCATTTTGGTCTTTAGAAAAGGGTCATATTCGTTTAGAATGAAGACGTGTAACAGGGCCTGCGACATTTTCGACGCTGGACGTCTGGGATTTGATGCTGTAACAAGCAGGAAACTCAGGTTCTGTGTAAAGTAACGGAATGACGTGATGGATTATGAAAAGATATTCGCTGATGCAATAGAGGTTATTCGGTCAGAAGGCCGGTACCGGGTATTTGCTGATATATCGCGCGAACGTGGAAACTTTCCTCGTGCGGTACGCCACGATGCTGGTGATAATGCACGCACTATCACGGTATGGTGCTCTAACGACTATCTTGGCATGGGCCAGCATCCCAAAGTGCTTGAAGCAATGCATACTGCCCTTGATGAAACAGGGGCAGGGGCAGGTGGCACCCGTAATATTGCAGGCACAAACCATTATCACGTTCTTCTCGAGAAAGAGCTGGCAGATCTGCACGGTAAAGAAACAGCTTTGTTATTTACGTCAGGATATATTTCAAACGAGGCTACGCTTTCAACAATTGCAAAACTATTGCCGGGCTGTGTTATTTTCTCTGACGCACTTAATCATGCTTCAATGATACAGGGTATTCGTAACAGCGGTGCAAAGCGTCATATCTTCCGCCATAATGATGTGGCCCATCTTGAGGAACTGTTGAAAGCAACAGACCCGTCTGTGCCGAAGCTTATTGCGTTTGAATCGGTTTATTCTATGGACGGTGATATTGCGCCTATCGCAGAGATTTGTGATCTAGCTGACAAATACGGTGCTATTACATACCTTGATGAAGTGCATGCGGTTGGTATGTACGGCGCTCATGGTGGCGGTGTTTCTGAACGTGACGGCGTTGCCGATAGAGTGACCATTATTGAAGGTACACTTGGTAAAGCCTTTGGTGTTATGGGTGGTTATATTACCTCATCAAAAGCAATTGTTGATGTGGTACGCAGTCAGGCCGCCGGCTTTATTTTTACAACAGCCTTAAGCCCTGTATTGGCAGCCGGTGCATTGGCAAGTATCAGGCACCTTAAAGGCAGCTCTGTAGAGCGGGAAGCACAACAGGAACGTGCTGCAGTGCTGAAAAAGCGCCTTGCTGCAGCCAACTTACCTGTTATGGATTCTGTTAGTCACATTGTCCCTGTTTTTGTTGGGGATCCCGTTCTCTGTAAAGAAGTCTCTGATATGCTTCTGAACGAATATGGTATTTATGTGCAACCTATCAATTACCCGACTGTCCCACGGGGCACAGAGCGCCTGCGCTTTACACCCGGGCCTCTACACGACGACAAAGCTATGGATAGCCTTGTTGAAGCCTTAAGAGATGTGTGGAAGCGGATGGAGTTGACGCGTTCTGTTGCTATGTAAGGTTTTACTGAATGGCAAAGCCCGGTAATATCATTGTAGAGTTTATAACCATTGGTAACACCTTAAAGGTCTGTGCCATTTGCGAGCGTACAGGCCGTGAAGTTAGCATAGTGGGTGACCCTAAAGCACCTCGTGCAGAACTTGAACGTATCGCTGTGCAAAAGCTGCGATACGTTATGGAACGGGATGCGAAAAATATGACTAATTCTAAAAGTGGTTTATTGGCTTAATGGGCTAACGCTTTTTACCAAGCCCAATTTTCTTGGCAAACTCTGATCTTTTTGTTGCGTATGAAGGGGCGACCATTGGGTAATCTGGTGGTAAATCCCACCTTGCGCGGTATTCTTCTGGGGTCATATCATAATGCGTGCGCAGATAGCGTTTCAGCATTTTAAGCTTTTTACCATCTTCGAGGCAGATAATATAATCATCTGTATATGATTTTTTAATCGGAATGGCAGGCTTCAAGGTTTCCGGGACATTTGTCACGGTACCTAAAGTATAAAGTGTAGAATACACAGTTTTGATGACTTCAGGTAATTCATCTGACGTAACTGTATTATTACTAACGTAAGCAGTAACAATATCAGCAGCAAGTCCAAGCATGTCATTTGAAGGTATTAAGTCAAGTGAATTGTCCGACATTAAATAGACGCTCCAATTTCCTCTTATCTAGTTTATGTTTTTGCCGTATTTTTAGTAGAAATACAACATTAAATAGTTAAATAAACAAAGTTTTTATTGTTAACAAAGTGTTAATAAATTGGTGTATGCAAGTATTGCGTGCTTGTTTTTATGAGAACTTCATAAAGTCAATATCTAGAGGAAGCTTTTCTTGGGTTATGACTTTATCTGTGATATTGACCGCTACTAGGTGTTGAATAGAGCTTAAGCTCATATCTTTAGAGGCCATGAAATGAGCGATAATATTATTGCAGTCGCCTGTGACCATGCGGGCTTTTCTCTCAAAGAAGACATAAAGTCTCACTTGGCTAGTCAGGGCTATCAGGTACTTGACTTGGGAACAAATGGTTCTGAATCAGTAGACTACCCAGATTTCGGCCGCGCTATGGGCGACGCGATTGCCTCTGATAAGGCTAGCCGTGGTATTCTTATTTGTGGTTCAGGAATTGGTATTTCCATTGCAGCAAACAGAAATCCCGCAGTTCGTGCAGCGCTGTGTGAGTCAGGCCTGTCTGCCCGACTTTCTCGTCAGCACAATGATGCAAATGTTTTGGCGCTTGGCGCCCGTTTGATCGGCATTGAAACAGCGCTTGACTGTGTGAATGCCTTTTTAACGACAGATTTTGAAGGAGGGCGCCATCAGCGGCGCGTGGATAAGCTGGGAAGCTGAAGTAGTATTATGATGTGTACCAGCTGTTTAAGCTATTAGTTGATTCCATTAATTTTGTGTACTTTAAGGACTATTGAATATGACCAGTTTTAGACAAGATGGTTTTTTTACTTCCAGTTTAGCTGATACTGACAGTGAACTTCTTAAATCTATTGATGGTGAATTACTGCGCCAGCAAACCCAGATTGAATTGATTGCCTCTGAAAATATTGTAAGCAAAGCAGTTCTTGAAGCGCAAGGTTCTGTTCTTACTAATAAATATGCAGAAGGCTATTCTGGACGCCGTTACTATCAGGGCTGTCACCATGTTGACATAGCGGAAGACCTTGCAGTAGAGCGCGCTAAAAAGCTGTTTAATGCTGGTTATGTAAATGTTCAGCCTCATTCTGGTGCTCAGGCGAATGGTGCGGTTATGCTGGCACTCGCAAAGCCTGGTGATACGATCCTTGGTATGTCCCTTGATGCTGGTGGCCACCTTACACACGGTGCGGCACCTGCGCTTTCTGGCAAGTGGTTTAATGCTGTTCAGTACGGTGTTCGCCGCGAAGATGCCCTTATTGATTTTGATGAAGTGGCCGCGCTCGCTAAAGAGCATAAGCCGACTATCATTATTGCAGGTGGTTCTGCATACCCACGTGTGATTGATTTTAAAAAATTCCGCGAGATTGCAGACAGTGTTGGTGCTCTTTTAATGGTTGATATGGCCCACTTTGCTGGACTGGTAGCAGGTAAAGAACACCCGAACCCTCTTGAATATGCCCATGTTGTAACGACAACTACGCACAAAACACTGCGCGGTCCACGTGGGGGTATGATCCTGACAAACGATGAAGCCATTGCTAAGAAGATTAACTCTGCTGTTTTTCCGGGTCTTCAAGGTGGCCCATTGATGCACGTTATCGCGGCAAAAGCCGTTGCTTTTGGTGAAGCCTTACGACCTGAGTTCCAAAAGTATGCTGCTCAGGTTATTGAAAACGCTAAGGCTCTGGCAGCTCGTTTGAAAGAAAATGGATTTGATATTGTTTCTGGTGGTACAGATACGCATGTGGTTTTAGTGGATTTGCGCCCAAAAGGCTTAACAGGCAAGTCTGCTGACGAAGCGCTTGAGCGCGCATTAATGACCTGTAACAAAAACGGTGTGCCATTTGACCCAGAAAAACCTTTTATAACATCAGGCATTCGCCTTGGCACACCTGCTGGCACAACGCGCGGTTTTGCTGTTGAAGAATTTGTTCAGATTGCAGATATGATTACAGAAGTTCTGGATGGTTTGGCTGCAAATCCTGATAATAATGAAGCTGCTGAAGCTGCCGTTCGTGTAAAAGTGGCTGAACTTTGTACTCGCTTCCCAATTTATTAAAGATTGGGTAAATAGAAATGAAGGGTGCAGAGTAGTGGCTGCACCCAAAACCAATTTTACCTAGGGGGGTAGGGCGTTATGCGCTGTCCATTTTGTCAGAACGAAGATACTCAGGTTAAGGATTCACGGCCATCGGATGATAAGTCTGCTATTCGAAGGAGGCGTTATTGCCCTGCGTGTGGTGCACGGTTTACAACCTTTGAACGGGTTCAACTACGTGAGCTGACTGTTTTGAAGAAAAATGGCAGGCGCGTTCCCTTTGAGCGGAATAAACTTGAGCGGTCACTTGATATTGCCCTACGGAAAAGACCTGTTGAGCTTGATCGTATAGAACGAATGATCAATGGAATTGTACGCCGTCTTGAATCGATGGGTGAAAGTGACATTGATTCAGAGACAATTGGCAAGCTTGTTATGGAAGGACTAGAGAGCCTCGATCAGGTTGCTTACGTGCGCTATGCCTCTGTTTACCGTAATTTCCGGGAAGCTTCTGACTTTGAGAAGTTTTTGGGGAAAATGACAGGTGTGGAAGAAGATGAAGGGTTTGTTGAAGACTGATAGGATGAGCTTTGGCATTCGTAGATGATATTAAATGGATGCGACATGCGCTTGCTCTTGCCGCGCGCGGTCTGGGCAATGTGGCACCTAACCCTGCGGTTGGGTGCCTTCTTGTTAAAGGTGGTGTTATTATAGGCCGTGGCTGGACCCAGCCCGGCGGCAGACCCCACGCCGAAACCGTAGCGCTTGATCAGGCTGGAGAAAATACTGCTGGTGCTACTGCTTTTGTTACTCTTGAGCCTTGCTCCCATTTTGGAAAAACGCCCCCTTGTGTCGATGCCTTGATCAAAGCTCGCTTATCGCGAGTTGTTGTGGCGGTGGAAGACATAGACAGTAGGGTGAACGGTGCGGGTATTCGTAAGCTACGTGCCGCTGGGGTTGAGGTTACCACTGGTGTTTTGGAGGCAGAGGCCCGCGCTGTAAACGCAGGTTTTTTTAATACTGTAATAAAAGATCGGCCTTTGTTTTCCCTGAAAATTGCATCAAGCCTTGACGGTAAAATTGCCACTGCAACTGGGGAAAGCAAATGGATTACAGGCATTCAAGCCCGCCGTTATGGTCATATGCTACGATACCAGCATGATGCTATTTTGGTGGGTGTTAATACGGTGCTTGCTGATAACCCTGATTTAAGGTGTAGGATAACTGGCCTTGAGAAGGGGTCGCCAATTCGTATTGTCTTGGATAGTTCCCTTCAAACACCAATAGATTCCGCCTTATTCAAAACGGCAAGTGCCATGCACCCTGTCATGATTATTTCTACTGAAGATAAGTGTAGCCCCAGCAAAGTAACGGCAGTTGCAAAAATAGACGGTGTAGAACTTGTTACAGTGGCCAATACATATGATTTAAAAATGGTGGCTACTATCTTAGCCGCAAAAGGCATTACACGCTGCCTTATAGAAGGCGGAGCACAGGTATATGCGTCATTTTTCAGGGAAGGCTTGGTTGATGTACTTTATCATTTTACAGCAGGTAAAGCCATCGGTGCTGAAGGAATTAATGCCATAGGTAATTTATCCCTTGCCGATCTGGCACATGCGCCCCATTTAAAACAAGTGCGGACCCAAATTATAGGCGATGATTTACTTGCAACCTATATTCAGACAGAGTAACTGAACATTATGTTTACTGGAATTGTCACAGATGTTGGTAGTGTACTGTCCCTTGAAGGGGATGGTGATATTCGTGTTGCGATAAGAACCTCGTATGATACGTCGGGAATTGCTATTGGTGCATCTATCGCGTGCTCGGGTGTTTGCCTTACTGTTGTTGATAAAGGTGCCGACTGGTTTGAAGCAGATGTATCGCGGGAAACACTGTCCGTTACCAGTTTAAGTGGTTGGAAACCGGGCAGCCTTGTTAATCTTGAACGTTCGTTAAAAGTTGGTGATGAACTGGGCGGGCATATTGTAACGGGGCATGTTGACTGTAGTGGTCGAATCGAAAAATTTGATTCGATAGATGATTCGATTTATATGGAAGTGTCTTTTCCTACCCGGTTTGGTACCTTCATTGCGCAAAAGGGAAGTGTTGCTATAGACGGGGTCTCCCTAACTGTTAATACTGTGACAGATACAGACACAGAAACGCGGTTCTCGATTAATTTAATTCCACACACTCAGGAAGTAACAGCATTCAGAACAACAAAGGCCGGTGATGCTGTAAACCTTGAGTTTGATATATTGGCGCGGTACGTCGCGCGCTTGCAAAAACAATAATGTAAAGGCTTGAAATGCCCCATTCATTCCTCTCCCCAATTGAAGATGTCATTGAAGATGCCCGCAGTGGCAGAATGTATATTCTTGTTGACGATGAAGATCGTGAAAATGAAGGCGACCTCATTATCCCCGCTGAAATGGCAACCCCTGAGGCCGTGAACTTTATGGCAATGCATGGGCGTGGTCTTATTTGTTTACCACTTTCAAGATCGCGTGTGGAAGAGCTTGGGCTTGATCTTATGAGCAAGAATAATCAAAGCCGCCACGAAACCGCTTTTACTACATCCATTGAAGCTAAAACAGGTGTCACTACTGGTATATCGGCGGCTGATAGGGCTCGTACTATTGAGGTTGCAATTGACCCAGCAATGAGCAAAGAAGATATTGCAACGCCTGGCCATGTATTTCCTCTGATCGCTCGTGACGGTGGTGTTCTTGTTCGGGCAGGTCATACTGAAGCTGCGGTCGATATATCGCGATTGGCGGGCCTTAATCCATCGGCTGTTATATGCGAAATCATGAATGAGGATGGCACCATGGCCCGGTTGCCTGATCTTGTTGAGTTTGCGAAAAAACATAGTTTGAAAGTTGCAACCATCCGGGATCTGATAGCTTACCGCCTTAAAAATGATCGCTTGGTTGAGCGGGTATCAGACGTTCCCTTTAGGCGCAAAAGCGGTAAAGAGTGGCGTGTTGCTGTTTACCGCTCCAATGATGATCACAGCGAAACTGTAGCCCTTGTTCTTGGTGATATTCGGGAAGATGACCCGGTTCCTGTTCGGATGCATACGATTAACCCGTTTGAGGATATGCTGGATATGGACCACCCTCGAAGTGGTCAGTTGGCGCGTGCAATGGCTGAGATAGAGAAGGAAGGCAAGGGGGTTGTGGTTTTGTTCCTTGCCCTGATAAGCAAGCGCCCTTCTGATGTTATTAATGGCCATGATAGCAAGAATAAGGAACAGTCATCGCTGCGTGATTACGGTATTGGTGCACAAATCCTGCGCGATATTGGTGTAAGGCATATGGTTTTATACTCAAACACGACAAGTAACATTATTGGTCTTGATGGATATGGCTTAGATGTCGTAGAACAGCGGAAAATCCCATAAGCTTTGGTGCTTATACCAAGGCCGCTCTATCCTATGAAGGAATACTTATGTCTAAGACGCATCTTCTTATTGTTGAAGCGCGATTTTATGCCGATTTGGCAGATGAGCTAGCCGCAGGTGCCATTGAGGCCACAGAAGCTGCCGGGTGTACCTATGAACGCCTTGATGTGCCGGGTGCTCTTGAAATTCCGGCTGCTATCAAGTTTGCGGCTTTATCTGGCAAATTTGATGGCTTTGTTGCGCTTGGATGTGTAATACGGGGTGAAACCACTCACTATGATTATGTGTGTGGTGAAAGCGCTCGTGGTTTGCAAGACCTTGCACTTCAGCACAATCTAGCAGTAGGCAATGGTATCCTGACTGTTGAAAATGATGATCAGGCTTGGGCGCGTGCTAACCGTAGTAAGAAAAACAAAGGCGCTGATGCAGCAAATGCTGCTATTGCAATGGTGTCGATTAAAAAGAAATATGGTGTTTCCTAATGGCGTCTGAAAGCCCTAAACAAAAAATGGGTGGCCCGCGCAGTGCAGCAAGGCTTGGATGTGTGCAAGCGCTTTACCAACTTGATATGTCTGACGAGCCAAACGTTGACCGTGTTATAAATGAATATAAAAAACACCGGCTTGGAGCTGAACTTGAGGGTGATCAGTATATTGAGGCTGACCCAAACCTGTTCGCTGACATTACCGATGGAGCATGGGGCCGTAAGGATGAATGGGATGCCATGATTGTGCCGTGCCTTGCAAAAGGCTGGACGCTTGATCGTATCGAAGCGATCGTTCGGGCTATCTTTCGGGCAGGGTGTTATGAACTGGTTGCGCGTCCAGATGTGCCAACGGCCGTGATTATCAATGAATATATTGATGTTGCACACGCATTTTACGATCGTAGTGAAATTTCATTTGTTAACGGCGTTCTTGATAAACTGGCTAAAACTACCCGCCCCAAATAAAAAGTGACAGGGCATCATGACGGATGAATTCAATTTGATTGCCCGGTACTTTGCCCCGCTTGCCGGCCCTGAGGGGCTGGGCTTAAAGGACGACGCAGCTTGTTACCATCCTAAAGCTGGTATAGATTTGGTTATAACCAAAGATGTACTGGTTTCTGGTGTGCACTTTTTCCCTGATGATGATCCATTTTTGCTGGCTCAAAAGGCACTTGGTGTTAATTTGTCAGATATTGCGGCAAAGGGTGCGGTTCCGCAGTTTTACTTTTTGGGGCTGTGTTTACCTGACAGTGTAAGCGAACAATGGCTGCATTCTTTTTCATCCGGCTTGTTAGAGCTACAGCAAGAATATGAGTTTACTTTAGCGGGCGGCGATACGACATCTATAAAAGGGCCTCTTGTTATTAGCATAACAATGATAGGGCATGCTAATGAAGGCTGCATGACCAAACGGTCAGGTGCTAAGGCAGGAGACGGTGTTTTTGTGACCGGAACCTTAGGGGATGCGGCTGGTGGCTTAAAAGTTATAGAAAATAAGCTTACAGGGTTTGATTTCTTAAGAGAGCGGTATTATTTGCCGCAGCCCAGATTGAAGTTTGGTGTGGCTGCTGCGCGCTATATTACAGCGATGGCGGATATTTCAGACGGTCTTATCGCAGACCTTGGGCATATATGCAGTGCTTCAGAAAAGGGCGCTACTATACAGCAGCAATTGTTGCCGATTTCTGATAGTGTTAGTCAGATGATCACAGCAGGTTTTGCAGAACCTTGTATGATTTGGGCCGGGGGTGATGATTACGAGCTGGTTTTCACTGCGAACTTGAACGATATGGCATCTATTTTTGCTGTTGCAGAAGAAATAGGTATTAGCGCTACGCATATTGGTATGATTGACAATACGGGTGAGGTCAGGCTGGTTGATCCAAAAGGGAATCTGGTGCATGTTAAGCATAAAGGGTTTCAACATTTTAGATAAGAATTACAGGTAGGGTATGGCAGAAGAGACAACAGTTGAGCCAGAAGGTGGCTCCAGTAAGGTATTTCTGGTTTTAGGCTTGATCTTGGGCGTTGGTTTGGGCGGCGGCGCAGGCTATTACCTGTCGGCTTCAAAAAGCGAAGATGACAATTCGGCTGAGGCTATCCACGAAAAAGAAGAAAAGAAAAAAGAACCAATAATTTCCATCCCGTTTGAGAACATGGCTGTACCGATTTATGCAACACGGAACAGCAAGCGCATTTTTGTTGGCAACTACTTTGTAAACGTGAATGTTCAGGTGCGCGGGGAAACCCGGCAAATTGCGATTAAACGGTCTGTCTCTCAGCTTACACATGGTTTTATCTCGGCCATTAGTAAATCAGACCTGATGGATGAGGAAAATCGTACTGAGCTGGATATGGATAAAGCTGCTACTATCTTAAAGCAGAAGGCAGACAGTATAATGGGCAATGGTATTGTAGAAAGTGTTACAATCACTGAAGCCATTAGAATGCCTCGATAATTAGTTTAATTGTGAGTCAAATGTACGGCATGAATCTTTTTCATGCCGTTTTCTTTGTTGCTAGTTTTGTTTTTGCTTCCTAAGGTTAAATAGTGAGTGTGCAAACTGCACACCTACTGAATGCGGGCCGGATGGATTGTTAGGGGAGTATCGCCGTCCGTGGGCGGATTTTGTTGGGAGTATTACCGTCCCATTGCCCATTTGTTGGGTTTTTAAGGGGGAGGACATCCCATGGAAGTATTATACGCTGCCATGCTTTGCGGTGGTATTGCCGTGTTATATGGCATTTTTACGCGTAATTCGATTTTATCAGCGAACGCTGGCAATGAAAAAATGCAGGAAATTGCACTGGCTATTCAAGAAGGCGCTCAAGCTTACCTGAACAGGCAGTATAGAACCATTGCATTTGTTGGTGTTGTGGTTGCTATTATTCTCTTTCTCACGATAGGTCAATTATCCGCCCTAGGGTTTGTGATTGGCGCCGTTTTATCCGGTGTGGCTGGTTATATTGGTATGTTGATTTCGGTGCGGGCTAATGTTCGTACAACGGAAGCGGCAAGAACCAGTTTACAAGCTGGCTTAACGATGGCCTTTAAGGCTGGTGCTGTAACAGGTATGCTTGTAGCAGGGCTTGCACTTCTTGCTGTTGCTGGGTTTTATTATCTTTTGACCGGGCCAATGGGAATTGCGCCTACAAACCGTTTGGTGATTGATAGCCTTGTTTCTCTTGGCTTTGGAGCCTCTTTGATTTCCATATTTGCCCGGCTTGGGGGCGGTATTTTTACTAAAGGTGCTGATGTGGGGGCTGACCTTGTTGGCAAGGTTGAGGCTGGTATTCCCGAGGATGACCCGCGTAACCCTGCGGTTATTGCAGATAATGTGGGCGATAACGTGGGTGACTGCGCAGGTATGGCGGCAGACCTTTTTGAAACCTATGTTGTAACCATAGGCGCAACAATGGTGCTATCTGCCTTGTTTATCAAAGTTGGGGCTGCAGAAATTATGCAGTTGCCCCTGATCATTGGTGGAAGCTGCATACTTACGTCTATTATTGGCACCTTCTTTGTCAAGCTTGGCAAGTCCAATAATATTATGGGCGCGTTATATAAAGGCTTCATTGTAACAGCAATTTTATCTGCGATTATTATGTGGTTTGCGATGCAGTGGGCACTTGGCGGTGATATGAACAAAGCCTTTACTGCTGGCACAACTGTTTTTTCAGGCCGCACTTTATATTATTGTGGGCTTGTAGGGCTTGTTGTAACAGGTATTATTATTTGGCTTACTGAATACTATACCAGTACAGAGTTCCGACCTGTGCGGTCTATTGCTAAATCATCAGAAACCGGGCATGGCACAAACGTTATTCAAGGGCTTGCTATCTCTCTTGAGTCAACGGCTTTACCGACTATTGTGATCTGTGCAGGTATTATAATTGCTTTTAAACTTGCTGGCATTCTTGGCCTTGGTTTTGCCGCGACAGCAATGCTTGCTCTTGCCGGTATGGTTGTTGCGCTCGATGCATACGGCCCAGTGACAGATAATGCTGGTGGTATCGCGGAAATGGCCGGGCTTGATGATGATGTTCGAGGCCGCACTGATGCTCTGGATGCTGTTGGCAATACCACAAAGGCAGTCACAAAAGGCTATGCAATTGGTTCTGCCGGGCTGGCGGCACTCGTCTTATTTGGTGCTTACACAGCTGACCTGAAAGAGTATTTCAGTGATGTTATTGTCGATTTCAGCCTTTCCAATCCTTATGTCATTGTTGGGCTGTTTGTTGGTGCCATGCTGCCTTATCTGTTTGCTGCGATGGGGATGACAGCTGTGGGCCGTGCCGGCGGCGCTGTTGTGGAAGAGGTGCGAGCACAGTTTAAGGAAAACCCGGGCATTATGGCTGGCACTTCAAAGCCTGACTATGCCCGATCTGTTGACCTTCTGACTAAAGCTGCGATTAGGGAAATGATTATCCCGAGTTTGTTGCCTATTGTGGCACCTGTAGCACTCTACTTCATTATAACTGCTGTTGCTGGGCAGGCGGCAGGCTTTGCTGCTCTTGGGGCCCTGTTAGTTGGTGTTATTGTTGGCGGCCTGTTTGTGGCAATTTCAATGACAGCAGGCGGTGGCGCATGGGATAATGCCAAAAAGTATATTGAAGATGGTCACCACGGTGGTAAGGGTTCAGAAGCCCATAAAGCTGCAGTAACAGGGGATACCGTAGGCGATCCATATAAAGATACTGCTGGGCCTGCTATCAACCCGATGATCAAGATAACCAATATTGTTGCTTTGCTCTTACTGGCAATGTTGGCGCATTGATTAAAATTAAAGAATAAATAGAAAAAGCCCCGGTGTTGCCGGGGCTTTTATTTTGTCTTGAAAGGTAGGGTCTACAAAATTAACCGTTTGGACCACGGCCCGTGTCTGAACCAACAGGGGCTTGCCCAGAGAAGCGGCCTACGTTTCCAAAGATTTGCTGAAACAGATTAAGAGTGCGCCCGCGTGTTGGTGTCTTGTCATCAACAGGATTAATCGGCTGCATGGCGTTGATATCATAATTATCAATACTTTCAACAATGCCGCTATCATTAAAACGAACAGCCATAACACGGTGTTCTTTTGGGTCTGGCCAAAACACTGGTCTGATACGTACTGTTGTTGAAACATAATACCAAGTATCGTCTTTAAAGGCGGCAGAAACTGTTGGTGTTCCGAGTGTAGATCTTACAGATTGTCTGTTATCCACTCCGGGAAGGATTGCATTTGCGAGGTCATTATCAAAAACATACCCCCGCACTGAACGTGTATTACCGCATGCAGTTGTTAAAAGGCTGGCTGCAAGACAAACAGCAAGAGGGATAAACTTACTGTTACGTTTGAACGGTTTTTGGGTCATACAATCATCATCCTTGGCACTTGTGCATATTTATGCATACAGTTTTATATAGCTTTAATAGCCGTCCCCATTGCGCGGTGCAAGGCTCCATGTTAGAGCGTGCGCTATAAAAGTTGATAAACACGCCTAATATGCAATTTAGGCAACAAAAAGGTGTAGCTATTGTTCCGGTATTTTTTTGAGCGCCGCAAAGCACGGACAAAGGCATATGAACTTTACAGTGACCTTGTAAATCAGGCGCGTAGGCCAGAGTTTTATACACAGTATGGTGTTCAAGACAGCATTGAGGGTCGGTTTGATATGATCCTTTTGCATCTTTTTTTGGTCGATGACCGGCTTTCTGCTGAAGGCGATCAATTTATACCACTTAGGCGCTATTTGCAGGAAGCTATGGTGAGTGACATGGACCGGTCATTCCGCGAGATGGGTATCGGTGACATGAGTGTCGGTAAGGAAATGAAAAAAGTGGGCGCAGCGTGGCTTGGCCGCAGGGCTGCCTATAAAGCGGCACTTGAAGATGGTGCAAGTGAAGACATGTTACATGACGTGCTGGCAAAAAACCTGTATGATATAGAAAGTGAAGCGCCACTTCTTATGATGGGTACTTATGTGAGGCACGTTAAAAAGCTTTTATCATTAACCAGCACCTTGTCTGTTAAAGATTGTAAATTTGTTTTTCCGTCACCCGCAGAATAACCCAACGACTAGAAAGTGAGATATGGGCATGACTGTTCAGCATGATTTGGATTTTGTTGTTCAAAAGAACACTATAGGCAGAGATCCTTTAAGCTATAAAGTGACAGCTACCAGCGAACAGCTGAAAACGCTTGCAGAAAGATTTGACCTAGTTTCAGTTTCTTTCCTCGATGCTGCCGTAACAGTTAAAGCGGTAGGTGACAAAGACCGTATTTTGGTTACAGGCACAGTGAAGACCGCACTTGTGCAGCGCTGTATTGTTTCGCTGCAAGATGTTCCAGAGCAGTTGGATGTTCCTTTTACACTTTTGTTGGTTGATCCAGAAACCGCAGACCAAATGGATGCTGATGAAACATATCTTGATGATGATGCGCCAGATTATGATTCCTTTGATGGTGATAGAGTGGAGGTTGGTGAAATTGTTGCGCAGACAGTTGCTGTTTCAATGAATCCATACCCACGTGCAGATGCGGCCGTGCCTGATTTGGGGAAAAACCCTAATATTAGCTTTGGTGAACCGGATGTAGAGCGTAAAAATCCATTTGATGTTCTGTCAAAACTTAAGGACGAATCTTGAACAAAAGATTTTATACGCTATGGTCATTGTTAAATATTGATGTAAAAGCAGAAATAAATAACTGCCTTTTTTAGTGTAACTAAGGCGCGTTGGCGCAAAAATGGGATTAGTTTGTGGCCAAAAATATAACCATTGCGGTTGACGCTATGGGCGGTGATCGTGCCCCTCATATGGTGATTGAAGGTATCGCTCAGGCGCGGACACTTTTTCCAAACACCAAATTTCTTGTTTTTGGAGATGAAGCCCAAATAAAACCCTTGATAGCGGGCTTCCCTGAGTTGACTTCAGCCAGCGAGATTATTCATACAACAGATTATGTGTCATCTGACATGCAACCATCACAAGCGCTGCGTAAAGGCCGCCAATCTTCTATGGGGCTTGCTATACAATCGGTCAAAGATGGTGCTGCTGATGTCGCTTTATCAGCAGGTAATACGGGTGCTTTAATGGCCCTTGCCAAATTTATGCTGCGTACCATGCCGGGAATCGATAGACCTGCGCTTATATCACCACTCCCTACACTGCGCGGCGAAAGCGTCATGCTGGACCTGGGTGCAAATGTTGAGTGCGATAGCAATAACCTAGTGCAATTTGCCATAATGGGTGCCGCGTATGTTCGCACGGTATTTGGCTTAAGTAGGCCAACTGTTGCTTTGTTAAATGTTGGCGTCGAAGAGCTGAAGGGCAAAGACAGTATTAGGGCTGCGGCGGATATTCTCCGAGAATCCCGCCATTTACCTCTTGATTTTGTTGGCTTTGTAGAAGGCAATAATATTGCAACGGGTGAGGTTGATGTGGTGGTGACCGATGGTTTTACAGGCAATGTGGCGCTTAAAACAGCAGAAGGTACAGCGCGATTGGTAACAGACCTGCTCAAACGGGCCTTCCAATCGTCACTCAGCACAAAACTTGGATATCTATTAGCACGGCACGGGCTTAGTTCTCTACGTGACCACATGGATCCGAATAATCATAATGGCGGTGTGTTCCTTGGTCTTAATGGTCTGGTGATGAAAAGTCATGGCGGTGCAAATGCACATGGTTTCGCTTCTGCTGTTGCTTCAGCGATTGATATGGCACAAAACGATATTACGCGTTTAATCGCTGATGACCTGAATGAAATTACACATGCAGATGACCAAAGAGGCGCAATATAGCAGTTTTCTTCGATAGTTTTATCAAATAAACGCTTTAAACCCTTTTAATTGCAGTGTTTCCTATCCTGCTGAATTGACTCTTGTAGGAGCTTGCGTTAGCCTTTTTCTGATTTCCTAGATAACTTAAGGGGTGCCATGATGGCGACTACATTAACCAGAGCTGATCTGACTGAGTCTGTTTATGAAGAAGTTGGTTTATCCCGTAATGAATCCGCTGACTTGGTTGAAGCTGTTCTTGACGAAATTTCTGATTGCCTTGTTGCCGGGGATAATGTGAAAATATCTTCTTTCGGTAGCTTTCTTGTGCGCCAGAAAAATGGCCGCGTAGGGCGTAACCCTAAGACTGGTGAAGAGGTGCCGATTGACCCTCGCCGTGTTCTTGTCTTTAGGCCGAGCCAGGTGATGAAGGATAAAATCAATTCCTGACCTGGAGTATGCCTGAATGGTTGATGTTGATTCATCTGCTTTACCAAATGACAGGAAAAGCAGAGAAGCCTTCAGAACAATTTCGGAAGTAGCAGAGTATCTGGATTTACCCCAGCATGTTCTTCGCTTTTGGGAAAGTAAATTTGCACAAATAAAACCCCTTAAACGTGGCGGTAACAGACGCTATTATCGCCCCGATGACGTTGCCCTTTTAACCTCTATAAAGAAACTGCTCCATTCCGATGGCTACACCATTCGTGGTGTCCAAAAGCTCTTCAAGGCTCAGGGTGTTAAGGCAACTATTGTGCAGGCAATGGGGGAAGACGACCAAACTACCGCTGCTATAGCGGAAGCTCTACTTACCGAGCAGCAAGCTGATGAAGCTGATATTAGTGAAGAGTTAGTCGATGATATGGGTGTTTCCAGTATGGATAATACATATAAACTGCATGATATTATTGGCCGGTTGAAACTACTGCGCGCAAGTCTCAGCTAGCAGGGCAAATTATTTCCTCTCTTTTGTAGAAAATGTTCGGTTATGTTTAGTGAGTAAGGCACTCAACTAGACTTAATTAAAAAACAGTCACTATTATGAATGTGAAGATATACGCATAAGATCAGACAGGCTTTTACCTACTCTGTGGCATTGATAGAATTTACCCTCATTTATGCAAATGATAAAAAAGTGTAAATGCTTGCTTGCACGATTAAAATGGCAAAGCTATAGTCCGCGCCAACCAGACAGGATGTTTTATGCATCTATTATCTCTGTCGGGGAGTAGCGCAGCCTGGTAGCGCACTACACTGGGGGTGTAGGGGTCGCAGGTTCAAATCCTGTCTCTCCGACCAATAAAATAAAACCGTTACACTTTGGTGTGACGGTTTTTCTTTTACATGGCTTGGCAGATGCTGAGAAAATATGGTGATGGCATACCCCGTTTTTGGAAGGTAATCGTGTGATTGAAATTTTGATTGATGCTTTTCCCTTGATAGTTGCGGGGGCTGGGGCTGGGTTTTTGGCGGGGCTTCTTGGTATTGGCGGCGGTATTGTGACGATACCCGCGCTTTTTATTGTGTTTGAAGGCATTGGTATACCAATTGAATGGCGGATGCACTGTGCGATAGCGACATCACTCACCATCATTATAGCAACGAGTATTTCCAGTGTTCATGCTCATAATAAAAAAGGCGGCGTCGACTGGTCTATTATGAAAGATTGGTGGTGGCCTATTATGTTGGGAGCGCTAGCAGGTAGCTTCTTTGCAAAAACGCTGAAAACCGAAACACTGGTTTATATATTTGCTGCGTTTGCCACTTTAGTGGGGCTTAAAATGCTGTTGCCGCTTGATAAAATAAAGCTTGGTGACAAGCTACCCGGTGGAGTTTTTCGTTTTTTAAACCCCGGCATTATCGGTTTCTTGTCTGCTATTAAAGGGATTGGCGGCGGAAGCTTTTCAGTGCCTTACATGACGCTTTACGGTGTGCCTATTCACCGAGCGGTTGGTACATCTTCACTTGCTGGTTTGTTTATAAGCACATTTGGCGGTTTAGGGTATTTTATTGAGGGTAGGGATGTTGAAGGCCTGCCGGAAGGCATGGCAGGTTTTATCCATATCCCATCTGTGATTGTTGTGGCATCTGTGGCTGTATTTTTTGCGCCGCTGGGGGCAAAAGCAGCTCACGCTATCCCACGAAAAATACTCAGTATCCTCTTTGGGTCATTTTTGGTTTTGGCAACACTTCGGCTCATACTGACAGTACATTAAATTTTACGAACGCTTAATGCCAGCCCAGTCATAAAACTTTATAATAGCACCGGTTTCAGTGTAGCTATCAGACGCTAATTCCAGAAACAGGGGGGCAATATCATCTGGTGTTGGAAGAGATGAAGGATCTTCACCGGGCACTGCTTTTGACCGCATATGTGTGCGAATTGGGCCAGGGTCTATCAGGTTTACCTTAAGGGGAGTATTACATGTTTCTTTTGCATAGGTCTGCACAAGTGCATCAAGGGCGGCTTTGGTAACTGCATAGCCACCCCAGTAAGCCTTTGCACTATGCGCGGCTCCTGATGTTACAAAAATTGCCCGTCCCTGTTCTGCAAGCTTTAAAAGCGGATCCATAGACCTGATAAGCCGCCAGTTAGCTGTGAGGTTAATGTCAAGCAGTTCCGACCAATCTTTAGGCGCCATATGCCCAAGCGGCGTAATAGGGCCTAATATGGCGGCATTAGCAACGAGAATGTCAAGCTTACCCCAGCGTTCATAGATGGCGCCGCCTAGACGGTCAATAGCATCACTGTCTCGCAGGTCAAAGGGGGTGATAGTGCAGTTCCTACCAAGCTTTGTGATCTCATCATCAAGTTGCTCAAGCGCGCCTTGTGAACGGTTTCTGGCAACAGCAATAATATCTGCGCCTTCTTCAGCTAGCCTTAAAGCAACAGCCCGGCCAATACCGCGGGATGCCCCAGTTACAAGGGCAAGCTTGCCTTTCAGTTTACCTGCCATCCTTAAGCCCCAGAGTTAGCAATCATATCAAGCTGGCGCTCGTTCTGATCTTGTGCTGATTGGTCTGTAAGGAATGTGGGGTAATCACCAGTGAAGCAAGCATCACAGTAAGCAGGGGCTTTGTTATCACGGCCTTTAGGCTGGTTCACTGCGCGGTAAAGGCCATCAATGGTCAGGAAAGCCAGTGAGTCTGCATTAATATAGTCGCGCATGGCTTCAAGATCCATACGAGCTGCCAGCAATTTACCGCGTTCAGGTGTGTCCACGCCGTAAAAACAGCTGTGAGCTGTTGGCGGTGATGCAATGCGCATGTGAACTTCCGTTGCGCCAGCTTCGCGCATCATGTTTACAATTTTCAAGGATGTTGTGCCACGCACAATCGAATCGTCAACCAGAATGATTCGTTTACCTTTAATGTGCCAGCGGTTTGCATTGTGCTTCAATTTAACACCAAAGTGCCTGATCTGGTCGCTTGGCTCGATAAACGTGCGGCCAACATAGTGATTGCGAATGATACCAAGCTCAAAAGGAATGCCGGATTCTTGTGCATAGCCAATCGCGGCAGGTGTGCCCGAATCAGGTACTGGTATAACAAGATCTGCATCGACATGTTTTTCGCGAGCAAGTTCTGCGCCAATACGTTTCCGAACTTCGTAAACGCTCATGCTGTTCATGTAGCTGTCAGGGCGAGCAAAATAAACATGTTCAAAAATACAGGGGCGTGGTTTTTCCTCTGGAAATGGTTTCACCGAGTGCATGCCTGTATCCGAAATAACGATCAATTCACCGGGTTCAATGTCCCGTACATATTCAGCACCAATAATGTCTAGTGCGCATGTTTCAGAGCAAAGGATATAGCTCTTTTCCAATTGGCCCAACACCAAAGGTCTAACACCAAGTGGATCACGGAAGCCAATAAGGCCTTCACGAGTAAGCGATACAAGAGCGTAAGCACCTTCAAGTTGGCCTACAGCATCCACATAGCGGTCCATCAATGTGCGGTATTTACTGGTTGCAATTAAATGCAAAATAACTTCGGTATCACTTGTTGACTGGAAAATAGAGCCACGCTGAACAAGTGATTTTCTGAGGTGAGCTGCGTTGGTAATATTGCCATTATGGGCAATAGCAAAGCCGCCTGATGCAAATTCGGCAAATAACGGCTGACAGTTCCTAAGAACGGTATCACCTGTTGTGGAATAGCGCACATGGCCAATGGCTGCATTGCCCGGCAAGCTATCTATCACATCTTGGCTTGTAAAGTTATCAGCAACTTGCCCAAGCACACGCTTTGTAAAAAATTCGTCGCCTTTGAGGGCTGTGATGCCCGCTGCTTCCTGTCCCCGGTGCTGCAGGGCATGAAGCCCTAGGGCACAGTGTGCCGATGCATCCGGTGTACCAAAAATGCCGAAAACGCCGCACTCTTCGTGCAGCTTGTCATCGTCAAATGGATTGGTGGAGAGGGGGAGCTTGTCTGCCATATTAATTCAGTCCTGCTGTTACCTTCGTCCACGGAGTGGCCCGCTGCCCCACCGTATATAGCCTTGATGCCTGTCTGAAAAGCGCGATTTTGATTATTTGCAGATTTATTTCAAAAGCCATCAGGAACCGCTCTTGGATTTCTTAACGTCATCCGTAACCTGATTTATCAGGTCATCTAGCTTTTCCTGATTTTGTTCTATGTACTTAGCAGCCTGTTTTTCAAGTTCTTCTTCGATAAACTGGCTTGGTACAGCATCAGCTGCTTTTTGCAGATATTCGCTGCCAACATCTTTGGGATCGCGGCCTAAAGCTTCTGACGCGTAGCCTTCAAGCATTTCCGCCCCCCACGCAACGAGCGGTTTTAGCCGGGCTTCCTGCATCCAGTCAGGTTGTTCTTTACCGGGGAAAAGTTTAACAAAGCCAAAATAAAGCAGGGAAACAATGACCATGCCGCGCAGTAAGCCAAATAAGGCACCAAGCGAACGGTCAAGAAAACCAGCAGGACCATTTTTGATCATACCGCCGATAAAGCCCGCCAGTTGCTTTAAAATAAAAAGTGAAACAAAGAACACAACAAGCAGGGTAATAATATCAGCAAGTTCATTGGGTGATATAAGGTCACGGCCATAAGGTTGAACAGCCGTGAAACCAAACACTACAGCGAGAATGGCCCCAACCCATGCTGCCAAACTAAGAGCAACAGTGGCAAAGCCTTTGCCAAAGGCAAGGAGGGTTGAAAGTGCCACAATAATCAGCACGCCAATATCAAATGCTGTTAGACTTCCTGCATCCATTTTTAGGTATCCCGGTTTAGTGTTTTTATCTATATAAGCGCTATTACGGTGTGTTTCCACTACCTATATTAGTTAATGCCTTCAGGAAAAAAGTGAGCAACCAGATCGCTAACGCGTGCGAGGGTCTGCTGTTCGATGCCTATGTCCTTGTCTGTCTTTTTTTGTGAAGGTGGGGTCATCGCTTTTACAAAGCCAAGTTTTGCGGCCTCTTTCAGGCGTGCTTCTGTTTGGGCAACACTTCTAATATCACCAGATAGGCTTAGTTCGCCAAAGACCACCGTTTCATCAGGCAGAGGGATTTGAGAAAGGCTTGAAACAAGGGCGGCGGCAACAGCAATATCGGCTGCGGGCTCTGATATTTTAAGCCCGCCTGCCACATTAAGATATACGTCACAGCCTGCAAGACCAAGGCCTGCGCGGGCATCAAGCACTGCAAGAACCATGGCTAACCTACCACTATCCCAGCCTACAACTGCGCGGCGTGGGTTAGCGGCACTGGATCGTGCAACAAGGGCCTGTATTTCAACAAGAACTGGGCGTGTTCCTTCAATGCCAGCAAAAACGGCACTGCCGGGTTCACGGGCGTTATGGCCTGCAAGGAAGAGGGCAGAGGGATTTGGCACTTCCTCAAGGCCAATGCCGGTCATTTCAAAAACGCCGATTTCATCTGTGCCGCCAAAACGGTTTTTGACAGCCCGTAAAATCCTGAATTGATGGCCCCTATCGCCTTCAAAATAAAGCACAGTATCAACCATATGTTCAAGAACACGAGGCCCGGCAATCTGGCCGTCTTTTGTAACATGACCAACAAGCAAAACAATAGTGCCGCGCCGTTTGGCATAGCTGATCAATTCATGAGCACATACACGAACCTGACTAACTGTGCCGGGGGCAGATTCAACATGGTCCGCATAGAGGGTTTGAATAGAATCAATAACCACGGCTTTGGGTGGCTTGCTGCTATCTAGTGTTGTCAGGATATCGCGTAGGCTGGTTTCACAGCCAAGCTTTAAGGGAGCACCTCTGAGGCCGAGCCTGTTTGCCCGCATTTGTACTTGTGCGGTCGCTTCTTCCCCTGAGAAGTAAACACAGTCTTCGCCTTTTAAGGCTAGTGCGCCCATTGCCTGCAGTAAAAGGGTTGATTTCCCTATGCCCGGATCGCCGCCAATTAGAATGGCACTACCGGGTACCAAGCCACCACCCAAAGCGCGGTCAAGTTCGCTAATACCTGTCATGAGGCGCGGAGCATCCGGTATTGGTTCATCAAGGGATACAAGGGCGACAGTTTGGCCTTTTTTGCCGCTAAGGCCTTTTGGGGCGCCTGAAACAACGGCATCTTCAAGAGAGATGGTATTCCATTCGTTGCATTCTTCACATTTGCCCTGCCAGCGGCGATATGCAGTACCGCAATTGTTGCAAACGTAGGATTTAGGGGGCTTAGCCATCAGTTTTTCAACAGCTCCATTTGAATGGGACCTGTCGCACTTCCTGATATGAACTGGGTAACATAGTCATTTCCTGAGCGGTCAATATCCGCTTTTGGGCCTTCCCAAATAATTTTACCCTGATACAACATGGCAATTCGATCAGCAATTTTGCGTGCACTTGCCATGTCGTGGGTGATTGACAGTGTTGTTGCCCCTAAATCCTGCACACACTCTACAATCAAATCATTGATAACATCTGCCATGATCGGGTCTAGGCCGGTTGTGGGCTCATCAAAAAAGATTATTTCCGGTTCTGCGGCTATGGCACGGGCAAGACCAACACGCTTTTGCATGCCGCCAGAAAGCTCGGAAGGGGAAAGCAGCCCCACATCGGGCGATAAGCCTACGCGGCGCAATTTCTCGGTAGCGATTTCCCGTGCATCTTTTTTGTTCATGCCTTGCCCTTGGATCAAACCAAAAGCAACATTTTGCCAAACGGGCAAGCTATCAAAAAGGGCAGCACCCTGAAAAAGCATACCAAACTTTTGTAAAAGCGCTTTACGGTCGCGGCTACCAAGTTTGGTGGCATCTTGCCCATCAACTGTAATAACACCGCTATCAGGCTTCAAAAGGCCTAAGATGCACTTAAGCGTAACGGATTTTCCAGTACCAGAGCCTCCAATGATGACAAGGGATTGGCCTTTAGGAATTGAGAGATCAACTCCATTTAATACGGTTTTAGAACCGAAAGATTTTTGAACGTCAGATAGTTCTATCATTGGGGTGGAAGTCATGCTTTACCCCCAAATACAATCACGGTGATAATCAGGTTTGCCATCAAGATAGCAATGAAGGCTGATACGACAGCGTTTGTTGTTGCTTTCCCTACACCTTGGGCACCACCACTACTGTTATAGCCATGATAGCTGCCCATCAGTGCAATGAAAAAGCCAAAAACAGCAGCTTTAACCAGAGACGAAACAATATCGGTTTGTTCCAGAAAGTCAGCTGTAACTTGCAAATAGGTAGAGCCGTTGAGGCCTAGCCGTTCTGTGCCAATGAGAAAACCGCCCAGTACGCCAATAATATTAGCGACCAACACTAAAAGCGGTAGTGTAAGGACAGATGCTAAAAGGCGTGGTGCTACCAGATATTTAAAAGGATCGGTTGAAAGTGTGTAAAGAGCGTCTATTTGCTCGGTAACACGCATGGTGCCAAGTTCTGCTGCCATCGCACTAGAAACACGGCCTGCCACCATAAGGCCGCCAAGAACAGGCCCTAGTTCCCGAACAATTGCGATTACAACAACGCCCGGCACTACCGATTCTGCATTAAATCTGCTGCCACCTACAAATATCTGCTGGGCAAGGGCGGCACCAGTAAAGAGGGCGGTTAGACCAACAACAGGCAAACTATTGTAGCCAATGAGCCACATTTGCTGGGCAATAAGGCGCCAGTATATAGGTGGGCTTACAAGGTGCCGTAGGGCGTGACCCGCAAAAAGAGCTAACCTACCTATCTCGGCAAGAGCAGCCAGAAATACCCGGCCTGTAATAGCAAGAGGATTATACACAAAAAATGCCTGTTTGTTTCCTATATGTTCCATCAGTTAAACACACTGACAGGCCCTGTTTGTCAACATAAAAAGTGTCAATTTATTGACCGCTGAAATGTGGCACCCTTTTTTGGGCGAAAGCTGTCACCCCTTCAACACAATCTTTTGTTTGGCTGGAGGTGCGCTGTATGAGAGCTTCCAGCTGTAGTTGCTCGCTATAACTGTTTCTCCAGCTTTCCTTCAAAAGGGTACGAATACCTGCAAGCGCAATACTTGGGCCACATGCCAGCTTTTGTGCAGTATCCAAAGCCTCTGTCATAAGGTTTTCGGCAGATACTACTTTATGGACCATACCCCAATCATAGGCCGTTTGTGCGGGAAGCTGCTCTCCCAGCATCATCATGGCTTTTGCGCGGGCTTCGCCAATAAGGCGGGGTAAAATATAGCTACTACCAGCGTCAGGTACGAGGCCTATTTTCACAAAAGCTTGCAAAAATTCTGCTGATTCTGAGGCAAACACAATATCAGCAGAAAGGGCAATGCTCATACCAGCTCCTGCCGCGATGCCATTAACGGCGGTAACAACAGGGATATCAAGCGCCATTAGCTCCTGTAAAAAGGGATGGAAGGTATCTATTAAGTCACTGCCCGCATCTTTGTTTTCAGGTGTTTCTATCAGGTCCGCGCCTGCACAGAAACCACGGCCAGTGCCAGTTATCAGCAAGCCTCTGATGCCTGAGTGTTTAGCACCTACATGCCGGATGGCTTCTAGCAGCTCAAGCTTCATTGTTGCATTAAGGGCATTTAGGCATTCCGGCCTGTTTAAAGCAATAATAGCCAGATTATTCGTTTTCTCGAATGTAATAGCCTTGAAATTTGTCATCATAACCTACCTGTCTGAGCTTGCCGTTCAGGTACATGAGACTAGAGCAAAGTTGAGTGCAAGCAAGGCTGGCACAGCGTAATTATTTGCTAGGTTTAATTTCACGCTTCAAAAATGCAGGAACATGCGGGCCCAAGCCAACAAAAGGTTCTTTAGGCATGTCATCTGGGGCAAAGTTAAGCTTGTCATCGTTCCTGCGCTGTGTGGGTTCATTCCTGCGTGGGGACGAATCTGCACGTTGGCGCGGTTGCCGTGTGTTTTCACGCGGAGTACTGCTGCGCTGTGACCTTGGGTTTGCACTGCGTGTCTCAGCTTTGGGTTCTGGCTCTGAAGATTTTTCTGCTTGTTGCCCAGCTCTGCTTTCGGGCTCTAATTTGAGATTATCAATCTTCTTTAGAGGACTTTTTGTTAGTTTTTCAATAGTCTCAAGCAGTTTGTTGTCGATCTTTGATTTTGTGGCAATAGTAAAAGCTTTACCTTTTCTACCTGCGCGGCCTGTTCTGCCAATGCGGTGCACATAATCGTCGGCATGGCCCGGTACATCAAAGTTAAAAACATGGCTCACATCAGGCACATCAAGTCCGCGCGCAGCTACATCAGAAGCGCAGAGCAGCTGTATTTTATTTTCTTTAAATTGCTTTAAAACGTCCATACGCTCAGATTGTTCCATATCACCGTGTAATTGACCGACGCTAAAGCCGTGACGATCTAATGATAGGTAAACTTCATTCACATCGCGTTTGCGATTACAGAAAATAATACCGTTCTTAATCTCTTCGGTTCGCAAAAGCTGCCTTAGGGCGTGTCTTTTTTCCCGAGGGCCAACCTCTACAAGAAACTGTTCAATAGTATCTGCGGTAGTCGCCGGGCGTGCCACTTCGATCTTTTTAGGATCATCGAGGAATTGTTTTGTGAGCCGCTGTATGACAGGCGGCATGGTTGCCGAGAAAAACAGGGTTTGGTGTTTTTTAGTGATGCGTTCGCAAATTTTTTCAACATCAGGGATAAACCCCATATCGAGCATGCGATCAGCTTCATCGACAACAAGTATCTCAATGCCATTGAGCAGCAGCTTGCCGCGCTCAAAATGGTCTAAAAGGCGGCCTGGTGTTGCGATGAGAACATCGGCGCCTCGTTCCAGTGCCTTTTCCTGATCGCTAAAATTTACGCCGCCAATAAGCAGGGCCATCGTAAGTTTATGGTTTTTACCATATTTTTCAAAGCTGTCTGCAACTTGTGCTGCGAGCTCACGGGTTGGCTCTAGAATAAGGGACCTCGGCATACGTGCTCTAGCACGGCCTTCCGATAGAATATCGATCATTGGTAAGGTAAAGGATGCTGTTTTACCTGTGCCCGTTTGGGCAATGCCAAGGATATCTCTGCCCATAAGGCACTGCGGTATGGCCTGAGCCTGAATGGGGGTAGGTTCACTGTAGCCAGCATCGCTGACAGCGGATAACAGCTTTTCGCTTAGTCCCAGTTGGTCAAAACCCATTCAATTACTACCACTTTTCGACAAAATTCAATGGGCGCAGAATAGGTCCCAAATGTTGAATGTCAATGAAGGATTGGAAATCCGGGTTTTTTCATCTGATATGTGTTGTTTAAATGTCCAACTGGTCAATATTTGCGGCATTGTCGCGGATGAAATCAAACCGCTTTTCTGGTTTTTTGCCCATTAGGTCATCAACCAGTCTGTTTACGTCGGCACGGGCGGCATATTCTTGTGGCAGTGTCACCCGTAAAAGAGTTCTGTTAGCACGGGCCATTGTGGTTTCTTTCAGCTGTGCCGGAGGCATCTCACCAAGGCCTTTAAAACGGCTAACCTCTACTTTACCACTACCAGAAAACTCTGTTTTCATCAGTTCGTCTTTATGGGCATCATCACGGGCATAAAAAACTTTGCCGCCTTTTGCGAGGCGGTAAAGTGGGGGCTGTGCCAGAAATAGATGCCCATCCCGAACAAGTTGCGGCATTTCCTGAAAGAAGAATGTCATGAGAAGGGTAGCAATATGGGCACCATCCACGTCGGCATCGGTCATGATAACAACTTTTTCATACCGGAGTGCTGCGCCGTCATAGCCATCACGTACACCGCATCCAAGTGCTTGCGTAAGGTCTTTTATTTCCTGATTACCCGCAATTTTATCGCGGGTTGCAGAGGCAACATTCAGAATTTTACCGCGAATTGGCAAGATAGCCTGCGTTTTTCTGTCGCGTGCTTGTTTGGCAGAGCCACCGGCAGAATCACCTTCCACAATATAAATTTCTGTATTTTCAGAATCTTCGCTTGAACAATCAGTAAGCTTTCCGGGCAAGCGCAACTTTCGTTTACCAACGGCTGTTGCCCTTTTTATCTCACGTTCTTGCTTTCTGCGGAGTCTGTCTTCCAAGCGCTCAAGCGCCCATGTCAGCAGGCCATTTGCGCGGTCAGGGTGGTCTGCAAGCCAGTGGTCAAAGGCATCTCTAATCGCATTTTCTGTTAGCCTGTGAGCATCCAGCGTTGAGAGTTTATCTTTTGTCTGGCCTTGAAACTGTGGATCGCGAATGAATACAGAGAGCATAGTGCACGCAGAACCACATATATCATCAGATGTTAGCTGTGCTGCCTTTTTGTTATTCGTTAGGTCAGCATATGCTTTTAATCCGCGCATTAAGGCACTTCTAAAACCATTTTCGTGGGTGCCGCCTTGAGGTGTTGGAATGGTATTACAGTAACTGCTGGAGGAGCCATCGCCGAACTCAGGCCACTGCACAGCCCACTCAACTTGGCCGGCAGAATCAGGAAACTTCACAAACCCTGAAAATGGTTCTGTTGTAACACAGGTACGATTTTTCATGGTTTCTGTTAAATAATCAGCAAGGCCACCGGGAAAGTGAAGGCTGATCTCTGCTGGTGTTTTATCGTCAGCTTCAATGAGTGACGGATCACATTTGAACCGGATTTCAACGCCTCTAAACAGGTAAGCCTTTGACCTTGCCATCTTATAGAGTCGTGAAGGCTTGAATGTCGCTTTTTTACCAAAAATTTGATGATCTGGGAAAAAGGTCACCTTAGTGCCACGCCTATTTTGAACAGGGCCAAGGTCTTCGAGAGGGCTCGTTGTTTTGCCGCGTGAATAAGATTGGCGCCAAAGGTTGCGGTCTCGTGCAACTTCAATTGTCATCGATTCGCTTAAAGCATTTACAACAGAAATCCCTACACCGTGAAGGCCACCTGATGTTGCGTAAGCATCTGAGTTAAACTTTCCACCTGAGTGCAACGTTGTCATAATCACTTCAAGGGCAGATTTGCCGGGATATTTCGGATGAGGGTCTGTTGGTATACCCCGTCCATTATCGCTAATTGTTATATAACCGTCTGCACTTAGGGAAACATGAATAATATTTGCATGCCCAGCCACTGCCTCATCCATCGAGTTATCAAGGATTTCTGCAACCAGATGATGGAGTGCCCGTTCATCAGTGCCGCCAATGTACATGCCAGGCCGCTGTCTAACAGGCTCGAGGCCTTCAAGAACCTCAATATCTTTTGCAGAATAGTCAGTTTTTGTTTGCTGAACCTCAAACAGATCGGTCATTGGGTTACCTTCATAAAATATCACTATATCAGGGGGTAAACTAGTGTTGAGGATTCGTCAATACGATCAATATATAGTATTAGTATTGCGCCGTTAATGCATATATTGTATATATAAGAGTTCTTGAGGGCTTGATTTTCTACAGTAGACGTTCTGTTAACTGATTTGTTTTTAATATTAGCTAGTTAGCATTCACCAGAAAGGGAAACCGATGACCAGTTTTCGTCCCATGAGCGTTTTTAGGCGTATGGTTGGCGGCATTGAGGTGCCACCACCTATGAGCAATATTGCTGTTGGTGATCGTTATGAACATATGGGGCAGGGTGTCTCTATCTGGGTTGTGGAGCGTATTAGCAAGGTTAGCATGAGCAGCTTTCCTCTTATAAGCCTTGTAAGAGAAGGCCGGCCTGACTTGAAAAAGATTTTATCATTATCTGTGCTAGAAGAAGGTCAGGATTTTAGGCCCACTACTCTTCAATAAACGAGAATTTATTGGCCTTAATGTAGGCAGTGCATTCCTAGTCGAAGAGTTTATCAATATCTTCTTGTGTTTGAAGATTCTCTGTTGCGGAAGATTTTTCGTTATTAACTATTTTTTCTATAACAGGCTTCTCATCAATTTTACCGTGAATCACCTGATTTAATTTCAATAGCATGCCTTGTATCTGCCCAACACGCTGTTTTACCAGCCCACGTGCAGCTTGTGATAAGCCTCTTTCAACTACATTTAGCTGTAAAAGACCTAAAAGGGTGGTGCTAATGAGTTCGTTTAAATCAGTGCATAAGGCATTAAAAGCAGATCTTATAGATTCTGGCGCGATATTGAAGGCGTCGATAGCAAGATGTTTAGCTTGAAAGCCGCTGTCTTCAAAGTGTTGATTGTAGCTTTTAGGCTGCCAGTCTGAAGCGTCTTCCACAAGCTCGGGCATGTCGGGAATCATCTCCAGCAACATGACAATTTCATTAAAGTGATTCAAATAGTCGGTCGCTAAAAAGCTCTCAGGGTTAATATTGGCATCGGCTAACTTTGGCTGTAAAGCCTTCTGTTCATTTGTGTACTCAATCTGCATAGTTGCCGCCCACATGCACCTTTATGACCTAATTATTAATCCAGTTTAGACACTATATATTTTGTTAGTTGTTAAAAAGTAAATAACCATAAATACAAAAGAGGCCTCTGTTAAAATAACAAAGGCCCCTTCAATTGTATGTAAAATAAAGCTTATGAGCTGTAGTACATATCAAACTCAACAGGATGAGGTGCGAGTTCCATACGGATCACATCTTCCATTTTTAGCTCGATATAAGCATCAATCTGATCATCAGAGAATACGTCACCCTGTTTCAGGAATTCACGGTCTGCATCAAGGCTAGCAAGTGCTTCACGCAGTGAACCAGCAACAGTTGGAACATTTGCAAGTTCTTCTGGCGGCAGAGCATAAAGATCTTTGTCCATAGCTTCGCCAGGGTGAATTTTGTTTTTAATGCCATCAATGCCAGCCATCAACATAGCTGCAAAAGCAAGGTATGGGTTTGCTGTTGGGTCTGGGAAGCGAACTTCAACACGTTTCGCTTTAGGACCGGCACCAAAAGGAATACGGCATGATGCAGAACGGTTGCGAGCAGAGTATGCCAGCAGAACAGGTGCTTCAAAACCAGGTGTCAAACGCTTGTAGCTATTTGTACTTGGGTTAGTGAAAGCATTAATTGCTTTTGCGTGCTTAATGATACCGCCAATGTAGTATAGGGCAGTTTCAGAAAGGCCTGCATAACCAGAGCCTGCAAATGTTGGCTGGCCATCTTTCCAGATAGACATGTGCGTATGCATACCTGAGCCGTTATCCGCAGCAACGGGTTTTGGCATGAACGTAGCTGTTTTACCGTATGTGTGTGCTACTTGGTGCGTTACAAATTTGTAGATCTGAACATTATCAGCTGTATCTACAAGTGTTGAGTAGGTAACACCTAGCTCATGCTGAGAAGCAGCCACTTCGTGGTGATGCTTGTCCATTGGCAGGCCCATTTCTTTCATGACCTTGACCATTTCGCCGCGCAGATCAACACAGCTATCCACAGGAGCTACTGGAAAGTAACCGCCTTTAGCGCGTGGACGGTGGGCATAGTTGCCTTCGTCGTATGATTTGGCAGTATTATAAGGGCCTTCAATGTCGTCAATTTCGTACATTGCGCCGCTATAGTCTACTTTGAATTTTACATCGTCAAATACAAAGAACTCAGGCTCAGGACCAAAGAAGGCTGTGTCGCCAAGGCCGGAAAACTTCAGGAATTCCTCGGCTTTTTTAGCTGTACCGCGTGGGTCACGCTCGTAAGGTTGGCCCGTGATCGGGTCTAGAATGTCACAGAAAACAACGATTGTTACATCGGCAGTAAAGGGATCAATTGTTACAGAGTTCAGGTCAGGTTTTAAAACCATGTCTGATTCGTTAATTGCTTTCCAGCCAGCGATAGATGAGCCATCAAACATGATGCCATCTGAAAGCATGTCGTCATCCACAACATCAGCGCACATAGTAAGGTGCTGCCATTTACCTTTTGGATCTGTAAACCTAAGATCGATCCATTCGGCTTTTGCTTCTTTTACAAGAGCAAGAAAGTCCTCGACGCTGAGGTTGGTATACTTAGCCATTTCAAATTCCCTTTTTTGACAATTGTTTGTGAAACACTAATAATGTTTCCGTTATGATTATATGGCGTCTGGCCCAGTTTCGCCTGTGCGAATCCGTATGGCATCTTCAACAGGGCTGACAAATATTTTGCCATCGCCGATGCGGCCTGTATGTGCTGCATTTTTGATTGCTTCAACGGCACGTTCTGCTTGTGATGCTTCAATCACCACCTCAATTTTTACTTTTGGCACAAAATCTACAACATATTCTGCGCCGCGGTATAATTCAGTATGGCCCTTTTGGCGGCCAAAACCTTTGGCTTCGGTAACGGTTATGCCGGAAATGCCGATATCGTGAAGTGCTTCTTTAACTTCATCGAGTTTGAAAGGTTTTATTATTGCTTCAATTTTTTTCATACTTTTTTACCGCTATTAAGGTGATGCAGCGCGTACTGCATAGAACATGCCAGTTAGTCTGCAAAATTAAAAGGTTATATATATCAAGTGATTGGTATATTTTTTTCAATTTACTCCGTTTTGGTGCTTCAGTAGATTGCTTAAAAAATAGGCAATTGCCTTATCACTGCACAGACCGGGCTAAATAAATGCTTATGGTGATAGTATGGTGTAAGCAGATAAAGACAAGTGATGGCCTGATAAGGGGTGTAATTTATAGATGTTTTCAATTCTTCAGGGAAGCGCTGTTTTATATTTGTTTAAAGTAATCCTCAATATCCTTAAATTCGCGCTTGACGAATGAGGCTGCATGCGCATAAACAGGCCCACCATAAATGCTTGTGGCGGGTGTAGTTCAGTTGGTTAGAACGCCAGATTGTGATTCTGGAGGCCGCCGGTTCAAGTCCGGTCACTCGCCCCATTTTGCATTTTTTTGAATAAGCCCCTTTCGGGGCTTTTTTCTTTTGCTACACTGCGCCGATTCCATAGGGGGAGTTGATGGCGGTTTCTTGGTCAAGTAATGAACACGTTTTA